>CACLYZ010000008.1:0-48801 GCA_902611225.1 uncultured Prochlorococcus sp.
AGAGAGAAATTAGAAGAAGATCCCTCAGCTCCAAAGTTTCTTAAAACTGTAAGAGGTTTTGGATATAAGTTTGGATGAAAATGAAAACACTACAAGAAGTATTATTTTTTTTACATCAGAAGTGGAAAATAAAAGTCAAGCATTTTTCTCAATCAAAAGAAAAAAAATTTGAAGTTGATAAAAATAAGTATAAAAAAACTATTGATTTCCCATTTGATAAAATTAAACCTCAAGAAGTGTTGTCTTGGTTAGATTATTCATCGCAAGGGTGGATAATCTTATCATCTGATCTAACAATAAAATTTATCAATCAGAAAGCTTTATCTCTTATTAGGGTTATCAAATATAAAGATGTTATTGGAAAAGCAATTAATGATATTAATGAGCTTGAAGTACTTAGTAATAAAATTCTATATTTAAGAAAAAAAGATTTCCCATTCAACCTTGATTTCATAATTGCGGGAGTACCCATTTCGGTAAATATTGTTAGAGGAAGGGAAAAGAATTATTTAATATTATTGGAAAGTAAATTATCAATTGAATCGATAAAAAAACGACAAAATCAATTAATTAATGATGTGTCTCATGAACTGAAAACTCCTCTTACATCACTTATCTTAATTGGGGAAAGACTTGAATCAGTAGTATCAAAAAAGGATAGGTATCTTGTTAAAAGACTTAAGAAAGAGTCAAAAAGATTAAGAAAAATGGCCGAAGAGACTTTAGAGCTTTCTAAGCTAGAAAGTAACGAAGATTTTAATAAAAACAAAAAAATATCTATTTCAGATTTGATTATGGAATCTTGGCAAACACTAAAACCGCTTGCAGAAAAAAAGGATATAAAAATAAATTTATTTTCTCCAACAAAATATTATATATCTGGGGATATTGAAAATTTAAAAAGAGCATTTATAAATATTTTAGATAACGCTATTCGTTATTCACCAACAAAAGAGGGCATACAAATTGAAATTTTTAAGAGAGATAGCTCTGTTGTTATAAGAGTTAGAGATAAAGGTATTGGATTAGAAGAAAATGAATCAAATGACATTTTTTCTCGTTTTTATCGTGGTGATCCATCAAGGACTAAATTTAAGAAAAGTGGTAGTGGTTTAGGTCTTTCAATTACAAAAAAAATAATTAATAACAATAAAGGTTTTATAAAAGCATTTAATCATAAAGATGGTGGAGCGATTATTGAAACTATCTTTCCGTGTATTAATACAGATTTATAGGGAAAATTTAAAAAATATTAGGACATGATTTTTCTGCAATAAATTTTTTTAAATTTAAAACCCCTTCTCTTGTAAAAAGAATGCTTCCTTCTTTGGAGTCATCTGCCCAATAAGAATCTCTTTTGCCAATAGCTAACCAAAGCCTATCAGGTAATGTTGGCATGTACATACTCTCGAAAGCAGATGTTCCAATGTCATTTTCTTCTTTCATATCTTTGCATGCTTCTATCATTAGTTTGGGTCGATTTAAATAATGCCTGACACCCTGCCAATAATATTTTGTTTCAGCTTTAACTGGGGCGATGAATAAAATAATAAATATTAGGTATTTCATTATTTAACTCTTTTTTTTAATTATAAGAACTGCAAAAAAAAGCCACCTTATATAAAAGGTGACTTTCATTAGTAGTTTTAACTAGATTTTCCCAATATTTAGGAAAAGAGTTTCACCAGTTGATTTCTTTCCAGTCCCGTCGTTGTCAGTTGAAATCCATGCTTGCCCGTCGCTTGTTATTGCTAAGCCTTCAACCTTTTCAAGGATAAAACCACCCGTAGATTTCATTACTGGTTTTAGATCAGTAACTAACTCTTTTTCAACTAAAGGATAAAGTCTGGGAGGAATATTAGTCTGAAGACCTTCGAAAATAACATCATCTAAATCTATTTTATATATAGCTTTCAATTTCGCTTTCTTTCCATAGAAACTATCTCTTTCGATTACATAAAGTGCCCCGTCATGGTAAGTCAATTCTGAAATGCCAACGCCACCTTTTTTGATCCTATCTAATTGATAATTTACGGCCCCCCACTGTTTGGTTTTTAAATTATAGGAAAGGATCTTAGTAGTATTGAAAGTATCATCACCCCAAGGCTTCTGTTGAGCAATATAAAGAATATCCCCATTCCTTGTTATGCCTTCAAAACCAGGATTTTTAGCATAATTAAGATATGAAGGTGGTGGAGTTATCTTCTCTAAAATTTCACCATCTGAGCTTACATGGTAGATAGCAGGAGGATGTTCATTTAGCTTTTTCTTGATTCCTTCAGTAGAAATGTAAAATCCACCATTACCATCAGTAGTAATACCTTCTTGATCCATAAATAATGCAGTCTTACCATCTAGCTTTATATCTATAGCTCTTTCTAGTAGTGCTGGTGAAGATGAAGGGTCAATAACATAAATTCTTGGTTGGGTTTTAAAAGTCCCATCATTTACAGCATAAATTTTACCATCATCACCTGCAACCATTCCGCTTATCGCACCCCAAGACACAAATTCAAGGCCATTTTCATTTGTTAAATGTGGGTATGAAGCAGGTGCGTCTTGTAGTTGATAAATAGTCACATGAGAAGATAAACCAGGTTCTTTTTTGTTGTAGTCTTTTTCATTTGCTGAGGCAATTAATCCCCTCTCTGGAATTGCGACAAATCCCTCTGGTCCAATGCCTGATGGAAGTAATTGAGTAAGCAAAGGTTGATTTAGTTCTGTGATATCGTAAACAGCTACTATCCCAGCTCGTTCAGCACCAACAAATAAATAGGGCGTCCCATTAATTTTTGAATATGTAACTGACTCAGGTTCTACTCCCTTTTTACCTGCTCTCCCATCTTGGAAATGACCTATTTGTGCAATTGCTCTTTCTAGTCTATTTGCATCTTCATAAACTACTGTTCCATCTTTTTTAAAAATAGTCCAGGATCTTGAACCACCTCTTTTTGCCTGATTTGGATCAATATGCTTGTAATCACCTTCATTTGCTGTTGCAAAATGGTCATTATCAATCCAAGTAAGACCATCGGGTTCTCTTCTTACATTCTTTAGTTTGCTTTTAAATTTATGTGCTCCATCTTTCTTTGTATCCATTCCTGCCATTTGTTTTACAACTCCTGCCGAGAAATGTGATATTACATTTCCATCTTTATCAATTACTGCAAGATGGTTGTTTTCTTGAAGAGAGACAACTGTTTCACCAAGATCATTAATAGCAACGAATTCTGGTTCGGGATCGCTAGGAGCTATTTCAGATAATCCTGTTAAATCAACTTTTTTTATTGAATTGCATTGTATTTTTCCTCTTTTGTTTAACTTCACAAGAGAAACATAACCTGCAGGATTAATTTGAATGCCATTGTCATCTAATTGAGGGATAAATCCATTTTTATATTCTTCATCCCTCTCATTTTCTATAGCGACAGCTAGAAATGTTCCGTCTGGTGAAACAAAGACGCTATCAGGCTGCCCACCTAAATCACATTCTTTTACTGCTTTTCTTTTTTCTAAATTGTATTGAACTAATGCTCCGGAAGGATTTGTATAACTTTCAGATGTATTTGAACCTATATAGGCATTGTTTCCAAGTGCTGCAATTCCAGTTGGTTCTGCTTCCAGTTCAATAATTCCCAACGCTTTTGGCCTCGCAGGATCTGAGATATCAATTAAACCTACTACTCCTAAATCACTATCTGTATACATCAAAGTCTTACCATCTTCTGAAGCTGTAACAACTTCAGAGGATGTTTTGGTTGTAGATTTTGAGCCCTTTGGTAAATTATCGCTTACATTGAAAGAAGAAATTCTGTTGAAGTTTTTTTCATTTGCCCAATATTTGGTATTCCAATTTGCAAATCCGCTACTTGTAGAGGAGGCGAGGATTGCAAGTAATGCTGAAAAACTTGCAGCAGCTAATGTTTTTTTCATTTAGTGCGTAAGGAAACACTTTCTTATAATCCCTTTAAAAAGTTAAGAAAAAAAAATTAAATTATTAAGAACAATTTAAGTTTCATAAAGTGGTAGCCCAAAAAAAAAAGCCTCCATTTTGGAGGACTTTTTTTTTTGGTTATTCTGATTAGAATTTGAATGATGTCATTACACCAATCCCAGTATCATCATCACCCGTTTGCTCAACAACATAAACAAATGGAGTAATAGTCATAGCATCGTTTATTGGATAAGAGTAACTAACGTCGTAAGCGAATAGTTCTGTTTGAGAATCCGTGTAAGCATCTTTTGTTCCAAATGATGCTGATAGTTCACCCTCACCAAGATCGGAAGAGATACCTAACGTATATTGAGTAGTATCATTTGAAGATGCTTCAGGATTTCCAAATTCAACACCACCGCTTATTGTTGGGAACCCATCTGGAGTATAAGCAGCTGTAGCCCCCCAGTATGAAGTACTTTCTTTATCAGAGTAAGCAAGAGTTACAGCATAATTATCTGATGAGTATCCGAGAGCAGCACCGTAGTAATCAGCTCCTTCCTTAGTGAACATACCTTTTGCTGTTTCACCATCATTTGCTGAAATTCCCAAACCTACATCCCATCCATCTCCAAAACTTCTGCCAGCACTAAAAGAAATATCTCCTGATAGATCAACAGAGTTTGCAGCTCCACAATCTGCTAATGCATCAACGATGTTGTTTACTGCACAGGCATTTGGCCAGTTTTTGGAAGCATCCATTGACTCACCAAAGGATAATTTCCATTCTCCTACAGGGAAAGTGTAGTTAATGTCTTCGATTCTTAAACCATCTCCTGCGGGCTCTCCGAAATCGAGAACTTCAACTACACGCCTCCCAGTATCACTGTCTGCTTTTGCGTTTTGGTTCCCTGATGATATCTCAACGTTTAATTTGTCATCACCAGTAAAACTAGTATTCAAGTCAAATGAGTAGTGATAGTTAAACATAACAGCTTCATCACTATCAGTACCACCATTACTGGAGGCACCGACTAAGAATTCAGCAACACCACCAAAAGTAGTTGTTTCAGTAAAACTACCAGCTTCAATTCCATTAATACGAGCTTCAAGGCCATCCACTCTTCCTTTCATGATTGCCAATTCAGAACCAAGCTCATCACTTAGTCGATCGATTGCAGCTCCATTCATTAAGCCTTCACCACCTGCAATTAAGTTGTTTAATTCAGCAGCAGCTTCTAAACGAGTAACTGAGTTACCATTGAATCTTGGACTATTTGTTAGATCCTTTAATGAATCGTAAGCCCAATCTCCTGGGAATAAAGTATCTGATTTAAAATCACCTAAAGATACTAGATTGTTAGAATTTGAATAGTTACCAAGATCTGTTGAATTGATCTCAGCTGCGTTTACTGCTAAACCTGATGCCATAGAAATGATGGCAGGAGCAGCAATTAATTTTTGAAAAAGTTTCATAAACCTCAACACGTAAAAATGGATAAATATCCAAATATATGAGAACGAATTTAGGTTAAGAAACGGGTAAGAAATAAAGTCAAAAAGGAAAATTTAAAGAGAAATTAAACTTCCCTTAAACTAAATCAAAAAATGTTTATTTATTCCGAGATTTTTTTAATAAAAGTTAAAAACTATACTATGTTTATTCCAAAATATTTTTAAAACAAAACGAAAAAACGTCTAATTGATATTTAGTTTAAGGTTGGGTTAAGGACTAATTAACCACAGGATAAAATTTTAATTAATGAGTATTTGAGTATAAATTCGGTGCTATATATATGGAGTCTTTAATTTAATCATGACATCCATGAACATAGCTAAGAAAGCTTTGGTTTTCACTTCTGCAGTAGCCATTGCTGCTGGTACAAGTGTTCCTGGCACAAGTGTTTCTGCTAGAACAAGATTAAGTGGTGCTGGGGCATCATTTCCTGCCAAAATCTACACTCGTTGGTTCAAAGATTTAGCCTCTTCTGGTGGGCCAAGAGTAAATTACCAAGCTGTTGGTTCAGGTTCTGGAAGAAAAGCATTTATTGATCAAACTGTTAACTTCGGTGCATCAGATGATCCAATGAAAGATGCAGATATAGCCAAGGTTACCAGAGGTTTAGTACAGATTCCTATGGTTGGAGGAACTATTGCTTTCGGTTATAACTATGATTGCGATTTGAAACTTACTCAAGAGCAAGCAGTACGAGTTGCTATGGGTATGGTTAAAAACTGGAAAGAATTAGGCTGTAGATCAGGTAAGTTAACTTGGGCTCATCGTTCTGATGGATCAGGTACAACTAAAGCTTTTACAAACTCTATGGAAGCTTTTTCACCAACTTGGACTTTAGGAACTGGTAAATCAGTTAAGTGGCCAGCAGGCGTTGGTGCTAAAGGTAATTCTGGTGTTGCGGGTGTTATTCAAAACACTCCAGGCGCAATTGGTTATGTTAACCAGTCTTACATAAAAGGTAATGTCAAAGCTGCTGCACTTCAGAATCTTTCAGGTGAGTTTCTAAAACCATCTGTAGAAGCAGGAGCTAAGGCTCTTAATGGTATTACTCTAGATGAAAATCTTGCTGGTAAAAATCCTAATCCAACTGCAAAAGGAGCATACCCTATAGCTTCATTAACATGGATACTTGCTTATGAAGAGGGTAATGGTAGAAACACTAAAGCTATCAAACAAGCCTTTAATACATTATTAAGTGATGAGTATCAAGATAAAGCTCCATCACTTGGATTTGTCCCCTTAAAAGGAGATATTCTTGAGAAGTCAAGAGCTGCTGTAAAAAGAATCGGTAAATAAACCGTAAGACAATATTTAAAAGGAGGAATTTATTTCCTCCTTTTTTTTATGCAAACAAATATTTTGACAAGCCTAATATTAAAGAAAAAAGAATGAGTATGTATGTTGGAACTATTTTTAAAAAAGATAATAGTGTGGAGATTAAAACTATAAAAATAGAGCTAATTAAAAAGAATTTTGATGAAAAACTATCTTCAATTAAATTAAATCCAGAGAAAATAACTGCTCCAGGAATTGTATTGATCACTCCTTCGATAAAGTAATTAATTGATTTAATTCTGTTTTTTATAAAGCCTTTTCCAAAAACAAAAATCAATATAAAACTTGGTAAAAAAATTGCAAAAGTTGATATAAATGAATATTTTAAAGCCTCATTAATACCTCCAATTGAAAAACCTGCTTTATATCCAATAAAACTTGTAGTTAATAAGACAGGCCCAGGTGTTATCTGGCCAATCATTATTCCATCTATAAATTCATTATTTGTTAACCATCCTTGTGAGACAACATAATCGCTCATAAGAGGAATGATTACTAGTCCCCCTCCAAAAATAAAAAGTCCCGATTTAAAGAAGAAAAAAAACAGATTAAGGTAATCTACTAAAAACTTTGAGTTTATAGACTCTCTTAAAAAATTATAAAACTTTGATACATCTAAAAAGACCGAGCTAATCAAAAATGAGGTTGTTGAAAATATAGATAAAGGGACCAAGCTATAAAAAATATTTTTGAATTTCTTTAAAAATATATTTATCAATCCTGCAATACTAAGAATTGTTATGAGTGGAAATTGAATACTATTATATTTAGCAAATATAAGTAGAAATAATATTGAGCTGGAGAATAATATTCGATCAAACTTTAATCTTTTTTTTAGTAGAACTAATGAGAATGAAAAAATTATTCCTGCAATAATAGGCGGATTAAAATAAATTAAATCTGTTAAGAATTTTGATCCAGAACCAATTTGCCAAAAAAAACTAAGAGCTAATACCGAAATGAATCCTGGGATAATGAAACTTATACCTGATATCAATCCACCAAGATAACCATTTATTTTAAGACCTATATATATTGCCAATTGAGTAGATATTGGTCCCGGAAGTATTTGGCATAATCCAATACCTTTTTCAAAAGATTGAGTTGATATCAATTTTTTATTATTTATAAGTTCATCTTCGAATAAGGAAATATGAGCATAGGGTCCTCCAAAACTTAAAATACCAATTTTTAGGAAAGTTTTTGCAAGTTCAATTAAGGATATTTTTGCCATTAAAATATTCTAATTCCTAAAAATTAGTCTTTATGGAGCTGATAAGCTTTGTTTGATTGTTGGTAATTTAAGACTCGAAATCCAAGATAAGAATATTAGAAGTGATGAAAAATAAAGACAATATTGAAGACCAATACTCGGATTTCTCCCAATCATAAATAGTAAGCCAGATAGTAATGTTCCAATTAGTCTTCCAGCAGCATTTGCCATGTAATAGAAGCCAACATTTAAACTGACTTTTTCATTATCAGAGTAGGCCAAAATCATATAAGAATGTGTAGAGGAATTCATTGCAAAAACAAATCCAAAAATAGTAAGTCCTAAAATTATTGCTATCGATGGAGAACTTTCTCTCCATAATGCGACTCCTATCAAAGATGGTATGACCATTAATACGGCACTCCAAAATTGGATAGCTTTACGATCTGGACGTTCTTTTTGTCCCCACATCTTTCTAATTGCTGGAGCCGAAGCCTGAACAATTCCATAACCTATTACCCAGGCCCCAAGAAATAATCCTATTTCCATGTAGTCCCAACCAAAGGCCATATCTAGGAATACTGGAAGAGCTACAACAAACCAAACATCTCTTGCTCCAAAAAGAAAAAATCTTGCTGCTGAAAGAATATTTATTGCATTTGATTTTGAAAAAAGATCATTAAAAGCTGGTTTGGTTTTCATCTTACCAATTTCTCCAGGCAAAATTAATGTCAATAAAAAGGCTAAGCAGAGTCCAAAACCCATAATTCCTACAGCATTATTGAATCCAAATAACTTATATAAAAGTCCACCTAAGAAAAAGCCAACTCCCTTAAGAGCATTTTTAGATCCAGTTAAAATAGCAACCCATTTAAAAAGTTGTTTTTGGCCAGTATCATTGTCATCATTTGTCTCTGGAACTACTGTCTTAACAGCACTTTTAGCACTCATTTTGTTTAAATCTTTTGCTATCCCACTAACTGCTTGAGCAACCATAACGTATGCGACACTAAAAATTACCGGCCAATCTTCCTTAACTGGAATAAGCATAAAAAGAGCAATGATTTGCAGGATAGTCCCAATCCACAAAGTAAGCCTTAATCCATATCTTGCTCCTATCCAACCACCATAAAGATTAGTAATTATTCCAAAAAACTCATAAAAAAGGAAAAGTAAAGCAATTTGTAGAGTTGTGTAACCTAGCTCATGAAAGTGACCAACAACTAATAATCTTAATGCGCCGTCAGTAAGCGTGAACGCCCAATAGTTTGCTGTTACAACACTATATTGTTGAATATTAGATAACTTCATAAAGACATAAATTAAATCTCTTTTTTGATTACATATTCAGTAAGATCTGCAAGTCTGCAGCTGTAACCCCATTCGTTGTCATACCAAGCGTATATCTTTAATAAATTTGAATTAACAACCATCGTTGATAAACTATCAACTATTGAACTTCTAGAGTCATTTACATAATCTGCAGAAACTAAAGGTCTTTCTTCGTAGCCAAGAATTCCTTTTAAATAAGTTTCTGAAGCTTCCTTTAGTGCCAAATTCACTTGTTCAGTTGTCACTTCTTTATTTAATTCAAAAACTGCATCTGTTAAAGAACCATTAAGTAGAGGAACTCTTACTGCATGTCCATTTAATTTTCCTTTTAATTCAGGAAATATCTCAGCGATAGCTTTAGCAGATCCAGTGGTAGTAGGTATTAAACTTTGCATACATCCTCTTGCTCTCCTCAGATCACTTTTATAAAAATCTACAGGAACTTGAGTGTTCGTTACATCGTGAATAGTTGTAATAGCACCGTGTTTAATAGAAAAATTTTCATTGATTACCTTTACTATTGGAGCTAAACAATTTGTAGTGCAGGATGCTGCAGTTACTAATTTATGTTTGGAAGGGTCATAAAGACTTTGATTTATACCGTAAACAATATTAAGTGATTCAGCTTCTGCAACAACTCCTTTAACTGGACAAGCTACTATTACTCTTTTCATCCCAAGAGTATCAAAATAGGGATTTAGTTTGTCTGGCTTTTTATTCTTTCCTGTACATTCCAAAATAATATCTACAGAAGATTTTTCCCAAGGAACATCAAGGTAATTTTTAAAAGATGTGTAATCTAATTTCTTTCCCTCAATTATTATTTCTTCTTCTTTAACCTTTATATCTTTCACCCATCTACCATGGACTGAATCGAATTCGAGTAAATGCGCAGCGGCATTCGAATCTCCTGCTATCTCATTAATGTGAGTTATTTCTATATCAGCTCTATCCCATAATGCTCTGAAAACTAATCTGCCAATTCTTCCAAAACCATTAATTCCAATTTTCATCACTGTTGAAGTTTTCTATATTAATTATACATCAAAATATTTTGATGTATCAAGTTGTTTTGATTAATGAAATCTTTTTTATTTAAGCTATATTTAGGAAAATTTAATTACTTTAAAATTGTTAAAAAATATTAGCAAAGTAAAAAAAGAAGATATATCTAAGTTGATGGTTTCATTTTCTGATCCTTTTAGGCTAGAAATAATAGACCTAATGATTGAGGGAGAAGTTTGTGTTTGCGATATTATGAAATTAACTAAGTTATCTCAATCCAGAATTTCATATCACATAAAAATTTTGAAGGAAGCTGGTCTTATCTCAGACAGACAAGAAGGTAGATGGGTGTATTACAGCCTAAAGAAAGAAGCTCTCTTTTTGATCAAGGAATGGATAACTTCTTTGACAGATTATTCTTCAAATAAAAAACGTTGCTGCGAATAAATTATATTTTAGATTTTATTAATTAACTTCTGATTCCCTGTCATAAGTCATTCCTGATTGTTCCATCCACTCAGCTTTAGTTTTGCAATTTTGTTTGTGATTAAAGATGTGAAAACCTTCAATAATAATCATTATGGATAGAAGCAAAACAGGAATAAAATATACAGGTGAAGATATTACTTCTTTATATTTGATTTGAGCTATGAATTCCCTGTATTTAAACATCTCCTTAGTTTTTATTTAATAAATAATATTCACCTATGGTTAAGTAAAGTTAAAGAAAAAATCTTTTTAAAAAATTTAGTTTAAGGATGTTTACTTAAAAAAATAAAACCTTTCTAAATGAACCTTTTGATAATATTATTTTTTATATATTGAATATTTGCTCTAATTTTTTCCGCTAAAGTTGGAAGATATGGTGGCTCCAGCATTAGATAAACTCTTCCTGATTGTTCTAAATAAATTGCCCATTGAAGGCAATACTTTGTTTTGGTGAAAGTAGGAATTGTTAGGATCAATCCTTTTAAAATTCCTTACTAATGAGTCAAACTCTTGATCTGATATTTTGGCTCTACCTTTGCGGTAGGAAACATCAAATTCTTTGATTGTTTTGGATAAATTTGCGTACATATGCGTACAAGGGTGAATTATGAAAACGCTTATCCTAGTTACTGCAATACTTTATGTTCTGAGGGTGGATGCTCCCAAAGCACCCGCGCTACCAAGCTGCGCCACGCCCCGCTCATAAGATCTTAGTTCATAACAGTCATCTATAAAAGACCAAATTGCTAAATATTTTATAAAAAATGACTTTTAAGGCCAGAAAATGATCTTTGTCGCTATTTTGTCACTAGAAAAACAGATGTTTTGTCACTAGAAATTAGTCTTTTGAAGCGACAGAAATAATCTCTGAACTTTTTAGTTAAATTTAAAAGGTTGAGAAACTAGGACTAAAGGGCCCACCTCCAAAGCCACTCATTCCTCCACTTCCATCAGGGAAGACCGTCATTCCTCTTTTTGTGATACTGAAAGTAACTTCTAAGCCTTGCGTGTCACTTGTAATTACAACTGGATTAGTAGGCGCAAAAGTACCATATAAATGAGTTGAACTTCCACATGAAGAGTCGGCAGTATAAGTTCCTAAGTTACCACCACTTACTTGAGCTAATACTGCCTTCATGGTTCCAGTAGGTGCTGATGTGAAAACTTCCGCTCCAGCTAATTCTGGACTTCCAGAACATGTTTTCCCATTACTGAAGTCCATTAAATCTTCATCAAATTCATCATAAGATCCTTCCGCAACTGGAGATCCATTATTAGAACTATAAAATGTTTGATTATTAATTTGATATGTACCTTTTAAGCCAAAAGTATTTTTAATTTTTATATATGCATAAGGATAAGATCCTACTGGAGGCCTTATGTTGGTCCCAGTTAATGTCTGAGTAGCATTCCCGCCTAAATTTACTAAACTTCCTGTTGATGATTGGAAAGAAGGCGTACAGGAAGAATCCGTAATAGTATTGTCCGTCACAACCTCATCACTACTATTTATAGTGGTTCCAGCAAGAGGATCAGCTGTGCATAAACCCATTTCATAGACTCTTATTTTGTAAGTATTAGGAGTTATATAACAGGCATTATTGATACTTGATGGATTATCCCCAAAAAGAGTTTCACAATCGTTTGCAAAAGCCTTCTCATTGGAAGAGATAATTGACGCTACCACACAGAAGCTAAAACCTGCTGTTGCTTTTAAAGAGAATTTAGAAAAAAGTTTCATTTTTAGTGTTAATAAATAAAGATAGAAATAAAATTAAGAACCTTTAGCTCTATTAGTAAAACTTCCTGAAGAGCGCTCTAAAAGAACATCATATTTACGTTTTACTGGTTGAGTCATTTGAGTAATCATGTTCTTCTTGTAATTAGATTTCTCAAACTTGACAGGACTTCCAGTAATATTCATCCTTAAACCAAAGAAAGTCTCATCTGTTCCAGGCAGTGAAGTATTAACAGTAGTAGAAGCTGCAGAAATTTCATTAGAAACCCATGCCTCAAGACCAATATGTGGTGTAGCTTGCCAACTTACTGATCCTTCTAATCCAGAATTATCTTGCGTATTTTTGTAATCCCAATTAAATCCTCTTACAAAGAATGCCAGTTCTGGATTATTTGGAAGCCTGTATCCTAGTTCCACATCCCAACCCGGGACTACTCTCTCTTTGTATGACGTGCCCTTTACGGTTACATCTTTTTCATCAGTAATAGCCATATAGAAGTTGTTTCTAAACTCAAAATCTTTCCATAAATATTCTCCGCCTAATCCAAGCCTGCTGTGGGCATCACTATAATCAGTCATTCTATAATCCCAGAACGCATTAGCTCCGATCATAGAAATATCATTAGGACGATTTCTAATCCCTAAACCAATATTAATAGTGGAACCATCTGCATTTGTTGCAGTAGCAAATCTTGCTTGAGAAAAAGCAAGAGTTTTTAAATCACCTTCTTCATCTTTTGCAAGTTCTCCAAGTTTCATCAAACTATTTATCGAGAAGCTTGTATCTGATTCTGTTCCACCTGAGATATTTACAGAAGTCTGGGAAAAAAATGGGATTTTTTGTATCTCATCATTTGCTTTTGAATTTGCAAAATCAAATCCAGCATCAACTAATAATCTCTTAAAATCATTAGACATTATTTCTGTATATTCACTTCCTTTTGCACCATCATTAATTAATGGAACAAATTTGGTTGAATAAGTGACTCCTTTAATTATGTATTCATCTAATTTGTCTTTTGGTTCATATATATCTTGCTTATTTTCAACTTGATCAAATTTGAATTCCTCAAAGTTGTTTTCGTTAGCAGAGACAGAAAGAAATGAACCAAAAGCTATTGGTATTAGGCTTAATGATTTAATAAATCTCACTTAAATAAAAATTTTTTTTAATTATTATTTCTTTATTCACAAAAGTCTAGTTATTAGTTGAAAAACTATACATTTAAAGGAAACTGAGCTTTTTTATTAGGGCAAGAACAATCTTTTCGCAATCTTAAGGTATAAAAAAACTTAAAAAATCTTTAATAAAGCGGGTGCTTTAATGGCACGCGCACTAATAAAATTTTGTCGCTTTCCCTCGCTTTTTAGTTTGTAATAAAAGTAAGAAAATGAGTTATTGCAATCGTTCTCGTTAGTAAAAAGGTATGCTCCCAAAGCATCCGCGCTACCAAGCTGCGCCACTCCCCGCTCATAAGATCTTAGTTCATAACTGTCATCTATAAAAGACTAAATTGCTAAATTTTTTATAAAAAATCATTTTTGAGGTTAGAAAATGAGTTTTGTAATTATTTTTCAGAAAAAAAGATTCATTAATTCTATAAACTATTAGTTTATCCAAACCAAGAAATTACATTACTTATAAGTTGGATTTGAAATTTTCTTTAAATTACGACATATCTATAAAATAAATTAAATTCCACAAGAATATCCATCTGAATTGTTTTCGAGACTTAGAAGTATGAAAAAAATTAGAAGATTTGATTTTCCCGTTCAATCAATTATTTCATTTTGAGAGCAAGAAGTAATAAAATTTAAAGAAATACAAATTCTTCGATATTTGATATGTCAATTATTAAATTAAGATTATTAGTTTTGAAATTGATATAAATTAAAAAATTAAATTATTCCTACCGATCCGGCTGTGAATCCAACTGCAAGAAAAAAAACAAATTCTAATAAATCTCTGGGTAAAGAATTTACTATAAAATTAAGGTGAGTCATTTGACCTTGTGCTCCTCAGGTTTAAAATTAAAAAAAATATAACTAATTATTTTTTTTGTTGAGGGAAATAAATGTTTTTTTTCTTTTTTCTAAAGATTTCAGGAAGGTAAAACCCAAAAGAAAATAATTTTCAAAATCCTATTTAAAGGTTATTAACCAAGTTAATTTGCTGCTCAAATTATATTTAAGTGCTATATTTTTTTTATTGAAGAAAAAACTATTAGAGTTTATGGACTATAAAAAGAAATCTTTAAATAAATTAAATCAAAAAGAAAGTTACGAGGAAATTGACTCTAGGTTAGCTTCTGGATGGTACGTAGATGCAGTTGATAGTAAAAAGAAAAAAAAATACAAAACAGAAAAAGTTTCTTTCAAAATTTCCAAAAAAATTTAAGCTAATATAAAAATAAATACAAAATTAATATAAAAGCTGATTGTACAACTTTAGAAAGTGGCACTAATTATTCAAAATGTAGCCCTTGATACTTGATTATGTATGCCAAAGTACACTATCTTAAGGTGTACTTTAAATTTCGTGTGAGGAAATTTATGAAGCTTTTTAAAAGCTTGCTAGTAGCACCTGCGACTTTAGGCTTACTTGCGCCTTTGTCTGCTACTGCAAACGAAGTTACTATTAATGACTTCAACCCTGCTGAAGAACTAGCTGTAACTAACAGCCGCGTAGATGGTTTAGAAGCAAGACTTAACAACTTTGAAGCTGGTAGTTTCTCTGAAACAACAACAGCATCATTCTCAGCTGATTTTGCAATTGGTGCAGTTGACGGTGGTTCTGCGACTAATGATGATGCAGTTATGGCCGGTTATGGTTTCCAAATCGACCTAAATACAAGCTTTACTGGTGAAGATTCATTTGATGTTTCTATAGATGCTGGTAATGCTGGTGTTGCTGGTATTTCAGAACTAGACCTTAACTCAGCTAGTGAGACACTAACAGTTGATGGTATTTCTTATACTTTCCCAGTTGGTGGAGCAACTGTATTAGTTGGCGACACTGTTGATGGTAGTTCTCTATTCACAACAGCTTGCGCATATGGTGGACCATCTAACACACTTGATGATTGCGGTAATGTAAATGCTGCTTTCGTTGGTTCAGGTACTACTTTCGCAGCTAGTTACGATTTTGATAACGGTTTCACAACTGCATTTGGTTATGCAGGAGCTGGAGATTCAGCAGCTGGTCTAATGACTCAAGAAGGTGCTGATTCTTACGGTGGTAACGTTGCTTATACAGCTGATACATATGGTGTATCTGTAACTTATGCAATGTCTGAAGATGCAAATGGTGTAGATGATACATACACTGCTCTTAATGCTTACTGGACTCCAGATGGTTTCCCATCAATCAGTGCTGGTTACGAATGGGGTGATGACGGTTCTGCAGCTTCAACAGTTGACGAGCTAACAAGTTACTTCGTTGGTGTACAGTCAGACTTCGGTCCTGGAACTATCGGTGCTGCTTTAGGTACTAAGACTCCAACAGCTGAAGGATCTTCTGAACTTTTAATGTATGAAGCATTCTATTCATATGATATTAATGATGGAATGACAATCACACCTCTTGTTTACGTCAAGGAATTTGCTACAGGTACTGATGACGAGACAGGTGTAATGGTTAAAACATCATTCAGCTTCTAAGTTAATATCTAACTTAAAAAATCTTACACACAAAGAAAGACCTGCTTAACAGCAGGTCTTTTTTATTGATTAGACAGCTTGCCTTTTGTCTACTGTAACTTGTTTATCATTTAATTTTCCTTTATTTTAAAATTACTCTAATTGTGTGAGGACAATTTATGAAGCTTTTCCAACGTTTGTTGGTAGCTCCAGCAGCTTTAGGCCTTTTAGCTCCTTTAGCTACAAATGCTACTGAGGTTAACCTCGACGCTATTTCTAACTATTCAGGTGAACAGCCAGAATTAGATTTAAATTCATTCAAATCATTTTCAGCTGAAAAGTCCCTTCTAATTTCCGGGGGAGAAGGTTTAGTGGATGACTATGATTCAGATTCATTCTCAACAACAACAACAGCATCATTCTCAGCTGATTTTGCAATTGGTGCAGTTGACGGTGGTTCTGCGACTAATGATGATGCAGTTATGGCCGGTTATGGTTTCCAAATCGACCTAAATACAAGCTTTACTGGTGAAGATTCATTTGATGTTTCTATAGATGCTGGTAATGCTGGTGTTGCTGGTATTTCAGAACTAGACCTTAACTCAGCTAGTGAGACACTAACAGTTGATGGTATTTCTTATACTTTCCCAGTTGGTGGAGCAACTGTATTAGTTGGCGACACTGTTGATGGTAGTTCTCTATTCACAACAGCTTGCGCATATGGTGGACCATCTAACACACTTGATGATTGCGGTAATGTAAATGCTGCTTTCGTTGGTTCAGGTACTACTTTCGCAGCTAGTTACGATTTTGATAACGGTTTCACAACTGCATTTGGTTATGCAGGAGCTGGAGATTCAGCAGCTGGTCTAATGACTCAAGAAGGTGCTGATTCTTACGGTGGTAACGTTGCTTATACAGCTGATACATATGGTGTATCTGTAACTTATGCAATGTCTGAAGATGCAAATGGTGTAGATGATACATACACTGCTCTTAATGCTTACTGGACTCCAGATGGTTTCCCATCAATCAGTGCTGGTTACGAATGGGGTGATGACGGTTCTGCAGCTTCAACAGTTGACGAGCTAACAAGTTACTTCGTTGGTGTACAGTCAGACTTCGGTCCTGGAACTATCGGTGCTGCTTTAGGTACTAAGACTCCAACAGCTGAAGGATCTTCTGAACTTTTAATGTATGAAGCATTCTATTCATATGATATTAATGATGGAATGACAATCACACCTCTTGTTTACGTCAAGGAATTTGCTACAGGTACTGATGACGAGACAGGTGTAATGGTTAAAACATCATTCAGCTTCTAAGTTAATATCTAACTTAAAAAATCTTACACACAAAGAAAGACCTGCTTAACAGCAGGTCTTTTTTATTGATTAATTTAAATATTCATTATTTAAAACTCAGAAAAATTAGATAATAATGATACTTTTAATTTACTTGTATTGTTTTAAATTTTGGTATTAATATTAATAAAAAAACTATCTCAGAAATTTAAAATTCAATGGTACCAATATTTAAATGTTTAATATGCAGAAAAGATATAGAAAGGTCAAAAAAAACATTTTGGAACAAAAAAGGCCATTTATTATGCTCAACTTGTTTAGATAATATTGATCAAAATAAAAAAACAGAGGGTTAATAAATTAGTTATTTTGAGATCATTTTTTATGTAAAAAAAACAGCTCTGGTAGTACAGAACTGTTGATTTGGAATATTTTAACTTTTAATAAATTTCGGTAAAATGTACCCGAAGAATTAAAAAGTAAAGTGCCATAAAAATTTTTATGACTTAATCTAATTGGTAATTATGCAAGTAACTAATCAATCTTGTAATTAGAAGTGCAATATTTTTGATAAAAATAAATTATCAGTGAAGCCTAAATCTGTATTACCCACAACATGTTTGAATTGTAGGCAATAAATTTTAATTATCTGATCAGTATTTAACTGAGAAGCGTTTAATCTCAGGAATCAGTAAAAAAATATAAATTTAGAACCAGCCAGGAATGATTTGACCTGTTGTTACGTATGCACCAACTGCTGCTACGAAACCAAGCATTGCTGCCCAACCGTTAAAACGTTCTGCTTCAGGAGTCATGATGAAAAATGTTAGTTATGTAAATGATTGTAACAGGAAATATGAAGCTTTGTAAAGCAATATCTTTTTTTTTCTTGGTAAAAACAAAAATTATTCAAACGCTTTCAATAGATTGACATAAGTGTTGCATAAGGGTGACAATATAGACTTTATCAACGTTCTTTTAAGTAATTAAAAAAATTTTTTTTAAGATCAAGACAGTTTTTATTTCAAATTTAATGCGAATTATAAAATTTTTTCTTTAGTAGAAAACTAATAGGAAGTTATTAGAATAGAAATTGTCAATCATTAACTCAATTTAAAATGTGGGTCGCCTGAGATTCGAACTCAGGACCAGCCGGTTAAAAGCCGGATGCTCTACCGCTGAGCTAGCGACCCATTTTGTAAAATTGAGTACATATCGAATTATCCCTTTTTAAGGTAAAAAAAACAACTTTTTATCTCAAGTTGAACAATAGAAAAACAATTCTTAACTTATTAAATAAAAAAGTAAAATTTCTCTCTAAATTTACTGTTAAAAGTTAAAATAATTTAATCGTAATTCAGATTTCTAAAATGCTAAGAACAATCGTAGTTTTTGCACCCATTATCGCAGCTTTAGCTTGGGTTATATTCAATATTCAAAAACCAGCAAGAGAACAATTCAATAGGGACTTTTTGGGCAAGGATTAATCCAATTTGTTAGATAAAGAAGTAATAGTTATTGGTGCTGGTCTTGCCGGATCAGAAGCTGCATGGCAAGTAGCAAATTTTGGCATACCAGTTAAATTAGTTGAAATGAGACCTATCAAATCAACTCCAGCTCATCATACGGGTGAATTCGGAGAATTGGTTTGTAGTAATAGCTTTGGAGCTTTAAATCCAGATAGAGCTGCAGGTCTATTGCAAAAAGAACTTAGAATTTTTAAATCATTAATAGTTCAAACAGCAGACAAATTTGCTGTACCCGCAGGAGGAGCTTTAGCGGTTGATAGATCTAAATTTAGTACCGCTTTAACTGATGCTTTATCTAATCATCCTTTAATTGAAATTAAGAGATTTGAACAATTAGATCTCCCAAACAAAGAAAATATAACGATTCTCGCAACTGGCCCATTAACTTCCGATGAATTGTTCTATAAAATTCAAGCTTTTACTGGTATCGATGCGTGTCATTTTTTTGATGCAGCTAGTCCTATTATTTATGGAGATACTATTGATCAAGAGATTGTATTTAAAGCGAGTAGATACGATAAAGGAGATCCGGCATATCTTAATTGCCCTATGGGTAAAAATGATTACATCCATTTCAGAAACGAACTTATAGAAGGAGAACAAGCTAATTTAAAAGACTTTGAGAAAGAATCAGCTAATTTCTTTGAAGCTTGCTTACCAATTGAAGAAATTGCTAGAAGAGGAGTTGATACAATGAGATATGGCCCCTTGAAAGCAATTGGGTTGTGGAATCCAAAATGGGGAGATTTATTCGATAAGGAAAATAGATTGAAAAAGAGACCACATGCAATTGTCCAATTAAGGAAAGAAGATTTAGAAGGGAAACTACTAAATATGGTGGGTTTTCAAACTAACCTCAAATGGTCTGAGCAAAAAAGAATATTTAGGATGATTCCTGGTTTAGAGAAAGCTGAATTTGTACGTTTTGGAGTAATGCATAGAAATACTTTTTTAGAATCTCCAAAATTACTTTTACCAACATTGCAATTTATGAAAAGAAAAAACCTTTTTGCGGCGGGTCAAATTACTGGGACGGAAGGTTATGCAGCTGCTGCTGCAGGAGGCTTGCTTGCAGGAATAAATGCATCCTTATTAGCAAAGGGCAAAAAACCAGTAAGTTTTCCTGATGAATCAATGATTGGTTCTCTAATGCATTTCATCAGTAACAAAAATCAAATATTATCTAATCAGAAAAAGAATAAATTCCAACCAATGCCTCCTTCATTTGGTTTAGTTCCAGAACTAACTAAAAGAATAAAAGATAAAAGATTAAGGTACAAAGCTTATCAGGAAAGATCTACAGAAGCCTTGAATGACTTTAAAAATAAACTAGATTCTTGTTTTGATAAAGACCACTTACTCAGCAAAATTTACTAAGATTAATTATTAAAGATCCAAAAATGGAATTAAATAAGGAAAACTTCGATGCAATTATTATTGGCTCAGGAATAGGAGGGTTAGTAACTGCTTCACAATTGGCAGCGAAAGGAGCTCAAGTATTAGTTCTTGAAAAATATATTATTCCAGGCGGGAGTGGAGGCTCTTTTAAAAGAAAAGGTTATACCTTTGATGTAGGGGCTTCAATGATTTTTGGATTTGGAGAAGAAGGTTATACCAATTTATTAACTCGTGCTTTGAAAGATGTGAATGAAACATGCGAAACTATTCCGGATCCTGTTCAACTGGAATATCACTTACCACATAACTTTAATATTTCTGTAGATAAAAATTATGAGCAATTTATAAGCAAATTATCAGCTAGTTTCCCCAATGAAAAAAAAGGTATTAAGAAATTCTATGATACTTGTGCCAGTGTATTTAAATGTTTAGATTCAATGCCTCTTTTATCAATAGAGGATCCAAGTTATCTTTTTAAAGTCTTCTTTAAATCTCCATTATCCTGTTTAGGGTTGGCTAGATGGTTACCTGCTAATGCAGGAGATGTTGCGAGAAAGTTTATAAAAGATCCTGAACTTTTAAAATTTATCGATATCGAATGTTTTTGTTGGTCTGTAATGCCAGCTATAAAAACCCCTATGATTAATGCTGGAATGGTATTTACAGATAGGCATGCTGGGGGGATAAATTATCCAAAAGGTGGAGTTGGAACTATAGCAGAGAAGTTTGTTTCTGGGATTGAAAAATTAGGAGGAAAAGTAAGATATAGAGCTAATGTCACTGAAATCCTCTTAAAGGATGAGAAAGCGGTAGGAGTTAAGCTTTCAAATGGGGAAGAGATATATTCAAATATTATTGTATCCAACTCCACTAGATGGGATACATTTGGATTAAAAGATAATACTAAAGGATTAATATCAATTGAAAACGTGCCAAAAAGTGAATATAAGTGGTCAGAAACTTATAAACCCTCACCTTCTTTTGTTTCGATTCACCTTGGAGTAGAAAAAAATGTAATACCAGATAATTTTAATTGTCATCATATAATCGTTGAAAATTGGGATGAATTAGAAAGCGAAAAGGGAGTTATTTTTGTTTCTATACCTACTTTGCTTGACTCGTCTTTGGCCCCTGAAGGTAAACATATCGTGCATGCATTTACTCCTTCATCGATGAGTGAATGGGAAGGCCTAACAAGGAAAGAATATTTGCAAAAGAAAGAAAAATATTTTTCTTTCCTTATTGAAAAAATATCAACAGTTCTTCCTAACCTTGAACAAAATATTGACCATAAAGAAATTGGTACTCCCAAAACTCATAAAAAGTTTCTTGGAAGATATGAAGGTAGTTATGGGCCAATTCCAAGTAAAAAGTTGCTTGGACTTTTGCCAATGCCTTTCAACACTACAAAAATTCAAAACCTTTATTGTGTAGGGGATTCATGCTTCCCTGGCCAAGGCCTAAATGCAGTTGCTTTTAGTGGATACGCATGCGCTCATAAAATAGGTGCAAAGTTAAATATAAACAGTTTTAAATTGCCCGATTAAAAGGATCCTTCTGAAATGATAGAAAAATTTAAAACTCTTTTTTTTGTGAAAAGTTCATTAATTTCTCTTTATTTAGCTCTTACGATTCCTTTACCATTTATTTCAATCGAAAAATTAAAAATCCCCTCTGTTGTAATTTTTGCCCTAGGACTTTATTTGATAATCAATATCACAAGTGATTATGTAGAAACTTGCAGTAATAAAATTTCATATAAAAGTAGCTTTATTTCTAAATTCTTGGGAAAAAAAAATTGGGAGATTTCTTGGAAAGATATTAAGTTAATCAAATCTTTACCAACGAGTCAGGGTAGCAAAGTTTATTACTTTAATACCCATCAAGGTGAAAATATTCTTGTCCCACAAAGATTGGAAAAATTTGAAAAATTTTTATTAATTGTTTCCAGTAATACTGGGATTGATATTAATGAAATATCTTACATATCTCCACTATGGACATATAAATTACTGACATTACTATCAGTTTTAATGATTATTGGTGAACTTTTTGCTTTTCTAAATTAAATATTGTCAATACTGAATCTATAACCTTGTTGTCTAACAGTGGTTATTCCCCCACCTTCTCCCAATCCAGCCTGTTCTAATTTTCTCCGCAAAGTTAAAACCTGAGTATCTACAGACCTAGGCCCACCACTGAAGGGCGGCCAGGCCATCCTTAAGAGCTCTTGACGACTTCTTACCATTCCAGGTGGCATCAAAAGAGCGCAAAGCAGTGCAAACTCCCTAGGGCTTAATTCTACGGGCTTCTCGCTTAGAGTAACTTGTCTTAAAAGAAGATGAACCTCTAAAGGTCCAACCTCAACTTTTTCTTGTAATCCTATCCTTCCCCGTTTTAGGAGTGTTCTGCATCGTGCAGCAAGCTCTTCAAGTCCAAAAGGTTTTCTGAGAACATCATCTGCCCCTTCATCTAATAGATTTACTAATGCTTCAACTCCTGATCTTGCCGTTAAAACTATGACTGAGGACCCCAGTTGTTGAGCTAGTCTCATGGCAGTATTCTGCTCGAGGATTTCTGCGCTAACTAATAAGTCAGGTGATTGTTCTCTGCATAAGTCAATAGCTTCAGATGCTGTACCTACTGCTGCAGCTAAATGGCCATCTTGGCGAAGCCTTTGCACAAGTACTGTTCTAAGTGTGGGGTGAGGTTCAACAACTAGAACTCTCGAGGGGGTTTGAGAGCTCGTAGGCAATTGTGAACTGCCAGGAGTTGAAGCTAAGATTTGCTCAGTTGATTGCATTCTTAATTACTGTTTGGCCAGGCAATTTTTGATTCTTCTTAATAAGGTATAACAAATGCAAAATAAAAATCAGAATTTATCGAATTATGACATCATTTGAAAACCCCAAAGCAATTCGTCACTTTCAGTCAATTTGCGATAGTTGCCAGGACTTAGTTACTCGTTTTCATACACCATCTGATCTTAAATTATATAGTGATGGTTATCTTCAAGCATTAAGGAATTGCAGTAGTTTAGAGCAAAAGGACCAAGAGAAATTAGAAAGATTAATTGAAAGATGGATTTTAGATCCGTCAAGTTTTATTGATCCAGAGGGAGATGGAAATAAAGGTTTTTTTTGATAAAAAAAGGATTTAAAATATTAATTTTTATTAACCAATACAGTATTTATACTCACTATTTGTCTTAAGACGCTAATTCAATTTCTATTTTTTCTTTAAGAGATCCAGAGTTGTACATCTCAATAAGAATGTCTGATCCACCAAGAAATTCTCCTTTTAAGTAAACTTGAGGAATTGTTGGCCAATCTGAATATTCTTTGATACCTTCTCTTATAGCGAAATCACTTAAAACATCAAACGTACCAAATTCTACCCCTAAAGAATTTAGAATTTGAACTACATTATTTGAAAAACCGCATTGAGGCATCAATTTTGTCCCTTTCATGAAAACCATCACTGGATTAGATTCAATCAGTTTTTGTATTTTATCTTTTGTTATGTTGTCCATAATTCAATTTGGAGTTTCTGTTTTTAATGCCAGTGCATGGATAGCCTCTGAAGCTAATTCTTCCCTCAAAGCAGAATATACTAGCTGGTGTTGTTTAACTAATGATAATCCATTGAATTCAGATGCAATTACAGTTACTTGCAAATGATCATTCCCCTTGAGGTTTTCAACATAAACTTGGGAACTTGGGATTTTTTTAGTGATTAATTTAATAACTTCTGTTTTTGTAATCATAGTAAATTTAATTAACCTTTGTATTTTGTTTCAACAAATCCTAGTTGAATCAATCTTTCATAAGCTTCTTTACCTTCGGGAGTATTAGGTGACATTATTCTAATTGTTTCAACAAGTAAGGGTACTGCAACCTCAGGCTTTTCAGTTTTTATATAAAAAGAGGCTAATCTCTCATTTGATTCTGCCAAAATTTGTAATGTTTGCTTACCTTTCCTTTGCATTTCATTTGGTATTCTCGCATCAACTCCTTTGAACGATGAATTTAGATCAGAATAAAAAGACGCAAGTTGCTTCGCTAATTTTCTAGCATCTAAATAAAAATCCTTTGCTTTTTCTAAATCCCCGTTTTTAATATATTTATCACCTTCTTTTATAAAATATTCAACGTTTGAGATGGAAAGCTTTTTACTATCATTTGAGAGAGCTCTAAAGTCTTCTGGATTCTTTATTTCTGCATGAACTTCATTTTTGTAAGGAACATTCCCAAAAAATATAAATAAAATTGGGAATAATTTCAAGAATTTCATTTTCTTTTTCAATTATTAAAATTCATATTAACTTATTGCAGATTCATCTACCTACATTTTTTAATGCTTTTTCTTCCTCTCGAGTCATTTTTTCATTTAGAAATTTATTAAAGTTTTTGATAGTAGAGTCTGAGTACTCATTAATTGGGATTGGATTTCCAAAGGATAAACAAAATTCGCCCCTAAAGTTCGGAGGTATTTTGCTGTAAGCAATTCCAATTGGAATTATAGTAATAGAGGTTGTTTTTTTGTTAGCTAATTTAGCTAATCTATATAGTCCTTCTTTGAGAACTAATTTTTTCCCATATCTATTAATCTTTCCTTCGGGGAAAACAACTAGTTGTTCTCCTTTTTCTATTAGATCAATCGCATATCTTAACGCTGAGAGAGATGGAGATAATTGATTTATTGAAAAACATCCAAGTCTTTTTAAAAACCAACCTTGTATTCCTTGCATTTCGGATTTGGTAACCATAAATCTACAATCCTTTTTTGTTACCCTTCTACCCATTGCCATTGTGAGGATTAAGCCGTCCCATCTTGATCTGTGGGTTGGAGCCAAAATAATAGAGGAATTTATGGGAATAGAAAAACCATTTTTTAGTATTATCTTTTTTCTAAAAAAGAATCTCAAAACAACGTCCTGAGTAACGAACATTGCAATAAATCCCAATACAGGGTTGATTTTGTGCCAAATATTTAAGGAATTCTTCTTCAAGTTCTATTTACTATATATTAATAATTTAAGTGTATGTCTTTTTTTATTAGCTATTATTGGGCGGTTACTAGATTGTCTAGAAACTAAGATTTTCAAAATTATGGCTACTTTAGGAGTAAACATTGATCATATTGCAAATGTAAGGCAAGCAAGGAAAACTGTCGAGCCTGACCCTGTGCAATTTGCTTTTTTAGCTGAATTAGGAGGGGCAGATTCCATAACAGTGCATCTAAGAGAAGATAGAAGACATATACAAGATAGGGACGTATTCCTTCTAAAAGAGACTATAAAAACTAAACTCAATTTAGAAATGGCTGCTACAGAAGAAATGTTAGAAATTGCCAAAAAAATCCTTCCCGATTATGTAACGCTTGTACCCGAGAAAAGAGAGGAAGTTACTACTGAAGGCGGGTTGGATTTGAAAAGTAATTTGCAATACCTCAAAAATTTTGTTGGGAATTTAAAGGATTCAAATATAGATGTTAGTGCTTTTATTGATCCTATTGGTGAACAGATAAATTATTCCAAAGAAATAGGGTTTGATTTTATAGAATTACATACTGGAAAATATGCTGAACTATCGGGATCTGAACAATATAAAGAGCTCCAAAGGATTATAGAGTCTACACATTTAGCAAATGACCTTGGATTAGTTGTTAATGCTGGTCATGGCCTGAACTTCAATAATGTAAAAAAAATTGCATCAATTAACAATATGAACGAGTTGAACATAGGTCATAGTATTGTTGCAAGGGCTTTAGCGATAGGATTAGAAAAGTCTGTACGTGAAATGAAGTCCCTTATCACATCAAATTAAATTTCAAAAATGACAACATATTTTTTCGTTGCGGCAAGTGAAAAGTTTTTAACTGTTGAAGAACCACTTGATGAAATTTTGAAAGAGAGGATGAGGAACTATAAAGAAAATAATAAAGAAATAGATTTTTGGCTCTTAAAAAATCCATCATTTTTACAAACCACCCAATTTGCTGATCTAAAATCAAAAATTCCATCTACCCCAGCAGTTGTTTTATCGACTGATAAAAAATTTATAACTTTCTTAAAGCTTCGTTTAGAGTTTGTTGCTGTGGGGAAATTCGAATGTCCTAATGCAGAAATAATTGATCCATTTAAAGTTGAGTAATATAACCATCTAGTAAATTGCTCAATCTTTATAAGTCAAATAAAATTGAAGTAATTAGTGAGCTGTTAGCAGAGGAATTAAAAATATGTCCTCCGTCTATAAATGAGAAATTAGAAATAGTTGTCCCCAATTACTTTTTGGGGAATTGGTTACGTGAACAAATAACTATAAAAAACAAAATAAGTGCTCTTTATGAATTAAAAACAATATCAACTTATACCGAATCTTTATTGACAAATTTTTTTCCTGCAATTGATATGAGCGCATGGAATTTTGAGTCAATTAAATGGGGCATTATTGATTCCTTGGAAGAATTAAATAACTTTAAAGAATCATTTCCGCTTAAAAATTGGATTAATAAATATTTGGATAATAAAAAGACAATTGATGGAGACATTTACAATCTGACAAAAAAGATCACGAATAATTTTATTGATTACCTGATTTTTAGACCTGAAATGATTGCTCAATGGAATAAATATGAAATTAATTCATCTAATATATTTAAGAATTTAAACTCAGATCAATTTTGGCAACCAATTTTATATAAATTATTAGAGGAAAAGATATCTGAAAAGCCATCATGTTTATACATGATTGAAGTAATAAAGAATTTAAGAAAAATTAAAAACGTTCAATTTAAAGTACCAAATCAAATTTATATTTTTTCAGATAATAACTTATCTAAACTGCATATTAATTTTTATTCAGAACTTTCAAAATTTATTAAGGTAAATTTGTATTTATTATCTCCTGGAGAAGATTTATGGAATAGAATAAATTGTCTTGAAGGTGAATTGGAATTTGATGATAAGAAAAGTAAATTGAATTTAAATAATACAAATATAGAGAAAATATTTGGTAAATTTGGAGCAAACTTTCAGAAATTAATTGATGAAAATATTTATTCAGAAAGTATAAATTTAAAAAATAATCTTATTTATCTCGATCCAACAACTAATTTTCATAACAAGAAAGATATTCCTCTTCTTAATCAAATACAAAAAAGACTAATTGATAATAATAGCGTTGATTTTATAGTAAGTGAAAGGGATGATTCAATATTACTATGTGAGCATTTTAATCAGAATAGTCAATTTGAATATTTAAGAAATAAAATTATAGAAATAATAAATTCTTGCAAGAATATAAAATATAGTGATATTGCTGTTTTATCTCCACAAACTAATTTAATTAAACCTTATCTAAGGTATATCTTTAATAATGAGTTAATTAATGGTGAAAAGATACCTTATTTTTTTATTGATGAGGATAATCATGACTCTTCAGGAATTTATGAATTTCTAATTGACATTACTGAAATAGCAAGTGAAAAAATTACACTTGAAAAAATAGATTATATTCTTTCGAAAAAAGTAACTCAGAACATCTTTGATTTTAATATTACTGAGAAGGATGAAATTATTTTCTTACTTACCCAAGCTGGGTTTCATTGGGGATTAGATGATAAAGAAAGATTAGGTGAAGAGAAAAATACTCTAGATTGGTGTATAAATAGAATTATTTTAGGCTTAATTTATGACAAAGAAGTAAATTTAAGTACTTTTAATTTAAAACCATTTAGCTATAAAAATATAAGTTTGGATTTGAATAAATGGGTTAAAATATTAATTCATTTAAAAAAATATATTAATTTGATAAGGGGATCTTTTTCTTACTCGAATTGGGTTGAAAAGATAAAGTTTATATTAAAAAGTATTGCTGATTCTAATGCAAATTTCAATTTAGAAATAAGTGAAATAAATAGAATTCTTGATAATAATGCAATACCTTTAATACCTGATGATCTCATCTTGCTAAAAGTTTTTAGAGAAATATTAATTTCTTGCATAAATAAAGTTAAATATCAAAGCAAATCACGAGTCAACAAGATCCTAGTTAGTGATATTGAGAATTCAAGGCATATTCCACATAAGGTTATCTTCCTAGTAGATATGAATAGTATTAATTATCCAAAATTACCAAAGAGTGAAAGCATTAATTTATTAAAAAACAAATATCATTTGGGTGATCCATCTGTTTTTGAAAGAGAGAAATATGCATTTCTGGAGTTGTTAATTGCCTGCAGAAATAAATTAATAGTTACTTGGGTAAAAAATGATAAAGACAATAAAAAATTAGATGTTTCTTTTCCTATAAAAGAGTTAATTTCTTTTTTTGATAGTTTCTTAAACCAAAGCCAAAGAGAAATAATAATTAAAGATTCTGATTTAAATAAAAATGAAATAATTGATCTTGATAAATCTAAGATTGTTAAAAGTAATTATTCTTTAATAGAAAATATAAATTGGAATGAAAAAAAATTTGATATTAAAAATTACAAATTATCAGAATTGATTTATTGGTTCAAGACTCCACAAAAATATTGGCTTAATAAAAACAATATTTCTCCCAAAGAAATATTTATTCATCATGCAGACGAGGAGTATGTAAGCAATCTGCAAAAGTCGCAACTAATTACAAAAATAATCCAGCAAGTAGAGATTGATAATCATAATATTATTGATGATTTAAATGAATTAAATATTAATGATCTATTGGTTGAAAATGGTATTATTATGCCCAAAAATAGTATTTTTACAAAAGAAAAAGAAATCAAAGACTTATTAAGTAGTCTATGTGCAAGTTTGAGTCAAAACAATAAGATTAATAAAATCTATGTTAAGTTAAATGCGAATAAAGAAGAATATTTAATTGCTGATGACACTGTAATTGAATTAATTAATGCGAATTTAAGTTTAAGTCGTTTGACTGAGGCTTGGATAAAATTACTCTTTATTTCTTCTTTAAAGAGTAATATAAAAAGGACTAAAGTAATTTTTAGAACAGAAAATAATTATAAATCGCAAATTATTCAATCACCAGGAGCAACTGAATCAAATCTAATTTTGGAGGAGTACATAAATATTTTTAAAAATTATTCTGAAAAATGTTTACCTCTTCCTCCAGAAAGTGCTTTTAAATATGTAGAAGCAAAAATAAAATTAAAAAATGAAAAAAAAGCTTTTATAGATAAATGGATTGGTATTAAAAATTTTTCTAAAGGTGAAAGAGATAATATCGAAATGAAAATGTGTTTTGGTAATGAAAAAGAACCAGATTTCTTTCTTGGAAATAATAATTTTGATCAATTATCATACAGATTATATGGTCCTCTAATTAAAGCATTAAAAAAATAAAAAATGTCTAAATTTCAGTTAAAAAATTTTTTTAAAGATGCTCATGATCTAATGCTTGTTTTTTTACAGTTCTTTATTATTAGTCTTCATTTTTTTCAATGGGAATTTCTTCAACAAAAACAACTAATTCAAGCAAGTCCTTTTTCTTATTTCCTTGGTATTTTAATTATTATAATCGCTTTCATAATAATGTTAGTTTCAATTAAAGACTTAGGTAGAAATTTATCTCCTTTCCCAAGACCTATAAAAAATAGCAATCTAGTTACTACAGGTATTTATCGATTTATTCGTCATCCAATGTACTATTCTTTAATATTTATTTCCATTGGAGTTTTTATAATAAAATTATCTATTTATTATTTATTTTTGACAATAAGTTTAGCTTTAATAATTAAATTTAAGATTGCGTTGGAAGAGAAATATTTAATGAATAAATTTAAGAATTACTTTCTTTATAAAAATAAGGTCAAAGTTTAATTAAATAAAGAAATGGATATTAATCAAATTAAATTAGATAATAAGTTTAAATTAGTAGAAGCAAGTGCGGGAACTGGTAAAAGCTTTACTTTGGCTCATATAGTTTTAAGAAATGTTTTGGAGAAAAAAGTTAATCCTGATGAGATACTACTGCTAAGTTTTACAAAAAACACTTGTTCTGAATTAAGAGATAAAATACTCTCGAGATTTCATAATTTAAAATTATATTTGCAAACTCATAATGAAAGTAAGATAGATAATATTCTTAAGGATTGGTATCTAAATTTTGAGGATAAAGATAAATCTAAGGAAAAAATAATTTCTGAAATTGATAATTTTATAAATCAATTCTATAAGTTAAAAGTAACTACGTTCCATGCTTTTTGTAATAATATTATTGATGAATATAGTATTGAAATAGGTGTAACTCAAGATCCGTATATTGAGAATAATATTGATAATTTGTATAAAGATGTAATAGATCATTTGTGGATTGATGATTTTCTGAATCTTAATCATGAGATTATTTCAGCAGTCAACAAAAAAAAAATAAGTTCTAGATTTGGAAGTAGGATCAATAAGTCATTTTTTGTAAAAATTTTAAAAAATATAGATCAAGAAAATATCTGTAAATTTAAAATAAATAATAAATATAAGATTATTGATTTAAATAATTATTTTAATGAATTTTTTTATTTAAATTGGAACGATTTTTGTTTTGAATGGAATAAGAAAGGTAAGGAATTATTTTCACAACTCATAGAGTTAGGAAAATTAATTAAGGAGAGTGGTGGAAAAAGTCAAATATATTCTGCAAAACCAAGAATTGATAAGTTTAATCAAATAAATTGCTGGATTGAAGAGGTTAACAAAAGGCTTAATTCTAAAAATGTTATTGATTTTATATATGATATTTCTAAGGATGATCTTTTATCCAAATATTTTTATACTGAAAATATATCTAAAGAAATTAATAAATATAATTTAAAATTAGATTTTACTGAATTTAATTTATTACAAGATAAAATTTATAAAATAAAGGAAGGTTTCTTTACTGAATTTGTAAGAATATTTACCCAATTATCTTATATAAAATTAATTGAATTAAAGAAAAGTTTTTCTATTTTAAACTTCAATGATCTTATAAAGACTGTAGAAAATACATTTCTAGATTCAGAAATTAGTAATAGTAATACTCTATCTAAAATTCAAAAAAGATTTAAATGTGTCTTAGTTGATGAGTTCCAAGATACAGATAGTACTCAGTGGAATTTAATAAAAAAGTTCTTTAATACAAAAAATCATTTTTTACTTTGCGTAGGCGATCCAAAACAAGCGATTTACAAATTTAGAGGTGGAGATATTGAAACTTACTTAGATGCAAGATCTAATGCAATCGAAGTTTTTAGTCTTACAGATAACTATAGATCCTCAAAAAAGTTAATCGATGTTCTTAATAAACTTTATATTAATGGACTTAAACAATCAAAACTAAACTATAGTAAATTAACCTCAAGAATTAATGAAAATATTAATCCTGAATTTAAATTTAAGGATGTATTCGAAATTGTAGAATTTTCAAAAAAAGAGACTGATATAGAGGATCTAGTAACTCATTACATAGTTAACTTTATTTTAAATAATAAAGAAATTGATATTAATAAAATTGCGATTCTTACATTAAATAATTCGCAATGCTTAGATTTTAAAAAAAAATTAAATCAGTTTAACCTCCCATGCAAAATTCAAAATAAACAAAATATTTTTGATACAGAAGCAAGTTCTCTACTATTTTTATTCATTGAATGTTTATTAAATCCGAGGTCTTTAAAAAAGATAACTTTGCTCGCTACTTCAAAGTTTATAGAAATGAAATTAGAAGATTTACTTGATCATGGAATTAGTAATAATTTAGATATTTTAATTATTAAATGCATTACTTGGTCCCAAGAACTAAGTGAAAAAGGTTTTTTAAACATTGTTAATGAACTACTTATAAATTACAAGTCATCCTCGATTATTCAAGATTCAGATTTAAATTCAAATTTATTTCAACTTTCAGAAATTGTTGAAATAGAATTAATAAATAATGATTTTGATCTCAATATAGTCTTCAACTGGTATAAAAATCAGTTAGATCATATTTTAAGAAATGCTACTGGAGAAGATTTTTTGACGAAAGACTATAATCTTCAAAATGGAATAAATCTTTCTACCATTCATAGTAGTAAGGGTCTCGAATTTGAAATAGTCCTATGTCCATATCTCTCAATTATTTCAAATAAGTCAAATAAAATTAAAGGACCTCTTTGGAAATCAATTATTGATAGAAATATATACGTTAATATTTCTAATAATTACGCGAAAGTTGAAAAATTTAAATTAATAGAAGAAGAAGATTTATTTAAAGAGAGTGAGAGGTTAATTTATGTAGCACTTACAAGGAGTAAATATAAACTTATTGTTTTTAATGATTTAGATGATACAAATAATATTTTAAATAATGATTTACTTAATAATTTGGAAAATATTAATATTTATAAGTCTACTTTTGAAGTCAAGATAGAACAAGAGAAAATAAAAGAAGTTTTTTCTAAGTGCCAAACTAACTGCCTGAATAATAATCTTTGGAAAATCGATAATGTTAATAAAAAAATATCTAATGTATTTAATTCTGATCAATTTATTTCTTATTCAAGTTATTCTTCTTGGATACGTAAAGATAAAAATATTGATGCAGTCATTAATCAATATAGGGATTATGAAGATAATATTTCAATTATTAAAGATTCTAATTTTAAGAATTCAAAGAATTATCCTAATTATTTTTCTTATCCAAATCCCTTAAGTGAATTTCCAAAAGGAACTATTGCTGGGACTTGCCTGCACAAAATAATAGAAAGATTTGAATTTAGAAACGATAATAATCAAGAATTAATTGATTTAATTATTGAGGAATTGAACTTTCATCAAATTGATACTTCTTTGGCTTTTAAAGTAAAAGATGCGATTTTAAGAATTATAAATATATCCTTAGGAAGAGAATTACAAAATAAGAAACTAGTTGATATTCCAAATGAATACTTAATTAAGGAACTCAAATATGATTTAACCCTATCTTATGAAGGTAGAAATATTAATTCTAATGATATATCAAATTGCTTTTTTTTAGATCAGGAATATGAATTTGGTGAAGAATATGCAAATAAAATAAATGATCTTCAAATTATGAATAAAGGCTTTCATTCAGGATGTATTGATTGTGTTTTCCCTGTAGGAAATAAATTAGAAGATAGTAAATGGTGGGTAATTGATTGGAAAAGTAATTTGATTTCTGGTAGTGATAATAGTGATTGTTTACCAAGAAACTATAACTATGAAAACATGAGAAATGAAATGATTAAACATCATTATCCATTGCAATCTCATCTTTATTTATTAGCATTGCATAGATTATTAAAGTGGCGACTTAAAAATTATCAACCACATAAACATCTAGGAGGATATATTTATTTGTTTTTAAAGGGATTGCCAGATTTTGAATTATTTGAAAAATCTAAGTCTGAAGATATATCTCCAGGTATTTTTATTAGCAAAGCACCTTTAAAAAGAATTAATTATTTAGATAACCTTTTTTAAAATGACTAAAACTACTACAGATATTGAAAATTTCCAATACGATCATATATTTAATTTGATCTTAGGTATTTTCAAATTTAGTGAAAAAAAATATGGAAATTTCGTAAAAGATGTAATAAGAATTTTATTAGAGTTTGAAAAAAATGGTGAAACTAATATTGATGTTGATAATAGTTTTTTAATCTTTGAATTAATAGAAGATGGCTGGCCCAATAAACATATAGATGTTCTAAAAAACATAGGTTTGATTGGTTCCCTTTATTCTCCATTCGTATTAGAAAATAGAAAATTATCCTTATCAAAATGGTCAAAAAAGATAGAAAGAGTTATTAATTCATTTCTAAAAAAAATAGATAGCGATAATTTAACGAATTCAATAATTTATAAAGATGATAATAAAATTGATCAAATTAAAAATATATTTAAATATTCAAACTTAGTTTTCCTTCAAGGAGGACCAGGTACGGGTAAAACCACTTTAATAATAAATTTAATACTAGAACTTCTTCAAATTGATAACTTTTTAAATATTGGTTTATCAGCTCCAACTGGTAAAGCTACAGCTCGTTTAAAAGAAGCTCTTAATGATAAAAAAAATATTTCCTTAAGCAAATTTCTAGACCAAATAGAATTACAAACTTTACATAGATGGATTTTAAATTCTCAAAATAAATCTCTTAAGTTGAAATTTAAACTAAAAGAGCTTGATATTTTCATAATTGATGAAATGTCAATGGTTAATATCGATTTGATTGAATCAGTTTTAAATTTGCTAGCAAATGACTGTAAGATTATTTTAGTTGGAGATAAAAATCAATTGTCTCCAGTAAATAACTGTTCTATATGGAATTATTTGTTTGAATATTCCGATAATAGTTCAATTAAATCTTGCGTAGTAAATTTAGAAAAAACTTATAGAAATATTGGAGATATAGCATTAATTAGTAGTTTAATATTTAATAATGATTTTTCTTTACTTAATCAAAAGATAAAAGAATTTGAAAAGGATAATAATTCACAAGAAATTACTATTTCAAAGAGTAGAGAAAAAGATATTCCAAAAGATCTATTATTTTCGATTACAAGTCATCTAAAAAAGTTAAATATTTCAACTTCAAATTTAAGTAAAAAAAAATATATATTTGATGAGAGTATTGATAATTTATTGCTTAATGAAAAAGATTTAGTAGATAAGATATTTCTGGATTTACAGAGTCAATTGATTTTATGCGAAAAAAATTCCGGAATATGGAGTGTTGAATATTTGAATGAAATTGTTTTTAGTCAAAAAAAACCCTATGACCTTAAAACCCTTAATGAGGGTGTTCCTATCATGTGTACAAAAAATAATGATGAACTTGGATTGTCAAATGGGGATATCGGAGTACTTATAGGTTTAAAAAATAAAAGAAAATATCTTTTTAGAAAATTTAATGATAATAACGAAGAAATTGTTACATTGATTGATCCAACTAATTTAGAAAATGTTGTACCAGCAATAGCCATTACTATTCACAAATCTCAAGGAAGTGAATCTGAAAAAGTAAACATTTTGTGGTCCCAAAATTATAGAAGAAATCAATATGCTTTAAAAGAAAAAAAAGATAATCAAAATATCTTTTGCAGAGATAATTTTGAAAGAAGGTTATTTTATACTGCTGTTACAAGAGCGAAAAAATCTTTAAATATATATTATTTAAATTAAATTTTAATTTTGAGAAATTAGTAATATCTTAACCCCAAGATGTTAGATTAATAATCCGGCTCTGTAAGGCTAATCAACAATTTAAGTCAATTTAGATATTTGTTGAATGCCTAATCAGAAGATTATTAGGCATTTAAAATGGCTTTAAAAAAAGATAGTAACTCTATTGGTAGTGAGCAGGAAAGGTCTCAGAATGAAGATTCTTCCCTACTAGAGTTCAAGAACTTAGATAACAAAAAAGAAATTGAATCTCAACTATTTGAAGTATCGAAAGGAGATGATAATGAGAATGGATTTCTCGATTTTGGGTTTAATCAATCGATCTTAAATTCGTTAAAAAATAAAGGATATAAAAATCCAACTCCCATTCAAAAAGCTGCAATTCCCGAACTAATGTTAGGCAGGGATTTACTAGGCCAAGCACAAACAGGAACAGGAAAGACTGCAGCTTTCGCATTACCATTAATAGAAAAACTTACAGATAATAAAGAATTAAATGCCAAAGTTTTAGTTATGACTCCTACAAGAGAATTAGCAACTCAAGTGGCAGAATCTTTTAAAAGTTATAGTTCTGAATCTAGTAATTTTAAGACGATTGCAATATATGGAGGTACTGACTATCGAAATCAAATCTCTGCATTAAAAAGAAAAGTTGACGTAGTAGTTGGGACCCCAGGCCGAATAATGGATCATATAAGGCAAGGGACTTTCAAAATTAAAGATATAAATTGTCTTGTTTTAGATGAGGCTGATGAAATGTTAAATATGGGTTTTCTTGAAGATATTGAATGGATCATAGATCAACTTCCGGAAAATAAGCAGATGGTTTTGTTTTCAGCAACAATGCCTAATGAGATAAGAAATATAGCAAAAAAATATCTAAATGATCCCGCCGAAATATTAATCAAAAGTGTCAAAAAAGAAACTCAATTAATTTCGCAAAAATTTCTATATGTACAAAGGCATCATAAGTTAGATGCTTTAAAAAGAATACTTGAACTCAATAATGAGGGAGTAATTATTTTTGTTAGGACAAAAGTACTTACTACTTCAATAGCTGAAGCTTTAGAGAATTCAGGTCATACTGTGGCAGTACTTAATGGAGATATACCTCAAAATCAAAGAGAAAATACTGTAGATAGATTGAAAAAAGGATTTATTAATATCCTTGTTGCAACTGATGTCGCAGCTAGAGGATTAGATGTTGAGAGGATAAAACTTGTTGTTAATTACGATTTCCCTTTTGATAAGGAAACATATACCCATAGAATTGGAAGAACTGGAAGGGCAGGCAGATCAGGAGAAGCAATTCTATTTGTTAATCAAAGAGAAAAACATTTTCTAAGAAACTTAGAAAACTCAACAAGAACCAAGATTGAAGAAATTAATATACCAAGTAATAAAATAATAAATGAAAAAAGGATGGAGAAACTTATAGATAATGTTAATGAGAGTTCTTTAGCAAAAGATGAAAATGAAGAAAATAAAGCTTTGATTATTGATGTACTAGATAATTTAAAAGAAAAATACTCTATGGATGACTCAAATATTGCAATGGCGGCGATTAATTTAGTAATAGGTAATAAATCATTTTTTGTTAATGAGGATGATTCTTGGATTAATAAACAAAATAATACTGATCGAAATAGATCAAATAGAAATAGTAATAATCGTATGAGAAATGCAAATAGAAGAAATAATTATCAAAATGATTCTTTTGAAACCTACAAATTTAACTTTGGTAAATTTGATGGAGTTAGAGTTGCAAATATTATATCCTCTATCTGTAATTCAACTAATATAAACGGTAGATCCATAGGTAAGATACAGATTTTTAATGATTATAGTTTGGTAGATTTACCCAGAGATCTGCATAGAGAAACTAAAAATAAATTAAAAAAAATTAATGTCAGAAACTAGTGATAGAGAATGAAAGCTAGCAAATATAATTTCTTTATTTTTGTGAATCTGATAATACTATTCAACTCCTTAAATAGTTATTATTTAGCTCAAACGAAACAAAATTCAATCATAAAATTATTTTGTCTTCAGAGTGTCAAAGAGGAGATGTTGCAAGCAGAAATGGTATATAGTAAAGAAATTGCTAATGAAACTTGTGATTGTTACTACGAAGAATTTATGAAAACTGCAAGTCATCAAGATGCGAAAAAAAAATGTAAATTAGAAATTAAAGAAAATTTAAATCATAATAGAAAAATTTAATTATTATTTTTATGAGGTCTAAGAACAATCAAAATCCAATAATTAGACTTTATTTAAATTTGATTGAGGAAAGAAGGTTATTATTTTTAGCTTTTCTTAGTTCCATAATTAATAAAATATTAGATTTAGCTCCCCCTGTAATAATTGGTCTTGCAGTGGATATCGTTGTTAAGGAACAGAATTCATGGATTGCTGGTTTTGGAATAAAAGAAGTTCCAGCACAATTGATTTTTCTTGCATTTGCTTCAGGAATAGTTTGGTCTGGTGAATCCTCCTTTGAATATTTATATTCGATTTTATGGAGAAATTTGGCTCAGCTATCGCAACATAAATTAAGAATTAAAGCTTATGAGCATATCCAGGAATTAGATATGGATTTTTTTGAAAATGATAATACTGGAAGGCTATTATCTATTTTGAATGATGATATAAATCAACTCGAGAGATTTCTAGACCAAGGGGCTAATCAGATTATTCAGTTATTTATTACTGTCTTAATAATTGGAGGCACTATGATTTTTGTCGCTCCAAAAATTGCTTTATTTGCTTTCTTTCCTATTCCAATTATATTTTTAGGATCAATTAAATTTCAAAGGAAGCTTGCTCCAAGGTACAGAGATGTTAGAAATAAAGCTGGACTGTTGGCATCAAGGCTTAATAATAATTTAAGTGGAATGCTAACCATAAAAAGTTTTACTAAAGAAAAATGGGAACTAAATAGATTAAATAAAGAAAGTCTCGATTATCAAAGAAGTAATAAGGCTGCAATAAAATTATCTTCTGCTTTTATCCCTCTTATAAGATTTGCAATTTTATTTGCTTTTATAGCGATTCTATTAATTGGAGGTTTCCAAACTTGGAATAAGACACTTGATGTAGGTACTTATAGTTTTTTAGTGTTTATTACACAAAGACTATTATGGCCTTTAACGACTTTGGGGCATGTTTTAGATGATTTTCAGAGATCTATGGCTTCAATAGATAGAGTAATTGATCTCATAGATACGCCTATAAAAATAAAAGATGGAAAAATAAAAATTGAACCTAAAGATATCAAAGGAGAAATTATTTTTAATAATGTAAATTTTAATTATCCTGGACGAGATTTAACTTTAAAAAAAATAAATTTCAAAATTGAAAATAACTCAACATTAGGAATTGTTGGTTTAACAGGTTCTGGGAAAAGTACAATAATAAAACTTCTACTTAGAATTTATGATAGTAATAATGGGTCAATAACCTTGGATGGAGTTTCTATTAAAGAAATAAATTTGAGGGATTTAAGAAAGTGTATCTCTTTAGTAAGTCAAGAAACTTATTTATTTCATGGCAGTGTAGAAGAAAATATTGCTTATGGCTCAATCAACCCAAGTCTTAAAGATATTATTAAAGCTTCAAAGATTGCGGAAGCTCATAAATTTATTGAACAATTACCAAATGGTTATAAAACTATAGTTGGGGAAAGGGGCCAAAGGCTCTCAGGTGGGCAACGTCAAAGAATTGCCTTGGCGAGAGCTGTTTTAAAGGATGCTCCAATATTAATATTAGATGAAGCTACAGCTTCAGTTGATAATGAAACAGAGGCTTTAATTCAAAAATCGTTATCTAAAATCACAAAAGAAAGAACAACTATAGTAATAGCGCATAGATTAAGCACTATAAAAAATGCAGATAATATTCTAGTTATTGATAAAGGTAAAATAGTTGAAAGCGGAAAACATGAAAAACTATTAGATCAGAACAAAATATATGCTGATTTGTGGAATGTTCAAGTAGGGATCTAGTATGAATTTCTTAATTATATTAAGAAGTTAAATGATTCAATTACGTTACTAAACATACCGTCAACTTTATTCCACCTTTCTTCATTTGTTCCCATAGCGAAAGTGTAAAGTGTTCCTCTATCAATTACGACAGTAGCTAATTCATGTCTTGCCTGTTCATTTAAATTTAATTCATACTCTAAATCATAGAAAATATGATTGGATGCCTCCCTCTTATTGGCATTTATAAGTTTTACCTCTCTACCTGAACCTTCCGGAGCAATGACTTTATCAATTAATGTTTGACCAACTTCACTTGGGCTTCCTAATTGCTCTAATTGAACTTCTTTTTTGACATCAGAAATAACTAAACTTAAGGTCTCATTACTATTTATTAAATCATGATAAATAATTTCAGGTCCTCCATCGACTTTTACTCTAGTCCATCCTGTTGGATACAAAAAGGCATATCTACCATCTGGACTTTGATAAGCTTCTAATCCCGCATTTAGTCCGCCACTACAAGCACTCAGTGTTAAGCACAAAAAAACCAACAATAAATATTTAAAAGGGTTAAATTTAATATTTTTCATTTTGTTTGAAATTACTAACTAAAAACATAATAAGACATTAAAAGCAAACAATTATGGCAATTCGGAGTTTTGCGTCTAAATTATCTCTAGAAATAGTTTAATTTTGATTACTTATACCAAACCACTTTCAAAATTAATCGGTCATTTTGAGAAATTCCCAGGGATTGGTCCAAGAACAGCGCAACGATTAGCTCTGTATATTTTAAAACAACCTGAAAGTACAATAAGAGAATTTTCAAAGGCTCTGTTAGAAGCACATAATAATGTTGGTCGTTGCAAAAAATGTTTCAATTTGACTTCAGAAGATGAATGCGAAATTTGTAGAAATACTGAAAGAAATCAAAAACTAATCTGTGTAGTAGCAGAAACTAAAGATTTGCTTGCTTTAGAGCGCGCCAGAGAATTTAAAGGGGTTTACCATGTTATTGGTGGTTTAATATCCCCAATGGATTCTGTTGGACCCGAACTCTTAGAAATAAGAAGCTTGGTAGAAAGAGTTAGTAAGTCTGAAATAGATGAGATCATATTGGCATTGACCCCAAGTGTTGAGGGAGATACAACAAGTCTTTATATTGGAAAATTGTTAGCCCCTTTTACAAAAGTTACGAGGATTGCATATGGGCTCCCGATGGGCAGTGAACTTGAATATGTGGATGAAGTTACGCTTGCAAGGGCGTTAGAAGGAAGAACAAAACTAAATTAAACAATGAGAGACAATAATGTAATCAAGAAAGAAAAAATCTTAAGACTTCCCTCTTGGATTAAATTTCCTATTAGTAAAGCTTCAGAATTCGAAAAAATACAAACACTCATCAAAAAATCAAATATTCATACTATTTGTGAAGAAGCAAGATGTCCAAATAGAGCGGAATGTTATGCCTCAGGAACAGCCACCTTCTTACTGGGTGGATCGATATGTTCTCGTTCATGTGCTTTTTGTCAGGTAAATAAAGGTAGACCTAGTTCTATTAATATTGATGAATGTACTCAAGTCGCTGAAGCAGTGAAAGTACTAAATTTGAAATATGTTGTTTTGACATCTGTAGCTAGAGACGATCTCCCTGATCATGGTGCAAATTTATTTATATCTACAATTGATGAGATTAGAAAAATTGATTCAACAATTAAAATTGAAGTTTTAACTCCTGATTTATGGGGTGGAGGCAAAAATCTTGATGAAACAAATAATCTTCAGACTGAGAGATTGAAGATGATTTTAGAAAAAGATCCAATATGCTTTAATCATAATCTTGAAACTGTTGAAAGACTGCAAAAAGAAGTTAGGAGGGGTGCAAATTACAAAAAATCCCTTAGTTTACTAAAAAAGTCAAAGGATATTGCTCCTCATATTCAAACTAAATCAGGCATTATGTTAGGACTTGGGGAAACATTGGATGAAATAAAAAAAACAATTTATGATCTTAAAAAAATAGATTGTGATCAAATTACAATTGGCCAATATTTAAGGCCCTCATTCAATCATTTAGCAGTTAAGAAATATTGGGATCCATCAGAGTTTGAATATTTATATCGCTTCTCTAAGGAATTAGGATTCAATAAAGTATCTTCTGGCCCTTTAGTTAGAAGTAGTTATCACGCGGGTTAACTTTCTTCAATTAAAGAGATTTTCTTTTCAAGTCTTTTCAATATGGAAATACATTCCCCGTTCATAAGTGTACCTGCACCTCCCCAAACCAATCTTAATAAAAGATCTACTGGGCTAGAACCAACTTCTTTGACAATTCTGAATCCTATTAACTTGAAATATCTTACAAGTTTTTTACTATATCCTTCACTATCAAAAATAGCTAAAAGTCTTACTTTGTTGCTTGATTTTTTTTCAATTGCCCAAGCCATAGTTGTTGCCCATATTAATTCTGAAACAAAAGATGGAGCTTTACTTAGGATTCTTAGTGTATCAAGCTGAATACCTTGTTTATTTAAATAAGTCCAACCTTTCATTTCGGCCCAAATCTTAATTATGTTATCTTTCTGTTCTGCTATAACGATTCTAAAGAAGCATAATCCGAGGGTTTCTCTAACTTGAATTTTAATTAATAATCCAATGGTACCTGCTAATTTTTCTAATTCTTCAACTTTCATGATTTTGAAAATTAGTCCTCACAGATTTCTTGATTTTCCACTTTTAATCTATCAATTTGTTTTTGTCTTTCTTCAAACCTCTTCCTATCATCATCACTGAATTGGTCTATGCAGAAATGACATTGGATACCCTTTCTATATTCTTTTCTTTCTTGATCTTGAATTGAAACTGGCATTCCACATGCATGACAAATCGAGTAGGAGCCTTTTTTTAATTCTTGATCTAAAGCAACTCTTGTATCAAAAACATAACATTCACCTTCAAATAAGTTTTTTTCTTTTGGTATATCATCAAGGTATTGAAGGATACCCCCTTTTAGGTGATAAATATTTTTATAACCTTTTTTTTTAAGCAAACTAGTAGCTTTTTCACATCTTATTCCTCCGGTACAAAACATTGCTATATTTGTAGACTCTTTATCTTCTAGATGGGTATTTAAATTATCATCTACCCACTTGGGGAATTCGCTAAAGTTTCTTGTATTTGGGTTTATAGAGTTCTGAAATGTACCTATAGAAACCTCATAATGATTTCTAGTATCAATGACAATTGTATTTTGATTTTTAATTAACTTATTCCAAGCAGCTGAATCAACATAAGTCCCATTATTTTCTGAAGGATTTATTTGAGGGACACCCATGGTAACTATTTCTTTTTTGATTTTTATTTTTAATTTTTTGAAAACTTTGTTTTTTGAAAAATTTACTTTAATATTCAAATTACTATTTGTATATTTATTTATTAAATTGATAACAATATCAATTACATTTTTCTCAGCACAAATAGTTCCATTAATGCCCTCACTTGCAAAAATTAATAAGCCTGAAAGATCGTTTTCATTTTCGATTTCTAATAATTTATTTTTTAGATCAAGAATCAAATTTTCTTGAAATAGGAAGAAAGAATAAAGAGAAACTATTTTATAATTTTTGCCTTTCATAAAGAAGATAATGTTTTCTCAAGAGTTTCAAAATCTTTGTTAAATGATACTCCTACCTCTTTAAGAAGTTTTCTGTCTGATTGGAAAGATGGATTTGAAGTTGTGAGTAACTCATCTCCATAAAAAATTGAATTTGCCCCACATTGAAAACATATAATTTGGGCTTCTTTTGAAAGCTTTTCTCGCCCTGCACTTAATCTTATTTTACTTTTAGGCATAAGAATTCTTGCCGTAGCAATCATCCTAATCATTTCAATAGAATCAATATCTTGATTATCTTCTAAACCAGTACCTTCAATAGCTACTAATGAATTTATAGGAACACTTTCAGGGTGGGGATTCATGTTTGAAAGCACTTCCAAAAGAGATGCTCTATCCCCATTAGTTTCACCCAAACCTATTATCCCTCCACAACAAACATTTATTCCTGCATTCCTTACTCTTTTGATAGTATCTAGTCTGTCTTGATAAGTTCTAGTCGTAATAATATTTTTATAATGCTCAGGACTTGTATCAAGATTGTGGTTATACGCGGTCAAACCTGCATCAGCCAGTCTGGAAGCTTGTTCTTCTGTAAGCATCCCAGCAGTAACGCATGCTTCCATCCCTAACTCTCTTACACCGCTAACCATCTCTAACATTGCATTAAAAGATTTCCCATCTCTAATTTCTCTCCATGCCCAACCCATACAAAACCTATCTGCACCCTCATTTTTTGCTATTTGAGCTCTTGCTAAAACCTCATCAACTTGAAATTGTGGATGACTTTTGATTTCGCTAGCACTATAAATTGATTGGCTACAGTACGAACAGTTTTCCTCACAACCACCAGTTTTTACGCTGAACAATGATGCTAATTGAATGTCGTACTTGTTAAATTTCCTGTGAACAGTTTGTGATTCCCACATTAAATCAATAAGAGGCATATTAAGTATTTCCAATATCTCCTCTTTATTCCAATCGAACCTAATTTCTTTTAATAACTGATTATTCGTATTAGCCATTTTTATTAGGAAGAATATTGAGAATCTTCAAAAGATCCATTTGGTAATGATTCTATACCGCCGAAACGTCTATTTCTTGATTGGTAATCAATTATTGCTTTAAGAAATTCATGTTCATTGAACTCTGGCCAAAGTACGTCAGATATATAAATTTCTGAATATGCTAATTGCCATAATAAAAAATTACTTACCCTTTTTTCTCCACTAGTTCTTATTAGTAACTCTGGATCCTTAATCCCTCCAGTTAATAGCTCTGAATTAAATAATTCTTCATTAATTTCACTTGGTTTTATTTCCCCAGCAGAAGATTTTAATGCTAGTTCTTTTGCAACTTTTACTATTTCTTGTCTACCTCCGTAATTAAGACAAACATTGAATAAAAATTTATTGTTGTTTTTGGTAAGTGATTCTGAACTAGAGATTATTTCCCTTAAATTTTTTGGGAAAGGAGTTAAATCCCCAATAAATTTTATTTTTGTTGATTCTTCATGTATCTCTTTAATTTCGTTTTTTAAAACTTCGCTAAATAGATTTATAAGAAAATCAACTTCTTTTGTTGGTCTTGACCAATTCTCAGTTGAAAAAGCATAAACAGTAATTATTTTACAACCTAAATTTTTTGCGGCTTTGAGAATTTTTTTTAATACACTAACGCCCTGTTTATGTCCAAATGATCGAGGCAAACCTTTTTTTGTTGCCCATCTCCCATTGCCGTCCATAATTATAGCTATATGTTTGGGCAATTTTTGCTTATCTACTTTTATTAATAAATCGTTAATTTTATCGTCTACTACTTTTTCTAAATTCATTAGTTAATCCTTATCGTTAATAAAAACTTCTGATTTTTCTGACTCTTTTTTATTAATATTACTGATGATATTATCACCCGAGCCTGTCTTTTGGGATAGGATATTTTTACTTAAAGATGCTTTATTTGCTCCTGTAGAGTTTTGATTCCCAATCAAATTTGCGAGAAGTTCCTGCAACCTACTGCTGGTAATTGGTCTTTCAAGTTTCCCTTGGTTAGCTAATGATAAAGTACCTGTCTCTTCAGAGACAACGATACAAATACACCTGTCGAATCTTTCTGTAATTCCTAATGCAGCTAAATGTCTGGTCCCATATCTACTTATTCCTTGTCTTGAGAGAGGAAGTATTACGCCAGCAGAAATTATTTTGTTTCCTTTAACAAGAACGGCTCCATCATGTAAAGGCGTATCTGTAGCAAAAAGATTTATTAAAAGGTCAGTTGATAATTTTGCCTCAATATTTGTACCTGAATATAAAAAATCTTCAGGTCTTAAATCACTCCCCAAATCTACAACGATTAAAGCACCTCTTCTATTTTGAGAGAGTTTACCTGCAGTATCGACTAACTGAGTAATGGTAGTTGAAGTTGCTCTAAATTCCTTTGGCGGATTCCCAAGTAATACAGCTAGCCTTCCAGTGCCTAGTAGTTCCATTAATCTTCTTAACTCTCCTTGCCAAAGGATCGCTAATGAGAGAGAGCAAGCCAGGACTACAGCATCAATTAATTTTGATGTTAGTGGAAGGTATGCATATCTTTGAATAAACCATGCGGATGATACTAAAAACAAATATCCTCTTAGTAGCCATAATGTCCGTTGCTCTTTTACTCTAGAGAACAATAAAAGTCCGAAACCAATAGCAAATAAGACATCTAATAAAAGTTTTAAATTTATTATCCCCCAGAAATTCACATTAAATACAAAATTAATTTAAATGTACCTAATTTTGTTTGATAAAGCGATCAGGTAATACGTCATATTTTAAAAGATCCAAAGGGCTTTCTCTTTTTTGAATAATTTCTGCCTCTCCATCTTTAACTAATAGAGCAGCAGGTCTTGGAATTCTGTTGTAGTTAGAACTCATTGAATTATTATATGCACCAGTACCAAAAACACATATAAGATCTCCCGTTTTACATTCTGCTAGTTCAATTTCTTTAAACAATACATCTCCCGATTCGCAGTGCTTACCAGCAATAGTATATTTATTTTTGGAATTAATATTAAATGGATTACTTACTAAACATGCAGAATAATTTGATTGATATGTAATTGGTCTTGGATTATCACTCATACCACCATCAACAGATAAATATGTTCTGATACCGGGAATTTCTTTAAAAGCCCCAATTTTGTAAATGGTTATACCTGCTGTAGATACAATGGATCTACCAGGTTCGCACATTAATGTGGGAAAATCTAAGTTGTTTTTTTTACAAGCTTCAACAACGGAAGAAGAAATTGTTTTTACCCATTCATTAATTGAAGGGGGATCATCACTTTCTGTATATCTGATCCCTAAACCCCCGCCAACGTTTAGTTCCTCAATATTATGACCAAACTTTTTGGCGTCTAAGATAACCTTTACCATTATTTCTCCCAGATCCTTATGAGGTTCTAGTTCAAAAATCTGTGAACCAATATGAGCATGTAAACCTTTTAATTTTAGGTGCTTTGTATTGCTGATTTTGTTAAATAGAATATTTAAATATTCTATTCCGAAACCAAATTTGCTATCAAATGATCCAGTCCTAATGTATTCATGTGTATGGCATTCTATCCCTGGAGTAAAGCGAATCATTATTTCTAAATCATGATTAAATGAATTTGAGATCTCATCTAATCTTTCTAAGTCATAATCATTATCTACAATAACCTTAATATTATTTCTAACTGCGAATTCTAATTCTTTGTCTGATTTGTTGTTTCCATGAAAAACAATTTTTTCATTTGGAACCCCACCTTTAATAGCAGTTAATAGTTCTCCTTCTGAAACCGCATCAAGTCCTAAACCTTCCGAGGAAACAAGACTACTCATAAAAATGGAACTATTTGCCTTTGAAGCATATATGGGCAAGGATTTTCCTGGGTAATATTTTTCTAATGCTTTTTTGTACGCTCTACAAGAATTTCTTAAAGTAATTTCATCTAGGATATAGAGAGGAGAATCATATTTTTTAACTAGTTCTTCAATAGAACATCCACCAACTGACAATTTCCCATCTCCTTCAATGGATGTGGTAATAGGCACAATATTTTTGTTAGGACTTTCCAAGTCAATTTTTTGTTTTAAAAAAGATTGTTTTTCTTCCATGGGAGAACTTTAAATAAAGCTTTGCCAAAACTGTCATATTTTATAATGACTTTAGATTGGAACTTTCTAGATATAAATACATAATAAATGATATCTATTAAACAAATAAATAAGAAAGATATTGATTTATGTTATGAATTAGATTCAAATACGATTTCGCTATGGAGTAAAGAACAATGGGCTAACGAATTCAAAAAAGACGGGACAAATATATTTGTGTTATTAATTAAAAATTTAGTCATTGGTATATGTGTTTTTCAAGTTGTTCTTGATGAAGCTCAAATAAATTATTTTGTTGTAAATAAGAAATTTAGAAAAAAGGGATTTGGGTCACATCTCATGAGATTTGTAATAAAAAAATGCGAAAAATTAAATTTAAAGAAATTACTTTTAGAGGTTTCTCAGAGCAATGTTACTGCTGAAAGATTTTATAGCCGCTTTGATTTTTCTACTGTGGGAATAAGAAAAAATTATTATAAAGATGGTTCACATGCTCTTTTAAAAGAAAAAAAATTAACTACAAAATAATGTAAAAATTAAAATGTTCGGATAACCAGAATCCTTGAAATTACTATAATTTCTTGCTATATCACTAAAAAAGTTCAATTTAATTTGATAAATTATAATTTTGGGTATTCACAAAAGCTCATTCTGAACACAAAATTGACATATTACTGGTAGTTTATTAATAGGACTTTAATCTTCTAATGTTTGAAAGATTTACAGAAAAGGCTATAAAAGTCATTATGCTTGCTCAAGAGGAAGCTAGAAGACTTGGTCATAATTTTGTTGGAACTGAACAAATCCTTTTGGGGTTAATTGGAGAAGGGACTGGGGTCGCTGCGAAAGTACTTAAATCACTTGGAGTTAATTTAAAAGATTCAAGGATAGAGGTGGAAAAGATTATAGGTAGAGGGTCAGGGTTCGTAGCTGTAGAGATACCTTTTACTCCCAGGGCTAAAAGAGTTTTAGAACTATCTTTAGAAGAGGCTCGTCAACTTGGCCACAATTATATTGGTACTGAACATTTATTGTTAGGTTTAATAAGAGAAGGTGAAGGGGTGGCTGCGAGAGTTCTTGAAAATCTTAATATTGACCTTACAAAAGTTAGAACTCAAGTAATAAGAATGTTAGGGGAAACAGCCGAAGTTGGCACAGGCTCCAGTACAAATAAGGGCAACTTAAAAACTGCTACCCTTGATGAATTCGGAACAAATTTAACAAAATTAGCAAGTGAATCAAAATTAGATCCAGTCGTTGGACGCCATTCAGAAATAGATCGTGTAGTTCAAATACTAGGTAGGAGGACAAAAAATAATCCTGTTCTTATTGGGGAGCCAGGTGTAGGTAAAACAGCTATCGCAGAAGGTTTAGCCCAAAGAATACAAACTGGAGATATTCCAGACATACTTGAAGATAAAAGAGTTTTGACTCTTGATATAG
>CACLYZ010000009.1:0-42070 GCA_902611225.1 uncultured Prochlorococcus sp.
GCCTCTTTTTTATTATTAGCTATAACAACTTCATCAAATTCCTTTCCATTTTTTTTGAGACTTACTTTGAAACGCATAAAAATTTTTTAATTAATCAAAAGTTAACCACTAAGCGATTAGATTTAAATACTTTTAAAAGTTAATTGATGAAATAGAAACTTTAGTTATTTTGAAGTTTTTCTACTACAGATTCTTTCTCAATCTTAGCTACATCCTGCAATCCATTAGCATCAAACCAAGGAGCGTTTTCCCAATTAAATCCTTCCCCAAAAGTATTATCGGGAGCAGCTACGTACCAGTGACATGACGAATCGGGAACATCTACAGCACATTTTGACCAGTCAGCTTCCCATTGTGGAACTTGTACCCACATTACAGATGCTAATAAAAAAGAAAAAATAAAATTCATAATTATCGGTTAGCAAAATTTTGAAAGATTTTTTTCACATTCTTTCTTTCTTTTCTTCCAATAATTTTCAAGTATTTGATATTTATGCTTATTTTTAAATTGACTTAAATGAATATTATTCTGATTAAGAACTGAAGTGTTTTTGATTTTCATGACTCAAGCTGTCAACGTAGATCATATTTAAGACACTTTATAGATTTTTTGAAGTGAATTTATACTTAATTTTTGTCCTACTTTTGTGTAGGTATGTATTTTTCGGGATTATTTTCAATGTAAGTTAGCGAATATTTGATAACACCCACTATTACTGAAAAAAGAGCAATTGCCGAAATAATAAAAATGATTTTTTTGTAAATGATTTTCATGAATTTTTTATGTTTTTGATTATTTTTTCATTAACGTCAAATTTTTCTGAAAGATTTAAATAAATAGTAATTTATACTGTAGCCTTTTAAATTACCTACGGAGTAGATTAAATACATCAGAAACTCCTCACACACTTTTTTCTGATAACTTTAAAAGTACTCGACCGCAAAGTTTGAGTACTTTTTGTATTTTTTTGAGATGTGACAGTTAAAATAGAGGTCTATTAGTCATTACATATTTTGAATTTAAGTGTGATATTAAGTTTGTGTGTAGGAGGAATTGATTTATTTCAGTGGAAACAAGGAAACACTTGATATAAATCAATTTTAAAAGATCTCTCTTTGAGAGGTCTTTTTTTTGGGAATTATTAGAAATAAATATTAAATTCTGAATATAAAAACAAATATGCTTTCTTCCAAAATAATTAGGTCGTCATTACAAATTAGTAATTTAATTCGTTAGATTATGAGTCGTTAAATTCTTCTGTTAATGCAAATACTTTTATTAACAATTTTAATTTGTTCAAGCTTTTTATTCCCTTCTTCATCATTTGCCTCACATATAGAACTAAAACCTTGTGTAGAGATTGCTCATTGTGTACGAGAAGAATGGGAGGTTAATAATATTGAGAAACCTTTTGAAGAGATTAAAACATTTATCGAAAACACTCCAAGAACGGAGATTGTAGAAATTGATGGCGATTATCTTCATGCTGAGGCAACCAGTAAATGGATGAAGTATGTAGACGACTTAGAAGTATCCTTTCTACCTGAATCAAACATCTTATCAATAAGATCAGAATCAAGAGTTGGAGAAAGTGATTTGGGAGTGAATCAAAAAAGAGTTGATTTACTAAAATCTAAAATGTTTTAAGATAAAAAATTAAAAAAATTAATTTATTTTTATTGTTTTTTGTTTAACTTTTCCATTTTTAAAAAAAATTAGCGAATAAAAAAGTGATAATTGTCATCATGCCTTGATAATGGCAAATTTATTAGATTTTCTCTGAAAAGATGATCATAAATTTTATATATTTATTGTTATCTAGTTTTGTTTTTTTATGGTTTTATATAAATATTAAAAAAAATGGAGTTAAATGGATAATCAAAGGTCTTTTTCAAATTGGAATATTGATATTATTCATTGGAGGGTTTTTCAAAATATTTTTCACCTTACCCCCTAATTTATTTATAAAAATATTTTTTCTTATTATTTATACATGGTGCACTGTTGGAATAAATGTAAATTTCATGATCCCTTTGATTAGTTTGATTGACCAAAAAATAGTAAAAAAATAAAACTAAAATATGCCTTAATTCTCAGTAAAAAATATATCTATTTCCTTGATCTGCAATATTAAAATTTATAGGATTTATTTTTTCCTTTTGAAAGTCTTTTCCTTGTATATCTAGTCTTTAATGCCAAGTCTGTCATTATATATATTCCAAATATAAGAATGATTATTCCAATAAAGTATTTCATTATTTTTTATGTAATTACTATGTTTGAGATTTATTCATGATGCCAACTAATTTTAATATCTATTTCTTGAGATAAATTTCTTGTAACTGGACATTCTTTGGAAGCTTTTTTCAAAAAATCAATAGTTTCATTAGAAGTGCTCTCTGGTATGAAAATATCTATTATTAATTCTTTTATCTTCCGCTCGCTATTTTGTGTCATTACTTTTTCAATATTTAAATATATACCTTTCAAATCAAATCCTTTCGATTTGGCTTTGATTGCCATGATGGTTAGCAGGCAAGTACCTAGAGATGTTGCTAATAAATCAGTTGGGGAAAAACTTTCACCTTTACCGCAGTGATCTAAAGGTGCATCAGTTCTAATAAGACTTCCAGATTGTAGATGAATAGCTTCACAGTTTAAATTTCCTAAATAAGAACATTTAACTTTAGTCATTTTTAAAAAATTAAATTAGGAAAATATTATTAATAAAAAATTATGGAACATAACAAGATTATTGATGAGAAATTTTTATTTGCATATTAGTGGAGTATTAAGGAAATTCATCATTCAAGTTTTGAAATCAGTTTTTATATCCATATTCCTCTAAGCAATACTCAATTAATTCAATTGATTTATTAAGAGTTCTTTTATTTTTATTTTCTAGATCGAAACATTCATTTAAAACACGTGTAGATTCATTTAAGAATGATTCTTCTTTATTTTTTATATCTTTAACTTGATTTATATAAATTAATTTTTTAATCCCAATTAGTGAAAATATGACTATTGATATTGTAAAAATTGCTATTTTGAATTTATTCATACAATTAGTTATTACAAATATTTTAATTTACTTAATATCTGAAAACTTTACACAGCTTATAGAACTAAGTAATTACATATGTAGCTGCTGTTATTGCTATGGCAGTAATTGAAATGAAGATGTATGGAACAACCTTTAAAGGTATATATAGATTATTTTTAGACATAACTAGAACCTTTATACAAATAATTACATTCCCTTTAAACTTTATAAGTCTTCAAATATACAAATTAATTTTCTTTGTATAAATTCAATCCTTTTAAAGATTGACAAATTTATATTCATTGAATTTTCATTAAATAAAGTATCTCTAAATCTTGTCTTGAGTCCGATATTTTTCTTTTTAAAAAGATTAATTCTTCTTGGCTCATTTTTGATTCTTTTATCATCAATTCTGCTTGTTCAATAGCATGTTCTATATTTCTAATTTTAATTTCTCTTATTGAGGGATCATCTTTACATGCTTTTTTAGTATTTGCATCTAACATATGTACGAAAATTACCTTGAATATAATCTAATTTAAAACTTCATTATGCTACAACCGCAAATTTAATTAAAATAAATTATTATCAAGTTAAGAACTTTAACCTTAGCTAACCCTCTCTTCAATTGATCGAGTGGGTTTTTTTTATGGTGTAATATACTCCTAGCATTTACTATTAATTTGGAAGATTCAAAACTTAATCCTGAGGAAAATAATTCAATCGAATCGGCTCCCAATTTGAATGAAGACAATAAAGATCTTAATGGAGGTAATAAAAAAGAAGAAAATGTTAAGGCATTTAAAGAATTTCTAGAGAAAGCAAGTAATCAAGATTCTTCACAAGAAAAAGTAAAACTTGATTCTGAGCAACAAAAACTAAAAATTGACAAATCACTTTTTAAAAGATTTCTTAATAATGGATTTGATGGAATTTCAACTAATCCAAACTATAAAATGTTGGCATTATTAATAGTCCTTTTAATTAATCTGTCTCTATTTTTTGTAATTGGCAATATGGGTAAAGCGTTTTTAAGAAATGCAGGAATTATGGGTTAGAAATTATTTATTTCTTTTTGGATATTCATCTTTACAATTTTGATTCTTCAAATGAAACTGTGATATTTTCTTGTCAAATTAATATTTAAATAAAATTTGGATAATAAAGAGCCAGAAAATCCAGTCGTTTATCTTTCTAATTTAGTCAAGAAATTAGATGTAAAAAACAGAAATGGTTTAGTAGCCTTAGCAATAGTAAACCTTTTAGTAATTCTTTTATTTAAATTTTATTTGAAAGGATCTGGATTATTATCTTGAATTTGCCTGCTGATATTCTTATTCAGCATTTTCAAATTGCTTAGCTAATCTAAATGCCTTCTTAATTATTAGAAAGCCACCATATGCTCCTGCAAGTAAAGGTAATACTATTAGGGGGTTAGGTGAATAATCTGAATAATTTTTCACACCCTCAACATATTCATAAACTGAACATTTAAGAAAGATAAAGCTAAAAAATGTGATACTCCAACCAATGATTGATAAAAAACCACCTTTTTTATCACCTTCGTAGAATCTGTCTAGACCTAAGCCCCAACCACCTATTAGGAATATCCCTCTAACAACTGAATTTTTTTCTTGATTTCTAAGCATAAAAAAATGTTTATTATGAACATAACCTAATTGTATCTGAGATGTGAGATTTTTTTATTAATTAATCTTTAAAATAAATTTTTAATGGTTTTTTCTATAAATTACAAAATTATTATTCAGTGTTTTAATTAATCATTAGAGATTTTATTTAAATTCAACAGGGAAATTGAAGGCCTTATATAAATAAAAATAGACCCATACATATCCTGCATAATTCTCATTTCATCGTCTAGATATACAATTGAAACCTGGCAATTAGGCGATTCTTTATTCCAAGGTAACTTATTCCATACCTCTTTAACTGGATACCATCTATCCATAAGTAATTCACTAAATAATGGAATCTTATTAAGTCCATCAACTTTGGAAACTTTTGTCTTTTGTAAGTTCATATCAAGTAAATTATTTCTTAAAACTAAATCACTTGCTAGGGTTATTACTCTTCCACCAAAAGTAGGCAATAGTTTGAACCAACCCAAGATAGGAATTGTTGTGAGCCCAAATATTGTGGTGTCAAAAGTAGATATAAATTCTTTTTTGTCAAAATCGATATTTTGAGCAATTCTCCCAATAGTTGATATGCCAAAGGATCCTACTTGTAATTGATGTAATTTAAAAAAAAGATTACTTTTAAATTCATCATTTAATGCCTTTTCAATAGCAAGGAAGAAAGGAGAACTTCGAAATAATTCAACATTAGAAAAAATTAATTCCCACTCTCCAGACAATAATTTTTCTGATATTTCAAAACTAAAGTCTTTAAGTGTATCAATCAATTCATCCATTTCATTAGCCTTTTCCTCATACATAGGAGAAATTAATTTATTTAATCTTTGCCCTCTATCTGTAACAGCAGCTATTTTATATATATTTGACTTTATCTCTCCAATTTCTTTCATAACTCCAATACAAGAAATACTAATTAATCTTAGGAATTTAATTTGAAGTTGATGGCAATTTTAATAATGCTGGTAATAAAATCAATTAATATTCTCCCCACCTTTTACCAATATCAAAACCCCATTCATTGGTTAGTTTAATTACTTCATCATGATTCTTGCATTTTGAAAGGGATAACTTTTTACTAGGATTATTTTTTATTAGCTCAGCAATTTGATTAAGTTGCTCTATTTTTTTTAGAAAATTATTTAGATCTTTATCTGACATTTATCTAGGAAGTAAATTTTTGATCATAAGTAAATATGTAATAAAGAACCCAGGCAACGCCAATAATCAGAATTGCAATCATTATATTTACTGACCAAACTACTTCTATCATTTAATTTTTTTTTATATTTTTAATATATCCAAAATTTAAACTAAATTAACCGTTAGTAATTTAAATCATGAACAATACACTACTTTTTCTAAGTGTATAAAATAGTCTTAAATAGTTTAAAAAATTATGGGAGAAGCTAAGAGAAGGGAAGAGTTAGGGTTACCACCTAGAGAAAAGAAAAAGGATAAACAAACTTCGAAAAATCAACTAAACAAAATTTTAAATAAATATCCTTATTTACCTTTCATTTTAGGTTTTTCCTTACTAGCAATATTAATTATCGATTTAGTTAATTACTACAAATAAATATATAAAAGGGGATACTTTTAGCAGAAGTGAAGATTATCTTCGCAATTGCTAAATTATTTTTCCATAATAAAAATAAAACTCATGAAACCGATTAACACCTCATGCGCCTTAATTTTAGGGGTACTAACTTTGTTTTCAATATCTAATGCAAATGCAGGTGGCTGCAGTTCTCATACTGAGAAGAAGGCAGAAATTGAATGCTTGTCTGATGATAAAAAATGTATAGAAGCGAAAGAAAAAGAATCACTATACAAAGTTGAGGCCTAAATGTTTGATAATCTTGGAACTGCTCTAGTACAGGCATTAGGCTTCTTTGCTGTTTTTGGTTTTTTTGTATATCAAACTTTATTTGCAGATAGCAAACCCAAAAATTCAAAATCAAATCCTAAAAAAACAAAGATTTCAGACAAAAAAGAATCAAATAAAAAAGAACCTAAAAAAGGCTTATTTAAAAGAAAATCTAAACCTGTTGAGGAGAATTTAACAGTCCAAAAAAAGGGATTATTTGGGAGGAAAAAAGAAGTTATTAAAGAAGAGATTAAACCAAAGAAAAAAGGTTGGTTTAAATAGGTAAAGGTACTTAAACTCTTTTTTGATATCTTTTATACAAAAACTTTTATTAGTAACTTTATAATTTATATAAGATATTATCCAAAATGAACCATAGAGAAATCACAAAAAAATATAGCGAATTACTTAACAAGGCTGAGTTTGCTAATGGCCGTAAGGAAGTTGTAGGTCTTTTAAAAAAAGCTGCCAAATTGAAATCTCAGATTGAAATCAATTATTAGATTTTTAAATTACTTTAATTCTAAATGTAAAAAATTATTTTAAATAAGTTTTTACATGAGATAATCTGCATAGATTATTTTTCTTATGAATAAAAAAGGTTATACAACCGAAAGCGGTGGTAGACAAAATGGTTTTGCAATTGAACCAGAAATTAACCCCATAACAGAAGGCGAATCAAAGAAATCAATATTTTTATTTATTGGAATATTATTACCTTTTCTAATAGGCGGTTTTTATTATTTAAGGACTCTGAATATATTCTGATATTTTATAAGCCATTTTTAGCAATATATTCTTCTGAGCTAACTATATCTTGCATTAAGCTCTCTGATGAAGGATTAAATCCATTTTGCTCTAAAAATGATTTAACCTTTTCAAATTTTTGCTGAATTTTCTTTGTATATGGAGTTGTCATCAAATAATCGTCCTTTTCTGTTGAATAGTTCATTTGATTAACGGATTACTTTTACAATTAAATTTTGCAAAATATGCTATTGCTAGTGAAGTTATAAATATTACATAAATAATTTAATAGTAATAAATACTTATAAGTTGTTTGTGTGAGGTCGATATTGGTTGATTTTTTTAAAGAGTACTTATAGTAACTAGTTCCATTAAATCCCTGGACTGCAGATATTTTTGAAATACTTCAGAATAAAAGGCTTTTTTAGCAGCAAATTTTGATTCGAATTCTATTACTAATCCAAGCTGCCCTCCATCCCATTCATTTGAGGTTGATTCTTGTATTAAATCTCTTTTTACTATTACTCCTCCCACAGATTTAATCCAAGGCAATACTGTCCTTATATATTCCAGAAATAAATCAGCATTTGGAATTGAAATTTTCTTTAGCCAATAGCTCTTTGTCATCAAATCAACATATTCTGGCTAGAATATAGCACATGGAGGTAAGTATTTATCCTTAGCTATTTACTCCAGCGTTTATTAAATGGAAACCGAAAATGATTTATTAAATTTACTTCTTAAATCTCCAAATTCAGAGAGTATACGTACTATTGCCGAACAACTTGAAATTGATCATAATTTTTCCTTTACCAAAGATAGAAATGATTTGCAGGGTGTTTGGGAGCTTAGATGGAGTAGTTCTAATAGCCCTTTTTTAAAATATTCTCCTTTTATTGATAACCTTCAAATTCTTGACCCCTTTAATTTAAATGGTCTTAATTTACTTAAACCTAGAGGAATAAAATCAATTATTGGTACTGGCATTTTAATAAGACTTAATTACATAAATGAAAAAAAAATTGGGGTCAAATTTACACATGCTGGTGTTATTGGTCCTAAATTTGGTAGAAAAAATATAAAGGCTATGAAAGAAATAAATAATGAACAATTAGGGTGGTTAGAGATAACTTATTTAAGCAATAAGCTTAGAATCTGTAGAGGTGATAAAGGAACTTTATTTGTTTTAAGAAAAATAAATTCACCGACTTTATTCAAGAATTTCAAGGAATTTATTAAAATCTATTAAAAATAGAAATTAATTCTTTATCCAAATAGACTTTAATACGAAATAAATTGGTAAATATTTAAATGATTCTTTAGGTATTTCATAACTTAAGAATTTTAGTGCTTCTTCTAACCAGTAACCAATATCAAATCCTAAAAGAATTTTTTCGACAACAAACCAAAATTCTTTATCAAATATAATTCTGAAGTTTAAGTAAACATATTCCCAATGAAAGGTATTCCAATATTGAGTTAAAAATGAGGATAAAATTAGCCATAGTGATATAAATAGAAAACTTTTAAGAAATTTATAAAATTTTTTCATATACAAGCAACTGTCTTATTTAATTTCAAATATCCCTTATTATTATTTGGATCAAATTTTATTTCCATTAAATATATTCAAAAAGATATAAAAATATTGAGAAAATAGTAAATTTTCGTGGCATTAATAATCTATTCTTCTTTTTTTAGATTCTGTGCCTTTAGATTTTTATTCTTAAGAAAAAATCCTAAAAATAGAAAAGCAGAATATATTAGAAAGCTTATGCTAAAAATTAAAACTATCTTTGAAATATCCATAAATGATTTTTTTTATAAATTAGAGCATTTTTTGCAAAGTTTTATCTATGGTAATGATTTTTCATTTATCACGATAACGAGCTTCAATTATTAAGCTAATAATATTATTTAAATCATATGCAAGTAGCTTTTGCCTGGAGCCTTTGTCTATCAGTTGGTGTTGTTTTATTATCAATTATTCCATTAACTATAGGGAGAGTTAAAGCGGGATATTCTGTTGAAAATATGTCTGCTCCAAGGGCTTTATTCGATGAATTACCTTCTTTTGGAAAAAGAGCAGTTTGGTGTCATCAAAATTGTTGGGAAAGTATTTCCCTACATGCACCCGCATGTCTTCTTTGTTTGATTAGTTTAACTGAATCTAATATTGCAATAATTGCAGCATTGATCCATCCTATTTTTCGTTTTTTATATATTGGTGCATATATATTTAATATCCCCACAGCTAGAGGTTTAATGTGGGCCTCAGGAATTTTTACAACACTTTTGCTTTACAAAGAGGGCTTAACTCAGTTGATATAAACTTTTTAAACAATAAACTTTTCTAAATCTTTTAATTGATATTCATTGATTAGTTCCACTTTATTTGATTTTGCTAGTTGATGAGCAGACTTTGTAAAGCCAGATTTTGAGACTATTATTGCATGTGTACCTTTCCAAAATAATTTACCAGCTGAAATTTCCTGAACTGCTTTATTTCCAATGGCTCTTTCATGATCTTTGCATTGTATACATACTCTCAAATCATTTATTGACGCAATTAAGTCAACCCCTTGATCTCCTGTAATAGGCGTTTCTTTTACTTCCCAGCCATTTTGTTTGAGAATTTCCATACAATGATTTTCAAATCTAATACCTTTTTTGTAGTTTCCCTTTTTTTTACTTGAATAGTTTTTTTCTATTAGGTTTAAGCATGATTTCTCAATTTGACTTGCTATGAAAACAAACCAATCTTCAGTCTCGAGCTTTCTAATAGATCCAATTATCTCATCATCAATAGTAGGATTTTCATTACAATAAGATCTCCACTTTTCGAAAAATAATTCCGTACTTCCAAATTCTTTTAAAATTACTTTTTCATAGAAGTATGGTATACCCTCTTTAAATCGCTTAGATCCATTAAATATATTTTTCTCAATGGCTTTTTCATCAAGAGGTGGATTGCCAATCCATTTTTTATAATCCTCGTTACCGTATGCGTCTACCTCCCTTAATCTGATCCTCTCCTCTAACAAATTGAATTTGTTCTCTTCAATTAATTTATTAATTGTTTGAATAAAGAAATTGGAATTTAAGGCATTGTTTAATTTTAACTTTTTCTTTTTAATTTGATAATCTCTTACAATTATAAAAATTAAAAAAATGATAAAAATAATTAAAATAAAAAAATTTTTCATTAAAGATTTTTATTTTTTATCTAAAAAGTTTTTGTTTTTCTAATAACAAAATTATTTTTTGTTATTACTGAAGATTCATTTACTTCAAACCCATTAATTGCTGATATTTCTCCTTTTATGCCTTCTAATGTTAATTGCTCGATAATGCCTTTTATTACTTCATCCTCGACCAATTTTCTATCAATTCTTTCGGGTGTAATATCTGTAAGCCATTTTGAGGTCTTTTTTTTTACAACCTCTGTAGGGTTAGTTATTTTTAAGTAGATAGCCATTTTTTAAGTCATTCAGTTGAATTATAAGCATTAAATCTTCTTAACTTTTATTATTGTCATTACTTTCCCACTCAAGAAATTGAAAAACAAAAATTGCAAAGATAGAGAAAAATACTATAAACAACCCTAACCATCCTATGAATTTGTGCTCTGTAAAAAGATTAGTGAGCATTGATTTTTCTTGATATCTTGATTCCATTTCATATTGATAAGAATCAATAACTTGAAATATATTCATAATTAATAAATCGTTGAATTGGCGGATAATAATTTCAACCATTTAATTTACTAAAGGCTTCCGATAGGAAATCTGGTCTTTTTCTTATTATAGAAAAATTCAGTTTATTTATTAAGACTAAATTGACTTCAGCAATCGTTAAGATTTCATTTTTCTTGTTATAAAATTTTGAAATTACATTAATCCTAGGACTTTTATCAATATTGAATTCGCTCTCGATTGTTATTTTTTCACCAAGAAATAAAGGAGATTTATATTTTATAGAAGTATTGATTAAAGGTAAATCTAAGCCATTTTTAGTTAGTTCGAAATAACTTATACCTACTTCTGAAAGTGCATTTATTCGGCTTTCTTCAAGCCAATTAAAATATTTACCGTGCCACATTAACCCTGCATGATCTGCATGTTGAGGTAAAACAATTTTTTCTATTTTCCAAACTGGTTTTGAGTTCATCTTTTATTTAGAAAATTTTTATTCAATGAAAAAACATATTTTGATATTGTAGATTAATTTTATTTATTAACATAAGAATCATCAATACTATATTTATAAAGTTATGTTTAATCGTAAAAATAAAAGTAGAAAAATGAAGAAGATTTTTCAATGGGAAGAATATTTAAATTGGAAAAATATGTCAAAGGAACAGAAATTAAATTTCAAGAGGGCGTGCTTATTCCCATTTCTCGTCTATATGGTTTATGTTTTTCTTAATCAGTACTCCCTTGCAATTCTTTTGTTACTAGGTCTTTATTTTTTAATTAGATTTAAAAATAGAAATAAGTTGGGAAGATGAATATTTTTTGATTTTGATTTATATAGATTTGTTTTAAAATTATCTAGTTTTTCTAAATAACACTATTGGCATATAAAAATAGTATTAGATAAAATTTTTTTTATGAGAAAAATTGTTTTGTTTTTATGTGTATTAGTTTTTTCAATATTTTCTAATACGAATAATTTATTAGCAAAAGAAATTGAAAATAACATTAAAGATAATATTTCTAATGAAATTGAAGAACTTAAGCCTGATAATAAAAAAACTAATATTTCTAATTCTTCGGTAGAAGATATATTTGGTGATGAACAAACTTTTCCATTCGTTGCAGGTTTAGGAAAAAATGCAGCCCATTGATTTAAAGGTTATTGATAATGTAGAAAAGATTTTTTAATACTAATGAAAGGTCTTAGGGTCCTAGAACTTTCTGAAGCACTTACTGTTGATAGCGATGATTTATTAGCTGTTTGTGCAATTTTAAAAATAAAAGCCACATCTAGATTAAGCATGCTTTCATTTGAAGAATGTAAAAAGATAACTGATTACTATGAAAATAAAAATTAGAATTTTTTTTATAAATTATTTTATTCTTTAATTTCTTTAATCATTGATACTAAAGTTGAATGAATTTCCTCTTCAGATATTTCATTTTTAAAATTGATAATTGCTGATTGTCCATCGTAATTGATTTTTATATAACTGTTATTGATTTCTTCCATATAAGCATTCTCAAATCTTGATATCTTTCCATAATGAATAAGATATTTGTGCACTGAATCTATGTGATCATTGTTCATATGATCACAAACTCTTTTACTTGTTTCTTTACTAATAATTTTCATTTAAAAAATAAATTTGTTTTAGGCTAAGGTATTTTTTTCATTATTCAAAGTTTCAATCATTTTTATTATTAAATTTTTAACTTCATTTTTATCAACAGCTCTAACCAAGTTATTTCTCAAATTTGATGCTCCTTTAAAGTCTTTACATGTCCAAGAGATATGTTTCCTTGCAATTAGCAAGCCGTGATCTCCTTTTTCTTTTATTAATTCATCAAGATGCTCAATAATTAATGATAGTTTTTCTTCTGTGGTTGGTTCTTTAAAATTTTTATTTTTTCTAATGGCATAATCTATCTCTCCTATTTTCCATGGGGATCCTAAAATTCCTCGTCCAATCATTACCCCATCAGCATTTGTTTTTTTTAAACAATTAAGAGCGTCATCTGGATTTTTGATATCTCCATTAGCAATTACTGGAATTTCCAACAACTTTTTAAGTCTTCCGATCATTTCCCAATCTGACTTGCCTGAAAAACCCTGTTTTCTAGTTCTTCCATGAAGTGTGATCATTGTTGCTCCCGCATCTTGAAGTTTAAATAAGAAATCCTCTATATTTTCTTCTTTACTATCCCATCCGAGTCGTGTTTTTACTGTTACTGGAACCTTAACAGCTTTTACAATATTTTTGACTAATTCTATAGCAAGTTTTCGGTCTTTAATTAGGGCACTGCCTCCACCTTTCTTTGCAATTTTTTTTACTGGACATCCCATATTTATATCAATTAAGAATGCGCCAGCATCCTCAGCTTGTTTTGCAGCTTCAGAAACAGCATATGGCCTATTATCAAATATTTGTACTCCAATTGGACCTTCTTCTAAATTTATATTATTGATTTTTTGTGTCCCAAATCCTTTTTTAAGACTTGTGGCATTTATCATTTCTGTAAAAAGTAAAGAGTTTGGAGCCCATTTACGTACAAGTCGCCTAAAAATGTTATCTGTAACTCCTGCTAATGGCGATAGCATGACCTTACTCGTAATTATCCTGTTAATTCCCCTTCCTTTTAGAATTATATTTGAAGACATATAATCTTAAATTTATTTAATCTTTCTTTATTATAAATTCAGATATAGAGCTGATTTTTTGTTTTCTATATATTTCTTAATTTATAATAAGCGCTTTTACTAAAATAGGCCTAATTAATTAATTTTTTTGCTAGTTTATGTTGAGTTGAAATTTAAAAAGGAAATTTTTTTTGTTTATATTAGTATCTATTTTTCTCCCAATAATTATTTTTATTGCGCCAATAAATGTAAAAGCTATTCAAGGTAATTTAGATTTATCGAGTGCTCAAACTTCTGTCGGCAAAAGATTTGCTAAAGTTTTTTGTGATGCTAAAAGGGAAGGTTTAGATTCTGATTTTGCTAGCGAATATGCTTTGAATAATACATATTTAAAATTTGTAGCATTTCCAGACGATGACGAATATTTGGATAATCTATGGAAATTCACCCATAATAATATATTGGATAATTGTGGTGAATTTGTAGAAATAAATGATCTAAAAGATCTAGAAATTTTTTTTAAAGAAGAAGGTTTAATTGCATCAAATAGGGAACTCTATTTACCAACTTTTGAGAATAATTAGATTAAATTTTTAGCATGTACTAAAATATAGAAAGAATATGAAATTTTATGAAACTATTAGGTTTAAATTCACCTGAAATATTCATAATTTTAGTAATTTTGCTTTCAATTTTAGGTCCAAAAAGAGTTGAAAAAGGTTTCTTATTATTCAAAAAACTATTAAAATTCCTCTTAAGTAAAGATGAAGATCAAAGCTCAGTAAATTCAAAAGTAAAATCAGAGGAACCAGAAGAAAGTGAAGTTAAAGAAGAAATAGTAGAGGCAGAAGTAAAATCAGAGAAACCAGAAGAAAGTGAAGTTAAAGAAGAAATAGTAGAGGCAGAAGTAAAATCAGAGAAACCAGAAGAAAGTGAAGTTAAAGAAGAAATAGTAGAGGCAGAAGTAAAATCAGAGAAACCAGAAGAAAGTGAAGTTAAAGAAGAAATAGTAGAGGCAGAAGTAAAATCAGAGAAACCAGAAGAAAGTGCAGTTAAAGAAGAAAAAATAGATCCAGAGGAAAAATCAATTAAACCTAAGAAAAGAACTGTTAAAGATTAAATAATAGACGTAGAAGTTGATTCTGATATTAAATAAGATTTTAAATTAAATTAAAAAAAACCAGAAAAGTGTCAATCCTAAAAAATAGGATATCTTTTAGAATAATTCGTTATTTTTTAAATCCAATATAAAGGGTCTTTATTTTTAATATTATAATTTGAATTAGAATTATAAGAAGGTTGTTATGAATCTAAAGCTACCTCGATAGCTGCTATTAAGTTTTCGTCAAACGGTTTAACACCTGGTTTGAATCTTGCAATTACTTTGCTGTCTTTTCCTATCAGAAACTTTTCGAAATTCCATTCAACATCTCCTTCAGGTTCAACTTTGTTAAGGGTTGTGTATGGTTCTGTGGTATTGCCTTTGGCATGAACTTTTTCATAGATTTCAAACTTAACGCCATATTTTGTTGTGCAAAAATCTCTTATTTCTGAAAGAGAGTCGGGTTCTTGTTTACCAAAATCATTGCAAGGGAATGCAAGTATTCTTAGGCCTTTGCTTGAATATAAATCATGTAGCTTTTGAAGATCCTCATACTGAGCAGTATTTCCGCAATAACTAGCTACATTAACAACTAAAATTACTTCCCCTGAATATTCACCTAGTTTTATGGATGATCCGTCCGCGGAAAGAACAGTAGTATTTTGTACGTCAACTTGCATGTCTAAAAAAAATCACCCTTTGAAGATAGCATTGTAAAGACTCTATTGTGTTTAATTTATAAGGTAGTTTTGGTTATTTCTTTTATAAATTTTAATTTTTCATTTATTTAACCCTTTATAATTGATATTATTAATCATTTTAAATTTGGACCCTTTAGACCCACTTACTGAAATTATTAATTCCGGTCAAGGTTTTTCACCTTCAATTGCTTTAGAAAGAATTATTTGGGCAATGATTGGAATCATTTTTCTAGGAGCAATTTCAAGATCAATAACTAATAGCATGCGAAGTCAAAATTGGTTTAGAAGAAATTTTTTATTTAGTTATTCTAAAGATAAAAAAATTACAGATGATACATCTTCACAACCTTCTGGTGATGACGAATAAGTTTTATATATATGAAAGAATCAATTTTTTCTAAAAAGAGAATTTTATTGCTTGGTAGTGGCGAGCTTGGAAAAGAATTAGTAATAGAATCCAAAAGACTAGGATTAGAAGTTATTGCTATTGATCGATATGAAAAAGCACCTGCAATGCAAGTTGCTGATTATTCAAGAGTAATTGATATGGGAGATAAAAATATTTTAAAAAATGTTATTAAAGAATTTAAGCCTGACTATGTTGTCCCAGAAATAGAGGCACTTTCAATTGAAGCTCTAAAAGAACTAGAGGAGGAAGGATTTAATATTGTTCCCAACGCCAGAACTGTAGAAATTACTATGAATAGAGATAAAATTAGAGACTTAGCTACTAGAGATTTAAAAATTAAAACTGCAAAGTTTGATTATATTTTTGAATTTGATGATTTAGAAAAAAAAGCAGATGAAATTGGATTCCCACTTTTACTTAAGCCTTTAATGAGCTCTTCAGGAAAGGGACAGAGTTTGGTTGGAACAAAAAATGATTTACAAAATGCTTGGGAACAGGCACGAGCAAATTCAAGAGGAAAGGTTAAAGGTGTAATTATTGAAGAATTTATTAATTTTGATTTTGAGTTTACTCTTCTAACTGTAAGAAAAGAAAATGGTGAAAATATTTTTTGTTTACCAATTGGACATATTCAATCTAATGGAGATTATCAATGTAGTTGGCAACCTATAGAGATCAAGGAGTCCTTAATTATTGAAGCTAAGAGAATGACAAGTAAAATATTAAATAACCTTAATGGTGCTGGATTATACGGGGTAGAGTTTTTTATAAAAGGAAGTGAGGTTATATTTTCAGAACTATCACCAAGACCACATGATACTGGTATGGTTACATTAGTTAGTCAAAATATTAATGAATTTGAATTACATTTAAGGGCTTTTTTGAATTTACCAATACCGCATATAGATCTAATAGAACCCTCTGCAACCAGAGTTATTCTCTCTAATCAAGAGTATCTAAATCCTATATATGAGGGTCTTAATGAAGCATTAGAATTTGAAAAGACTAAAGTGCTCATTTTTGGTAAACCAGTTTCCAGAAAAGGCAGAAGAATGGGTGTTGTTCTCTCATCAAATTCTGACATTAATTTGGCTAGAAAAAATGCAGATGAAGCTGCTCGTAAAATAAAAGTCAGTACTACATAAAATATTAAATAAAAATAACGAAAAAAATACTTATTTCCTTTGTTTTTGTTCTATGTCTCTCTGGGTATTATTTGTGTATGCTCTATATTTCACAATGATAGAAAATTATAAAGGTTGGGACATAACTTTAAATTGGGATAATAAAGATTCTCTAGAGTGGGATACTACTAAAAGTAATTTTTTTAATCAAAAGGAAAAATGGATTGGTGTTCACTTAAATGGTGAAAAAATCTATGGTTCTTCCCTAAAAGAAATTAGGCATATTATTGATTATCCTAGTTTGCATGCAAAGTAGGTTAAAAGATTTTTTTAATTATCCTGATTATTTTCATTATCTTCAATTAGTTCATTAGCTAGTTTTCTTAAATCTCCCTTAATCGAGACCCATGTAAAGGCGATTATAAAAATTGAAGCAGATATTGCAACGGTGATTTTTTCGATAGGTGACATTCCAAGTGCAATAGCAAACATTTCAAACCAAATACTAATTTTTTATTATATTGAATTTTTTTAAATAGTTAGAATCAAATTTTTTTTTGAAATGATATTTAATTATTCAAAATATAATAAATAAAGTTTAAATTACTTATTTTATTTATTGTTTCTGATTTCAATTTTATTCAGTAAGATTAAATTATGGAAAAAAAAAAGTGCCCCCAATGTAAAAATTTAATTTTAGTAACTTCCCCAACATGTTTATATTGTGGCAGACCTAATAAATTTATAACTAAGGAATACGTAAAAAAAAAGTGGAATAAAGATAATAATAAAAATGTATTTAATTATATTTTTATTAATAAGTATCTTGTATTTATTTTATTTTTAATATTTACAATTGTTATTATTAAATTTAATTAAATAACATCAATTTATTGCTCTATTATTGCATCTAATACTTCTTTGGTATTTGTTGATAATTTATTTTTTTTAATCTGCTTTATTGTTTCTACCATATAACTTTTGTAAGGGTCTGAATAATAATTGTATCTACTAAATACTTTCACAAAACGGGAAATTACGATTGGATTTAATTTATCAAAATCAATTATCTTTTTTGCAATATATTTATAACCAGAACCATCCATTGCATGAAAAGTACTATTTCTTGTTACGAAAGAATTTAATATAGCTCTTAAAGTATTCGGTGATTTTGAATCAAAAAACTTATTTTCAAATAATTTTTCAATGCTGCTTGTTTTTTCATCAATTTCTATAGATGCATTGAATGAGAACCAACTATCCAAAACGACACTATTATTTTTCCATTTATTGAAGAATATATTTGAAATAAGTTTTCTTTCAGGACAATTAATCCTACTGAATGAATTCAATGCAGCTTTTGCTAGCGTCATCGAATTACTATCTACATATTTAATTATTTTGCTTTTAATTTCCTCATCATTACTGTGTAAGAGTAGTTTCCAAATAGTTTCTATTAGTTTTCTTTCATTTTTGCCTTCTGGCCAAACTTTATCTAGATTATTCTCAATTTCTTGGAGCTTAAAATATAATTCTTCTTTTAATTTGGTACCGAATAAATGATTTAATTCGTCAATAGTTTTATATATCTTTAAAGGGTCTATATTTTCCATTTCCGATTCAATTTCAGTAAATGTCGGAATACTTAGTAATTCTGATAAAAGGGATAAATTAATATCTTTATTTTTTATAAATGATATTAAGGTGCTTATTAATTTATTTTCAATTGTATAATCTGGTTTTTTATCTAATCTGTGTAAAATGATTTTTTTATAAAATACTTTTACAGTATTAGATAGTGTAAAAAAATCTTTTTCATATCTTAGAATTAAAAATTTTTCATCCAAGGTAGTGTCTGATTCCCACTCAACAGGTGAAGAGAATTCTCGAAAATAAGTTACCAAGGGGATTTGGAGTTGAGATCTTAAATTCCTAAAAATAAATTCTTGGTTTTTTGTTTTTAAAACAATTGTTTTTTCTATTTTTTTATTTTCAGCGCAAAATATAGCTAGATTTATAGGAATTATTAGAGGTAAATCATTATATGGGTTCTTCTTTGTTGGATTACTTTGAGAGACTTGAATTATAAGTTTTTCTTCTATTTGATCCCAGATTCTCTTTAATTTTACTTTTGGTGTGCCATTTTGCTTGTACCAGATTTTAAATTCTTTAGGATCGATTTCCTTATTGTGCTCCAAAATTTTATCGACAAATTGGTCTATTGTTGCTGCCTTCCCATCGTATGCTGAGATGTAATTACTAAATCCTTTATAGAAATTTTCATCTTTTACAAGCTTGTTTAGCATTCTAATAATTTCTGCTCCTTTTTCGTATATCGTGGTCGTATAGAAATTGTCTATCTCTTGATATTTATCTGGCATTACAGGATGCGATGTAGGACCAGAATCCTCTCTAAATTGATTGCTTCTAAAAAATTTTGCATCTTCAAGCCTCTTGATTTCATGATTATGAAGGTCTGCAGTAAATTGTTGATCTCTAAATACTGTTAAACCCTCTTTTAGAGATAATTGAAACCAATCCCTACAAGTTACTCTATTACCCGTCCAATTATGGAAGTATTCATGGGCGATCACACCTTCTATTCTTTCTAATTCCTCATCAGTTGTTGTTTCAGAATTAGCGAGTATTAGTTTTGAGTTGAAAATATTGAGACTTTTATTTTCCATTGCGCCCATATTAAAGTGCCTGACTGCAACAATATTGAACAATGACAAATCGTATTCAAGGTTATATTTATCCTCGTCCCACTTCATAGATTTCTGTAAGGAACTTATTGCATGTTGAACATATTTTTCATCGCCATACTCAACATAAATATTTATTTTTACTTTTTTATTCGATTTTGTTATGAAATTGTCTTTTATACAATTAAGTTTCCCTGCTACCAATGCAAATAGATATGAGGGTTTTGGATATGGGTCTTCCCAAATTATTTCATGTCGATTATTTGCAAGATTATTTTCTTTTACGACGTTACCATTTGAGAGTAAGACAGGATAATCATTCTTGTCTGCTTCAATTCTGACCGTGTATTTGCTTAGTATATCAGGCCTATCAGAGTGAAAACTTATTCTTCTAAATCCTTCTGCCTCACATTGCGTAGTTATAATTCCATTGCTCTCATACATACCTAAAAGGGATGTATTTTCCTTAGGTTTAATTATTCCTTCAATTTTTAATAAAAAATTATCTTTGTTTATTTTTTCAATTTTTAAGTCATTTTTTTGCTGTTTGTAGTATTCCTTTCCCAGTAGTGAGTCATCTATAAATATTTTTTTTATTAATATATCCGTACCATCTAGAATAAGATTTTTGGTATTCTTATTTTTTTTTACCAATTTTAATTGCGTCGTAACATTAACAGTATTTTTCTTTATTACGAAGTCCAAAAAAATTTCTGGAATTTCATAATCAAAAACTTTGTAATCTTCAAGTTTTACATATCTTGAAATACCTTTTTGGTTTTTTGGTTTGTTCATCTTTATAAAGAAATTCAGAAGTTAAATAATCTAGAATAATTATCCTGAAATTATAAGTTAGAACTTTTTTCTTCTGATTGACAAAAATGTGCTTTAACTTCTCCAGAAGGAAGTAGTTCGAATAAAGAAGGATTATTAATATCAGGAGATCCGTCTTTATTAAATTGGTACCTCCAGTCCCACTTCTTATCTGTAAAGGAAATATAGTCTTTTCTTAGAGAGTATGGAAGCATAAGTTTTTTTTTGTTCCAATTAATATTTATAAATGCTCCTGGCTTTAATTCAGATATATCTTCTAATATGGAAAAGTCACCGTTTACATTATTTCTTATCACAAGATCAAGCTTTAAATTTTCACACATATAGCTACTATTTAAAAATAATAAAAGAATAGAGCTAATAAGAAAAGAATGAATTTTTTGATCTCCTTTTAAAGTAAATTTACTTTCAAACTAAATGACTTAATTAAAAATCTTTTTGGATCGATTTAAATCATAATAGATTGCATACTCTTTAGATGTACAAGATTAGAATTTAATGCCTCTTCGTAATCCTGAACTGAAATAAAATTATTTAAAAAACCTGAATATTTTGCATCTCCGCCTATGGTGCTTGAAAGTATATATTTTGGATTGAATTTGTTAATCAATTTAGGGATTACATCAGCACCTTTTACAAAAGAACCAACTAGGGGTAATTCTAAATTTTTTGTAGGAGTAATTACTGCATCAAGACTTTGTTTTTTTAAATTTTCATCAAGATATCCATGGGGTTCTATATAAAAACCATTATCTTGATCGTCTTTAACAATATATCCGTTTTCTATTTGTGGCACTGGAGCCCCAGCAGTTGCTTCAAAACTTAAATTAAAAAGATTTGTCTTTTCAGTTGGCTTAAGCATTTTAATTGAACTAAAACCAATTTTTTTTAATGTTTCAACAGCACTTTTAGGGCAAATTATAGGAATATCCTTTCTGAACATTTCTAATGTTTGAACATGACAGTGGTCAGGTAATCCTTGGGTTAACAAAACAATATCTATTTTTTTATCTATTGAAATTTCTTCTTCTAATGATCCTTTAAAAAACCACTCACCTGGAGGAAATATTAAATCTCCTTTGAGCCAAGGATCAATAATTAAATTGGATTTTTTAAATTTTATAAGCCAACCATTTGAACCAAGGTAGGTCGCTTCAAAAGTCATTATCAAATAATTGTTTTATTAGACTATAAGGTAATTTTGGCTTTATCGAGAAATTACTAATTTGGATTAGTTTGCTTCATTTAAGATTTGAAATGACTTTCTTTTTAGATTAAATATTAAAACTTGATTATCTTTATAACTAATCTCAAAGTTTTCTTTTTCTAGCATTTGTATTGGTATTAAAGCTAATCCTCCTGTTCCTGAAAAAATGATTGGCATGGTGCTATTTTTAGTCCCATTCATTTTTTGTAAGTCAATAGCTTGAGAAACTATTTTTCTTGCTTTATCAAATCCGTAATCTTCTATTAATTCAGGCCATAAAAAGTTAACTAATTCATATTTCGAAAACTCAATTTGTACTGTTTTCATTAAAAAATAATAAATATATAGTGATTAATTAATTAGGATATTTACTTAATTACTATTTTTAAACCTATCCATGACTAGTTGCAACATATCTACTACATCACCATCAGTTAAATTTAAATCCTTCTTTAAATCATTGCAAGTTAAATTCATTTCAAGTGCCGCTTCAGCCATATGATTAACTTTTTGGTTATCACCGCCTAATGAAATAAAGGGATTGAAGTTTTCTATCATTTAATACTTGTTGTTACCACCTAGTTCTAGCTAAGAAATAATTAATTATCATTTATTGATACATAAGCTTATAAATATGTTATTTAATATTTAGAAAGTTTTCATTTTTAAACTAGGGATGTTGATATCCCTTTTGATATCAATGCAAATCTTCTGGCTGTGACTAGTAAAGGAAATATCAAATTTGTTCGTTTATTTGATTTAAACAATCTAGAAAGTAACAAAAGTAAACTACTTGAGGGATTATTTATCTTTTTGCAAATAGTATTAATTGCATCTGCCCCATGAAAGATATCTTCATCTTTCAGGAGAATAGCTCCTTTATCTAGGTCATAACCTTTATCTAGGAGGGATTTAATCAAAGTTAAATTTTTACGACCATCAAGAATTTTTATATTATTTAATTTGCTTTTGATCTCAAGGAGCTCAGCAAAATGATTGCAGAATGGGCATTCTCCATCATAAATAAAGGTATAGTTGGAAGTCATGAGAAAAAAAACAGTTTTAATGGTCTTAAAGTGTGCCAACAAAATATTGATGCATCGATAATAAAACAAATAATAAAAATTTTGTGGAATTCTTATAAAGGGATAGTTAAATGATTCTAATAATTACGAAGAAATGTCTCAATATAGTTATATTTTTCCTAAAAATCTGTATGCTAACTCGAAGATATTATGTTTTACAATCATGAATTTATTAGCTTCTTTTGCTTTAGGTGGTTTCAATCCATGGGCAGCAGGCTTTGGAATTGGTTCTTTAGTCCTTTTTGGTCTTGTTGGTCTTGTTGCTGGTCCAAACCTAAAGAATTTTGACCCTGATGCATAAATCATCAGATTTAATATAGATTTTAAAAGACTCATTTGAGTCTTTTTTTATGCGGTTTTTTAAATTTATTTTTAGAATCAATCTAAATTATATTCCGCCAAAGAAATGTTGTTAAATCCTTTTTATCCATTTACTTTTTTGAAAATCTCTTCTCTTAAAGCTACTATTGTTTTTTTATCAATACTTTTAATTAAATCAAATTTGCTTAGATTAAAAGGGGGATTAATAGGAAGTCTTTTTGCTTTGATTCTCTTATCGGGGATTCTTGCTTCTAGTACTATAGCTTTAGGATCGTTAGTTTATGTCTATCGATTAAAGAAGAAGTCTAATACTGATGATAATCAAATGCAGGATTTAGAAACTGTTAATGTTTAAGATATTTTGTGAATCAAATTCAATTGGATTACCTAAAAAGGAGTTCCAGGCACAAAATGTAAGACTAAAAATCCAATACCGGCAGCAAAAACTATTGATACTGCGATGATTAAAAGGCCTGATGCCATTCCCCCTTCGTTAAATGCCATTTAGTTAGTTATCTTAAATTAATAATAGAACATATTTGTTCCTAGGTAATAGTTCTAATTACTCATAAATCATCCAAATTTATTATTAATGGTGAATAAAAGTAAAAAGATGGAAGTTAATGAGATTATAAAACCAAAAATTATTAATAGTTTAGATTTGACGTTTTTTTCTATCTCAAGCTTATTCTTTGAAGAAGGGAAATCTTTATCTTTTTTTTTATAAATAAGATTGGAAAAAGGTTTAATCACGATAAATTTTAGATCTAAGCTAATTACCCTAAAGTTTTGAACAAATCTTTATGGTAATCAACAACATTTTGACAACTTATTACAGGTGTAAATTCCATATGAATGCCAAATTTGGCTCTCCATGGAGCAAAATGCTCGAAAATTTCTTTATCACTCTCTGCCTTACATAAACAAACGACTCTACCCTCCCCTGGAGCATGAACTCTAAATAGCATCTCAAATTTATCTGTTTTATCTGATTTTGCAATTTCACCGTTTTCCCATGCTTCTACAAATAATTGATAAGCTTTCACTTGATTCTCAATATCTGGGAATTGGCAGTCAGCAAGAAATAATTGCATTGGAGTATAATTAAGGTTTTAATCATTATCCCTCAAATAATTATTTATTAATGGAACTGTTTGAATTTGAAGATCAGAAAAAGAATATTTTCTAAATAAAGTGAGAAGAGAGAGTCTCAAGGAATTTTCCAATATCTTTTTTATATAAACTATCTGTTATTTTTAAAGAGAATAATTCATAATCGTTTATATCTTTTTTTTTATCAAAATTAATATTTCCCTTTAATGAAATATTTTTCATGATTTTACTGATTACTATTTTAAATTTAAACAAATAGCAGTAAAAGACAAATTTCTTTACATTATGTTTTTATGAGAGAAATTTTTAAGGCTAATAAATAATAATTAATTTACTTAAAAGTTAATTAATTTTCCTAGGATATATAAGAAAGAATTAGTTAAAGAAAAAATCACAGTTAGTAGAGATGCAATAACGGGTAATAAATTGAACCATAACTGCGAAGTTGTCATTTTTGAATCAATAGGCAGAAAATTGGTTCTTTTTTTAATTCTTATTTGTAACCAAAAAATAGATAATGGATAAATAATTCTTGAGAAAGTAATTATCAATGCAGGCAAAATACCTTGTTTTGAATAAAGTATAAATCCTGAAAAAAAGTATAACGCCCAAATTAGAACCCTTCGAATCAAAATTAATCCCTTGCTCTTGCCAGACATTATTAATTAATTTTTATAATTTTAATCATTTTATATCTTTCAAAAAAAATGTTATTTATAATTACTTTTTCTTTACGTATAATTTCCCATTCATTTTTAAGAAATAATTCATAACTTATTAAGCTCGCTTCGGTATAAAGAGAGTCTAAACCATCTTTTTTTGCTTCATCTTCTAATTTATGAAGTAACTTAGAGCCGTATCCTTTTCTTTGAAATTTACCTTTACAGTAAAATAGCGCAATTCTGTCGGTGGGATATCTTGTGGCAAAAGCAATAATAATTCCTCGTTTACTTATAAGCCATCCTTTTCCTTTAATTATTGACTTATCAAAATTTGGGTTATTCCAAGCTTGGCTTGACCAGGCCCTTTTTTGCTCTTGACTATAAATTTTTTCATCTAAAGATTGAATTGAATCAAAATAAACCTTCTTTAATTCCAGTTGATCTTTAATAGTGATTTGTCTTAAATTCATATACAAATCTTTTATTTAATATGGTTAGTAAAAATATAGTCGCAATTGGGGGAGGAGGGTTTGGACGTTCATTAGGCTCTCTTGAAATTGAAAATTATATAGTTTCTTTAAGTAATCAAAAAAGACCTAAAATCTGCTTTATCCCAACAGCATCTGGCGATAGTAGTTTGTACAAACTAAATTTTTATAGAGCATTTTCTAAACTTGATTGTATAACAAGCCATATTGATTTATTCTCTAGAACAGAAAACCTAGAAGAGAAAGTTTTTACTCAAGACATCATTTATGTTGGCGGAGGAAATACAAAAAGTATGTTAGCTGTTTGGAAAGAATGGAATTTACATGAAATTTTACGAAATGCTTATGAAAAAGGAATTGTAATGAGTGGTGTTAGTGCTGGGGCTATTTGTTGGTTTGATAAAGGTATAACAGATTCTTATTCTAAAGAATTAGCCATAATTGATTGCTTAGGCATAGTTGAAGGTATTGCCTGCCCGCATTTCGATGAAGAGAAAGAGAGGGAACCCTACGTTAATGATGTTATTCAGAAAGAAATTATTGAATCTTGTATATGTATTGAGGGCAATTGTGCCTTGCATATTAAAAATGATTTTGACTATTCCTCAATTGATTTTGGTAATGGTAAAAAGTGTTTTAGAGTTTATAAGAAAAAAAATACTCTAAAGAAAGAAATCATATAAAAAGAAAATATCTATAAATGTATTTTAGATTTCTTCATTTTTTGAGATTGAAGTAAATTCAATCCCTTTGTATTTTACAAAAGATGCAGTCCATACTTCTTTGGAGAGATTGCCAAGGTATTTTAAAAATTGTTGAGTGTCTCCGTCTCTTATCCATTCAGATTTAATGAATGGGAGCTCTTTCTGCATTCTTTTAGGATGCATATGAACCAGCAACAAACCTTTTTCTTCAGAAGCCCTTTTTAAAGCACCTTCATCACTTCTTTGAAAAACCCTCATTAGAAGATTTAAAATAACTTCTTCTCCAAGTTTCTTTAAATTTTCTGATTCCTCTAAATTATCTTTAATTTCTTTGCCTCCAAGAGGCATTGCTCTAACGAGGTTTTGCTCTATTAAAGCTATTGCAATTAGATAATTCTGGCTTGCCATATTCTGAAATTAATCTTTTTTTGATATTCTAACCTCTCGAGTTCATGAAAATCTTTTTTGGATAAATCAATTGCTAAAGGAAATAATTAATTATTTCCCTTCATACTTGATACTTATTTCCATTTATATTAAAAAGTAGGATAAATATTTTTGACATGCGATTATTTTTTTTTCTATTTTGCGGTCTTTTTTCAGGTCTTTATTTATCATGGCCAGGTTTAGTTATTCCAGAAAATTGGAAATGTTTCACAGACATTATTGCAAAATCTACTGAAGATAAAATTTCTTTAAGAGCTGCGATGGAGATTTCTCCTAGTTATGTTTTAAATAGTAAAAATAGAAAGACGGCTTCAAAAATAAGAATCGTAGCAGATGCCTGTTTTCGTTAATATGTTTGAGTGTGAAATTTGAATGCAAAATAATGAATAATAATACAAGATTTGAATTGTCATTTAAAAATATTACGCAGTTGGAAAATAAACTTAATTTCTGCAAATTAAATAATATAAAAAATATCAATATTCCATGTAAAGGATTAATTAAGAAGGAATTATTCAACTACACCATCAAATATATATCACAAAATTTCAATGAATTTAATGTTACCTATCACTATAGTCTTTATCATCAATATTCAAAAAATAAAGTTAAATCATATCAGGATTTTTTAGATTTTATTATAAATTCTTACACTAATAGAAATTATGAAATTTTACTTGTCTCAGGATCAAATAAGAAAAAAAACTTTGATTCAATTGATGCATTAGATTTTTTAAAAAAAGAAAAAAATTTAAAAGTTAAAGTAGGTATAGCTTATAATCCATATTTGAAAAAATATTATAATATTTTTTCAGAAAGAGAAAGGTTCGAAAGAAAAATTTCGACTGGATTAGTTAATTCAATTTGGTTTCAATATGGCACAGATATTAAAGTTCTTCAGAATGAGTTGACTTATCTCAAGAAAATAGTAAAAGATGAAAAATTAAATCTATTTGGAAGTTTATTTATTCCTTCTAAACAATTTATAGCGCGGTTTAAATTTCGCCCCTGGAAAGAGGTGCATATATCACAAAAGTATTTATATGCCTTAGATAATTTTTTTGCTTTCACAAGCGATTTAGTTAGTTTTTATAAAAATAATAATATTACCCCTGTAATTGAATCTGATTTTTCCTCATCAGAGAAACTTTATTCTATTTATAGGTTTTTAAAAAATGAAAGATAATTTCTGTCAATATTAATCCTATGAAAAGTTATGGTACATATGATTTATTAATTATAGGTGGAGGTATATCTGCGTGTGTTTTCGCTTCGCAGTATCTGAAAAATAATATTACAAAAAAAGTTGGATTAATCGAAATTGGTCGTGGTCTTGGAGGGAGATCAAGTACAAGAATAAGCAAAAGATATAAAGGTTGGAAACTAAATCATGGATCTCCAAATTTTAATATATCTAACAGTAAAAATAATCTTCTATTAAAAAGATATATTGAGGAATTATTGAAAAAAAAATATATAAAAATTGACGACTCAGACATATTTTATCTAAGTGAAGATTCTAATTTAGAAACCATAAAAAAATCTGAATTTTCTTGTGGGTTTAATTATCTATCTTTAGATTCCATGAGTGAATTATCGGAGAAGATAATAGATTCAAATAATTTAAAAGTGAAAATTGATTTTTTCTTTGAAACTTTAATAGTTGATATGAAGTTTAATGATAAGGAATGGTTACTAACATCAAAAAATGGCGACAAATTCAAGTCTAAATATCTAATTTGTTCAACTAATTTGTTGTTACATAAGAGGTCTTTAAAAATATTAAACGTAGATCAAATTCCATTAAGAAAAGCTATTCCTATTAATAATGATAAAAAAATAGATTTACTATTAAATTTCTTAGAAGAACAAACATTTATTCCTAGATTAACTTTTTTAATTTATACGAAAGAAAATTATAGTTATAAAGATTATTATCCTAAAAAACAAAGATATTTTAATTTAAAAAATAATTTAGAAATTAAATACAAATTTGAAAGAATTATTTTTCAGCTGCAAGATAATAATAAATTAGGAATTGTAGTACATTCAAAAAACTTAGATTTAATTAATTCTTATATAAGTCCAAAAGATGAAGATGTTTTAAAACAAAAAATAATTACAAATTTCAATGAACTGTTTGAAGAGAATTCTGTAGTAAATAAATTAACTTTTGATGAAAAAATATCTATTATGAAATGGAGAGCTTCGCAGCCTTCTGGCATTGCCGTACCATTATCTTTACAATTTAGTAGAAAATATAGAATCGGATTTTGTGGAGACTGGTTTGAAGGAGAAGGATTTGGTAGAATTGAAAGCTCAATTTTTAGTGCTTTATTATTAGAGAAAAAAATTAAAGAATTAATTAAATAATTTTTTCAGAATGTGATCTATATCAGTGTTTTGTTCAATAATGAATTTATTTGTATTATTTTTTATGCTATTAGGTTTGAATTTTTCGTAATAAATGCTCCATGATTTTAAAAAATCATTCTCAGCTTGTTTTTTCCCCTTCCCCCTTTCTTTTATATCTCTTTGGACAACTCTTTTCATGCATTCATTTTTTTTAGTTTTTATTTCTAAAAAAATATAATCCTTATTATTTAAAGTGTTAGAGAATTCTTTAGCAAATATACCCTCAACTATTAAAAAACTTATATTATTTGTTTCTTTTATGATATTTTGAATTTTTTTCTTTTCGAAATTATAATAACGATCACAGATTGAAATTCCATTCTTATAAATAAAATAAAAATCTTTTTTGAATAGTTTGTTATTAAAACTAATGCTTCTATCAAAAAAACCTTCTACAAATTTTGGCATTAATTTACTTATTAACCCTGTCTTATAGTAATTGTCGGTACTTAACACAATACCATTTTTATATTTTTTTATTATTTGATTTGATAAAGTTGTTTTCCCACTTCCAGAAGGTCCACTTATAAAAATAAGCTTCATTTTTATCAACTGTTCTTTAATAAGATTTTAACTTTACTATTGATAAATACCTTTAAATTTTGAAAATACATTTGTTCTTTTTTTGCGTTTTAAAATAATTTTGAATACCTTGCAAGGGCTCCTAAGCTTGCATAAATATTAAATGTGTGTCTTTATATAATTGTAAATAAATTATTTCTATTCAATTAGCTATTGTCTTGTTATTAATTCCTTTGGAATTTGATAATATATTAAATTGATGAGCTAATTTTATTACTTATATATTTTGCAATGATTTCCAAATTTCTCAGCAAACTAAAATCAATTTTATTTAAAAGTGCAGTATCATCTGAAACTCCTTTAAAGAAAGAAAAAAAAGCAGCAAAGTCTGTAAAAACAAAAACAAAAACAAAAACCAAAGCGGTTAATTCTAAGAAAAATATTGAAACTTTGACTACACTTCCAGGTGTTGGAGCAAAAAGTGCAAAAGCTTTGTATGAAGCTGGATTTAAAACAACAAAAGCAGTTATTGCTGCTGATGAAAAAGAGCTTCTTGCTGTATCAGGAGTTGGAATAAATCTTGTTAAGAAGCTTAAAAAGTTTAAGTAGTTAAAAATTTATTTTTAAACCTTTCTAAGAAAATTTTATAATATTAAGGATATCCAAAACTATATGAGCTGTAGCAGATTATCTTCTTCTTGCTTTTCTTCTCTGTTGCAATTTTCTTTTATATTTTTCAATAGGAGTTTCGTGATGTCTAAGTCTTTTTAAATCTGCAAAGATTCCCGACTTAGATACTTGTCTCTTAAATCTTCTAAGGGCTGACTCAATACCCTCGTTCTCTCCAACTGTAACTTGTGTCAAAATTTTCCAAATAAAATCTATTCTAGCACCTAAACAGTTTTATTTAAACTTCAAACTTCCTCTTGAGGGTTTATTGTGTTTTTGGCTAATTTTTTGCCCACTCCATAAATCCTTTTTTATTACTTTTTATATCCTGTAATGATTCAAAATAATATTTTTCCCAATTATCTTTTGGCAGGCCAAGAAATAACATTAGATTTAATGGGTATTGATCGCTATCAGAACAATTTCTAAAATCATCTCTGAATAAAAAGATTTTCTTTTTTAAAGCAATTGCGATACCTAATTCAATCATTACCCCTTCATCTGGAGGATTTCCATTAACAATCGCAAAAATACAATCACATTCTTTTAAATCATGGAAATTACTACTTGCAACTTTATATGCCCATTGACTTCCTTTTTGTATTATCGTTTTTGCTTTATCAAATGGTTCAAATACCTCTACATCTAAATCATTGAAGATTTCAATAAATTCTTTTAAAAGTGTTTTAGTTTGTTTTGAAAATCCATATGGATTTGCCAAATATAATTTCTTACTCAACTTAAACCTCTTTTTTTGATATATTCTTCACGATCACTTTTTAAATTTAAAGTATTTTCCCAAGGGAAAACTATCCATTGGCTCTTTTTAGATATAAATACTGTATTCCACCATGTAGGTTTGATTTTACTAAATAATACAAAAAACATTGCTCCTTCAATATCCTTGAAGGTCGTTAATGTAAGACCAGTTTCATAAACATCATCTACTATTAGTGAATTTTTTAGTGGTTCTGAAATTAATTCAATTTTTAATTTATGGCTTAGTGCTACAGCAAGACATAGTCCACCACGAGGAACTCCATATATTCCAGAAAAATCTTTAAACCTACATTTATTAGCTATTTGTTCTACGCTCTTATCAAATTCGTCCCAAGTAAAATAACTTATCATCTCAATTTTCGTTTTTTTCTGTTGCAATAGAGTAATTTGAAGCAATTACACTTAAAAGTGCTACTACTTGCTCATTTGGACAATTAGTGTTTTTCTTTAAATTTTCACATTCATTTATTATCTTGGAGTATGTATCCTCTACAATTCCATTCATTTGTTCAATATTAAAAGAATATGGTTTGTTCATTTTTTAATTAATAGTGATTTTATTTTTACCTAAATATCTAACGAAGTAAATATTTTGAATATTAAAAAATTTAAATTATTCCCACATGGGATCATTTAATTTGTCAATTCTAAGTGAAGAAGGAACATAAGTATGTAAATTTTCAATCTTTATAGCCAATTTTTTAGAGTTACCCTTTAAACTTCCACTTTCAATTAGGTTTGTTAAAGGAATCCTTTTTCTAACTTTAAGAAGACCTAGACAAGCTTCCCAGGCTTCTTGATTTTTATAAATATCTAACCAAAAATCAAAAATATTTTCCAAGATTTCTAAAGGGAGATCAAATGAAATTCCCATTGAAGGACTTTCAATGAAATAATTTTTGTTTCTTAGTTCATTTAATAAATTATTCAAGTTTAAATTAATAGCTAAAAGAATATCTTTTGCTGATTCATTACCTATTAATTCTTTTCTATGGCAATCTAAAAGATTTTTATCTTCAAGGATATTTTCATCGCAATTTTTTATTCCCACGATCCAAAAACCTTCCCCATTATTTACTCCACTAGCAAGAAATAGATATTGAGGCGAATTCTCCAAGATTTCTAATCATTTTTCCATTTTTAACATTTTTTAGATGATATGAAAATAATTTTGTAGTGCTATTAACAATATAAACTTCTCGTAAAAAAAATTTAATTGTTAAGATGGAACTTTGAAGAATGTTTGATTTAAAAGAGCTGAAACTTATGTTTTTGGATCCTACTGATTTGATCATTAATAATATTAATAAATACCTTTATAGAAATAAAACAATTAAATTTATTTTTTCTTAGGGAATAATTTTCCTATTTTCTCCTTTTGCAAGTACTCCTTTTGGGTTCTTATTTTTTTATCTTCTAGTGATTCTTTATTAATACTTACTGCATAAATAATATAGAAAATCATGCCAGTAAATATTAATCCTAAAAAAATAATTAATATTCCTATAGGTTCACTTGGGCTTAAAATTTTAAGATCTAAAGCTGTATTTAGGAAAATTATCATCAATTAAGTAATTCATTAAAGAAATTTATGAAATCTAATTGATTTCTTCGTATCCAAAAAATGTTGTATTGTCTTTGTTTTTATACCCATTAGCTGCTTCCTGTGGGTTCTGACTGTCAATTTTTCTTGCTTTAGCATGAATCATGTTGAAAGGGAAAATTACAGCTCCTACGAAAAAATGAAGGATTAAAAAGTCTGAGGGTAGCCCATTTGTCCAGTCAGGAAAAAATAGCAATGTCATCAATGATTCGTACATATGAGTAGTCAAATAAACCTCTGACTATTATTGCTGAACTTATCTCAATACTTTTAATTTTTAATAAATTGAAATTTATTTTCATTTAATAATTATCAGATTTAATTGAAAAGACAATTAGAAAACATATATATTATTTATAGTGTTTGATAATTAGCCATTGTTAAAATTCATAATCTTTTTTCTTATTTTTATAGTTTATTTATTAAAACCTTCAATAGGATTAGCTTTTGATACGTCAGACCCTAGTGTTAGTTTGCTGCAAAATAGGATCTCTAATAATTTTTCCAGTAAGTATTGCACCGCTATTCAAAATGGTTTTTCTAAAGATGAAGCAATGAAATCAGCCATTGTAAAAACTGAAAACATTATATCTTTTTCTTATAATCCACAGAAAAAATGGATTGAGAAAAGTGACTTGGCTAATCAAATTTCATTGCAAGTAATAAATGATTGTGGAAGGTCAATTGGATTGATTGGAAAGGATGGAATTGATTATTTTAAATCATATTTTCTTGAAATTTATGAAAAAACCACTCCCGACAAAAATTTTTCTAGATAGATTAGGTTAATGAATAATATTTCAGACAAATTAGTAATGACAATCATATTGATTACTATTCTTATTGTATTTGGATTAATTTTTTCAGTAAAGTCGCCAGAGAGAAAGGTTTTAGATTCGCCAATAATGTGGAAAGATGATTACTCTAATATTTCGATTTTAAGGAGCTATAAAATAAATTCAGAAATAAGAAGATTAATTTAAATGAAAATTCATTATTTACTAAAATGGAAGATCCTATTCAATCATATACAAAAATATTATTTTGATTCTCAATCAAATTAACATTTCATTTTTAATTTAAGTAGTTCAAAAGAACTGAGGCAAGTTTTAAATCGTTATTAAACCATGCTCGTATCGCCATAGCTCTTCGAGGATCATAAAAATTTTGTTGTCTGTACCAATTAAGAACTTCTGAATCTGATTTCCTCCCATTACATGACAAACAACATGGCACGCAATTACTTGTACTGCTTATCCCCCCTTTTGACATTGGGTGAAGGTGGTCAAGTGATTCTGATGGTTTACCGCAATATATACATTTATAATCAGTAAGTTTATAAAGTGACTCTCTCCAATTTTTATTACTTATCTTGGGACAAAACTGATCAAGGTAAATTGCATCTTGTTTATGCATAAAATTCTTGATTATTTCTTGATGATAACAGTTTTTTTTAAAGTATGATTGAAAAAGATAATATTAGACTTTTAAATCATAATCTTCTTATGAAAAGAATAATTTTCTTATAAATACACAGACAATTTATAGTTAATGCTTTATTTATTAACAATATTATTAGGAAATTTTGATCATTCTTTGTTTAAAAGTATTTATATCTTTTTGATATCATTTTTTTCTAATACGTTCTCAGCGATTTCTGGAGGAGGAGCAGGATTATTACAATTGCCTGCATTGATTTTATCTGGAGTACCTTATTATCAGGCTCTGGCTAGTCATAAATTAGCAACTGTAGCACTAGGAATAGGGGGTTCCTTAAGAAATTACAAATCTTTGGGCAATGATATAAGTATTGTTTGGCAAATTTTAATTTTTGGATTACCTGGAGTAATTTTAGGGACATCTGTTGTTGAATATATATCAGAAAAGTACTTGTACTTAATTTTAGGAATAATATCCATATTATTAGCTTTTTACTCATTCTTTAAACCAGATTTAGGTTTATCTTCTGGCAATAAAAAGCTTAATTTTGTTCATAAAATTAGATTTTTATTTTTTATTTTTCTTATAGGTATATTAAATGGTTCTATTTCTTCAGGAACTGGATTGCTTGTAACAATACTTTTAATAAAAACTTTTGAAATGGATTTTCTTCGAGCTATAAGTATGACATTCTTTACTGTAGGGATTTTTTGGAATTTTATCGGAGCAGTTTTTTTGGCAAGAATAGGATCTGTTCCTTCAAATATATTGATAGTGTTAATTATTGGTTCCTTTACAGGAGGATATTTTGGGGCTCACCTGTCAAAATTAAATGGAAACATTCTAATAAAAAAAACCTTTATAACAGTTTGTATTTTGGTTGGTATTAACTTATTGATTAAATCCATAAAAAGTTTTTTATAAATTTATTTATAATTTCTATAAATTTGTAGTGAATATGTCAAAGTCAGTTTTATTAGTTAACAAGATAAATTGATTCTCATTGTTATTCATCATGGAAGGGGTTATGAATAACTCTTTTTATCAAGTAATACCATTAGAGAAACCTTATTTAAAAAAAACAAAAAAAAGGCCTCACATAAGTGTGGCCGGGTGATGGGGAACCTTATGTCTAAACCAAATTCTTAAAAAATGCAACCCCCTATCTGTAGCGCAATCAATCTAGTCTTAATACACTACAGATAGTGCTTTATTAATTTTCCTATTTGTGAATTAATAAATTCTGAAATAATATTAAAACTTAAAAGTTTATTAACGAAAATCTAATTTCATAATTTCAAATGTTTTTGGTAATTTTACTTGTTAAAAATGTACTGCACAGTATCATTCGTAAGAACTTAGCTAGTAAAAAACTTTAATGATTGAATTAACTTTACTAACTCTTTTAAATTATGTTGGAGATAATTTCTGTGAGTATAGAAATCTAGGTCATGACAACTATAAATCTTTACTTCTCTCCTACAGTGATGCAAGTAATAAATTTGGGCCATTAGAGGTTAAAAAGGTTATTGAGAAGTCTGAAAATTTTAAAGTTACTGCTGTAGCTATTGCTGCAATTAAGTGTCCTCAGCATATAGTTAAGTAATGAAGTTTGAATTAAAAACTGAAAAAGAAAATTATTCAAAATCATTTTTACAATTATTTGGTATATTTTTTTTTCTTACTTTAATAATTATCCTTTGTGATGTTGCACTCAAATTCGGAATCATATCAAAAAATCATAAAATTGAATATAACTGTAGGCTTTTATCTGTTAAAAAATCTAAAACTCATTTTAAAAAATTATCTCGGCTTTCTAATCTGAAAAGTAAACAACAAATTTGGGAATTTTGCAGCGAGGTTATTAAATAATACTTAACTAGATGCTGATGAATAGAATTTTAGTGCAAATAACCAGAATTTTCTTGAATTTATAAGAAATACCGTAGCAACAATAACTTCAAGCAATATTTTCCATAATACAGAAAGTCCTAGAAAAACTTCAGAAGGGATTGTAGTTATAAAAGCAATAGGAATGAAAACACTAAAAAAAATTCTTAAAGAAAATGAAAATGAATTTAGAGGAAATCTTCCAATATAAAGGAATGATCTTAATACTTCTATTGCATTCCAAGTCTTAACAAACCAAATAGTAGTAGTAGAGATAAAAAACCATAAGCTATATAAAATACAAATCGAGCAGCTTATCGTAATCAAGGATAGGGTCAGAAAACTTAAATTTAAATTGATTTGATTTATTTTTATGCAGAAGAATAACAATAAAAATCCAAGCATTATTTCTAAAAATCCAGATGGATTTATTTTTTTTAATGAAATAAAAAATTGACTATCAATAGGTTTTAAAAGTACGAAGTCTAATGTTCCTTCCCTTATATGTTTAACTATTTCTGTAAGATTAGGATTGAACCATGTATTTGTTATTCCATTCAAAATTGTATAAATAGCTTGGATTATTAGTGCTTGTTCAAATTTCCACCCTCCAATATATCCATTATTTTGAAAGAAAATAGACAATAGAAAAATACTCCCTACTAAACTTAAAATTGCAGTAATTAAATCAACTAATATATTTGTCTTATACTCCAATTCAGAAGCTAAAGAAGTATGTAAGAATTTTTTATAAACTTTTAGATATTTTCTAAAATTCATGACCCCATTGCTGTATATTTTTTAGTTCCTTCAAACCAGATTTTCTTAAATAATGGGAAAAGTAAAAAAATCCATAGAATTTGCATAATTAAGCCTCCTCTAATATTTGTTTCATTACCTGACAGTAAGTTCGCAGGGAAATCAATTAGATATGGAAAAGGCGTTAAATAAATCCAAGATTTAACATATGCGGGAAATGAAACTACTGGTGCTAAAAGACCTGAGAGAAATAAAGTTGGAATAAATAACAATCTTTCTATCGATGACGCTTTCTCTGTCCAGAAACATAGACATGCAACTATTGACTGAATTAAAAATTGAATCAAGAATGATAAGAAAGTAGATACTATCGATAAGAGTAAAATACCTAAATTTGGTATCCATATACTTTCTGGATTAAAAATAAAAAAGAAAAATGCGATTATTAGTGCGAAAGGAAATCTTGTTATTTGTTCAGCAAGATGTTGTGCAAAATATCTGAAAAAGGGATTTAAAGGTTGGATTAAATAAGGAGATACTTTCCCCATTAGAGAGTCCTCTTCAAAACTAAATACAACCCAAACTACAGAAAACTGTCTTACAAAAAAAGCACATAAGAAATACCTGGAAAGCATAACATCACTAATGTTTATAGATTCATTTAAATTATTGTTTGTCCAAATGTTTAACATGAAAAAAGGAATAATCCCTGAAATAGCCCATAATGCAATTTCTACCCTATATTCCAACATGTTTGAATATTGGACCTTTAATAAGGTGAATATTTTACGGTTAATCAAATTAGATATCATAATTATTTTTGATTAATACCTTCCCAATAACTTCATCTATGGGTGGTTCATTTATAAAAAGGTCTTCAATATCAAAATTATTTAGGATAGTTTTTAGTGAAGAGGTAATAGAGTTATTTTCAATTTTTATAGTTATTTCATTATTTATTTTATTTTTAACAGTAAAACCAGAATTTTCTAATTTAATTGCATCCTCTTCTGTGCGACAAACTATTAATATTTCTTTAACAGGAGAAAGTTTTTTTAATAATAGGTTAAGTTTTCCATCATATGATATCGCCCCTTCGTGCACACATATAACTCTCTTGCAAAGGGATGTAATATCTTTCATGTAATGACTGGTTAGGCATATCGTTGCATTAGTTTCCTTATTATATTTTTGAAGGAATTTTCTTAAATTTCTCTGTGCATTAATATCTAATCCAAGTGTAGGCTCATCTAAAAATAGAATATTTGGCTCATGTATCAAAGCTGCAAGTAATTCAGATTTCATACGCTGACCTAGCGAAAGTTTTCTAACAGGTATGAATAGCTCTTCATCAATTTCAAGCATTTCCGATAGTTTTTTTATTCTCTTTTTAGCTTCGAACTTATCTAAGTCATATATTGATGCATTCAAATAGAATGATTCAATTGGCGGAAGATCCCAAATAAGCTGTTGCTTTTGTCCCATTATTAAGGTGATATTCTTTAAGAAATTTTCTTTTCTCCTGAAAGGTAAGTAGCCTGAAACCAAAATCGAACCTTCACTTGGATAAATTAAGCCACAAAGCATTTTTAATATTGTTGTTTTCCCAGCTCCATTAGCACCTAGAAAACCTACTATTTCTCCTTCTTTAATTTCAAAACTTATATCTTTTATAACTTTTAAACTTTTTGTTTGTCTTCTAAAAAAATGTTTAATTGTTCCTTTTAAGCCAGGTTCTTTGGAAGAGATATCAAATGACTTAGATAAATTTCTTACATCGATAATATTTTGTACCATTTAAATTTTATTTACTGAAATTTTATAGTTAATAAATTGTTAAATTATTTTTTTATTTTAGAAAATTTTTTAAACAATTAAAAAATATCTTTAAAAGATACAACCAGCCAGATAAAAAAGTTAATTGGATTAAGTAACTCGCTTACCTTATATTTGCTTTCGTAATTTAATCCTCTTAAAAAATCAAATATAAAATTACTATTCTCTTTTTTAACATTATTTTTTTTAATTACATTGCCATTTTCGTCAAGAAGATCAATTTCATTCTCAAAAAACCATTGCTCTTTTCCGTTAGATAATAGCAAGACAACTCCAATACCTTTGCCATCAGTTATTCTGAAATCACTTATCTTTCCTAGTGAAGAAACATTTATTGCATCAATAGTTTCTTTGGTAAGTCTATCCTTAGATAATTCTAGGTTAACTTGAACACAATTTCCTATCTTGACCTTATCTAAAAATGACATTTTTTAGGTTATTATACTTAGTGATAAAGGATTTATGCGATTAATTCCGAATTATTGATTAATTTCAATAATTACGATTTTTTGAGAACCGCCTCAAGGATTCTCTTTATTGAAATTGTTAAAACTCTCAAAAATACAAAAAACAGACCTAACCATCCTAATATGACAGCTATTGACAACATACTTGAACCTAAATCACGCTGTAGCAAATTCTGCATATAATTTTCTAATTTTGAGATTTACTCTACACTATTAAATTATCTTTTAAGATGTAAATGTTCAAAATTCAGATTTTTTAAAATTCTTTTTTATTGGCGTATTTAATAGATATGATTTGTGAGTTAAAATTTAGTTAGAAAATTAATTTAATATTTTGGAACTATCTTTGAATACATACATCGGAATAATCTTTATCATTACTGGTCTAATAGTTAGAGTTGACTTTAAATTCTCTATTCAAAAAGATCTCAAATAATTTTTATTAAATTCTTATTAGTTAAGACATTATATACTTTATTTTTATTATTTCTATAACTATTGCAATAACTAAAAAAGCAGCTGTAAAGCTGCTTTTAAATGGTGGCGGGGGGAAGATTTGAACTTCCGACCTTCGGGTTATGAGCCCGACGAGCTACCAGACTGCTCTACCCCGCGTCATATACATAGCATACATCTGAAAGGGTTAATTTTTCCTGTTTTTTAGGATTCTTGGAATTTTACTTTACCTTTAACTTCAAGTCGTACTCCTTCAGAAAAATTAAACACCTTATCTTCTATGTCTTGAATTCTTAACTCAGATATCCACTCTAACTGTTTTAGTAAGTGAAGACTAACAGCATGTTTTGCTCTTTTTGAACCGTCTTCTACTTTTAAAGCTAAACCTATCCCTTCATTTACTTTACATAGACACTGTATTCCTTCGGCTCCACCTTTACCTATAACGTTACCATGAGAAGCTTTAATTATTTCTGTATCAAATTTATTATTATCACTTATCATTGTTGGGTTTATTGTCATAGCTCTACTTATTTGTTCTAATTCAGCATTTTCGGAACTGCTCAGAAGTGAATATAACCTTGACATTTCTAATAGTTTTAAATAAAGAGTGGGTGCACCACAATCATCACGTTCTGCAATTATTTCAGATGACGGGATTTCAAGTAATTCAGAAACAATTCTGAATATTTCTATTTGAAGAGGATGATCCCCCTTTAAGTAACTATCTAATGGCCAATTCATTTTTTTGCATGTTGCTAAAAAAGCAGCATGTTTGCCAGAACAATTATGTTCTAGTGCACTTGTCTTGGCTTTTGGACATTTAAGATTTTTAATGTCAATGTCATATTCCCATAAAATTTTAAATGCTTCTCTTGTATGAAGTTTTGATCCACTATGTGACCCGCATGCTAAAGCAATTGATTTTGATTCATTATTGATCTTTGATGCAGCTCCACTACTAACAAAAGGTATTGCTTGAAAAGGTTTTAATGCTGACCTTATGAAACTTTTATATTCTGGATTTCCTGCACACATTAAAACCCTCCCTTTTTTATCAGTAATAACAGCATGAATCTTGTGAATCGACTCAATATTTGATCCTCTCATTAAGGTTGCTTGTAAGGGAGGATTGTTAGAAGTGTAGAGGTTTTTGAAATTAGAACTCATTTAGAAATTGTTATATTGAAAAATCAAAATACCAGACAAAGCTAAGACTGAAATAATAGAAAAAATTTGAATTAAATTTTTTAAAATAGGTTTTACCTCGATTGAGGCAATAAGTGATTCTTTTTCTTTCAAAACTAATGGCTTTTCCCATACTTGACCGTCATACCAACCGGACTCCTCGTATTCGACTTTTTCAGATATTAATCTATTAAATATATGTTTCCAACCTAGATATAACCTTATTGAAATTAAAAGAGGTATTGATAAGCTGCTAAAAAAACTTAATAGAATATATTTTAAAAGTGACGTTTTGAAATATACACTACCTGAAGAAATAACAATAAATAGAATAAAAGCTCCTAACCAGAATTTTATCAATATAAGAATTAGTGACTTTTTTGTTTTTGGCCAAGAAAAAATTTTTGATTTTGATAATTCTATGAATTCATTTGTGGGTTGCTGCTCTCTAGGAACAGGACATTTAGATTGATTCATAAAATAAAATTAGGGAAATAAAAGATTATCTCCATTACTCCAGAATGATTCAAGGTCATAATATTTTCTTATTTCTGGTTGAAAAATATTAACTATCAAATCACCATAATCAAGTAAAGCCCATTTCGCTTCGTTAATCCCTTCTTTTCGTATAGGTTCAACTTTAGCCTTTTCTCTAAGCTCTCCTTCTACAGAATTAGTTATAGATCTAACCTGTACATCAGATAATCCTTCTGCAATCAAAATCCACTCACTTATAAATGATACTTTGTCAATTTTTATAAGTTTTATATCTCTTGCTTTTTTTTCATCACATGCTTTGGCTGCTATTAAAACCAAACTTTTATTGTCCATAAACATTTTCACTTGAAACTGATTTTTCTGAGCCTTCTTGCTGAGATAATTCTGATCTTGCTTTTTCTGCACTTTTTCTTAAGGCATCTAATCTATCTTCAAAGAAACTTCTTTTTTTCTTTTTTCGTGTCTTCTCTATTAATTCCTTTAATGCTCCTCCAAGACTTTTATAAGCATTTGGAATGCTGTATCCAAATCTACAAGCAAGATCTATAGCTCTTTCATCTGCATAAATAGCATCTTGAAGCTTTTTTTCAGAATTATTTTTTAAATATAATCTATATCCTGCAAAACTTGATAAACCAAGAGCAAGTAATAAAAGTAACCCATCTTGTACCCACAACTCTCCTATAGCCCCACCAAGTCCTATGGCGAGAGCTGCCATTTCCCATCCATCTCTGGGTATTGTGTCATTTTGGATTTTCCCAACCTCGTGCCAAAATAATAGATTTCTATGGTCAATTGCAAAGTTATCCCATTCATCTAAATCTATTTGAATTTCTACTTCGTCACGACCGATTTCCTCAAGTGTTATTAAAGGTGGATCTATAGCCGCAGCAGCTTCAACAAATACCCAACTTTCATTCTCTGGAGGCAACAAACTTTTGAGTCGCTGAAGTTCGCTCATAAAAAATTAATTTCTTTCAATACTAT
>CACLYZ010000010.1:0-36748 GCA_902611225.1 uncultured Prochlorococcus sp.
AATAGTTTTCTTGCGGTTTTTAAATCTAAATCGTCTTGACCAAGATGAATACCATCAGCGTTAGATGCCAGAGCTATATCAACTCTATCGTTAACGATAAACAAAGAATTATATCTTTTACATAGATTTTTAATCTGAATTGCTTCTTGAAGATGATCTTGATCAGTTCCCGTTTTAAATCTATGTTGAATAATTCTTACTCCAGCAATTAAAATCTCTTCTATTATTTCTAATAAATTGTGTTTTTGATCTGTTATTACATATAAGTCATTTTCTTTTAATATTTCCTCCGACTTCTTAAACTTGCTATAACTTAATAATTCAATTTCAATATTATAAATTTCATATCTAATTTCAGAAGCGATTTTTGAAAGCTCATGATTCTGCAGCCTTGTGAATTCTTCTATAACTCGTAATGCTTCTTGAACTCTAGCTGAATTAGAACTTATAATTTGCTCAGAAGTTTTTCTGTTGAATTGCTCTTGATGGCTCAATCCTTTACATTTGTCCTCAATGTGATTTCTAGATTGTTTATAAACTTCTAAATGATTTTTTCCTAAAATTTGTCTAAAATTTTTAATCTTTTCAACATATTTTTCCTTGCCTAGGCCAAATCTAGCCCAATCCTCTAATACTCTTAGTCCTTCTCTGGCTCTATCTAGATTAGCGTCAATAATTTGATAAATTCTTAAATCTTCAAAGTCTTTAGGATTGGAATTTAGCATTTGTAATTTAATTTTTGTAGTTTTTAAAAATTTTCAGAGCATTATCTCTATCTTTTTTAATTTGATTAGAAAGTTGCTCTATTTTTGAACTTAATTTGAGATCTAAGTTTTTCAACTGGTTCAACAGATAGATTTAAACCATATAGATCGATATCTTTATTTATTAAATGAACTTCAACTGCAGAAGGCAATAAAGGATTTATTGTTGGTTGAGAGCCAAGATTCATGACAGATTCAATTTTTTTGTTGGAATTTTCTATGGTTGTCCAAGATGCGTAAACTCCTTCTCCAGGTAAAAATTTTCTGCCATCTATTTCAAGATTTGCGGTAGGCCATCCTATACTTTTTCCAATTCCTTTACCTTTAACAACTTTTCCATTAAAACTATAAGGCCTATTAAGAATTTTGAAAGCATTTTTCAGATCACTTTTCTCTAATAGATCTCTTATTCTGCTGCTACTGATTCTACCTTCATTGTCTTCTAAAATTGGAATAATTTTTAGCTTAATATCAGTATCCTTAATCATATTTTTTATTGTATTTATATCTCCACTTCTTCTGAAACCAAATTTAAAATTAGCACCTACAGAAATGTTTTTTGCTTGTAATTGATTTATCAAAATATCTCTTACGAACCTTTCGGCACTTAATTTGGATAGTTCCATATCAAAAGGAATCAGAACTAATTGTTCAATCCCCAGATCTTCAAGAATAGATAGTTTTTCATTAGGGAGATCAAGTCTAAGACGCATCTCTTTGTAAAGAACTTCTCGGGGATGAGGCCAGAAGCTTGCAATTGTTGGGGTATATTGATTTTCTTCAACTACACTTTTTATTAATTGTCTGTGGCCAGCATGAAGGCCATCAAAACTTCCAATAGCTATTGAGGTGGGATTCTTAACTTCAGATGGCGATATTAAAGAGATCAAAAGATTACGTGCAATTTTATGATTTTAGTGGCAAATTTGGATTGATTACAGTTTATTCAATCAAATGAATGTCTGACAAAATCGATTTTCAGTCCCTTTCATTTGGAATGCGGCGCATTGGATGGATACGCTTTTGGGTTCAGTCCATTTTAGGTGTTGTTGTTGCAGCTGTTTTGCTTTTTTCAAATGTTGTAAATAACAGCGAAGGACAGCTTGGCTTAGCGCCTGGTCTATCACTTACAACAATATCCCTGATTTTACTACTTTTTAGTCTTTGGCAAGGTTGGTTAATAGTTAGAACAGGAAGAGCAATTGCAAGCAACGCAAGACCCTCAAGAGGACAAACCGGTAAATTGATAAAACGAGGACTTATAGTTGATTTATTTGGAATTTTGTTTGGATTAATTGGATATCAAGCTCTTATGGGAGCCTTATTCATACAAGCATCCTCTCAAACAACTGGACAATTGATAACAGCGACATCTGATATCCCAATTACTGGTCTTGAAATATTATCAGTTCTAAGTAACACGCAAGTTATAGCTGCTCATTTTTTTGGACTTTGCTTTTCTTTATGGCTTTTAAGAAGGATTTACAAATGAATTATTAATTTTAGGTAAGTCATCTAAATTACCTCTCCAAAATAAATCTGGTTCTACAGGTGTAAGAGATATTTTATTTTCTTGTATTTGAGATACATCACTAGGCCAATTCTTAGGACCGTAACCTTTCGATTTAAGATCTAAAACAACTTCTCCTGCTAACCAATAATAATCATCACCCCTCGGGTCTTCCCTTTTGGAAAATTGATTTTTATATTTTCTTACCGATAATCGGGTCCAGGATAATTCTTTTATCTTGTTTTTTTCGCAGGGGGGTATGTTCAAATTTAATAATAGTGAAGCTGGCCAACTATCCTTAATTGCTTGTTCGGCAATATTCATTGCAATTTCTCCAGCAAATTCAAAATTTTTCCATTTAAAACTAGCAACACTTATTGCCATGGAAGGAACATTTTCTAAAGTGCCTTCCATAGCTGCAGCGACTGTGCCTGAACAAAAAATATCTGTCCCTAAATTGGGTCCGTGATTTATTCCGGATAGTACCAGATCAGGTTTATGATCCAAGAGTTCAGATAGTGCTAATTTGACACAATCAGCAGGTGTGCCGGAACATCCCCAAGCTTCTATATCCTCTCCAAATAATTCGTCAGCTTTTTCCACTCTTAATGGGGATTGCAAAGTAAGACCATGACCAGTAGCTGATCTTTCTTGGTCAGGACATACTACTTTTACCTTATGTCCTCTTCTTTGGGCTGATTTTGCTAAAGCTCTTATCCCCGCTGCGAAAACACCATCATCATTGCTAATTAATATATTTAACGGTTTCATTAATCAAGACATTTTATTTATGGACGATATTTAAGTAAGATAAAGCAATACTTATTTTTACTATATCAGTGAGTCAAATTGAATCATTAAGTCAAATTGAGGAAAAACTAAATAATCTTTCTCTAACAGCAAAAAATAATATAGATAATTCTAATACTCATGAAGAACTGGATCAATTGAGAGTTTCCTTGCTAGGGAAAAAAGGTGATTTATCAATTATTTTGAAAACAATGGGTCAATTATCTGCTACTGATAGACCAATTATTGGCCAGAAGGCAAATTTAATAAAGATAAATTTGCAAGAACTAATAACTGAAAGAAAAAATAAACTAAACAGCGAAGCCTTAGATAAAAAGATTAAAAAAGAAAAAATTGATGTAACTATCCCTTCAATTGGAACACCCCCTGGGAATAAACATCCTTTGATTTCAACTCAAGACGAAATAATAGATATATTTTGTGGTTTAGGATACTCAGTTGAAAGTGGCCCTGAAATAGAAACTGATTTTTATAATTTTGAGTCTCTCAATATACCCAAAGATCATCCCGCAAGAGATATGCAGGATACTTTTTATTTAGACGAAAATCGACTTTTAAGGACCCATACTTCACCTGTTCAGATAAGGTACTTAGAGAAGAATCCTCCTCCAGTAAGAATTATTGCTCCCGGGAGAGTATATAGGAGAGATGCAGTAGATGCTACTCATTCCCCTGTATTTAATCAGGTTGAGGTTTTATGTATCGATCAAGACATTAATTTTAGTCATTTAAGAGGAACAGTTCTTACATTTTTAAAAGCCTTTTTTGGAGATATTCCTGTAAGATTTAGAGCTAGTTATTTCCCATTTACTGAACCTTCAGCAGAAGTAGACGTCCAGTGGAAAGGTAAATGGTTAGAAGTAATGGGTTGCGGAATGGTTGATCCAAAGGTCTTAGAAAAATTAGGAATTGATTCTGAGAAATGGACTGGTTTTGCAGCGGGATTAGGAGTTGAGAGATTTTGTATGGTTAGACATCAGATCGATGACATCAGAAAATTTTATACAAATGATATTAGATTCTTAGAACAGTTCTAATAGTATTTAATTTTTAAATTAGGATTGTCCAACAAATTAGTTTAAGATAGTCCTAGTTTTAATTTTTTGATTGGTACGTAAAGCAGGACTAATCGTTAATGATGGAAAGGAACTAGCTGTTCAAACTGCAACTTCTGTTCAAAAAAAATTGGAAAAATCTAATTTTGAAGTTGTAAGAGTTAGTAGCTCCGGAGGGATGGTTGGTTTCGCAAATCCTGATCAACATGTACGTCCTTTGGGATATACGAATTGTGTCCCTGAGGGGTTTGATTCATCAATTGAATTTGCAATTGTTCTTGGCGGAGATGGGACTGTACTTTCTGCTGCAAGGCAAACGGCACCTGCTAAAATTCCAATTCTTACAATAAATACTGGTCATTTAGGATTTCTTGCGGAAGCTTACTTATCTAACCTAGATGAGGCTATAGATAAAATAATTGCTGGAAATTGGGATATTGAAGAAAGAACTTGCTTTATCATTAGCGTAATGAGGAATGATCAGAGGAGATGGGAGTCTCTTTGTCTTAATGAGATGGCTCTTCATAGAGAACCTCTAACAAGTATGTGTCACTTTGAAATTTCTATAGGTCGACATGCTCCTGTGGATATTTCAGCTGATGGAGTAATTTTATCTACTCCAACTGGTTCTACCGCCTATTCTCTAAGTGCTGGAGGACCAGTTATCACGCCTGATTGTCCAGTCGTGCAATTAACTCCAATTGCTCCACATTCATTGGCATCTAGGGCATTGGTTTTTAATGATTCAGAGCCAGTAACTGTTTTCCCTGCAACTCCTGAAAGATTAGTAATGGTTGTTGATGGCAATGCTGGTTGTTATGTTTGGCCTGAAGATAGGGTTTTAATAAGAAAAAGTAAACACTCAGTAAAATTTATTAGACTTGAAGATCACGAATTTTTCCAAGTTTTAAGAAATAAACTTGGTTGGGGTTTACCCCATGTGGCTAAACCTGATAAATAACAATTATTTGAATTTATTTTTTCCCTGTTAATAGAAAAACAGGATTATTTGGTTCTAGTCTCATTCCTTCCGCAATACTTAAGCTTTTATAGGTCTGAATTAAATTTAAATTTGTTTTGAAATTTTTATCTTCTAATTCCTCTTTCAATTCTTTAATAGTTTGAATATTTATTATTGGGATAACGATAATGTCTCCAATATCCATATCTTGTGCAAGTTTATTAATGATCTGGAGTTTAGTTTTTTTATCACATCCTCCAATTATTAATCTATTAGGGTTTTCAAAAGAACTTAGATTTCTCGCATTCAAGGTGTAATTTATGTCTTCCTCAAAAATAAATTTTGGTTTGACGTCAAGCCTTTTTGAGTTTTCTAGTATTAATTTTTTTGAGCCAATCCTTTTATCGAAACAAAACAAATCCAAATTAGGCCTTAACTTTAATGCCTCTAAACCAATTGACCCACAACCTGCTCCTATATCCCAAATGACACCATTTCTTGGGAGCTCTAAAGCAGCTAATATTTGAATGCGAACTTCTCTCTTAGTTAATAAATTTGGTCTATCATCAAAAGTCTTAAAAACATTGTCATTGATTCCGAATAGAGGAAGATTGTTGTTCGAATAATTTTCCTTTTTTTTTGAAAGAATAGCAATATTCAAATTTGATATATCTGAGGGCAATGACTCTTTAAGATTTAATTTCCTGATTTTTTCATTTTCGAAGCCTATTTCTTCACAGAGCCAAAAATCATAGATGTCCATCAGATCAAATTCTGATAAATTTTTTTTGATTATTTCTAGACTTTTGTTATTTGAATCTGTAATGACAGCCAAATTTGAAGGTCTTGCTTTAAGAGCCTCTATTAACTTAGTCGAATCTCTGCCGTGAATACTCACATAAACAGTATCTTGCCATGGGATCTTTAACTTACTAAATGCTAATTGAATGCAAGTATTTGAAGGGTAGAAACTTAATTCATCTTTTGAAAAATTTTCTAGTAGTATTCTCCCAATTCCAAACCAGAGAGGATCTCCTCTTGAAATTAAAATAACATCAGTTTTTTGTGATCTAAGCCAGTTAACAAGTTCCTGATTACTGTTGCTCGAAAAAAATAATTTCTTTTTTTCTAAACCATTTTCGCTCCATGATTTTATTTCTTCAAAATATGAATTTGGAACTGCAATAGAAACTGTCTCTTGCAATAGATTTTGTAATTTGAAAGATAGATCTTCAAATTTATAAGAATTAATTCCTACTACATGAATTTTTCTTTTTTTTTCTGTCATGAATATTTAATTAAAAGAAACTTATCTATTTGAATGTTTTATTAAATTATCTTATGATTATTCGAGCTTTTATAATAAATCAATTGTCTGAAAGAAGAAAGAGATTACATGATTTATTATTAACTCTTATAAATAAAGATAGTGAATTTGAGTTTATTGAAGAAGATTCTAGCGATTTAACATCTAGCTATTCCGAAAAAGACACTTTGAATTTATCTCGAGTTATAGAAAAAAATCGTAAAATAATCAAAAGATATCAAGCTATTGTAAGAACAGCTGTTACTCTTGATGCCCTGATGGATTCTGAAAATGAAGAAAATTACAAAATCAAATAAAAATATTTTTTTAAAAAAAATATTACCTTTACTTTTACTACTATCCTTTATTTTTAACCCATTAAAAGTATCCGCAGAAGTTGCAGAAACAGAAATAAATGGGGAATTTATGAATGCCAGCAGTGAGTTTTTAAGAGATTTGGATTTTGAAACTTGGCAATTAGTTGCCTATAAATCACCTCTTTTTGAAGATAAATTGATCTTGAGAGTAATAGGATATCCAGGAAATCTTAGGATTGATCATCCCACTGACTTGAGGGTTGAATCAGGGAGAAAACAGTGGCTTTTAAATGATAAAACATTACTTAATGTTGAATTAGCAAATGATGGAAGACAAGCTGCAGCAGAATTCGATCTTGATGAATTGATTAAAAATTTAGATAAAAATAGACCATTAAGATTATCTTTGTCGGGAGTTTTTTCTGAGTTACCTGTTCCTCCTTTTGTTGTTAAAGAATGGAGATCACTAAACTGAATTTGACTTTTGGAGATGACTGAAAAAAATTTAAGCCATATAAAATGGATGAAAAGAGCAATATTTTTGGCTTCTTTAGGAAAAAATACAACGAGTCCTAACCCTAGGGTGGGAGCAGTGATAATTGATAAGAATGGAAAGCTTATTGCAGAAGGATTTCATTACAAGGCTGGCATGCCCCATGCTGAAGCGATGGCTTTTAATAATTTAAAAAAAGATCCCAAAGGTGGATCAATTTATGTAAATCTTGAACCTTGCTGTCACCAAGGTAGAACACCTCCATGTGTAGATAAAGTGATATCCTCTGGGATAAAAAAGGCTTATATATCTATTGAAGACCCTGATGCCAGAGTCGCGGGTAAAGGTATTAAGCTGTTAGAAGAAGCTGGAATACAAGTTCATTTAGGATTATGTAAAAAGGAATCCTTAGATTTAAATAAGGCTTTTATTCATAGGAATATTACTAACAAGGCATTTGGAGTTTTTAAATGGGCAATGAGTATTGATGGGAGAATAGCTTTAAAAAATGGAAAAAGTAAATGGATTACTAATGTAGAATCAAGGGCATTAGTACACTCTTTTAGATCAGAATTTGATGCAATAATCATTGGCGGAAACACATTAAGAAGAGATAATCCCCTTTTGACTACAAGAGGTTTAAAAAATCCTGAGCCTTTGCGAGTTGTGTTTACAAAAAGTTTAGACCTGCCAACAAAATCTAATCTTTGGGATTGTAATAAGGCAAAAACATTAGTTATTTATGATTCTTCAACAGCGAATGAAAGCTACCTTAATAGGATTCCAAAGTCTGTTGAAATTGAAAAGGTATCATCAGATAATCCAGAGTTAATTTCAAAAATACTTGCTAAAAGGGGATGTAATAAAGTTTTGTGGGAATGTGGTCCTCGATTGGCTACTGCCGCAATTAAATCTAATTGTATTCAAGAAATTATAACTTTTATTGCTCCAAAAATTTTAGGAGGAGAAAATAGTATGAATCCCCTTGGGGATTTTGAGTTTGGAGAAATGCATGAAATTATTAAATTAAGCGAATCTCAGCATAGTTTGATTGGTGATGATATATGCGTTAGGAGTTCATTGAAAAATTAATCTTTAAGAAATTTTATATGGGTTAAAGTACCGTACGGTTCTCACCCAAAAAAAATACAGATACGGAAACTGTTGGTTTAGTTTATAATAAGTTCAAATTTGTCCACAATTATGCCAATAAGACAAGACGATAATCAACCTAATAGAAGATTTGGAATTGTAAATATCATTTTGATAGGAGTTGGAGCACTACTTTTATTTAGTAGCCTTTTCCCTAATCAAAATATGCAAATCCCTAGGGTTCCTTACTCCTTATTTATTGATCAAGTTAATGATGGAGAGGTAAAGAGAGCATATATCACCCAAGAACAAATCAGATATGAGTTAAATGGAGCTGAAGAGGGTGCACCCTCAGTGTTAGCAACAACCCCAATTTTTGATATGGATCTGCCTCAAAGGTTAGAAAGTAAAGGGGTGGAATTCGCTGCAGCTCCTCCAAAGAAACCTAATTTCTTCTCAACTATATTGAGTTGGGTTGTTCCTCCTTTGATTTTTATACTTGTCTTGCAATTTTTCGCTAGAAGAAGTATGGGAGGCGGAGGTGCTCAAGGTGCTCTAAGTTTTACTAAAAGTAAAGCTAAAGTCTATGTACCAGATGACGAATCAAAAGTAACATTTGCGGATGTAGCAGGAGTTGATGAAGCTAAGGACGAATTAACAGAAATAGTTGATTTTTTAAAAAAACCAGAAAGATATACTGATATTGGAGCACGAATTCCTAAGGGTGTACTTCTTGTAGGACCTCCAGGAACAGGTAAAACTCTTCTTTCAAAGGCTGTGGCTGGTGAAGCAGAAGTTCCTTTCTTCATTATTTCGGGTTCTGAATTTGTGGAGCTTTTTGTTGGCGCTGGGGCTGCAAGAGTGCGAGATTTATTTGAACAGGCGAAGAAAAAAGCTCCTTGCATAATATTTATTGATGAATTAGACGCGATAGGTAAGAGTCGTTCTGGTTCTATGGGTGTAGTCGGTGGAAATGATGAAAGAGAACAAACTTTAAATCAGCTCCTTACAGAAATGGATGGGTTTGCCTCTACCGACAAGCCTGTAATTGTCCTTGCAGCTACTAACCAACCAGAAGTGCTTGATGCTGCTTTGCTAAGACCAGGTAGATTTGATAGACAAGTTTTAGTTGATAGGCCAGATTTATCTGGAAGAAAAACAATCTTGGAAATTTATACAAAAAAAGTTAAACTTGCGGATTCAATAGACTTAGATTCTATTGCTCAAGCCACTAGTGGATTCGCAGGAGCTGATCTGGCTAATATGGTAAATGAAGCTGCTTTACTTGCGGCTAGAGCTAAAAGGAAAAGTGTAGAACAACAAGACTTAAGCGAGGCGATAGAAAGAGTTGTTGCTGGATTGGAAAAGAAAAGTCGTGTCTTGCAAGATGATGAAAAGAAAGTTGTCGCATATCACGAAGTTGGTCATGCTATTGTTGGTCATCTTATGCCTGGAGGTTCTAAAGTCGCAAAGATTTCAATTGTTCCAAGAGGTATGAGTGCACTTGGTTACACTCTTCAATTGCCAACTGAAGAAAGATTTTTAAATTCTAAGGAAGAATTAAAAGGACAAATAGCTACACTTCTTGGAGGAAGATCTGCTGAAGAGGTAGTTTTTGGAAAGATTACTACGGGAGCTTCAAATGATTTGCAAAGAGCAACTGATATAGCCGAACAAATGGTTGGTACATTTGGAATGAGTGATATTCTTGGTCCGCTTGCTTACGATAAACAAGGCGGTGGTCAATTTTTAGGTAATAGTAATAATCCTCGGAGATCTGTTAGTGATGCTACTGCTCAAGCAATAGATAAAGAGGTTAGAGATTTAGTTGATGATGCGCATGAAACTGCACTTAATATTTTGCGGAATAATTTACCTCTTCTGGAATCGATTTCTCAAAAAATCCTCCAAGAAGAAGTTATTGAAGGGGAAGATCTTAAAAATCTCTTGGCAGAAAGTAAAATGCCTGCGTAGTAGAATCTTGATCTGACCAGAAATATTCATGCTAAAACCAAATAAGCTTGCCAATAATAATTTTCTATCAAGCTTGGATTTATCGACTGAAGAACTGTTGCATATTTTAGATCTTGCAAATAATTTTAAAAATAAAGATCTAAATATAAAACTCAAAGAAAAAGTTTTAGGGTTAATTTTTGATAAGTCATCAACTCGTACCAGAGTTAGTTTCCAGGTGGCAATGTCAAGACTTGGCGGCACCACAGTTGACCTAAATCCCTCTACTTCACAAATTGGGAGGGGAGAACCAATTAGAGATACAGCAAGAGTCCTAAGTAGATACTGCGATGTTCTTGCGATAAGAACATTTAAACAAACTGATTTGGAAGAGTATGCAAAATGGTCCTCTAAGCCAGTTATTAATGCTCTTACTGACTTAGAACATCCATGTCAGGCTTTAGCTGATTTTATGACGATTAAAGAGGAATTTCTTGATTTTAAAGATGTAGTTTTGACATTTATTGGAGACGGTAATAACGTCGCAAATTCTCTTGTTTTATGTGGCGCCTTATTGGGAGTAGAAGTTAGGATTGCATGTCCTAAAGGTTATGAACCTAACTCGTTGTTGATCGATAAAGCATATGAAATATATGAAAATAAGAATTTGTTGAAAATCACTAATGAACCCAAAACCGCTGTTTTAGGAGCAAATGTTCTTTATACAGATGTATGGTCATCTATGGGTGAAGAAAACCAAAAAGATGAGAAAGAAAAAGTTTTTAATGGTTTCACCATTGACAGTGATTTAGTTAGTAAAGCTGACAAAGATTCAATTATTCTTCATTGCCTTCCTGCGTATAGATCCAAAGAGATAACTGATGAAATCTTTGAAAGTCACAAAAGTAGAATTTTTGATCAAGCAGAAAATAGATTACATGCTCAACAAGCTCTTTTATCTTGCATTCTCCAATAGGAATACTTGCGAACTAATTAATAAAAGGGTACAAATGTATTAGAGTACATATGTTTTATGGAAACTTCTTCAGGGGACGATCTTACCCAAGCTCAGAATGAGCTCTATGGATGGATAAAAGAATATGTGAAAGACTTTCAACATAGCCCATCTATCAGACAAATGATGCAAGCTATGGGATTAAAATCTCCTGCTCCAATTCAAAGTCGCTTAAAACATTTGCAAGAAAAGGGCTACATCTCTTGGCAAGAAGGTAAAGCAAGAACAATGCAAATAGTTGATGAAATTATAGAAGGTGTACCAATTATGGGTTCAGTCGCAGCTGGAGGTTTAATTGAAACTTATTCAGATGTTCAAGAGAATTTAGATATTTCTGATGTTTTAAAAAAGAAAAATGTTTTTGCTCTTACAGTTAATGGAGATTCTATGATAGACGCATGTATTGCAGATGGAGATATGGTTTTGATGGAGCCAGTAGATAGTATAAATTCAATTAGAAATGGAGACATTGTAAGCGCAATGGTCCCTGGATCAGGTACAACACTGAAATATTTTCTGAAAAAAAATAATAAAATAATTTTAGAGGCCGCAAATCCCAATTACGAGCCTATAATATTGGATTATGACAATGTATCAATTCAAGGCAAATTACTTGCTGTTTGGAGGAAGGTTTAATTATTGCTTTAAAATGAAATCTTTACTAAAAAGTTTAAATTTGCTAAGAGTTTATGAAGTTATTAGATTTTTATAAGTATTTGGGAACATTATGTTTTATTTCTTTGGGTCTTACCTTTCATCAAAAAATACTACCAGCAGGTTGTAATGAAAAAAATTGTTTAGCAGAAAAAAAATATTTTCTTCATAAAAAATTAAATAAAGAAAAATTAGTTATAGAAGAATTATTTGCTAATCTTTTTTTATCAAATAAAATAAATGACAATCATTCAGAGATATCTAAAAATTCTTTTGATATAGATTCAAATATACAATATTTCGAGGGAGATATTTTTTATGCAGAGGGTAATGTTGTGGTTAAAATATCAAACGGTATTATCCAAGCAGATAAAATTTCCTATGACCAAGTAAATAAAATTTTTATTGCGGAAAATAATATTACTTTCAATAAAGGTAATCAATACATACAAGCAAAATATGCTCAGTTTAATTTGAAGAAAAATCAGGCCTTCATAACTGAAGTTTATGGTGCTTTAGATTTCGCCAATCTTCAAGAAGACTTAAATATTGCGGAGGAAAATAATAATTTTGATTTTTGTGATACTGATAATTTTGACTTAATAAATTCACCATCCGAAGTAAGCTTACTTGGCTCAAGTAATGTAAGATTTAGAAATAATCTTGGACTAGATAGTTTTAATTTAAATTTCTCAAAAATTGATAAGTGGAGATTTAAATCTGATAAAATTATCATTGAAAATAAAGCTTTAAAGTCTGAATTAATTTATTTCACAAATGACCCTTTTAATGAACCACAGTTTATATTGAGAAGCAAAAATTTTTCTGCAGAAATTATAAATAATAAAACACAATATAAAAGTAAAAGAACCAGCATTATTTTTGATAACAAACTTACACTGCCTATAGGAAGAAGAACAATAGATAATAATTCTTTTGATTTAAGATGGGGAGTTGGTTACGAATCTAAAGATAAAGATGGTTTTTTTGTTATTAGGAATTTTGATCCAATAAAAATTGCTGATAATATAGAAGTAGATTTTCAGCCCTATTTTCTTCTTCAAAGATCTCTCTTAGGAGAATCTAATGCTTTCAGATTAAAAGATTCTTCAGTTTTATCTGATAATCATAAAATAGATATTCAACCTTTGGATTACTTTGCCTTGAGTAAAAAGGTTAATGGTAAATTAATAGGATGGGATTTAAATCTAAATACGCATTTAAAAACAATTAATCCTGAAAGATTTTATGATGCCTTTTCTTATGATTTGAATTTAATTAGAAATTTATATAAAACTGATTTTAAGCAAAATAACAAATCAAATAGATGTTCAGATAATAAAAATTTAGTAGAAAAAAACGAAAATTTTAATATTGATTTTGGAATTTATTCGGCTTTTGATAAAGATAATATTTATAAAGCCTTTGGTTCTAAATTAATAAATAGCTATAAGTATTCTGATAAGAATTTAGCAAGAAATTATTTTCTAACATTTGATGTGGGAACATATCAAGGAGAATCTAGTTCTAAAGAAAATAATTTAACTAGTCTTGATAGATATGGAGTAAATACAACTTTCGAAAACGATTATCTCCTAACAAATAAAAAAAATATTCTCAAAGATATCACAAAGGATTATAATTTTTCTCCTGAAATTATCAATGGTGGAATAAAGATTAAGAGTAAATTAGGTTATGGATTTTTTAAATATAGTAATAATTCAATCCAGTCAGTTTTATCTGCCTCTATTGGTCCTGAATTTACTTATGGTAATTTTAAAAATAAATTTTTTGATTATTCAGTTCTTTCAATAATGCCTGAATATATATCTAAAAGTGGTAGAAGCCCTTTTGAATTTGATGATTTTGAAGAAAGTTCCAGAATATTGTTTGGTATCAAACAACAAATTTATGGACCATTGCTTTTGAGTTTTTCCACATCCTATAACGTAGACAATAATTCTAAGGATTTTGGAGTTTTTGAAAATAAAAAATTTTCATTAGGAGTTAGTAGAAGAGCTTATTCCTTTGCGTTGGTTTATGATGAGGATCAAAAATCCATTGGTCTAGAATTTAATGTATTTAATTTTGGTTATAACAATAAAGCATCCAAATTTTAAAGTTTAATTAGCCTTATTAAATTAAATCTTTTATCTCTTTATGACTAGTTTCCAAGGATAAAAAATTTCATCATTATTAATTAAGATAATATCTTCTTGAATTTTTAATTTATCTTTTGAAATCGTACTCCAAGCATATTCCTCTTTTTTTAAATCCTCTAAACTTTCAATACCATTCCCAATATTAGGCATTTGAAGAAGTATTTTGATGATTTTAGAATGTGAAACACTATCATTGATGTCTGACTTAACTGTTTCTATATATCTTTTATTAAGACTTTCATTTTGGATTAAACTTTCAGAGGCTAATCTTAGATCCCTTGACCTATCAGTAATAAATCCAGAATGAAATATAAAAATAAATAATATATATGGCCCTAATAATATAGAAATAATTTTTGATTTTCTAATCTTTAAAAAATTGAAACTGAATAACGAAATGGAATATGATAAAAATGCCACAGATATTATCTTAATTTGAATGTTACTTAGATTTAAATCAATAATTCTTAAATTTATCAAAAATAAACTAAGAATTATTATTAATGGAAGAAATTTAAAATTTATAAATCTTACAAATAGGTTTAATTTATTTTTTATTTCTGAAATTGATATTATTCCTAAATATATATTTATTGAAAATAAGGATAATATCTGAAGAGGGTAATATTGCGTTTTCGAAGAAAATAAACTTAAAAATAATAGAATAGTTAATGGATAAAAAAATAAAAAGTATTTAGTAATTGAATCCTTTATTTTAAAAGAACCTATTAATCCAGGAATAAGAAAAAATGTCCACGGAAAAATATTTAAAGGTAGATTCCAAAGGTAATAATAGAATGGATTTGTAAAAGTATTGTTTTTAGAGAGTGTTATTAACTTTTCAAATAGTCCATTATAACTATCAAATCCATATGATCTCAAAATACTAAAACTCCATAAAATAAAGGGTAAAAATCCTAATATTAATCCAATCCAGAATAATCTATTTTGAATGATTTTTTTTTGAATAAGAAATGGTGAAATTGCTATTAATGGTATGAAAGTTAAGTATGTTTTAAACATAAATGAAAGTCCAATCCAAGAACCACAAAATAAAAAATAAATCTCTTTTTGAGATTTGTAAGCTTTAATGGTGGCATAAACTCCAAAAGTGATTGCTGATGCAAAAATGATATCTTGGGTTGCCATATTGGCATAATTTATCCAAAGAAATGTTGTAATTAATATAAGAGGAGACACAATAGCGAATTTATTTCCCAAAAGTTCCCTATGAATTAAATAAGTAAAATAAAGCATCATTATCGATGCCAAAGTAATAGGGAGAAAGAGAGCGAAATAATTTGTCCCAAATATTTTTTGAGATATTGCAATTAGAAATTGCACTCCAATTGTTCTATCTAGAACAATGTTGTCAAACCATAATGGTGCTATCCAGTTTCCTTTATCTAAAATCCATCTAGCTTGCAAAGCATAGTAACCTTCATCATAAGCAATTAAACTTCTTTCTCCTAAATAAATTAAAAGTGGTATGAATAAAATGTATTTAAATTTTTCTCTAATATTTTTAATCAATTAATTTCTTATTCTATTTAATTTAAGATCTTTATTATATGCTTTTAAAGTAAGTTTTATACCTTCTTCTAAATTAATTTTAGACTTCCATCCCAATTTATCTAATACTGAAGTATCTAATTTTTTCCTAGGAGTACCATTAGGCATTTTTTTATCCCATATAATTGAGCCTTCAAAACCAACTATTTTTGCAATCATAACAGCTAAATCTTTAATAGATATCTCTTGATTACTTCCTACATTTATCCAAAATAAAGGATTACCGTTTTTGTCTTTAAGAGAATATTTTGAAACTGAATTAAGTTTATCAAGTACAAAAATACATGCCTTTGCTAAATCATCAACGTATAAGAATTCTCTTAGAGGGGTTCCATCTCCCCAGCAAGTAACACTCTTTAAATTTTTATTCTTTGCTTCTGAAAATTTTTTTATCAATGATGGCAAAACATGACTATTTGAATTGTGATAGTTATCACCGGGACCATATAAGTTTGTAGGCATTAGACAAATAGAATTAAATCCTTTTTGAATTGTTAATGCTTGACAAAGTTTTATGCCTGCTATTTTTGCAATAGCATAATATTCATTTGTAATCTCTAATTGGCCAGATAATAACTCTTTTTCAGTTATGGGTTGGGTGGCTAGTCTTGGATAAATGCAGCTACTTCCAAGAAATAAAAATTTTTCAACTTTAAAGTTGTTTGCTATTTCTATTAAATTTGTTTGAATTTTAAGATTATGAAGAATAAACTCTGCAGGATTATTTTTATTAGCAAAAATCCCACCAACTTTAGCTGCAGCTAATATAACAATATCTGGAGAATTTCTTTCAAACCAATTCTCAACTTCTTCAAAGTTTAAAAGATTTAATTCATTTCTTGAAGGTGTAAGGAGTTCATATTTTTGGGCATTATGTCGTTCCGAATTTAAATATGCTTTTTTTATAGCATTCCCAACCATTCCTGAAGCTCCAGCTATCATTATTTTTTTTAAGCTATTTGAATTATTCATTTTCGATATTTTTATATAAGTTTTTTTTTGAATGAGAGTTTTTTATCCTCCCATAATCATCTTCGAATCTTATTATATCGTCCTCTCCAAGATATTCTCCGTTTTGTACTTCAATTAAAGTTAACAATGATTTATTAGGATTTGAAAGCCTATGTTTGCAATTTTTTGGAATATAAGTGCTTTGATTCTTTTCTAGAATGGATATATTACTATCAACTTCGACCTCTGCAGAACCACTTACAACAGTCCAATGTTCGGATCTTTTTTTGTGTAATTGAGATGATAAGGATGAATTTGGATTGACAACAATTTTTTTTAATTTCCAGTTATTTTCTTCAGCCAATGTTGTGAAGTATCCCCATGGTCTATAAACTTTAGAATTTTCATAGCTTTCTTTATAGCTTTTATTTTTTAGAGTTTGAACAATTTTTTTGACTTTTTGTGTAAAATTTTTGTTTGCTATAAGAACAGCATCATTTGTTTCGACTACAATAATATCTTCAAGATTTATTCCTACTATCAATCTTTCTTCACTTCTAAAAAAACAATTTTTACTATCTTCAAAAATCACATTTCCTTTAAGGACGTTTCCTGATTCATCTTTATTTGAATAATCCCATAACTGGTTCCAGCTTCCTATATCTTTCCATCCAATTTCCATTGGTATAACAGTCCCTAGACTTGTTTTTTCCATTACTGCAACATCCAAAGAGATATTATCACATTTAGAGAAATGTTCAGTTTCAATCCTCTCAAAATCTAAATCTAACTGGCTACTATTGAGCGCTTTTTGGCAGTTTTCTAAAATCTTTGGTTCAAAACTTTTGATTTCTCTTAATATATCATTCGCTTTAAAGAGAAAAATTCCACTATTCCAAAAGAAGTTTTTATTTTTTATATATTTTTTTGCTTTTGCAAGATTAGGTTTCTCTATGAATCTTTTAATCTGGCTCCCTAGATCATTATTCAAATTTGACGATGATTCAATATAACCATATCCAGTTTCTGGATAATCAGGTTTTACTCCAAAAGTTACTAGCCTGCCCTCATCTGCATAATTTATTGCTAGCTGTAGTACTTTAATTAGATTCTCCTTATTTGAGATTATATGGTCAGAAGATAAAACTAATAAAAATGGATTCTCACTATTTTCTTTAGCTTTAAGTGCAGCAATGGCAACTGCAGGAGCAGTGCCTCTCCCAAAGGGTTCTAATAATATTGACTTAGGATTAATATTAATATTTCTAAGTTGTTCTGCAGCAATAAATCTATGTTCTTTATTACAAACTAAAATAGGGTCACTTATATTTTTAATTGATAAAATTCTCTCACATGTATTTTGAAGTAAAGACTTATTATTGTTTTCTTCAAGATTTAAAAATTGTTTAGGATAACTTTCTCTCGATAAAGGCCACAATCTTGTGCCCGAACCTCCGCAAAGAATAATAGGAATAATTTCTTGATTAGTCATTTAAAGTAATAGATGTTTGAATGAATTTTTATTCAATTTTTAATCATTATTAGTTTTATTAATTTTATATCCATGTTTGATTAATAAAGATTTTTTAGAGGCAATTTCACGATCACTTTTTATCATTTCTGCAATTAGATCTTCTAATGACTTTGAGGGTTCCCAACCTAAATTTTTTTTAGCTTTTGAAGAATCTCCTAATAAAGAGTCAACTTCAGAGGGCCTAAAATATCTTTTATCAACCCTTATTACAATCTCATTATTATCTTTTCTTCTCCCAACTTCCTCTAATTTTTTACCTTCCCAATCTATACCTCCCCAACCTAGTTCAATAGCACTAAGTTCAATAAATCTTCTAACACTTTCTTGCCTACCTGTTGCAATTACATAATCTTCAGGGGTATCTTTTTGTAATATTTTCCATTGTAACTCTACATAATCTTCCGCATGTCCCCAATCTCTTTTCGCATCAAGATTGCCAACATAAAGGCAATCTTCTATCCCAGAATCAATAGCTGATAGACCCATCGTAATTTTCCTTGTGATAAATGTCTCTCCTCTCCTTGGACTCTCATGATTAAAAAGAATACCATTACAAGCAAATATTCCATAAGATTCTCTGTAGTTTACAACGATCCAATATGCATATAATTTAGCTACACCATAGGGACTTTTAGGATAAAAAGGTGTAGTTTCTTTTTGGGGAACTTCTTGTACTAGACCATATAACTCGGATGTACTTGCTTGGTAAATTTTCGTATGATCTATCAAATTTAATAATCTTACAGCTTCAAGAATTCTCAAAATACCTAGGGCATCACAGTTAGCCGTATATTCGGGATATTCAAAACTTACCGCTACATGACTTTGAGCTCCTAAATTATAAATTTCGTGAGGTTTTATTTCCCCAATAATTTTTATAAGGTTGCTGCTATCTGTTAAATCGCCATAATGTAAAATGAGATTTCTTTCTGAACTATGAGGGTCTTCATACAAGTGATCTATGCGTTGAGTATTGAATGAACTTGATCTTCTTTTAATACCATGAACTTCATAGCCCTTTTTTAAAAGGAATTCAGCAAGATAACTCCCGTCTTGTCCTGTTATTCCAGTAATGAGAGCGATCTTTTTTTTCATTATTGAAAATATCTTCAATTTAGATTTATAAAATTATACCTTTAAAAATATGTTAAATATTAAATAATTTTCCAATGAAATAATATTTTTCATAGCTTAAAAAAAAAATAAATTTATTTTTTGACTATTATAATTTTTATTTTTAATTTTTTTATATATTTAGGTCAAATTAATATAGGATTATAAATAAAGGAATTAAGAATAAATACTATAATTTTTGTCTTAAAATAAGTAATTATGAAATTTGAAAAGCAATTTATAAAGTTTATTATTATTGGTTGCAAATCTACATTAATTAATTATTTCTTTTATTTAGTCTTATATCTGACAACATATAATATCCTTTTAGCTTCTATTTCAGGATACATTGCAGGAAATTTAAATTCATACATTTTTGGAAAGAAATGGGTTTTTAAAAATGCAAAAATTAAAAACAACTTTATTTTTATAAAGTTTTTAATGGTTTATTTATTTGGAGCATATATATTTTCTTCAATAACAAATTATTTATTTATGAAAGGTATTGATCATAGGCTTGCCTGGCTTATAGGGATAATTTTTTGTACTTTAAATAATTTCTTAGGAAGCAAATATATTGTTTTTAAAAAATAATTTTTTTTATCTAATAAATACTAAAGTTAAATTTTTTTTGATAATTTTATTTTTTTGAGAATTTTATTTTAATACAATCTAATTATTAAATGAGCAGATTGATTAAATTTAAACTATAAAGTAGTATTGATTTTACGCATTTTAAAAACTATTTAGGTTTTAATTTTGCTTTTTTTGGGGCCATAGCTCAGCTGGTAGAGCACCTGCATGGCATGCAGGGGGTCAGCGGTTCGAGTCCGCTTGGCTCCATCAGGATTTTCTCTAGTTATAACAATTATTTTGGTCAATAATCCGTATGGGATAATAATGGATAAATATGGGTTCTCTGCGAGCAACTCTGCGAGCCACAACCCTTGCAAATATATATATTAATGTAATTCTTAAAGGCTATGCCAAAGCTGATCTGGGGAAAAAAAATTAAAGTAAGCAAAAAAAATTTATCTCCAATTAGAATAGAATTATGAAAAAATTTAATTGGAATAAATTTTGCTAGATATAAAAAATATTATTAATAATATTTTTTTATTAAAAAAATTCTAATCTTAAATTATGAGATTTTTCAAATTTACTTTTTTATTTTCAAGATCAAGTCATTATAGTTAGATCCATTTTTTTCATAATAAATTATTTCTCCTGGGAATAATTTTATAAAGTCCTTAATAGATAGATTCCCAACTGGATCAAACTCAATAGGCTGTGCTTCAGAAAAACTTATAATAAAAATCGCATCATTTTTTTGCTAATTAATTGTGATTAAGTTAAAAGATTCTCTTGTGTTTTTGAAAGATTTTAAAAAATTTTATTTTCAAAATCTCCTATTTGCTTAATTAAACCTTCTGAATAATTTCTAATTAAACTATTTTAGGGTCCAAATCCCTTTATGAAATTAATTAATTGTGAATGTATAGTATATTTTCATGATTCCTTGGCTTTTACTCTATGAATCAACCTGGATCCAAGTAGTGCTTGAATTCAAATTGGTGCAGAATCACACTAAATTGCAATAGTAAGTAAAGCATGAATTTCTTGATAGCAGAGTGTTATTGGAGTTTATCAATTAATTGTAGGGGTTTTGAAAAATTCCCTTATTTAATGACATGCAGGCGGTGATCAGTTCGATCCCGCTTGGCTCCCATAAGTTTTTCACTATTTAAAAAAATTAATGAACTTTAGGAGTTAATAAAAAACGAAAAAGATAAGCAGTACAATTAAATAAAAAATATTTTAAGAATTAAGATGAAATTAATAAATAAATTAAAGGCAAGAGCTAAAAAATACTTAAATCATATTTATAAAATTCCTTTCTTAAAAAAACCATTTCCAAGAAAGCCTTATTGCAAAAAGCCTTTAGCTTTAAAAAAAGATTTTCTTAAATTACATAAGGAAGCAATTGCAAATACAAACAAATTAATTGATAAATACGAAATAGATTCCGGTTATGCTATCCCTAAAGAATACATAAATAAGTTGGCTTTATATACTCAAATTTGCATAAAAAAAAGTGAATTAAATTTTCAACATGGAAAGTTATTATATTCGTCTCTTTCGAAATATATTAACGATATAAAATCAAATTATCCTGAAGAAAATATTCCAATAATTGTATTGGAAACTGGTACTGCAAGAGGGTTCTCGTCGATTTGCATGTCAAAAGCCTTTTCAGATAATAATGCAAATGGGACTATAATCACTATTGATTGTGTCCCACATAATGAGAGGCTTTTGTGGAATTCAATAAATGATTTAAATGGACCTAAGTCTAGAGAAGAAAATTTGTCTGATTGGGAAAAAGAATTGTCACGTATCGTGTTTATTCAGGGATGGACAGAAGTTGTAAATAATATTGGATTAAGTAGGATAAATTTTGCTTTTCTTGATGCTCAACATACCAAAGATGATGTAATGTTTGAATTCGAATATGTCTCAAAAAGGCAAAAGAAGGGGGATATTGTTATTTTTGATGATGTAACTACTGGACTCTTCAATGGAGTATGTGATGCAATATTAGAGATTGAAAAAAATTATCCTTATGAGATAACAAGAATTGACTCGAATAAGGCAAGAGGATATGCAATCGCAATCAAAAAATAAAAATTTTTTATAAATTTATTCACTATATGTGTTTTTTTAAAATAAATGCAAATTTTTAAAGAGTATTTGGTTTTTAAAAACGTCTAAATATTTTTTATTAATCCTTTTAATAAATATAAAATCAGTAATCCTTTTAATAAATATAAAATCAGTAATAAAACGAAGTTATGACAATCTTTAAAAAATCTATGATATTTATAAATTAAGGTTTCGACTCCCTTTAATCTATAAAAAAGAAAATTAAAAATTTGGTTTTTAATCGATTGAAATATCTTTTTTACCCTAAACTACAACAAATTCTAAAAAATCTTTTTAGGGTAATATATAACTGATAATTCCAATTTTTCATTTCAATGAAAGAAAAAGTATTTTATGCAGAAGCAAGTTATTCTGACGAAGAGATACAAGCAGTCAAAAAGGTATTAGATGAAAATAGACTTTCTTTAATGGATGGCCCTCAAGTTAAATTATTAGAAAAAAAAGTTTCAAAAATTTTTAATAAAAATTATGGACTTATGGTCAATAGTGGATCATCAGCAAACCTTTTAGGAATACTTTCATTAAATTTGCCAAAAGGCTCTAAGGTTATAACTCCCGCTTTGACATTTTCTACAACAGTTTTTCCTATAGTCCAGAGTGGTTTAATACCCTACTTTGTTGATGTTGAAAAAGATACATTACAAATTAATACCAAAATTCTGAAACAAATCGACTTAGATAATGTAAGTGCAATTTGTGTTCCAAATCTTGTGGGTAACGTTGCTAATTGGGAAGAAATATTTAATTTTGCAAGGGAGAATAATTTAAAAATTATTGAAGACTCTGCAGATACCATTGGATATTCCTTTGACACATCTTTAAAAAATTGGTCAGATTTATCCACAACAAGTTTTTATGCCTCACATGTAATAACTGGAGCTGGTTTTGGAGGTATGGTTTGTTTTGATGATAAAAACAATTATGATTTAGCATTGTCTTTAAGAGGTTGGGGGAGAAGATCCTCTTTATATTTAAATTCAGAGGATTACGAAAGAAGATTCAATGCAAAAATTGATGATATTGATTACGACGATAAGTATATTTTTGATGATATAGCATATAACTTTTTACCCTCTGAAATCTCTGCTGCGTTCGCCCTTGTTCAACTAAATAGTTTGGGAAAGAATATCCAAAAGCGTATTAATAACTTTAATTTTTTGAAATCCCAGTTAGATCAATCTAAAAATATTTTTATACCGAAATCTTATAAAAATGTAAGGACTGGATGGCTTGCCTTTCCTATAATTTTGCAAAATAAATTACTAGAAAAAAGAAAAGAAATGCAGATATACCTTGAAAAAGAAGGTATTCAAACACGAACCATATTTACCGGAAATATTATGAGACAACCTGTAGCTAAAAAATTCCACTGGGAATGTTTTGGTACTTTTGAAGTAAGTGATGAAGTAATGAAATCAGGTATTTTATTGGGATCTCATAATCGACAAACTCAATTAAAACTAGACTTTTTAGTGAATAAAATCAAAGAAGCAGAAAAAGTTTTAGTGTAATTTTTAAAATCAATCTGATAACTCTTTTATCGTCGTTTCAATAGGAATTTTTTGTGAAAAACCTAATTTCTTTAATTTAGTATTATCCATCCAGAAATCTTGACTTTGTACTTTTGTGTGAAATGGGGGCGGAGAGATAAAATTTATTTGTGAAGATGAATTAGTATACCTATAAGCTAAATCAATTATGGACCTTAATTCAGTTGGTTTCCCTGATCCAATATTATAAATCTCATTTTTTGCTCCATTATTGCAAACCATATTAATAGCATCACACACATCTCGAATATGCATAATATCTCTAAAAACTCTACCTTCATTGTATAAATCGATTTTTTTATTTAACTTTAGTTGATTTATCATCCAAGTAATAGCATTTTTCTTTGAAGAGGCTCTTAAGTCTCCTTTCCCGAGTACATTGCAAAGTCTCAAGATCCTATATTTAACATTAAATGTATTACAAAATGAAATAATTAAATCTTCCGCACATTTTTTTGTAATTGAATAAAAACCTTTTGGATTGCATATTTGTGATTCATCAGCAGGTAGATTTTTTGTTTTACCATAAACAAACCATGAGCTTATGAAATTAAAGGTTAAGTCTTCTGACTTACAATAATTTAAAACTTTACAAAGTAGTTCTAAATTAACTTTTACATCCTTAGTTATGTCATCAAAAATATTGTAGTTATCAACAGTAGATATTAGATACAAAATATCCTTTGAATTGGGTTTTAAGTTTTCCCTATTTATTGCTATATGTTTAGGATAAAATTTCATGAAATTACTTCCAATAAAACCAGTTGAGCCGTATATTGATAATTTCATAATTGAAAGAAAATCTAATGAACTAATTTTTTATGTTATTGATTTAATTGATGATATCTTAAAGTAGGACATTAAGCTTTTTATTATAAAACTATTAAAAGGATGAAAACAAGGAAAGGTGTTATTTTAGCTGGAGGTTTAGGTAGTAGATTAAATCCAATTTCTTTAGCTATAAGTAAACAACTGATGCCCGTATACGATAAACCAATGATATTTTATCCATTAAGTACATTAATGCTTGCAGGAATTAAAGAATTTCTAATAATAACTAACCCCTATCATTTAAATTCATTTCAACGTTTATTAGGTGAAGGAGAACAACTAGGAATAAATATAACTTATGAGTGTCAAGAAAAACCTGATGGGATTGCTCAAGCTTTACTTATTGCGGAGACATTTTTGGGGGATTCACCTTTAGTTTTAATCCTTGGCGATAACCTATTTCATGGTAATGAGTTACTTCCTAAATTAGAGATTGCTACTAAAAAAGAACAAGGGGCTACTATATTTGCTTATCCAGTAAGCGATCCTTCAAGATATGGAGTAATAGATTTTGACATTAATGGTCGTGCTTTAGGTATTGAAGAAAAACCTTTAAATCCCAAAAGTCGTTACGCCATTACTGGAATATATTTTTATGATCATACTGCAATTTCAAAAGCAAAGCTTTTATCTCCTTCTGATAGAGGTGAACTAGAAATATCTTCGGTGAATGAAATGTATTTAAATGAATCTGCTCTTGATGTTCAAATAATGGGTAGAGGGATGGCTTGGCTGGATACAGGTACATTTGACTCATTGCAAGAAGCAGGAGAATATATAAGGGCTTTGGAAAAAAGACAAGGTCTTAAAGTTGGATCTCCAGAAGAGGTTGCTTGGCGAAAAGGTTGGATAAATGATACCGAACTTGAAAAAATCGCTCAAAAATATATTAAAAGTGGTTATGGGGAATATCTTTTTGAACTTTTAAAAATGAGAAGTTAAAAACTTAAAGGAAATTAAAATGCAGAAAGGTTTAGAAAAATACAAAAGAATTTTAATTACCGGCGGCGCGGGTTTTATTGGTGGTAATCTTATAAAAAAATTATTACTAGAAACATCCTTAGAAATTTATAACCTTGATAAATTAGGTTATGCATCTGATGTTACTGTAATAAATGATTGTTTAACTCATATTGGTAGAGTTGGTAAAGACAGGTATAAATTATTAAAAACAGATTTAAGTAAAACAAATGAGACTAAAAAAGCAATAGAAAAAGCAAATCCCGAACTGGTTATTCACTTAGCAGCTGAAAGTCACGTTGATAGATCAATTGATGATCCCCAAACTTTTATAGATAGCAATATACAAGGTACTTATAATCTTTTGCAGGCATGTTTAAATCACTACAATAAATTAAGTATTGAGAGAAAGAAAAAGTTTAAATTTCTCCATGTAAGTACGGATGAGGTTTTTGGTTCTTTATCCGCAAAATACTCTTTTTCAGAATATACAAGATATGATCCAAGAAGCCCTTATTCAGCTACCAAAGCTGCAAGCGATCATCTCGTAAGGGCTTGGTATCATACTTACAATTTGCCAATTTTAATTTCAAATTGTGGCAATAATTTCGGCCCATGGCAGTATCCAGAAAAACTTATTCCCACAATAATTAAAAAAGCAATAAAGAACCAGAAGATACCCATATATGGAGATGGTTCTAACATTAGGGACTGGATTTATGTTGATGATCATATTGATGCCTTGTTTTTAATTATTTCTAAAGGGGCAATAGGAGAAAGTTACTGCATTGGAGCTAACCAAGAAAAAACTAATATAGAGGTCGCTTCTGAAATTTGTTTTTTATTAGATAAATTTAGACCTTTGGAAAACTCATATAAGAGACTATTAACTTTCGTTGAAGATAGGCCTGGTCACGATCTTAGATATTCAATAGACTCATCAAAAATAAAAAATAAATTAGGATGGAAGCCTAAATATACGTTTTTAGATGCACTTAAACTAACAGTTGATTGGTATTTAGAGAATGAAAATTGGCTTCTAAAACAAAGGAACAAGGTCGTATGATTGGATCTTTAATATAAATATTAATTTATTTGTAAGAATTTAAGAGATCTATATATTTTTCAACAGACACTTTATTTTTGCTATTGGTTTTATATTTTCCAAGCGATTTAGGGGTACCTCTTCCAAGATGTGCAAAAATAGGTTCACCCTCTTTACTAATGGTAGTATCAATTAAAGAAAGGATCTTATAGTTTAACTTTTTAGAGTCCAGAGAATAGCCATTATAAGTATTATTAAAACAAGCATATTTGAGAGCATTTTTTCTTGCATAATCAGTTAGAGAATCGCAAACATCTTGAATGCATAGCTTTTTCCAGATTTTGGGCATTTTTCTTATGTATTTTGGAGAAATATTAACTTTATTTATTAATGATTTTTTTACTAATAATCCTGAGGAATGTAAAGCACCTATTCTGAGTTTATCTCTAAGCATTCCTACTAGGGCATAACCTTCAGAAATATAATGATTTAAAGAATCAAAAAACAATGGACTTAATATTGCAGAATCAGAATGAGATAAGAAAATATATTTTGATTTACAATATTTAAGAGCTATTTCTATTGCCTCAGCATTTGCCAAAGAACCAGTGGTGGAGGTGTTATTTTTAATACATTTAATTTTTGGAGAGATTGATGAAATATTACTAAAATAATTAGTTTTAGAGGAATTCTCTACAATTATTATACTTCGGATATCATCATTTAAATCATTTCTTGTATACGTTTGGGTAGTAGCGATTGTTAAATCAGGGGTCAAATAAGAAGGTATAACAATATCCATCGTAATTAATAAGATATTTCATTCTAAACTATGAGATTTATTTTCATGAATCAATAACTCATAATTATAATCTTTTTGCATTTATTAATAATTCAAAACTATTTTTTTTTTTAGAACTTTTTTATGTTTATAAATAAAAAATCCCCATATATGATGGAAATGGATTGGATATTTGTTAAAGATAGGCCTGGTCATGATCAAAGATATGTTATGTCCCTCCAAGATAAAAATTGAATTAAGATGGTCTCCAAAATATGGATTTAATATTGCTTTTGAAAATACAGTAGATTGGCGCCTCAAAAATATAAATTGGTGTAAAAGGTTATCTAAAAAAAATATTTTTATGAAAATTACATAAACTATTTTTAAATCATTAATGTTTGATTTTATATTTTTTTAAAAAATTTCAATATATAAATAATAGCTTTTATTAAAAATAAATTATTTATTTTAAGTCTTGTATTTAAATATTGAATCTTTGCAAGGAAAAGATCGTATTTTGCATTTGCAATTCCATATTGAATCGTATTTTTATATTCTGGATCTGAAAAGAGTTTTAAAAAAGATAAAAAATTATAATATAAACCGTTTATTTTATATGACTCTAATGGGAAGTTGGATTTAATATTATGAAGTTTCTTACATTCCCAATCTTTTAATAATTTAGATTTATAGATAATTTCACCTTGAACATTTTCTGTATAAATTGTACTTTCAATATTGCCTCCACCTTCAAATATGTAAAATTTATCTGTTAACGTAAGATTTGGATAGAAAAGTTTTATTTCTCCAAGATTTCTTGCAACATATTTATTTGGATGAAAACTTTCTAAAATATATATATTATTGTCTTCAAATTTAAATATCTCCCTTTTTATTTTTAAACTTTCCATCTTATTTAAATAAGATTTATATGATTTTATTTTAGGAAGATTCTCGTGCTTGTAAAAAGTAGAGAATAATGAAAAAGCATGGAAAGAGGATGATTTCCCGGAATTTTGTATTATTGGAGGCATGTATGTTTTTTCACAATATTTTTTTAATAAAAGAGAGTCAGGTGCAAAGCAATAATCTTCGCCAATACCAAAAAATAAATTGTTTTTTTTCACAATTTTTTCTATTACATCTGCTTGCCATAATTTCTGTGAAATAGGTGTTTCTGAAAATATATTTATTTCTTGATTAATTAATTTAATATTATATTCAAAACTTTTTGTTGGAGGAAGACTAACTAACGCAATATAAATTTCACTTTTATTAGAAGTCTTTTTCAAAGAAGATAATTTATCGATAGCTTTTCCTCTACCTAAATAAGTTGCCAACTTTTTAGCTTTTATAATATTTCTGTTATAAATATATCCAATTGATATTTGTTTTTCTGACAAAAGTTTTTTTAATAGAGGCGAATATAACTTAATAATTCTATTGCTTACGCCAACAATATTTATAATTATTTTTTTTTCCATAAAATTAATTTACCATATTCAATTATGAGAAAAAGTAAGAATAAATCTAAAATTTCAAAAATTATACTCATTTAATATATTTTTTAAAAAATACTAAACTAAGATATTTTGGTTTATATTCTTGAAAATATGATAAAAATATTATGTTATAGTTCATAACATATAAATTATTTAAAGATGCAATTAGCTGATCTATATTATGAAAATGGATCATTAGTTAGTAAATTTAAGGGCCCAAATCTTAAAAAAGTTAATGATATTTTGTATAAATTATTTATTGGCAGTGAAATAAAAAAAGGTTTTTCTTTTCAAACAAAATATAAGAATTCCTCTGACTTAAGACCTAACGTTATTGATTATGATGAATGTTTTATAAAAGTGCTGTTCGAATCAAAAGTACACAATTTAATATTTGATTGTTTAGGAGCTGATTATTTACTAAGTCATATACAAATTAGAAAGTTAGAAGCTGGTAATACTTATTTAGATTGGCATAGAGATTCTTATAATTATGGTAAAAAAGTTGGAGATTTTCCTCCTGCGCATAAAATTATTTATCATCCTTTATTTAAAGGAATCTCAAATAATTCAAAATTAGTTGTTTCTAGGTCTAGTCAATTAAAAATGTATAATTCTAAGATTTCTGATTTTTTCCATAATTTTATAACAATTAATAGAAACAAGAGAGATTTTTACTTCCCTTCTAATAGTAAATTTTTACTTTTTAATGGAAGTGCATTTCATAAAGTTTGCTCAGATCATAAACCATCAATTTGTTTAATATATAATTTTCTAAGAAAGAATCAATTGCAAAAAGGAAGTCCAAGATATACTACTTTAAGTGAAAAAACTTATTTAGCTTATGAAAAAATATTACTTAATTAATTTAAATTCTTATTTGATCCTAGATACATAAACTATTTTAATAAATGAAAGTAAATTCTTCTAATAGTATGTCTAAAACTCAAAAATTAGTTGATATTCAAAAATTCATAAATGAATCAAGAAATTATAAAAAATCGGTTCCCTTTCCTTTTTGCGTAGTTAATAATATTTGGTGCTCAAGTCTCTTAAAAAAAGCTGAAGAGGAGATTAATAATTTTAAAGATTGGGATGGGGAAAAAAAGTTTTACGGGTCAGTTGGAAAAAGATTTTGCAATACTTTTGAAAAATTTCCTGAAAGCGTAAAGGAAATTGTTCAATTATGTAATTCACCAGCATTTATTAACGGTTTAGAAACAATTACTGGAGAGAGAGGTTTAATACCAGATCCATTCCTCGAAGGAGGTGGAATACACTCTACAAATAAAAATGGATTTTTAAAAATGCATACTGACTTTAATTGGTATTCAAAGTTAAAATTATACAGAAGATTAAATTTCATAATATATTTGAACTCAGGTTGGGAAGAAAGTTGGAAAGGCAATTTGAAATTAGCACTTAAGAAAAAAAATAAAATTAAGGTTTATTCTGAAGTAGAACCTATATTTAATAGATCAATTTTATTTACTACAACAAGTAAGACATATCATGGTCATCCTGATAAACTTTGTGCTCCATTAGACAGATCTAGAAATTCAATAGCTATTTATTATTATGTTTCTGAAAGGCCAAAAGGAACTTATCTGTTTAAAAGAACGGGAACTGTTTATAGAAGAATACAAGATGGTAAAAAGTTTGTTGGAGAATTATCATTAAAGAACTTTCCTAGTAAAATTAAATCATTTTTTAAACTGATGATGAGTCAATAGCATACTCGTTGTTTTCTTCAAATTCATTAATAAAATTGATATTTTTACTATCTAGAGCTTCTTTATTTAATTCTATAAATATTTGTCTTGCTAAAACTTTATCTACTTTAAAAGGGTTTTTTGGTAAAGGCTTCTCTATAAAAGAGATTAATAATATTTTTAAAAGTGCAACAAATAAATGCATATATTTAGATTTTTGAGATTAAATCTAAAGTTACTAATTTCTAAAGACCAGTTGATTTTAGTTAGATTGAAAATGTATTGTGTTCTATATATTAAGTTTAATTCGTTGTCATATAATTATTTGAAATCTATTAAAAAATTTTCTAGGGTTTGTGCTAGAGCGCCTTTAAGGATTGGATTGGCTGGAGGAGGTACAGATATAAATGACTATTTTAATATTTATTCTGGTGCTACCCTTAATATTGCTATAAATAAATATGCCTACGCCCAACTAGATATATCAGAGAATACTTTTATAGCAGAATCTCTAGACTCAGGAATAGTATCTGAAATAAATGCTATTAAAGAGAGTAATGAGATACCTAATCAACTCAAATTGCATTATGCGGTGTTTAATAGAATTAGAAAAGATTTTTGTAATTCTGAAAATTTTAATGTAAGGTTATCTACCTATTGTGATGCTCCAATTGGTTCAGGATTAGGTAGTTCTTCAACACTTGTAGTGGCAATTATAAAAGCATTTAGTGAATTCCTTAATTTAGGACTTGATGATTATTTTATTGCTGAATTGGCGTATAAGATTGAAAGAGAAGATTGTAATTTAAAAGGAGGGAAACAAGATCAATATTCTGCTGCTTTTGGCGGGCTAAACTTCATTGAATTTAATAAAAATAATACTATCGTAAATAATTTAAGACTAAAAAGTTCTTTTAAATGTGAATTAGAAAGTTCATTAGTTCTTCATTTCACAGGTATTTCTAGATCATCAGAAAAGGTAATTTTAGATCAAACAAATTCAATATTTAGTAAAAAAAACGAAGCTTTAGATTCGCTTCATAAGATAAAAGAAGAGGCTTTTAAAATGAAAAATTATATTTTGAGAGGCGATAGAAATGGTATAAGAGATTCAATTAATAAAGGTTGGGAATATAAATTATTAACTTCTCAAAAAGTCAGTAATAAGCTAATTGAAGATAGAATTAAGCTTGGTTTTGATTTTGGAGCGGAGGCAGCAAAGGTTTCTGGAGCTGGAGGTGGAGGTTTTATTCTTTTTATGTGTCAACCCAATCAAGGTATAAAATTAAGAAATAGACTCTTAGAGGAATCCGTTGAGACTTTTTTTTGTACTTTTAATAGTAAGGGAGCAGAAGCATGGATGATGGATTAAAAAAAAATTACTATAAATCAGAAGAAATTCTGAAAGAAAGTTATGAACTAATAGGAAATGTTGCCACAGATAAAAGCATTAGAAAAAAAATTATTGATATTTCAGAATTGATTATTGATGCATTGCAAAGTGGTAAAAAAGTATTATTTTTTGGTAATGGTGGTAGTGCAGCAGATGCTCAGCACATGGCTGGAGAATTTGTAAGTAAATTTATGTTTGATAGAAAATCCTTACCGGGGATTGCACTCACAACAGATTCTTCTGTCATTACTGCAGTAGCTAATGATTATGGATTTCAATATATATTCAGCAGACAAATTGAATCTATTGGAGTTAGAGGAGATATTGCTTTTGGTTTTTCTACTTCAGGAAAATCTCTTAATATTTTAAAGGGCTTGGAAGTGGCAAAAAAAAATGGTCTTTTTACAGTGGGTCTAACTGGAGAAGAAGGGAATTCAATGGAAAATTATTGTGAGATATTGATAAAAATTCCGAGTAAAACTGTACCAAGAATTCAAGAAGGTCATTTACTAATTGGCCATACCATTTCAGAATTAGTAGAAAGTAGGCTATTTCTATGAAGATAGACGATTGTACCGTATGTATATTGGCAGGAGGAAAAGGAACGCGACTTAAAAATGTAACTAAGAATGGACAGAAAGTTGTTGCTGAAATAAATGGAACTAATGTTTTAAAATTTATCCTAGAACAGTTAAGGAAAGATGGATTTACAGAGGTTTTTATATTGACAGGTTACAGATCCTATGAGGTTAAAGAAAGTTTGAAAAATTACTCTTTAGATCTTGATTTAATTTTTAGTGAAGAGAAAAAACCATTAGGAACTGGTGGAGCAGTAAAGTTAGTGAGTGAGAAAATAAATAAAGATTACTTACTTGTTATAAATGGAGATACTATTATAAATTTTTCCAGAAAAAGGTTTCTCGAAAATATAAGAAGTAATAGAAATTTTATGCTTTCTGTCCGCGTTAATGATGTATCAAGATTTGGAGAAATAAAGTATAACGATAACTTGGAAATAACAGCAATGAATGAGAAACAAGGAATTATTAAGGCAGGTTATATAAATGCTGGAACTTACATATTAAACAGGCAAAATATTTTGAATTTCCATAAAAGTATTTTTTCTCTTGAAAATGACTATTTTCAAGAAATTATAAAAAAAAGATTATTGTATGTAGCAACCTTTAATTTTGATTTCTTGGATATCGGTATACCTGAAGATTTTACAAAGGCTGCAAATTTTTTAAGTTAGTTTAATGAAATACAAATGTCTTTTTCTTGATAGAGATGGAGTTATAAATTATGACTTTGGTTATGTTTATCTTGAAAAAGACTTTAAATTTAGAGATGAGATTTTTCAGTTATGTAGAGAGGCGAAAGCAAATTTATTTAAAATTATTGTCATAACAAATCAAGCAGGTATTGGTAGAGGTTATTATTCTGAGAATGAATTTCAAAAGGTGAACAAATTTATGTTGAATACATTTAAGCTCAAAAATATTTATATTGACGATGTATTTTTTTGTCCTTTTCATCCTATTTATGGTGTAGGAAAATATTTAAAGAATTCCTTTGATAGGAAACCAAATCCAGGAATGTTTTTTAAGGCAGCAAATGTTCACAACATTAATTTGAAGAAGTCAATAATGATAGGAGATAAAGAATCAGATAAAGAAGCAGCACTTAAGGCTGGTATAGGTTTTTATGTTGATGCCAATTTAAATGACTGGATTGAAAGAACTTTAGATTTTATATATAGTAATTAAATTAAGTAGTTATGATTAAAGATTCTAAAATACTTTGTCTTTCAAGAGCTCCATTAGATTATTTTGGCGGCATTCCCGCCTTCTGTCTTAATTTATATAAGAATTTTGGATATAAGGTAACTTCTTATAGTTACTCCATAAAAAAAATTAAAAAAACTATAAATCGTAAATATGAATATATTAATGAATATGTTTTCCCGTCCGAACTTACATTTGGTACATTTGCAATATCATTAAGGTATTTTTTGAAAATAATAAAAAATAATAAAAAATTTAAATATATACATCTTCAATATCCTGACCCTTTTTCTGCAGCAGCTGTTTTAATTAGTAAATTATTTAATCCAAAATTGAAAATATATGTTACTTGGCATGCAGAGATCTATAAAACATACTATTTAATATCTCCATTTTTATTCATTCAAGATCTTATTATTTTTTTTGTTGCAAATAAGGTAATTTATTTCACCCCATCTCATATAAAAGATTCATTTTTAGCAAAAATTTCATTTATTAAAAAGAAAATAGTAATTATTCCTAACAGTATTGATATAAATTATGTTAAAAACTTTTTTAAAAGCAAAGGCAATTCTAATTTTTTAAAAGAAAAAAATAAGGTTAATTTACTTAGCATAGGAAGACTTGTAGAATACAAAGGATATCAATATGCAATAAAGTCTTTAGTTAATTTAAAAGAAGATTTTTTATATAATATTATTGGTGAAGGACCTTTGAAAAAGGAATTACAGAATTTAATAAAAATTTTGAATTTAGAAAATAGAGTAAAATTATTAGGTGAAATAAGTGAGACTGAAAAGTTTTTAAAGCTTAATGATGCAGATATATTTTTATTCCCTTCGATAACAACCTCAGAAGCATATGGATTAGTTCAATTAGAGGCGATGTGTTTTGAATTGCCAATTATTAATACTAATTTGAATAATGGAGTAAATTTCTTAGCGCCTCCAGATGTTGCTATTACATGTCAAGTCAGAAATATTAATGATTTGACTAATGGAATAAAAAGTCTTGTAGAAAATGAAAGTTTATATCAAGATAAAGTTTCTAGGATAAAAAATAATTTAAAGAGATTTTCAATTGAAGATATGATCAATGCTTATAAAAATATTTTCAAACTAGAATTATAAATTTCTTTCCCATTCGGGTACTATCTCGCTAAGTATATTGATAGCCGATTCAATATCGAAAGAACTTATTGCTTCTTCTAATTTTTTAATTTTATCAAAAAGAAAATCTCGAGGGAGAGACTTTTCAATTGCTTTAAAAATTATTGGATGCTCTGTTTTTATAGACTTTGCATCTATCAGTAATTCTTCATACATTTTTTCTCCAGGCCTCAAACCTGTAATTTTTATCTCTATGTCCCCTTCAGGGTTTAAGTCGTTTTTTATGGTTAGACCACTGCTTCTAATCATTTTTTCTGCCAGATCTTTGATTTTTATCGGAGTGCCCATATCTAATAAGAAAACTTCACCTCCTTTGCTCATTACAGTTGTTTGCAGAACTAATTCGGCCGCTTCAGGGATAGTCATGAAATACCTCTCTACATTCTCATGAGTTAGCGTTATTGGACCTCCAGCCTCTATTTGCTTTCTAAAAAGTGGTAAAACAGATCCTGAAGAATTCAAAACATTACCAAAGCGAACTATTGAAAAACAAGTTGTTTTTTTATTGGGATTTCGTTTCTTTTCAATAAGTTGTAATTCTGCAAAATTTTGAACTATTAGTTCCGCGAATCTTTTGGATGCCCCCATAACATTACTAGGTCTGACTGCTTTATCTGTAGAGATAAGAATCATATTAGATAAACCACAAGCAATACTTGCTTCGCATACTTTTAAAGTAGATATTACATTATTAGAGATTCCTTGTAAGGGATTATTTTCGACCAAGGGTACGTGCTTATATGCTGCAGCATGGAAAACTACATCAACTTCAAATTTTCTAAATATATTTTTTAATAATAATATGTCCATTGCGGAACCTAGTATTGAATTAATTTCAATGCAATTATTGGATATAGATTTCAATTCTTCATTAATGTAATAAAGACTTGGTTCACTAATTTCAAGAATTACAATTCTTCTTGGATTAAGTCTAATTATTTGCCTGGCCAACTCACTACCAATAGATCCTCCTGCTCCTAATACACAAACTGATTTACTCTTGATACCAGGATGTAATAATTCTCTCATTGGCGGAATAGGATCTCTGCCTAGACATTCTTCTATAGGTATTGGCCTAAGTTCTTCAATTGATACAAGACCATTTGTAATATCCTCCAATGAAGGAATCTTTATTACTGGTAATCTATAATTTTGCATTTTTTGAACAATTTGATTCAATTTATTTTTTTTTAAATTTGGAATCGCGATTAGTATTAGGTCTATTTCATTTTCATATTTATAAATTAGATCTGGAGAGTATATTGGGTACTCGTTAATATATCTCCCATGAAGAGATTGATTATCATCTATGAACATTTTCAGTATTTGTGATTTTGATCTGCTTATTGTTTGTGATAGTTCTACACCATTAGCTCCTGCACCGTATATCGCCACTCTTTTCACTTTATTTTTTTTCTTATTAAAAACTTCTGAGAGAATGTCACTTAAAGAAATTTTGATAAATCCAGAAGAAACATTATTAACAAGCCAAATCAATATAAGACTTTTAAGTGAAAGTATTTTGAAGCCAAAAAGATAAGTTAAAAATACAGCAACCAAAAACAAAAAAATGTTTCTAATTGCCATTCGATAAAGTGAAAAAGAAGCAATATATCGTGTTAGGCTTTTATATTGACCAGTAAATATATATATAGGTATAGCGACAATTATTGTTGAAATAATGAGCATTCTATAATCATTTATATTTAATCCACTTTGATTAGATCTATACAAATTGAAAAAAACGTAGTAGCTTAAAAATATTAAAAATAAATCAATAATTAATAATAATGATTTTCTGTAGATTGTTTTTGAATTTAATATTAGTGTGAATAATCCAGATAATATTCTCAAAGTTATCTCCTTATTTATTACTAAACTTATTTAATAATTAGTTGTGTTAAATAAATTTTGCTGCATGATTATTATTAAGAGTTAATCCTAAAATTAATATAACAAATGATAAAATTACGGTAATAATAATATTACCTAATGTGACTGATAATCCCAAAATTAATGTTGAAATTAAATA
>CACLYZ010000011.1:0-32997 GCA_902611225.1 uncultured Prochlorococcus sp.
CAATAAATTTGCAAAACAAAATTTTCTATTCTTTAAAATCTGTTAGAAATCAAGAAGCTGCAGAAAGAGCTAGAGTTTCAGCCCCCCCAGGATATTCTGAACATAGTACCGGTTTTGCAATCGATATTGGTGATGCTACTAAAAGAGAAACAGACTTTGAGACCGAATTCGAAAATACTGACGCCTTTAAATGGTTAATAAAGAATGCCGCTAAATTTCACTTTAAGTTATCGTTTACTAAAGATAATAAATATATAGATTACGAACCTTGGCATTGGAGATATGAGGGATCAATTGAAGCTTTAAAAGTTTTTGAAAGTTCAAATAGAAAATCATAAACTTAACTCATTAATTAAATTATTCAATATAATTATGATTTTCAAAGTCTTAAAGAGAAAATTCTCATAATAAGCATTCTTTGAGTTAGCCTTAATAAAGTCAATCTACTATTTATATAAATTTTTATAAATGTCATCTTCGATAAAAGAAATTAGAAATGTTGCAATTATTGCCCACGTAGATCATGGTAAGACAACTCTTGTGGATGCATTGTTATCTCAATCAGGAATATTTAGAGACAATGAGGTCATTCCTACATGCGTAATGGATTCGAATGATTTAGAAAGAGAAAGAGGAATAACAATACTCTCAAAAAATACCGCAGTAAATTATAAAGATACCAGAATTAATATTATTGATACACCAGGGCATGCAGATTTTGGAGGAGAAGTAGAGAGAGTTTTGGGGATGGTTGATGGTTGTCTTCTTATCGTTGATGCAAATGAGGGGCCGATGCCTCAGACAAGATTTGTTTTGAAAAAAGCATTAGAAAAAGGACTTAGGCCTATAGTTTTTGTAAATAAAATTGATAGGCCAAGAGTAGTCCCAGAAATAGCAATTGATAAGGTCCTGGATTTGTTTTTAGAATTAGGAGCTGATGATGATCAATGTGATTTTCCTTATCTTTTTGGGAGCGGCCTATCTGGTTTCGCAAAAGAAGAGATGGAATCTAATAGTGACAATATGATGCCCCTTTTTGAAGCTATTATTAGACATGTTCCACCTCCAGTCGGAGATGCAAATAAGCCTCTTCAGCTACAAATAACTACTTTGGACTATTCTGATTTCTTAGGCAGAATTGTAATTGGAAAAATACATAATGGAACTATAAAAAATGGTCAGCAAGCTAGTTTAATTAAAGAAAATGGAAAAACTATTAAAGGTAAGGTTAGTAAATTATTAGGATTCGAAGGATTACAAAGGATTGATATAAATGAAGCATTCGCTGGAGATATTGTTGCGGTTTCTGGTTTCGACGACGTCAATATTGGTGAGACCATAGCATGTCCTGATTCTCCCCATCCACTTCCACTAATCAAAGTTGATGAACCTACCTTAAATATGACTTTTGTTGTTAACGATTCTCCATTTGCGGGTAAAGAAGGGAAATTTGTTACTAGTAGACAATTAAAAAATAGATTGGAAAGGGAACTTTTAACAAATGTTGCGCTAAGAGTCGAAGAAACTGATTCTCCTGATAGGTTTTCAGTCTCAGGAAGAGGAGAATTACATTTAGGTATTTTGATTGAAACTATGAGAAGAGAAGGCTTCGAGTTTCAAATCTCGCAACCTCAAGTAATTTTTAGAGAAATTGATAATGTTGAATGTGAGCCTATTGAGACTTTGGTCCTAGATGTCCCTGAAGTATCCGTTGGTTCGTGTATTGAGAAACTTGGATCGAGAAAGGCAGAGATGAAAAACATGCAGACAAGTTCAGATGGGAGAACTCAATTGGAGTTTCTTGTGCCATCAAGAGGACTAATTGGATTTCGTGGTGAATTTGTTCGGATAACGAGAGGTGAAGGTATCATGAGTCACTCATTTTATGAATATAAACCTAAAACAGGAGATTTTGAAACTAGAAGAAATGGAGTCCTTATAGCTTTTGAGGAAGGTGTGGCCACATTTTATGCATTAAAGAATGCTGAAGATAGAGGAGTCTATTTCATTAAACCTGGAGTTAAAGTTTACAAGGGAATGATAATTGGAGAGAATAATCGACCTCAAGATCTTGAGTTGAATATATGTAAAACTAAGCAGTTGACTAATATGAGGTCTGCAGGGGCAGAAGAACTTGATACTTTACAGTCTCCTGTTGATATTACTCTTGAAAGAGCACTCGAATATATTGGTTCAGATGAAATGCTAGAGGTAACACCGGATTCAATAAGAATGAGAAAAATAAATAAAAAGAAAAGAAATTAATAATTATTTTCATGAATGAAGAAAGTACAGAAAGTTTTAAAGATTCTCTTCTTACTGCTTTAAATCTTTTTAACAATCACGAATGGTATGAGGCTCATGATGCTTTTGAAAAAATATGGAATACCGTTGATGGTGACGAAAGACAAGTTATCCAGGGAATTTTACAAGTATCTGTTTCTCAGTTTCACTTAAGTAAGGGTAATTTAAATGGAGCAACTATTTTGCTTGGAGAGGGTTTAGGTAGAATAAAAACTAGAACCAAGATTAATTTAGGAATTGATCTTGAGTCCTTCTGCCAATGTTTGGAAGATTTATTGAGGAAATTGCAATATAAAGAACTATTAAAAGAGAACGATAAGCCTTTTTTGAAACCTCTTTGATGAATATATCTTTATCTTCAATTAAATTATTATTATGTATTTCATTTTTTTTTTAGAAAATAAGAAAACTAATCGATCTCAAGGAAAATGAACCTAAAGATTCATAATGTATCCCTTTCAATAAAAGGAAGATTAATCGTAAATGATGTTTCCATAACTGTTAATCCAGGGGAAGTTGTCGGTTTGATGGGACCTAATGGTGCTGGGAAAACTACAACTTTTAATCTTGCAGTTGGGAATATAACACCGGATAAAGGTAAAATATTAATGAATGGGAAAAATATAACAAATTTTCCTCTACCAATTAGATCAAGACTTGGGTTAGGATACCTAACTCAGGAAGCGAGTATATTTAGAGATCTCACTGTCAAGGATAATATAGATTTGGCTTTACAAAATTCATCTTATAGTAAAGCAGCTATAAGAAATAGAAGAGAACAATTAATTAATGAATTTAATTTGAATAACTTTGTAGATAATTATGGTTATCAACTTTCAGGAGGAGAGAGGAGGAGGTGTGAGATAGCTAGGGCTCTAACTGTAGGCAGAAAAGGACCTAAATATTTGTTATTAGACGAACCTTTTGCAGGGATCGATCCTCTAGCTGTTAATGATCTAAAGAAACTAATTCTTAAATTAAGTAGTGATGGGGTGGGGATTCTTATTACAGACCATAATGTGAGGGAAACCCTTTTAATTACTAACAAATCATATGTATTAAGTGAAGGGAAAATTCTAGCTAACGGTTCCTCAAGTGAATTGGCCGATAATTCAATAGTTAAAAAGTATTATTTAGGAGATAATTTCAAACTTTGAAATGCTTTTTTAAAAAATAAACTCTATTATTAAAGATTTGCTCATATTAGAATGATTTTAATTATTATTTGAATGTCATTGAATATTAAAACTTGAGAAAATTCTAGAAATGATACTAGATAATTTTTTTAAAAATTTAATATATGAACCAGTTTCAGTTTTAGGTCTTTTAGTTTTTTATTTTTTATTAATTAACTTACCAATATCTTTGAGTGCAGTTTTTAAAAAAAAGTCTTCTTCTGTTGTAAGACTTATTACGATTTTAGTGAACTTATTAATAACATTACAATTACTTTTCAGGTGGTCAATTTCTGGGCATTTTCCTATTAGCAATTTGTATGAATCTCTATATTTCCTTACTTGGGGTATCACATTTGGCCAACTATTGGTTGAAAGAGAATACCAATCTCCAATAATCCCCTCAATTGCTATACCTATTGAGTTACTGACTGTAGCTTTTGCTTGTTTTGTTTTACCTGAGGATTTAAAAATATCATCCAACTTAGTTCCAGCTTTAAGGTCTAGTTGGTTAGTAATGCATGTAAGTGTCGTGATGCTTAGTTATGCAGCCTTAATAATAGGTTCTTTACTTTCAATGTCCGTTTTGTTTATTAATAAAAATAAGCCGCTTCAAATCAGAAGTAGTTCTACAGGTATAGGAGGATTTAAACTTTCAAACAGCTATCCCTTAAATGATTTAGTTGAACCTATTGAATTTTCACATTCAGAAGAATTAGATACATTAAGTTATCGTTCTATATTAGTAGGTTTTGTTCTTTTGACTCTCGGTTTGATATCAGGTGCAGTTTGGGCTAATGAGGCTTGGGGTACATGGTGGAGTTGGGATCCAAAAGAAACATGGGCATTTATCTCATGGTTGTTTTATGCCGCTTATCTGCATATGAGAATAAGCAAGGGTTGGCAAGGACGCAAACCAGCATTATTAGCCTCTACAGGTTTTTTAGTTGTTTTAGTATGTTATTTGGGAGTTAATTTTTTAGGAATAGGGTTGCATAGTTATGGATGGATATTTGGGTGATTTCTTAATCATCCAGAATATTTATTGAGGTTCTGAAAGAATATTCCCTTTTTGTGCTTCTTGTGCAACTTTTCTCAAGTCATCACATCCTTCTTTTAATGTTGGGTAAGCAAACATTCCGCTACCTGCAATAAAACAATTAGCACCAGCATCGGCACATTGTGAAATAGTCCAATTTGCTTTTATCCCCCCATCAACTTCAATATCGACATTTAAGTTTTTTTCGATAATAAAGTTTCTTATTTCTCTGATTTTATTAAGCATTGTTGGTATGTAAGCTTGTCCTCCAAAGCCTGGATTAACTGTCATAACTAAAACATGATCAACCATATCCATAATGTTTTTAATCATTTCAAAAGGAGTATGAGGGTTTAAAGCAACCGAGGGAGATCCTCCTAGATCTCTAATTCTTCCGATAACTCTATGCAAATGAATATTTGCTTCGGCATGAGCTATTACTACTCCTGGTTCACCATTCGCCCCTTTTGTGGCGTTTACATAAGATTCAAGCATGGTTTCACAGTTGTATTGGCTAACCATTAATTGAGTTTCAAAAGGGACATTACAATATTTCCTGCATGCAGCAATCATTTCAGGACCGAATGTAAGATTTGGTACGAAATTCCCATCCATTACATCAAATTGAATTCTATCTACCCCAGCTTCCTCGAGCTCTCTCACACATGCCCCCATATTTGCCCAATCTGCTGGTAAAACTGAAGGAATTATTTGGATTGGTCTATTAACACCATCTAAAATTGTTTGATTTGATTCAGTCATTTAATTTTTAAAATATTTAATAAAGATACTATATTTAGTTGTTTATTCCTAATTTCAAGTCACGGCCTGATAAAGTATCAGCTGTAAAGAGTTAAAAAAAGCTTACTAGCATAATAATTCTTATAAAAAATGACATTTTTTATGAGATCATACTCAAAACCTTTAAGAAAATCCTCAAAATTTAATTGTGAATCAAACTTTAATTCAAGAAATTCTCGAAGTTGTCGAGCAAGCAGCTATTGCATCAGCAAAACTAACAGGACTTGGTCAAAAAGATGAAGCTGATGCTGCAGCTGTAGAAGCTATGAGATTGCGAATGGGCAAAATTGAAATGAAAGGGAAAATTGTTATTGGAGAAGGTGAAAGAGATGAAGCACCTATGCTTTATATAGGTGAAGAAGTTGGTAGTGGAAGTGGGCCAGGGGTTGACTTTGCAGTAGATCCTTGTGAAGGAACAAATCTTTGTGCGAATAATCAAAGAGGTTCTATGGCGGTTTTAGCTGCCTCTGATACAGGTGGTCTTTTCAATGCTCCTGATTTTTACATGAACAAATTAGCAGCGCCTCCTGCGGCCAAAGGTAAAGTAGATATTAGAAATTCAGCTACTGAAAACTTGAAGATACTAAGTGATTGCTTGGGCCTTTCTATTGATGAGCTTACTGTAGTTGTAATGGATAGAACTAGGCATAAAGATTTAATTAAAGAGATTCGAGGATGTGGTGCAAAAGTACAACCGATTTCTGATGGTGATGTTCAAGCTGCGATTGCATGTGGTTTTGCAGGTACTGGAACACATTGCTTGATGGGTATAGGTGCAGCTCCGGAGGGTGTTATTTCAGCAGCTGCAATGAGAGCTCTCGGCGGACACTTTCAAGGACAACTAGTTTATGATCCAGCAATCGCTCAAACTTCTGAATGGGCTGATTACACAAAAGAAGGAAATATAAAACGTCTTAATGAAATGGGCATAACAGATATAGATAAAATCTATGAAGCGAATGAATTGGCATCGGGAGAAAATGTTGTTTTCGCTGGAAGTGGAATAACTGATGGATTATTATTTGACGGAGTTAAATTTGAAAGGGATTGTGTTAGAACGAGTAGTCTAGTTATTAGTACATTAGATAGTACTGCAAGGTTCACAAATACTGTCCATATAAAAGATGGTGCTAAGAGTATCAGCCTTTAAAAATTCACTTTTGATTTTATGCATATTGTTGTCGTCGGACTGAGTCATCGCACGGCACCTGTTGAAGTGCGTGAGAAGTTAAGTATTCCTGACCAATCCATAACAGAGTCATTGAAAGCGTTAAAAACTTGCTCTGATGTATTAGAGGTGTCAATTTTAAGTACTTGTAATAGGCTGGAAATATATGCGCTAGTAAAGGATAAAAATACTGGAATTTCATCAATTAAAGAATTCATATCAGAATATTCTGGAATTATTTTTGAAGATTTAAATCCACATCTTTTTTGCTTTAAACAGGAAGAAGCAGTTTTGCATTTGATGAAAGTCTCGGCAGGACTCGATAGCCTCGTTTTAGGTGAAGGACAAATCCTCTCGCAGGTAAAAAAAATGATGAGATTAGGTCAAGAGAATCAATCTACTGGACCAATTCTTAATAGATTACTAACTCAATCAGTTAGTACAGGAAAAAAAGTAAGATCAGAAACAAATTTAGGAACTGGAGCTGTGTCAATCAGTTCAGCAGCGGTAGAACTAGCTCAATTAAAAATTGGACAAGAAAAAGGTTTTGATAATCTTGTAAGTTTGGAATCAGAGAACGTTCTTGTTGTTGGCGCCGGACGAATGAGTAGGCTATTAATAACTCATTTAAAATCAAAAGGATGTCATAAACTTATCCTTTTAAATAGAAATATTGATAGAGCATTAAATCTTGCTCAAGACTTCCCTGATTTAGAGATTGTTTGTAAAGGGTTAAACGAATTAGAGGAAAACATATCATTATCTTCGCTTGTTTTCACCAGTACTGCTTCTGAAGAGCCAATTATTGATCTCACAAAAATTGAAAAAATAAATTTGAGTAATAGACTTAAATTTATTGATATTGGTGTTCCGAGAAATATATCTAATGATGTCAAACAACATGAATTTGTAAAATCATTTGATGTTGATGACTTACAAGAGGTCGTTTCAAGAAATCAAGAATTTAGACAGAAAATAGCAAAGGAAGCGGAATCTTTAGTAGAAGAAGAAAGGATCATTTTTCTAGAATGGTGGGCAAGTTTAGAGGCCGTTCCAGTAATTAATAAACTTAGATCAGATTTGGAGTTAATTCGAAAAGAGGAATTGCAAAAAGCACTTAGCAGAATGGGACCAGATTTTTCGGCTCGAGAAAGAAAAGTTGTGGAAGCTCTGACTAAAGGAATAATTAATAAAATACTTCATACGCCTGTTACCAAGTTGAGAAGTCCTCAATCAAGAGAAGAAAGACAAATTTCTTTGAAAATCGTTGAAAAATTGTTTTCTTTGGTAGAAGAGGATAAAAATAACTAATTTTTTTCGATTTATATTAAGTTTTTCCAGTGATTTATCGAAATACCTTTGTAAAGTGACCATTTGTATTTCTAAATATGCCCATAATCAGTTACTTTAAGTAGTTGTATATCTACCTCCATTAGATTGAATGAAGCGTGTGTTGGCCATAATCCTCGGAGGAGGAAAAGGTTCTAGACTTTACCCTCTAACAAAAATGAGGGCTAAACCTGCTGTGCCATTGGCAGGTAAGTATCGTTTGATAGATATTCCGATTAGTAATTGTATAAATTCAGGCATTGAAAAAATGTACGTATTGACCCAGTTCAATAGTGCATCTCTAAATAGACATATAGGAAGAACCTATAATTTAAATGGCCCTTTCGGTCAAGGATTTGTAGAGGTTTTAGCGGCACAACAGACTCCTGATAGTCCTAAGTGGTTTGAAGGTACTGCTGATGCTGTAAGAAAATACCAATGGTTATTTCAAGAATGGGATGTTGATGAATATTTAATATTGTCAGGTGATCAACTGTACAGAATGGACTACAGTTTATTTGTTCAACATCATAGAGATAATGGTGCTGATTTAACTGTTGCAGCTTTGCCTGTTGATGAAGCTCAAGCAGAAGGTTTTGGCCTAATGAGAACCGATGATGTAGGAAATATAAAAGAATTTAGTGAAAAGCCTACTGGAGAGAAGTTGAAGGCTATGGCAGTAGATACTTCAAAATTTGGATTAAGTAAGGAGTCAGCTGCCAAAAAACCATATCTAGCCTCTATGGGTATTTACGTTTTTAGCAGAAATACTCTTTTCGATCTTCTAAATAAATTTCCTAATTATACGGATTTTGGCAAGGACATAATTCCAGAAGCTCTCAAGAGAGGCGATACTCTTAAAAGTTATGTATTCGATGATTATTGGGAAGATATCGGCACCATTGGGGCATTCTTTGAGTCAAACCTTGCATTGACTGAGCAACCAAAACCTCCATTTAGTTTTTATGATGAGAAATTTCCAATTTATACTAGACCTAGATTTTTACCTCCCTCAAAACTCGTAGATGCTCAAATTACTGATTCAATTGTTTGTGAAGGTACAATTTTGAAGTCATGCAGCATTTTACATTGTGTTTTAGGTGTAAGAAGCAGGATTGAAAGCGACTCGGTTCTTGAGGATACTCTTGTTATGGGAGCCGATTTCTTTGAATCGCCTGAAGAGAGGATTGCATTAAGAAAAGGTGGCGGAACGCCTCTTGGAGTAGGTGAAGGGACTACTGTAAAAAGAGCAATTCTTGATAAGAATACAAGAATTGGCGATAATGTCGTGATTATTAATAAAGATCGAGTAGAAGAAGCAGATAAGCCAGAATTAGGCTTCTATATCAGAAATGGAATTGTTGTAGTAGTTAAAAATGCAACTATTGCAAATGGAACTGTTATTTAAATCTTTTCCATCATTTTTCGCTGACATAAGTATTTTTTTTGAGCAATTTTGTTGAGTTGCAGGCACACTATATTTATTGAGTTTTTTAATTTTTTATGTCCAAGGCACATTTTGGTTTAATAGGTCTTGGTGTTATGGGCGAAAATTTAGTTCTTAACGCAGAGAGAAATGGATTTTCTAGTGTAGTTTTTAATAGGACTTTCTCAAAAACCGAAGAATTTTTACGAGGTCGCGGCCTTGGGAAGAATATAGAAGGAGCTGAAACTCTTCAAGAATTTGTTAATAAGCTAGAGAGACCCAGAAGAATTCTCATGATGGTAAAAGCTGGGCCAGCAACAGATGCTGTCATTGATAATATTTCTGGATATCTTGAGGAAGGAGACTTATTAATAGATGGCGGTAACTCTCAATTTAAAGATACAGAAAGAAGGGTGAATACTCTTGAAAGAAAAAGTTTTGGATACATCGGAATGGGAGTCTCTGGGGGTGCCAAAGGAGCTCTAGAGGGTCCAAGTATGATGCCCGGTGGTACCAAGGCTTCATATGATGCAATAGAGAGCTTACTAACAAAAATGGCTGCCAAAGTTGAAGACGGACCATGTGTTGCATATGTTGGACCAGGAGGCTCAGGTCATTTTGTAAAAACTGTTCATAACGGAATTGAATATGGAATTGAACAAATACTTGCAGAAGCTTATGACCTTATGAAGAGAGTCAAAGGTATGAATGGAGAGCAGATGTCAGAGGTATTTGGTATTTGGAATAATACTGATGAATTAGCTTCTTATCTTGTTGAGATAACAGAGATTTGTCTGAATACAAAAGATGAGATAACTGGAGATGATGTCGTGGAAAAAATATTAGATAAAGCTGGCCAGAAAGGTACAGGTTTATGGACTGTTGTAAGTGCTCTAGAACTGGGGGTATCTGTCCCAACTATTTATGCATCTTTAAATGCAAGAGTAATGAGTTCTTTAAAAGAGCAACGTAGTGAGATTGAAAAAACTATTCCATCTAAAGAGATAGAGGATTTTGATTTAGGAAATATATCAGATGGAATGAAACCTTTATTTGATGCTGTAGTCCTTGCCACAATTGCTAGCTATGCCCAAGGTATGGATATTTTAAGAGAAGCATCTGCAGTATATAGCTATGGTTTGAATATGCCGTCGATTGCTCAAATATGGAAAGGTGGTTGCATAATTAGATCAAAATTATTAAGTAAAATTCAAGATGCTTATAACAAAGACCCTAATCTAAAAAATTTAATTTTTGATGATTGGTTTAATAATGAAATTGCGACAAGATTAGATAACCTAGCTAAAGTAGTTTCTCTATCCACAAAGGCAGGTATACCAGTTCCATGTTTATCCAGTACTTTAGATTATTTGAATAGTTATAGAACCAATAGACTTCCTCAGAATCTTGTTCAGGCAATGAGAGACTGTTTTGGCTCTCATACATATGAAAGAATTGATAGGGAAGGTAGTTTTCATACTGAATGGATGAAATGATTGAAAAGGTCAAAAATGGATACACCTTAAATATATACAAAGACAAGTTAGAACTATCATCAGCGGTTTTTAAGTTTATTCAAAGCCACATTATTGATACTTTAAAAAAGAAAGACAGATTCAAATTTTGTGTAAGTGGAGGTTCAACTCCTGAATCTGTGTATCACCTCTTATCTAATAATGATCTTCGATGGGATATGGTTGATGTCTTTTTAGGAGATGAAAGATGTGTTGATCCAAATTCAGAATTAAGTAACTCGTTAATGTTGAGAAATTCTTTGTTAACTAATTTTGGATCTAAAGCTTATTTTTATGAAATTTTCAATGATTTAAACGCTGATGATGAAGCTACCAAAAATCAATTTATTTCTAAATTATTTGAAAAATGCGGATCAAACCCTCCCTCATTTGATTTGACTTTATTAGGTCTTGGAGACGATGGTCATACAGCTTCATTATTTCCTTATCAAAAAAATAACAATCTAGATGATTTTGTGATTTTTAATGAAGGCAAAGGATTAAAAAGAATTTCATTAACCCCAAAGGTCCTTTCAGCCTCATCAAAGATAGTATTTTTGGTTAGTGGAGCTAATAAAAGTATTGCTCTTGCGAGGTTGTTAGATGAAAAAGAGCCCCCAGATAGAACACCATCAAAATTAATAAAATCTATTAATCAAATTTCAATATTTTGCGATCTGGATTCAGCAAAAGAATTAGAATTTTAGTTAAAGTCTATTAATAATTTAAATTATTTAATGAGTAAGAAAAATTCTTTATTCCAGAGAAAGGAGTTCGATGGTTGGAAAACATTAAATGATACTGTTATGGGCGGATCAAGTTCAGCTTTTTGTGAAATTTCAAATTCTGGTTTGTTATTAAAGGGTAATATTGTCGAGAAAGCTGGAGGATTTGTTAGTTGTAGATCGCCTATTTATAAACCCTCTTTAAACGTATCTGAATATTCATCCTTCGAATTAAATATTGATGGACAAGGAAGAACTTTTAAATTTGCTGTTGCTTGTGAAGATGATCTTCTTGGACTAACCGAATTTATTCCTGGAGGTCTTAGATGGATTAAATCATTCCCAACAAAAAAATTCGGAACAACAAATGTTCAAATTCCGTTTAGTGAGCTAAAACCTTCAGTAAGAGCTAATAAGGTACGGTTCCCATTTAAATTCAAGCCTTCTAAAATTAGAAGATTGCAACTACTGCACTCTAAGTTTGGTGATGATGGATTACTTAATAATGAGTTTAAACAGGGTTCCATAAAAGTTTTAATTAAATCAATAAGTGTTATTTGAAAATCCATCTAAAAATATAGAGAGTTTAATCGCTAAGTCAGCAGATTTAACAAATAAACCTTTTTTGCATTCTGTAGTAAAAATAAATGGTGAATACGAAATCGATGAAGAAGATATTGATTTTACGGTTAATATCTTATGTCGAGATAAAGATGGAAAAAGATTAGAAATTTACGATCTTGAATTAGAACTTTTTAAATCAAATAAAGAGTTAGTTTTAGTTATCTCTAAGCTTAATTTTCCTGATGAACCAATATTGTGGTGTGGTGTTAAAACATTGTGGATGAACAGTAATAATGGTAAAAAATGCAACTCACCAAAATACAGCGCTAGATTGGAAAACCTAGCAAATAGGATAAAAAGCTTTATTGATTAAGAAAATAAACTTTGAGCTGATCTATAAATCAGTAACAGCCCCTAAACTAGATGTGCTTACGATTTTCGAATATTTTGAAAGTATCCCTCTTTTGTATTTTGGTTTAGGCTTTACCCAATCCTTTTTTCTTTTTTCTAATTCTTCGTCAGATAAATCAACTTCAATAAGTTGCTTTACAGCATCTACTGTAATTAAATCTCCTTGTTTTATTAGAGCAATATTTCCGCCAACAGCAGCCTCTGGGGCTATATGACCCACAACAAGACCATAAGTACCTCCGCTAAATCTGCCATCGGTAATTAAAGCTACCTTCTCTCCGAGGCCTTGACCAACAATTGCAGATGTTGGAGCTAACATCTCTCTCATACCTGGTCCTCCTACAGGCCCTTCGTTTCTAATAACAACAACATCACCAGCTTTGATATCATTATTCAATATCGATTTTAAACAATCCTCTTCACTTTCAAAAATCTTTGCGGGACCTGTTAATACAGGGTTTTTAACTCCGCTAATTTTGGCTACAGAACCTTCGCTCGCTAAGTTACCTTTTAATATCGCTAGATGTCCTTTTTTATAAAGAGGGTCATCTATGTCCCTTATGACATTTTGATTTGTTGGAGGCTTATCTGGAATATTCTGTAAGGATTCTGAGATGGTTTTGCCTTCAATGTTTTTGCAATCGCCATGAATTAATCCTGCATTCAAAAGTATTTTCATTACTTGTGGAATCCCTCCTGCCTTATGAAGATCCACCGTCACATATTTACCACTCGGTTTAAGGTCACAAATAACGGGTACTTTTTGTCTGATTCTTTCAAAATCATTAATGTTGATATCTATTCCTGCAGTATTCGCAATAGCTAAGATGTGCAATACCGCATTTGTTGATCCGCCAATTGCCATAATTACTGATATTGCATTTTCAAATGCTTTCTTTGTCATTAGGTCTAGAGGTCTTATATCTTTTTCTATTGCAGAGACTAATATCTCAGCACTTTTATCTGCACTAAGTTCTTTTTCAAGATCTTCAGCAGCCATAGTGGAACTGTGAGAAAGACTTAACCCTAATACTTCAATGACCGCAGACATTGTATTAGCTGTAAACATTCCTCCACAGCTACCAGCACCAGGAATACAATTTTTCTCAACTTGGATTAACCTTTCTTCATTAATTTTGCCTGACGTTAATTGTCCAACAGCTTCAAATGCACTAACAACAGTAAGATCTTCTCCATGCAATTTCCCAGGCTTTATTGTCCCTCCATAAATGAAAATTGAGGGAATATTCATTCTTGCAATCGCAATCATGGCACCCGGCATATTTTTATCACATCCACCTATAGCAAGTACTCCATCCATACTCTGAGCATTGCATGCTGTTTCAATTGAATCAGCAATAACTTCTCTTGAAACTAGGGAATATTTCATGCCCTCTGTTCCCATAGAAATCCCATCACTTACTGTTATAGTCCCAAACATCTGAGGCATCCCACCTGATCTTTTTATAGACTCTTCAGCTTTTAGAGCTAACTTATTTAAACCCATATTGCATGGTGTTATGGTGCTGTATCCATTTGCAACTCCAATAATAGGTTTATTAAAATCTTCATCATTAAATCCAACAGCTCTTAACATCGATCTGTTAGGGGATCTTTGCACACCTTGGGTTATTGCAGATGATCTGAGTTTATTCATATTATTTGAGAACCTTTTTTATTCTATTGCCCCAACTCTTCAAGTTGCTTCCTTACATCAGCAATTGCAGAATTAAGTTGCTCTACTTTCTTCTCCAGATTCTCTCCTTCAACTTCATTTATATTTTCATTTGAATCAATCGCTTCTGAGCCGTCTTGAATTCTGGAGGAATACATCATTGCTTTTTGTTTTTTTTCCTCCTTTCTTTTGTCTGCTTCGGATATTAACCACCAAGCTAGACCTGCTGCTCCAATAAAAGCACCGCTTATTAATGATAAAAGATTATTTGAAGACGAATCTCTGTATTCAGACATTGGTAAAATATTTACTCCTATTTTCTATATTAGTTCTAATCTTGAAATATAGTACTTAAACGCGATAGAGGTTTCCCAATACCCGGAACTAATAATTGTGTTTTTTCGTCTTCCTCATCTATGCAAGAAGTGTAAATTACCTGATTAGGGAGTAATTTCGCAATTTCATTTAACCCTTTATTTGAGCAAATAGCAGTTATTAAAAGAATCCTATTTGAATCAACACCTAATTCCTTTAGTTTAATTAAAGTTTCTAATGTTGCTGATTTTGTTGTTATTTGTTCTGAATAAAATATAACTCCTTCATTTGATTCAATATTTAGAGGAAGTTCTCCTAATAAGAGTGTTGAATTAGGAATTACTTCTTTAGATCCAAACCAAAGAGATAACCCTTCGGGCAACATTGCGAGCACTTTTATTGGATAATCATTATTAATAAAGAATCCATCTGCGTCTCCATTATCAGTATTTACTATTTCTTTTTTATATGGCAGCCAATTACGTAATGCTTCATATGTAAGCCATTTCCCTAATTGCTCATATCCTGTTGAATACAAAATATTTGGCGTATTTTTTTCTCGCAATATTGAAAGCCAATGTTTTATTAATGGATGAGGAGGAACAATAACCTTTAGTGACATTGCCATATATTTTCCTTTAAGATACTCTTACAAACTTTAAATACTTAAGTTCTAAAATACAGTCTTATTATGATTAAATCAATTGTTTTCCCCTCACTAAAGAATGCATTAATTACTTTGTTATTCGTTGGGATTTTATTTTTTAATTCTGTAAATTCTGCATGGGCTAAAAGACCTCCTGAGATTAGAAACCAGCAAGACCTTAATTTAGAGCCAGATATGCATGGTCAAGACTTAAGCGGTAACGAATACGTTAAGTTTGATTTGAATGGTTTTAATTTCAGTGAAAGTAATTTAGAAGGGGCGGTGTTCAATAATAGTAAATTGCAAAACTCAAAGTTTACTGGAGCAAATTTAAGAGATGCACTAGCTTATGCAACAGACTTTACAGATGCAGATCTTTCGGATGTTAATTTTACAAATGCTTTATTAATGGAGAGTAATTTTGAAGGTGCAAAAATAGATGGTGCAGATTTTACTGATGCTGTTCTTAGTCGTACACAACAAAAACAATTATGTGCGATTGCTAATGGCACAAATAGTTCTACAGGAGAGAGTACAGAATATAGCTTAGGTTGTTAATCATCAAAGATGAAAAAAAAAAAAATTCCAGTTATTGTTGTTTCGGGATTTCTTGGTTCAGGTAAAACAACTTTTCTAAGATATCTATTAAAAGAGAGTAATAAAAAATTTGGTTTAATAATTAATGAATTTGGTGATGTTGGAATTGACGGTGATTTGATTAAAAGTTGTGATAAATGTGATGAATCTGAAGAAGACTGCGTTATCGAATTAAACAATGGATGTTTATGTTGTACTGTTCAAGATGATTTTGTTCCATCAATAAAAGCTCTCCTAGAATTTAATCCTCCTATCGAATCTATAATTATCGAAACAAGTGGTTTAGCACTACCAATTCCCTTAATTCAAGCACTTAACTGGCCTGAGATTAGATCTTCCATCTATCTTGATGTAGTTGTTGGCATCGTTAATGGAGAATCAATGCTTAATGGTTCTCCAATTAATGATTTAAATAAAATAACAAAACAATATAATGAAACAGATAAAATTGATCACAATGCCACTATAGATGAACTTTTTGAGGAGCAACTAGAAGTTTCTGACATCGTTTTAATCTCAAGATCAGATATTTTAAATGATGATCAGTTTGACGTTGTAAAAAATAAAATTCAAGGAAGTCTAAACTCATCTACACCAGTCCTTAAATCCAAGAATGGCAAAATTGATTTAAATTATCTATTTGACTTTAATTTTAAAAAAGAGACTTATAAAGAATTTTTAACGGAAGAACATGACCATAATCATGTTGAGCTTGTATCAGATTCATTTAAATTAAATTATTTCCTTGAAAAAAATGACTTTGAAAAGGAGATGTCAAAAATCTTGGATGAATTAAACATTCTTCGAATAAAAGGACGTATTTGGATACCAAATAAATCATTGCCTTTACAAATACAAATTGTTGGAAAGAAAATTAATACTTGGTTTGAAGAAGCTCCAGATAATTGTTGGAGACCAAATGATAATGCTGGGCTTGAATTAGTAATAATTTCCTTTGATGAAAAATCTATAAAAAATTTCAATAGAAAAATTAAAGAGAAATTTAAGATTTTAAGTGACCCAAAAATAGCAATTTGACTTTATAGTTAGCTGTCGGGATACTAACTACAGTAGACAGCCCAAGATGAAAAATCCAAAAATTACTTTAAAACAAATAATCTCTGACGACGTTACATCAATTGATAAAATAAAATGTTCAAAATGTGGAGGGGCAGGAAATTTTAAAACACATGAAAATTCAAGAAGAACTTGTTTAGTTTGTTTTGGTAGAGGCTACATAAACATCTAATAACTCAGAAACCCTTAAGGTAAAAATATTTGTTTATTAATCAATAGTTTTTTTTATTAAAATTTAAACTAATCTTCTAGTAGAAATTAATTTTTAATTGGACCAATTTGCTGTAAAAATTTTTGTAAGACTAAGACCCTCAGTTTTAGATCCAGCAGGGGAAGCTACCAAATCTGCTTCTATAAAACTTGGAGTCGAAGGAATAAAATCATTACGTATAGGAAAAATGATTGAGGTAAAAATAGAAGGTAATGGTGAAAACGAAGTAAGAGAAAAAATTGATTTATTGTGTGATAGGTTATTCGCAAATACTGTTATTGAAGATTATGAGTATTCACTAGAAAAATTATAAGATGGATAATTTTACTGTAGGAGTTGTTGTCTTCCCTGGTTCTAATTGTGATCGTGATGTTTCATGGGCATTGGAAGGTTGTTTAGATATAAGAACAAAATACTTGTGGCATGAGTCTTCAGATTTAAGTGATGTACATGCAATAGTTTTACCTGGAGGATTTAGCTATGGTGATTATTTAAGATGCGGAGCTATTGCGAGATTCTCTCCATTAATAAATGCCTTGGATGAGTTTGTTAAAAGCGGGAAAAGAGTTTTAGGAATTTGTAATGGGTTTCAAATTTTGACTGAATCAGGGTTTTTGCCTGGTGCTCTTGTTGCAAATAAAAATCTAAATTTTATTTGTGATGACGTTGAACTGGATATTGTTTCTTCAAAAGGAGGTTGGTTTAATAATGGAGATGAAAAACAAACTATTAAGTTACCAATAGCGCATGGGGAAGGAAGATATCATTGTGATTCTGATACTTTAAAAAAACTTGTAGATAATGAATTGATTGCTTTGAGATATAAAAATAATCCTAATGGGTCCTCATTCGATATCGCAGGCATAACTAATGCAAGGGGAAATGTTTTAGGTTTAATGCCTCATCCAGAGCGAGCATGTGACGAGACAATTGGTGGGACTGATGGTCTCTTTACATTAAAATCATTAATATTGAAATAAAAAAAGACCCCCAAAATTGGAGGTCTTTTTTTTATTTAATTTGGAAAGAAATTAAACAGTAGCTTTTACTTTTGGATCTAAATCACCTTTTGCGTAAAGATCAGCAAAGTAATTTGTACTGTTTTGTTTGATCTTACTTGCTTGACCTTCGCACCAGAACTGCTTGTATCTATCAAGACAAACTTGCTTCATGTATTTTCTAGCAGGTTTGTTGAAATGTCTTGGGTCAAAGTTTGCCTTATCAGCAAATGCTGCCTCTCTAACCGCGGCTGTGAAAGCAAGTCTGTTATCGGTATCAATGTTGACTTTCCTAACTCCATTTCTTATTCCCTCTTGAATCTCTTCAACAGGAACACCATATGTTTGAGGAATTTCACCACCATATTTGTTAATGATATCCAACCATTCTTGAGGCACTGAACTAGATCCATGCATTACAAGATGGGTATTTGGAAGTGCTTTATGAATTTCAGCAATTCTGCTTATTGCAAGAACTTCTCCTGTAGGTTTTCTTGTGAATTTGTAAGCTCCATGACTTGTACCTATAGCAATAGCTAATGCATCAACTTTTGTTTTAGCAACAAAATCTGCAGCTTCTTCAGGATCAGTCAAAAGCATATCTGTAGAAAGTTCACCTTCAAATCCATGACCATCTTCTGCTTCACCTTTCCCTGTTTCTAATGAACCTAAGCAACCTAATTCTCCTTCAACACTAACCCCAACTGAATGAGCAAAATCTACTACTTTTTTAGTAACTGCAACATTATATTCGTAACTAGCGGGTGTTTTTGCATCTGCCTCTAGAGAACCATCCATCATTACTGATGTGAAACCATTTATTGCTGCTGAATAGCATGTTGATGGCTCATTACCATGGTCTTGGTGCATTACTACTGGAATATTAGGATATGTTTCTGTAGCGGCAAGTATTAGATGACGTAGGAAAATTTCTCCTGCATAATTTCTTGCCCCTCTTGAAGCTTGGAGGATTACAGGACTATCAGTTTCATATGCTGCTTCCATGATTGCCTGGACTTGCTCAAGGTTATTAACATTGAAAGCTGGAATACCATAACCATTCTCAGCAGCGTGATCTAAAAGTAGTCTTAGTGGAACGAGGGCCATAATTAAAATAGGTTAAATGCTATATAAAGCATATGTTTCCGCGAGTTTAGTATAAAGAGGTATCAAATGTCACGTCATTAGATATACAAAATACTAAATTAAAGAAACTAATTTTATGACCCAGAGTATATTTTTAGAATTTTTTAGTTAGTAAGTGTAGCCTGCTACAAACAATTGCTCATCAGATGAAGGTTGAGATCCTGCTACATAGGCACCTTTTGAAGCTTCAGAATTTGCTTGAGCTCTTGCTATTAATGCTTTTTGACCTCCTTCAACGTCGCTTCCTTTCCAGGCTTTTAAACATGAGTGCTGTAATGCTCTTCCATAGGAGAATGAAACATTCCATAAAGCTTTCCTGTAAAGAGTGTTCATATTATTTAGATAGACAGAAGCAGCTTCTTCGCTTAAACCTCCTGATAAGAAAACTATTCCTGGAACAGATGCAGGAACGCATCTTTCCATAGTTCTGATTGTCATTTCTGCAACTTTCATAGGATCAGCCTTTGTTGGACAATCTGCTCCATTAACAGTCATAGAGGGTTTTAATAGAGTGCCTTCTAGAAAAACTCCATTCGCTTGACAAGCAATATAAACCTGCTTAATTACCTCTTCTTGAACTTCAGCAGTTTTTTCAATAGTATGGTCTCCGTCCATTAAGATTTCGGGTTCAATAATTGGTACCAACCCAGATTCTTGAACAGATCTTCCATACCTTGCTAATCCCCAAGCATTCTCTTGAATTGATAGTTTTGAAGGACAACCATCATCTGTAATTTGTAGAACTGCTCTCCACTTTGCAAATCTGGCACCTTGTTCATAATATTTTGCTGCTCTTTCAACTAACCCATCTAGGCCAGAGCAGAAAGTTTCTACATCTCCTCCTCCTGGAAGTGGGTTTAGGCCTTTATAGACCTTTATACCTGGAATAATACCTAAATCATTTAGTTTCTTAACCATTGACTCACCATCTTGGTGATTCTGATAAAGAGTTTCTTCGAAGAGGATTGCTCCACTTATATATTTGCCAAGACCTTCTGTAGTAAAAAGCGTTCCTCTATATGCCTTCCTATTTTCTTCAGTATTCTCAACGCCAATTCCAGCGAGTCGTTTACCTACCGTTTTAGTGGATTCATCTACCGCTAATATCCCATTCCCTTTAGAAGCTAGTAATTGAGCATTTTCTTTAAGCTCATTTTTGTAATAATTTAAAGCCATTCTTTAATAATTCAATTCAATTGATTTTTCCAGAATATGAAAAAAAAATAAAATCAATCCAATACTTTTTCGGGTGATAATTGCTACTTATAAATGTATAGCCTTAAATTTTGATACTTAATCCACTTTTCGATGATTCTCTTATGGCTTCGCAAACTTTATGACTAGCAAGTCCCTCACATAAGCCTGGGATTACAGGTGTTCTATTAGTTATACTCTGAGCCCATAAATTTTGAATTCTCAAAACTGGAGCGATTCTCCCATCAGTCCATGTTTTTTCAAAATTAAAACTTGAATCTGCAGTTAGATTTTGTATTTTATTTTCGTTGTTTGAATATTTCAAATTAAAACCATGTACATAATCTTTTTGGTTTTCGCTTTTAAGAATAAGTGAACCTTCGCTTCCATATATTTCTAAACTAAATCCTCTACCATTTTTAGAAATCGATGATAAAGATACCTGACATGGAATAAGGTTTGAGCTGTAGTTTGATATTTCTACATTAGCTAAACATACGTCTTCACTCGTAACATCATTTAAATCAGATGAATTAGGTAAAGGTCTTTTTTTAATTGATGTTGATAACTTGCCAGACACGTTTATTGCTTCTCCAAAAAACCAATTCAACATATCGAATGCATGAGTACCTAAGGCGCCAATAACTCCTCCACCTTTTTCTTCCAATGAATACCAATTCCAAGGCCTTTTAGGGTCGGATCTACTGCCCATTAACCAATCTAATTTGACTAAATATATATCTCCTAAGATGTTTTCATCAATAAGTTTTTTTGTCTGAAGGAAAAGAGGTACTGCTCTATATTCAAAATCAACACATACGCTTAAATTATTAATCAAAGATATTCTCTGAAGCTCTTCAATTTCTGAGGAGGATATTGAAACGGGTTTTTCTAGAAGCAAATTTTTATTGTTCTCAAGTGCGCTTTTGGCTAATTTAAATCTTGATTCAGGAGGGGTAGCAATTATAATTCCATCAATTTTTGGAGATTTAATTAAGTCATCCCAATCATGAAAAAAATCTAAGCCCGTTTCTTTTTCTAATATCGATTTTTGTTTTTTCTCGTAATGATAAATAGCTACAGGAGTTAAGTAATCAGACTCTTTTAATGCCTCAAAATGAACTTTTTTACCAAACCCTAGTCCAGCGATTGCTATTTTTAATTTTTTATTTTTAGAATTCATTCTTATCCATTAATAAACTCTGAACAGCTATTTTCAATAACAATATCTATGAGTTCATCATTATTAGAAGTCTGCCATTTTGAATTGAATTGAGGTATTCCATTTATGGAAGTATCTTTGAATTTTTTTTCATCGCAATTAATTCTCATTACATAAAGTGATAACTCTCCATCATCATCCGAATTAGTTGGATTTTTAAAGAACTTTGTTAAGACACTTATTTCACCATTTGGAAGCGGCTTAATACTACCTTTATCAAGCCATTCTTTCCCTTCATTATTCTCTTTCAGTAGGACCCAGTCAACATTTCCTATTCCATAAGAATATGTAGCAAAATTTAAAATAAAAAATAAAAGGCTTAAAGAAAAATAAAAGAAATTTGAAATAATTATCATTTTAAATATTTGCTTTTATAAGTTCTTTTACACCATGAATTTTTAAAATTTTAGTCAAAGTATCCTTGAGATCTTTCCTTTTAACTATTACATCAACAAAACCATGCTCAAGCAGATATTCAGCTGTTTGAAAATTATCGGGTAATTTTTCTCTTAATGTTTGTTCTATAACCCTTCTTCCAGCAAAACCAATAAGAGCTTTGGGTTCCGCCAAAATTAAATCACCTAACATTGCAAAGCTTGCTGTTACCCCTCCAGTGGTTGGATGAGTTAACAAGGGCATATAAAGAAGATTTTTTTCTTTATGTTTTTTTAGTGCTCCAGATATTTTTGCCATTTGCATGAGACTTAACATGCCTTCTTGCATCCTTGCCCCTCCTGACGCGCAAACAATAAGAATTGGAAAATTTTCTAAAGTTGCTTTCTCAATTATCCTTGTAATTTTTTCACCAACTACTGAACCCATGGATCCTCCCATAAATCGAAAATCCATAACAGCTAATGCTAAAGGCATTGAATTTACAGAACAGATACCTGTCACGACTCCATCTCTTAAACCTGTACCTGCTTGACTTTCTTTAATTCGATCAGCATACGCTCTTCTATCTTTAAAACCTAAAGGATCTGTAGGACTTAGTGAACTATCAAACTCTTCGAATGAATTTTTGTCAGCAATTATATTTATCCTTTCATCGCTATTAATCCTATTGTGGTGTCCACAATTACTACAAACATTGAAATTTGAAATAAGATCTTTTCTATAGGCTACTTGCGAACACTCTGAACATTTAACCCACAAACCATCTCCTTCGTCAGTATCTTGGGAAACTTTCCCAACAAATTGATCTTTACGCCTTGCGGCAAACCAGTCGATTAATGACACAACGTTTCCTTTTTTTCTATTTAAATCTAAGTTAGGTACTTTTATCAAGAAAGATATATAAATATTTGAGATTTTCTAAATTAGAAACTCCTCAAAGTTAAAAATATAATTATTTGAATTAATAATCGAAATTAATTATTATTTATTTTTCTCCTCAATCATTTTATGAATTATTGGAGTAAGAATTAGTTCCATTGCGAAACCCATTTTCCCACCATTTACAACAATACTTGTTGGACTTGACATAAATGAATCGTTAATCATTCCAAGCAAGTATTGAAAATCAATACCCCATTTCTCTCTTGCCCCTTTTCTGAAATGTATGATCACAAAGCTCTCATCAGGAGTTGGGATATTTCTGCATATGAAAGGATTTGAAGTGTCAATTGTGGGAATTCTTTGGAAATTAATATCGGTTTTGCTGAATTGTGGGCAGATGTGATTTATATAATCAGGCATTCTTCTCAATATCGTATCCACAATGGTTTCCGCTGAGTAACCTCTTTCTGCGTTATCTCTATGGATTTTTTGAATCCACTCTAAATTTGTTATTGGAACAACGCCAACAAGTAAATCAGCATAAGATGCCACATTGTATCCATCGCCTTCAACCCCGCCATGCAAACCTTCATAAAAAAGTACGTCTGTTCCCTCAGGAATATCTTCCCATGGAGTAAATTGCCCAGGTTCTAGGGATGTCCCAAGTCTTGTATTATGTTCTTCTGCTTCTTCAAGACTATGTAGATAATATCTTTTCTTTCCTCCTCCAGTTTCACCATAGATTTTAAAAAGTTCTTCTAACTTGTCAAAAAGATTAGCCTCTGGACCAAAATGAGAGAAATTTTCACCTTTTGCAAGAGCGTCTGCCATAGCTTTTTTCATAGGCATTCTTTCAAATCTGTGGTAACTATCACCTTCTACAACTGCGGGAACAATATCTTCTCTGGCAAAAATATGCTCAAAGGCTCTTTTTACTGTACTTGTTCCTGCTCCTGAAGATCCTGTTACAGCGACTACTGGATGACGTTTTGACATTTTTTAAAAACAATATCTAATGATTCTGACAGGTCATATGCCAACTTTATGTTTTACTTAAAAATATTTTTTTATTTATTAATTTTTTTTAAATTTCATCCATTATTTTATCTCCGATTTCACTGCAAGATAAAACTTCAGTTGACCCATCAGTTAAATCTGCTGTTCTAAATCCTTTTGATAAAACTTTATCAATGGCAGTTTCTAAATTTTCTGCAGCTTCTTCTTCATTTAATCCAATTTTTAACATCATGGAAGCAGATAAAAGCATTGCAATAGGATTAGCTATGTTTTTACCAGCTATATCAGGAGCCGAACCATGAACAGGTTCAAAAACGCCAGGGCCATTAATGTTTAAAGAAGCAGAAGGAAGCATACCAATAGAACCAGTTAACATTGCGGCTAAATCGCTTAAAATATCTCCAAATAAATTACTAGTTAAAATTACATCAAATTGACCAGGATCTCTAACTAATTGCATTGCTGCATTATCAACGTACATATTGCTTAGAGATATATTTTTATCTTTTGAGGTGATGTTTAAAACTGTATCTCTCCACAATTGACTAACCTCAAGAACGTTTGATTTATCAACAGAACATATTTTTTTATTTCTTTGGTTAGCAATTTTTATTGCTATTTCAGTTATTCTTTCTATTTCGGTAGAATCATAGACCATCGTATTGAAAGCTTTTGGGATTTTTGTATTTGTTATATGTCCTCTTGGTTTTCCAAAATAAATTCCTCCTATTAATTCTCTTACAACAATAAGATCTACATGCTCAACGATTTCTTTTTTTAATGTACTTGCTTCCAAGAGAGATTTTCTTATTTTGACAGGCCTGATATTTGCGAAAAGGTTTAGGACAGATCTTAACTTTAATAACCCACTTTCTGGCCTTAATTCTCTTGCAAGAGAATCATATTTAATATCTCCAACACATGCTAAAAGTACTGCATCACTTTTTTTGCATTGATCTAGTGTCTCATCTGGAGCAGGAGTACCATATTTTTCATATGCTATACCTCCAAATAATTTTTCAATAATCTCAATATCGAAATTATGATTTTTTGAAAGCTTTTTTAAAACTTTTTTTGAAACTTCTGAAATCTCTGGTCCAATTCCGTCTCCTGACAATAAAACTATCTTATATTTCTTCATTTAAATTTTTGTTTAATAGAACAATAAATTATTGCTTGTCTAATTGTCTAAGTTTTTTTGCTAATTCTGGTAATTTTTTAAAAATACTTGAACTCCTTAGCCATGATTTATTTTCCATCGCGGGGAAACCACTAATTACCTTGCCATCTTCTATGTCACAATGGATTCCGCATTTTGAACTCGCAATGACATTATTACCAACTTTTACTCTATTATTGACTCCTACTTGCCCTGCCAAAATAACACTATCTCCAATATTTGCTCCTCCAGCGATACCAACTTGAGCTGCAAATGCACAATTCTTCCCAATTTTTACGCCATGACCTATTTGTATTAAATTATCCAACTTTGTTCCCTCATCAATAAAAGTAAATCCAACTGCGGGTCTATCAATACAACAATTAGTTCCAATTTCTACAAAACTCATTATTTTTACACCACCTTTTTGCGGCATCTTTACCCATTTGCCATTTTCAGGAATAAAACCAAATCCCTCTGATCCAATAACAGAATTTGAATTAATTACACAATTATTTTTTATAGTGGTATTTTCGTAAATAACACAATTTGGATGAATTATATTATTATTTCCTATTCGAACATTTCCTAAAATTGATGATCCAGGAAGAATATGATTATTGTCTCCAATTACAGTATTTTCTCCAATATAGACATTAGGTCCAATATGGCAATCTGCTCCAATTACTGCTGTTTTATCTATAACTGCTGAAGAATGAATTCCTGTTTTGAAATTGATATTTTTATATAAACAATCCAATACTTCTGCAAATGCAATTCTTGGATTTTTAACGATTATGTTTGATATATTGAGTTTTTTTAGGGCACCAACGATTTCATCGTTGTTAGTGGTTATTATTGCTGATGCTTTAGTTTGATCTAATTTTTCTTTAAGAATATTATTTTCTTCTAAAAAAGATATTTGATGTTTAACTGCAGCATCTAATGAGGCAGCATCATCTATATTTAAATCTTCGAAAATATTGGCACAAATAAAATTTGAATTTCCTTTTTTTATTAGATCAACTAAATCACTTAAAAGCATTTTTCAGTTTTAATTTTTTTCTAAGAGAGAGCAAGAACATCTCTATGTACGACAATTATCGAGGAGTTGTTATTTTCTTTATTATTTAAGATACTTCTTAATTTGTCGCTACTTATTGATACTAAACCTTTTGCAACTTCTTTATCATTTGTATTTACGATTTTAACTGCCTGATTAATCGTAAAGTTTCCTTCTACATTCTTAACACCAACCGCTAAAAGTGAGGCACCTTTTTTTTTGATTGCAAAAGAAGCGCCATCATCTAAAGTAATTTTCCCTACTGTTTGAATTGCATGTGAAAGCCAACTTTTTTTGTTTCCAATAGGTTTTTCTACTGGATAAAATAAAGTTCCAATTTTATTATCATTAAACATTTCAATTAAGTTTTTTTCATTAGTTCCATCAACTAGTTGGACTTCTACTCCTCCTTTTGTTGCTATTTCTGCAGAAACTAATTTTGTAGAAATTCCTCCAGTTCCCCATTCATTATTTGAGTTTTGAATATTTTTATCTTTAATTTCCTTTAATTCACTATTATGAACTTCTTTAATAGGTTGCGCATCTTTATTATTACGTGGATCTTTTGAGTATAGATTTTCAATATCGGTTAATAAAATAAGCTTATTAGCATTTATAGCCAAGGCAACTAAAGCAGAGAGGGTGTCATTATCTCCGTATTTAAGCTCTTCATTTGCTACGGTATCATTTTCATTTACTATTGGAATAACATTCAAATCGATTAATCTTTTTAAAGTTTTAGAAGCGTTATTAAAGGATTCTCGTGAATTGAAATCAGCTTTTGTTATTAAAATTTGAGCTATATTAAGACCTAATTTATTAAATACTTTATCGTATAAGGACATTAAATTAACTTGACCTACTGCAGCAGTAGCTTGAAGGGTACTTAAATCATTTGGTCTTGTTTTAATATTTAACTTTTGGCAACCTAATCCAACGGCTCCACTAGTTACTAAAATTAACTTGTTTCCTTTTGAAAGAAAACTTGTAAAGGATTTAGAAAGGTTTTCAATAACTTCTTCTGTAGATGTTTCCTCTGTTCCTCTTAAAATACTAGTACCAATTTTTATTACCCAGGTTTTCATTTTATAAAATGAGAAATTAATTTTTCTATTGTCAAAGTTAAATTAAATTTTATAGGCAAGCCATCTCTATTTAATCTCTTAACTAATATTGTTTTTATATCACATCTATTCCCAACAATAATATCTGTAAAAATTCTGTCGCCAATAATGGCTATATTTTTTGGCTCTCTGCCAATTTCTTTGATAGCAGACAAAGTTACTTTTTTTCTAGGTTTTGATGCATTGTATTTATACCTTAAATTTAATTCTTTCGCTATTTTTGCGATTCTTTTTTTTGATGGATTATTACTTATTAGATATAAGGAGAAAAGTTTTTTAGATTCTATGATCCAATTTTTTACAGCTTGTGGGATCATATTTGATTTTCTATTGACTAGAGTCCCATCCACGTCTAGCAATAAAGAATTAATCCCTTTTTTTTGCAACTCAGATTGAGAAATATTATATATTGGTAAGTTTGAATCCCAATTGACATTTAGGATAGATCTCATTTATTTTAAGAACTACTTTTTTCAAGCTCAGTTTCAATCAAAGGTTGAATTTTATCGAACTCATCATCTTCAACTAATAAGGCACCTTTGTCTTTTAATTTACCCACAATAAAAAAAGGATCTAGTGGTATATATAAGCCATATTCTTGGTCAAAAAGATTAAAGTTAACGAGCAATTCATAACTCTCACTATCATCATCGACGTAATCTTCTTCTAATTCATCGTAAATTGGTTCTTCAAGTTCTCCTGATACTGTTAATGTAACTGCTGATCTGATAAGTCTTAAATCATGTTCTTGAAGAACTGCTTCAGCATTTTTTAGTATTTGTTCATTTTTATCTATTTTCTCAATTAGTTCAGGTTCATCTTTTTCATTTATCTTAAAAAGACTTACTGGGGTATCAACTGGTGTTAATAAAGCATATTCTTGGCCGTCAACACTTACTAGTTGTTCAAGATAACAAAATAGCTCGTTTCCATTTGAGTCATTTAATAAAAGAGTCTGTGCATCATAATTATCATTTGAATTGGCTTCTTTCATTTAAAAATTATCTATCCTTTTTAATACTAATGTTTTATCTGACGTTTACCAGCTATTTCTTCTAATTCAGGACCTTCTTCGATCCACTGTTCAAGTATTATTTTTGCTGAAAAACTATCAATCAATCCGGATTTATCTTTTTTTATTCCAAATCTTTCTGAAGATTCCCAAGTTGAACTATGTTCGTTGACATAAGAAAATGGAAGCTTTAATTTATTTGAAAGTAATTGACCGTAATTTTTACAGTCAATAGCTTGAGTGGTCATTTGACCTTCCTCATCTAGCGGAATACCAACAATAAAACCTGTCAAATTAAATTCATTTATATAATTTCTAATGATTTTAATCTCTTGATTATTTTTAAATCGATTTACTGCTGGAAGTATATTTGATGTTATGCAGAGGGGATCACAATAAGCTAATCCTATTCTTTTGGTACCTATATCCAAACTCAAAATTGACTTGGGTTTGGGTTTGCAAAATTTCACTTTGTTTTTAATGGAAAAGGAGATGGATATGGATTACCTTGTGGACTTAATTTTTCAAAGATTGATTCCAAAGATTGATTTATTATATTTACTTGTTTAGCTTCATTCTTAACTATTGTGTTCCTGATAAGAATTATTTCTTGATTTTTTTCTTTGAGATTACATTCTTCGAGAAAAAGATTTAATTGAGAATTTTCTTTATAGGTTTTTAAATATGAAACAGGTGATTTTTTAAAAAATCTTTTTATAAATTCTTTTAAAATAGAATTGAATCTTTTATCCCAATATCTACTTATAGTTAATGTATAAATTTCTTCGTTTTGATAATTTATATCTTTTAAAATTGTACATAAGATTGAATTTTCATATATTAAGGCACCACTTTTAGAGTTATTTCTTTTAAGAATGTCGTCTTGATCAAAATCTAAAATATTTCTTATTAAGGGAGATTGATTCGATCTTATGAAATTAACTATCTTTAATATATTTTTTTTATTAATGTTTTGGAATTCATTAATTAATGCATAAGCATTGGAATTTTGCTTCATAGATTTATTTAGATCAGTACCATCCCAAAGGATTATCTCTCCTAAAGGTTGAAAGCCTAATTCTCTTGAGGTTGATATGAGGTCAACATTATTTATATCAGCGTTAATTATCCAACTTGAAGTTTTGATTTCTTTTATTGAGATAGATTTTTTTATCAATCCTAAAGTTACTTGTTTATCCGTTAAAGAACACTTGTTGTTAATCAAATTGGGCTTAGATATTTTTAAGCAAGTCTCCTTTTTATTTAAAGGAAAAATATTCAAATAACCAATAATTTCGTTTCCATATATAGCGATTATGCATTTTTTTTTATTTTTCTTAAGATTATTTAAAAAAATTTTTAAGTCATCAAAGGTATTTATAATTGCCATTTTTAAAAACCAATTATTCAATTCCTTATTTTTAATATCTATTAAAAGATTAATGTGCCTTATATGTAGTTCTTCAAAAGTTACTTCTATGCCTTTTTTAGATTGAAAAGAATAAGAGGTATCTTTTTTCATTTACTTTTTTTCTCTTATTAATACTATAGGGGTTTTTTCATCTCCATTGCCAGCTGGATTAGATATTAAGTTTCTTTTGAGTATTTTATTTACTTTTTTATTTGAACTAGCTAAGACTTTCACACCTCCAAGATCATTAACATCGACAACAGCAACATCTATATTTAGATAGTTCGAGACCTCTTTACAAAATAAATCCGCATTGAGAGGACCCATAACTATACTCTTGTCGTAAGGTGTCACTGTACCGCTTATATCATCTATGAGGGATGATTCTGAACCAGTTAACCTATAAAACATACCTTTAATACCAACTAATTTGAGGAGAAATCCAACAATTAGTGCAAAGGTTATTCTTGTGACTCCAACTCTATTTATTAATAATTGCATGCCGCAAGCTGTTGCGAGACTGCTTGTAGGGTGAAAAAAATAACATAAAGCTTTCGAAAATAAACTATATTCTAAATTTTGAGGGGAAATATATCTATTTTGCATAATCGCTAGCGGACTCTCACCGATGGTTAAAATATCATTTTTTTCTACAATTCCTTTGCAGTATTTGATCACAGTATTTACTGGATTATCAAAGCAACCAAGTAAATCAGTTTTAATAGCAAAAGCTTTATATTTATTATTTATTGGAATTTCAATAACTTCTTTCGACCTATGTTTTTGACCATCTAAATTAATTAACAAACAATCCTTATTAGTTGAAATGCCAAAATGTCCATAGTTCTCCCAATATATTTTTAACCATAGATATTTTATTTTTTTTCTAAAATTATTATTGCTAAATCTATATATGATTCTTACAAATAATTCTGCATTTGACTTGATAATTGTTGTTGGCCAGTAATTATTTAAATTCTTAATATTATTATTTTCATATATATAAATATCTTCTTGATAATTAAAATCTTGGCAATATTCGTTACCTTTACTTTTAAAAAAATCCAATTCAAAATTTATACTAGATACCATCGTCTCTTTGGTTTTACTTTTATTAGTTATTTTTAAATCAATAATTAATTCGTTTAAACCATCCTTTTTTTTGATTTTATAATTTATAGGTACAAGATTTAACTTTGATTTGGGTGAGTTTTTAATAAATAAATCTGAAAGAATTAAAAAAATTAAAAGAACTAAGAGGATATTTATTAATATCATTTTTTAATTAATTTTTGTTTTTATCTTTTTTTTCAGAAATGATACTGTTGTATTCATTAAAACTTTCTAGAGAAAATGTCGTATCTTCTATATCAATTCCTTTTAGTTCTCCTATAACTTTGTTTAATTCATAGATATTAATCATTCCATTTTTATCATATTTAACTTCGCCATCACTATTTAAAATAATGGTTTGTGGAATTAATCCGTTCCAATAATAATTAGGTTGATTTCTAAGATCAGACTTTTCTTTAGCCTGTAATTCATCTGTAGTTAGAGCAATAATATCTATATTATTTCTCCATATCAAATCTAAACCAGATATTATCGGAGCCATAGCTTTACTATCTGAGCTATCGTCAAGATAAAAAAATAAAACTGCCAATCTTTTATTTTTTAATGATTCCTTAAGAGTTGTCTGGGGAGGAACTAAAGACCCATTCCCTGCGTATATAGGAAAGATGTTGCCATCGTAACTATCAGAATCTCTAGAGGCATTTGCTTTATATGGACTTAAGAAAATTAATGCTATTAGGATCCATTGAATTATTTTCATTAAAGTTTAAAAACTTACTTTGAACTTGATCTTCCTAATCCTTGAAGGATTCCTTTCCCAACTAAACCGATAGCTTTGCCAACGACCTTTGTAAGGAAAGTTACAAAAAGATTACCGATATATTTTACAGCAAATTCTAACTGCGGTGCTACGGCATCTCTTATCTCAACTAACAATGTAACTTGTTTTTGTAGCCATTCTAGATTCTCTAATTCTTTCTCCCTATTTTCATTTTTAAAGTAACGGGTAAATTTTTTATCGATAATATCAATATATTCTCGTTTACTCTCATACAAGTAGATAGGCATATAAATATATTCATGCCAACGATTGTAGTTATTAATATTATTTCTAAATCTTTCAAAATTTCTTGTTGATTGTAATTCGGGATTTATAAGTACAGTTCTTAATTCAGGCCAAGAAGAACAAATATTAAAGATTTCAGAAGCTAATAAATTACAGTTCCTTATTGTCCAATTCGAAATGATATTTTCTAGGATCAAAAACGATTCTGTTTCATATAGAGGGAGTAATTTTCCATCATAGTCAAGAGCTTCATTTTTAATAATTGGCTCAATAAACATTATTGATTCATGTGATTCTCTATCTATCTCTTCACAACTTACCTCACTATAAATAAAATCATTTATTGAAATAGATTCGCTTCCTTTTCTCAATCGAAAATAGCTGTCTGTGATTTTTGAAATTGTATTAACTTTAAGTTCTTTTATAAGAGAATTTAAATCATCTTTAAAATCTTTCTCCTTATAGTTTTCCTTAATATTTTTTACTAAATTATCTAACTCATCTAACATTTTGCAAATTAGTCGTGAAATGAATTCTTTCTTTATCCCAGAAAGAATTATTGATGAATTATTGAATTCAACATGTAAGTTAGTTGAGCTATACCTTTCTTTTAGTCTATCTAAAATTAAATTCCATATTTCAGTAGTGTTTTTATCTTTAATGAATATAGTGTTCTTATTTTCAAGATTAATTTTATTTTCAGTGTAAATTGCCTCTGTATAAAGTTCTAGTGAATTACCCCATAAAAAAATTAGAAAAGATTTTGCAGTAATAAGTTCTCTTAACCTTCCTTTTAAAATGAACTTATAAAATTCTGGTGTTGAATCAGAGTTGACATATTTGAATATATAATTAATTTCAGAATCTATTTGTTTAAGACCTGAAGTTAGAATTTTTTGACTAAAAGAGAGAGGCTTATTTTTGTTTAATTGAACTTGGGAATTATTTTCGATATCAAATACCCTTCCTCCATTTAAAATGGTATCAATAGATTCAAGAACTTTTTCTGCACTGGGATTTAAAAGAAAACCTTCAGCATTTAACGATGGAGTGGTATTTGCTTCGTAAACAAGTTCGCCAGAGAGAATTATAAGAAACTTTGACGAATCATATCTTTCTCTTAATTTCAATAATTCTAACCTTATAAGATCTTCTGATTGGAAATTAAGAACATTCCATATAACTAAATCCGGAGTTTTATCACCTTTTCCATCATTAAAATTAATGTCTAAATTTTGGTCTAATGATGTTAACTT
>CACLYZ010000012.1:0-31461 GCA_902611225.1 uncultured Prochlorococcus sp.
TATCTTTGAGGGAGGATTTGTTTAAAAATGCATTAGATTTAAGTTCAAGCGGAAAATTTAATCTCGCTTTACAAGAATGGAATCAATATCTCGATTCTTATCCCGATGATGCTGCGGGTTTAAGCAATAGAGGAAATGTAAGACTTGTTACAGGAGATCTAAAGGGATCAATAGATGACCAAAATAAGTCAATAAGTCTGAATCCTACTGAAATAGATCCCTACATTAATAGGGGGATAGCAGAGGAAGCATTGGGTCTATGGTCGCAAGCGAAAAAAGATTATATGTTCGTTATTTCGCAAGATAGTAAAAATTTTTCTGCCTTATATAATTTGGCTAATGTAGAAGGATCTACATCACATTGGGAAAAAGCTAGAGATTTATTTTCAAAAGCTGCTTTATATAATCCAGGATTTGCGATGGCAAGATCGAGTATGGCGTTAGCAGATTTTCAGTTGGGGAACATTGATGAATCTGAAAAAGAATTAAAAAAATTAATTAGACGTTATCCAACTTTTGCTGATGCTAGGGCAGCTTTAACAGCTTTGAATTGGTCTAAGGGCGAATCTGGAAAAGCAGAGAGTAATTGGATAGCGGTAACCGAATTAGATCCTAGATATAGTGATGAAGAGTGGTTGAAAAAAATAAGAAGATGGCCTCCACAACCAATTAGAAATTTAATGAACTTTATCGATTTAAAATAAGTGATGAATAGAGATCAGTTTTATAAAAAAATTGATTCGTTTAATGATGAATTAATTAACTTAAGAAGACATATCCATGCACATCCTGAATTAAGCGGACTTGAAAATCAAACGGCGATTTTGATAAGTGGTTTTTTAAAAAATATTGGTTGGAATGTTAGAGAATCTATTGGCAGGACCGGAGTCGTAGCTGATTTTGGGCCCTTAGATAAGGGCATTATAGGTTTAAGAGTAGATATGGATGCTTTGCCAATATTTGAGGAAACCAAATTAAGTTTTTCTTCAAAAGTAGATGGTGTTATGCATGCCTGTGGTCACGATTTGCATATTTCGATTGGATTGGGGGTGGCAAAAATTATTAAGGATTTAAAACTAAATTTTGGGACTCGGATAATTTTTCAGCCCGCTGAAGAAATTGCGAGCGGAGCTAGATGGATGATTAAGGATGGTGCAATTAATGGTATGACCCATATTTTGGGAGTCCATGTCTACCCAGATTTATCCGTAGGGACTATCGGCATTAAAGAGGGGAGTTTAACTGCAGCTGCGGGAGAACTTAAGGTAGAGATTAAAGGAAAATCAGGGCATGGTGCTCGACCTTATGAAGGGATTGATGCTATTTGGGCGGCCTCTAAAGTGATATCAGGAATTCAAGAATCAATAACACGTAAGTTAGATCCTCTAGATCCTGTAGTAATAACCTTTGGGAAAATTAATGGCGGCAATGCATTCAATGTTCTTGCTGAAAAGGTTAATTTAATTGGTACGGTTAGATGCACCAATCGTAAACTATTTAAAAATATTGGTAATTGGCTCAATGAAAATATCACTTCATTAGCTAATAATTGCGGAGCTGAAGCAAAAGTAATATTTAGAGAAATCACTCCGGCAGTTAATAATAATTCTGAAATAAATAGAGTCCTCAGAGATTCGGGAATTAAGGTTTTGGGTCAAGAAAATGTTATCGAATTACAAAAACCATCATTAGGAGCTGAGGATTTCGCCGAATTTTTAAAAGACATTCCAGGAGCTATGTTTAGGCTTGGCGTTTCGAGTTCAAATGGATGTGCGCCGCTTCATAGTTCTAAATTTGATCCAGATGAAAGAGCTATTGCTGTTGGAATTAAAGTGATAACAGAATCCATAGTAAAATTAAACAATGACAAAATTAATACAATTGGTAAATGAATATTAATAAAAGATTTATTTTATCTTTTGTGGCTCCTTTCATGATTCTCATATCTGCTGTTGGAGTGATATTTAGAGGCAATTCTAGGAAGATTTTTTATTTACCTATTGGGGTAATGGGGGTTGTACTTATTTCGGAGAAGGGTATAAGCAGACAATTGGATAGAAAAAATATTCTAAAAAAGATAAAGTCTTATAAAAAAGCTAAATAAAATCATTTTATTTATTTTTACTCAACATGAGATGACTATTTTTTAGAAAAGAGCTATTAATAATATTAATACTAGGGGTGCTAAGAATTCTAACTTAGCTGAGATCATACCCTTTGAACCTGAATCATTAATTTCGATGCAGGGAAGTGGAGATTTGATCAAACTTTAGTAATAACACTTTTAAAAATTAAGAAATTATGAGAAGTTCTTGGATTAAGCCTCGCCTTGGGAAAGAAAATGTAACTCAGATGAACTTTGCGAGAAATGGATATATCACTGAAGAAATGGATTTTGTTGCTAAAAAAGAGAATCTACCTTCTTCTTTAATAATGGAGGAAGTGGCAAGAGGAAGATTAATTATTCCAGCTAATATTAATCATTTGAATCTTGAGCCAATGTCTATAGGTATTGCTTCTAGATGCAAAGTTAATGCCAATATTGGTGCTTCCCCTAATGCAAGTGATATCAATGAAGAAGTAGAAAAGCTCAAACTTGCTGTTAAATATGGTGCTGATACGGTTATGGATCTTTCTACAGGAGGAGTTAATTTAGATGAAGTCCGACAAGCAATTATTCAAGAATCTCCTGTTCCCATAGGAACTGTTCCTGTTTATCAAGCTTTAGAAAGTGTTCATGGTTCAATAGATAGACTAACAGAAGACGATTTTCTTCATATTATTGAAAAACATTGTCAGCAGGGCGTAGATTATCAAACTATTCATGCTGGTCTATTAATAGAGCATTTGCCAAAAGTTAAAGGAAGAATTACTGGAATTGTCAGTAGAGGGGGAGGTATTTTAGCCCAATGGATGTTACATCATTTTAAACAAAATCCTCTTTATACAAGGTTTGATGATATCTGTGAGATTTTCAAGAAATATGATTGTACTTTTTCTCTAGGAGATTCACTAAGGCCTGGATGTTTGCATGATGCTTCTGATGATGCTCAGCTAGCTGAATTGAAGACCTTAGGAGAGCTTACTAGAAGAGCATGGGAACACAATGTTCAAGTAATGGTTGAAGGTCCTGGGCATGTACCTATGGATCAAATTGAGTTTAATGTAAGAAAGCAAATGGAAGAATGTTCAGAGGCCCCCTTTTATGTACTTGGTCCATTAGTCACAGATATTTCTCCTGGTTATGACCATATATCAAGTGCCATTGGTGCCGCAATGGCAGGGTGGTATGGAACTTCTATGCTATGTTATGTCACCCCAAAAGAACACCTAGGACTTCCAAATGCAGAAGATGTACGAGAAGGATTAATTGCATATAAAATAGCTGCTCACGCTGCTGATATAGCAAGACATAGAGCTGGTGCTCGGGATCGAGATGATCAACTTAGTCATGCAAGGTATAACTTCGATTGGAATAAACAATTCGAACTTTCATTAGATCCAGAAAGGGCAAAGCAGTACCATGATGAGACACTCCCTGAAGAGATCTTTAAAAAGGCTGAGTTTTGTTCAATGTGTGGCCCAAAACATTGTCCAATGAATTCAAAGATTTCAGATGAATCTCTAGATCAGCTAAAAGATAAACTTGAAGAATGTAATACTTCAGTCTAGTTATCAATTACAAGTTAAAGAATTTCCTTCGTTTTATTAACTACGTTTTCGACTGTAAATCCAAAATTTTTCATACATTCTCCACCTGGTGCTGATGCACCAAACCTATCCATAGTGATACAAATACCATCAAAACCTGTATATTTATGCCAACCAAATGAATGGGCAGCTTCTACTACAACTCTCTTTTTCACACGACTAGGAAGAACACTTTCTTTGTAAGATTCTTCTTGCTCTTCGAAAAGTTCTACACAAGGCATAGAAACAACTCTAATTTTTTTACCTAGGCTTGAAATTTCCTTACTTGCTTCAATGCAAAGATTTAGTTCGCTTCCAGTACCAATAAATATTAGATCTGGAGTACCTTCGCAATCCGAAACTATATATCCTCCAAGGGCAACTTTGTCGATCGAGGTATTTTCTTGATTTGGCATACCTTGTCTACTTAAACACAGGGCAGAAGGTCTTTTTCTATTTTGAATAGCAAGTTTATAAGCTCCACTTGTTTCATTTCCATCTCCAGGTCTGAAAACTAGCATGTTAGGCATGGCACGAAGTGAAGGGATAGTTTCAATAGGTTGATGTGTTGGACCGTCTTCTCCTACACCAATTGAATCGTGAGTTAAGACATAGATTACTCCCAATTCGCTGAGTGCCGAAAGCCTCATTGAACCTCTCATATAATCGGCGAAAACAAGGAAGGTTCCACCATAAGGAATAAGACCACTATTGTGATACGCAATGCCATTAAGTACAGCTGCCATTGCATGCTCTCTTACACCAAAGTGTAAATATCTTTTTTCAGGACTATGAGGCTGAAATGACCCGGTTTCTCCTTTGATGTCTGTGTAGTTAGAGTGAGTTAAATCTGCGGATCCACCAATTAATTCAGGTAGGTTAGGACCTAGTGCACCTAAACATATTTGTGAATGCTTTCTGGTGGCTAATCCTTTATCATCAGGTGTATAAGAAGGAAGATCTGAGTCCCAATTTTCAGGTAATTGGCCTTTTAACATTCTGTTTAACTCGGCTCCTTCAGAAGGATATTTTTTTTGATATTCATCAAATTTAGAATCCCATTCTTTCTCTAAGTTTTCGCCTTTGTTTATTGATTTTCTAAAATGCGCATATACTTCATCTGGTATTTCAAATGGAGGATATTCCCAGTTAAGAAACTCTCTAGTTAATGCAGCTTCTTCTTCTCCAACAGCTGCTCCATGAATTCCAGCAGTATCTGATTTATTTGGAGAACCATAACCTATGGTTGTAGAAATTTTAATAATTGAAGGTTTGTCTGTAATTAATTTTGCTTTTTCGATAGCTTCAGTTATTCCTTTAACATCATGATTCCCATCTTCAACATGTTGTACATGCCATCCGTAAGCTTCGTATCTTTTTAAAACATCTTCGGTGAAAGAAACGTCGGTTCGCCCATCAATTGTAATTTGATTATCGTCATAGAGTGCAATTAATTTTCCAAGCTTAAGGTGACCAGCTAATGAGCAGGCCTCTGATGCAATACCTTCTTGATTACAGCCGTCACCCATTATTACGTATGTATAGTGATCAACGATATTGCAATCAGGCTTATTAAATTTAGCTGCCAAGTGAGTTTCAGCTATTGCTAAACCAACTGCATTTGAAATACCAGCTCCAAGAGGACCAGCTGTAACCTCAACACCTTCAGTTTCGAATGTTTCTGGATGTCCGGGAGTTTTTGATCCCCATTGTCTAAATTCTTTAATATCTTCTATAGAAACTGATTTGTATCCTGTTAAATGAAGCAAAGAATATAACAGCATACAGCCATGACCAGCTGATAATACAAAACGGTCTCTATTGAACCATTTTGGGTTATTGGGGTTGTGATTAAGAATGTTTTGCCATAATGCATAACCCATTGGAGCACACCCCATTGGCAGTCCCGGATGTCCACTATTAGATTTATTTACTGCATCTACAGCAAGCATTCTTATACTATTTACACAAAGTGATTCTAATGAAACAGATGCAGCGACCATTGTTTTAAAATAAGTTAAGTTTGAAATACAGAATTGGTTGTCTTTAATTCATTTTGCTGAAAGCAAGGCAAACATTGTGACCACCAAAGCCGAAAGAATTAGAAAGAGCAACTCCTACTTGAGCATCTCTCGCATTATTTGGTACATAATCAAGATCACAATCAGGATCTGGATTGACGTAGTTAATTGTAGGAGGGATAAAATTATGTGTCAAAGAAAGTATACAAGCAATAGCTTCGATACCTCCTGAGCCTCCTAGGAGATGACCAGTCATCGACTTAGTAGAGCTTACAGGAATGAGGTAAGATCTGTCTCTAAAAATAGATTTAATTGCAGAAGTTTCATTTTTATCGTTAGCTGATGTACTTGTCCCATGGGCATTTATGTAATCAACTTTTTCAAGGCTAAGACAGGCGTCTTCAATCGCTAATTTGATAGCTGCGGCACCGCCAACTCCGCCTGGAGATGGAGCTGTAATATGATGAGCATCACATGTTGTTCCATATCCAATAATTTCTGCATAAATTCTCGCATTCCTTTTTTGTGCATTTTCTAAAGTCTCTAAAACAAGAATTCCAGATCCCTCTCCTATAACAAATCCATCTCTTTCTGCATCAAAAGGTCTGCTAGCAGTTTGAGGATTGTCATTTCTAAAAGAAAGAGCTTTGGCACTAGCAAAACCAGCTACTCCTAGAGGCGTAATACTTGCTTCTGCTCCTCCACAGATCATTGCATCTGCCTTTCCAAGTTGAAGTAATCTAAAAGAATCACCAATTGCATTTGAACCGGCAGCGCAAGCGGTTGAAACAGAGGAACTTGGTCCTTTTGCTCCCAAAGCGATGGCAGCCAATCCAGTTGCCATGTTTGGAATCATCATTGGAACTGTAAATGGACTTACTCTTTTAGGTCCTTTTTGACTCAATATTTGAGCTTGACTTTCCATAGTTAGCAAGCCTCCAACCCCAGAACCTATAATCACTCCAATTCTTGATGCATTAGCTTCAGTAATTTCAAGTCCAGAATCACTAAAGGCTTGCTTTGCAGCAATAACGCCAAACTGGGAAAAACGATCCCATCTTTTGGATTCTTTAGCTTCAATAAAATTTTCAGATTGAAGATTTTTTACTTCTGCAGCAAATTTGCATGGATGTTGCTCAGGATCAAAGAGAGTAATATCTGAAACCCCATTAGTACCTGTTTGAAGACCGACTAAATATTCATCAATGTTATTACCAATTGGAGTTACTGCTCCGATACCAGTAATAACAACTCGATGGAAATTTGGCATCCTATACTAACCTTTTTTTTCTTCGATGAATTTTACTGCATCGCCAACAGTTGCTATTCCTTCAGCTGCTTCATCAGGAATTTCAATATCAAATGCTTCTTCAAGAGCCATTACTAATTCAACAGTATCTAGAGAATCTGCACCTAAATCATTTTGGAAATTTGAATCTGATTTGACTTCTCCTGCTTCAACGCTTAATTGTTCTGAAACAATAGAACAGACTTTTTCAAGGATTTCTTGTGACATAGTTTATGGAAATTACTAATTATCTATATGATTTTATGCCCTAGAGTTAACAAGAGTGAAGCATATCTTAATTTTTTTAATTTCTTTGTAAGACAATAGTATTATAAAACGAGGTTCAAAAGACAATTTTTACATGTCACACGCAGTTAAAATTTATGACACTTGCATTGGTTGTACCCAATGTGTAAGGGCTTGCCCACTTGATGTTCTAGAAATGGTTCCCTGGGACGGCTGTAAAGCTGGCCAAATAGCTTCATCTCCAAGAACAGAAGATTGTGTAGGTTGCAAAAGATGTGAAACGGCATGTCCTACAGATTTCTTAAGTATTCGTGTTTATTTAGGAGATGAGACTTCTAGGAGTATGGGTTTAGCATATTAATTTTTATAGTGCAGTTTTAAGAGAGTCCATGTTTTGGTAAATACGCATTTTTTTTCAATATAATTGAAAAAAAAATATTGTATGTGTGGAATAGTTGCTGTAACAGGATACAAAAAAGCTTTACCATTATTAATTAATGGTTTAGAAAAACTTGAATACAGAGGTTATGATTCTGCGGGTATTGCAATAATCAATTCCGAAAATAATTCTATTTCTTGTAATAAAGCAGAGGGAAAACTAAAGAATTTAATAAGTAATCTTAACGATCATAATATTCCTGGAACTGTGGGTATAGGACATACCAGATGGGCAACACATGGAAAACCTGAGGTTAAAAATGCACATCCTCATACCGATAGTTCAGGAAATATAGCAGTTGTTCAAAATGGCATTATTGAAAATTTCCAAGATTTAAAAAAAAAATTAGAGGAAGAGGGCGTTATTTTTAATTCTGATACAGATACGGAGGTAATACCCCATCTAATTCAAAGAGAGTTAAATACATTAAGTAAACTTAATCTTGAGAATAATGGGTCAACATTATTAGTAGCTGTGAGAAATGTATTGTCGGATTTAGAAGGATCTTATGCTTTAGCAGTTATATGGTCTGGTTCTCCAAGCTCTTTGGTAGTTGCAAGAAGACAAGCGCCCTTGATTATTGGTTTGGGTGAAGGAGAATTTATTTGTGCTAGTGATACTCCCGCCATTGCAAACTTTACGAATATTATTTTGCCTATGGAGGATGAAGAAATAGCTTTGTTGACTCCGCTTGGAATTGAAATATATGACTCAAGCAACGAAAGACAATATAGAAATCCAGTTTCTTTAAAAGTCTCAGAGCAAATAATAGATAAGTTTAATTTCAAACACTATATGTTGAAAGAGATATATGACCAGCCACAGACTGCAAAAAACTGGTTGGAAAATTTTTTAATTAAAAACTCAGATAGTGGTCAATATCAAATAAACTATCCATTTGATACAGAGTTTTTTGAATCAATTGAAAGAATTGAAATTATCGCTTGTGGTACAAGTAAACATGCTGCAATGGTGGGCAGCTTTTTACTAGAACAATTTTCAGGTATCCCTACAAATGTCTTTTATGCAAGCGAATTTCGCTATTCACCACCTCCATTATTGCCAAATACATTAACTATTGGAGTCAGTCAATCCGGAGAAACTGCCGATACAATTGCTGCTATCGATATGGAAATTAAAAGACGTTCTTCAATTGGAAATGAAAAATTTAAACCTAATCTTATTGCAATAACAAATAGAAAAGAGAGTTCCATAGGTAGGCAGGTCTCAAATATAATTGATATTTGTGCAGGAATAGAAGTTGGAGTTGCAGCAACAAAAACTTTTTTTGCTCAATTACTTTCTTTTTATGGATTAGCTATAAAATTTGCTCAAATCAAAGGTAACCAGAGTCCTGATGAAATAGGTAAATTAATAAACGAACTTATAAAACTTCCGCCATTACTGGAAGATCTTTTAGAGAAACATAATAAATCCTCAGAAAAGCTAGCACATGACTTTTTTAATATTAAAGATGTTATTTTTTTAGGAAGAGGAATAAATTATCCTATTGCCCTTGAAGGCGCTTTAAAACTTAAAGAAATTAGTTATATTCATGCAGCTGGATACCCTGCTGGTGAAATGAAACATGGTCCAATAGCTTTGTTAGATAAAAAAGTACCTGTAATTTCTATTGCTTCCCCTGGTGAGGTTTTTGATAAAGTTATAAGCAATGCTCAAGAAGCAAAAGCTAGAGATTCATATTTGATTGGGATTGCTCCTGAATGTAATGGAACTGAAATCTTTGATTATTTAATGAAAGTTCCTTTCTCTAATGAATGGATTTCACCTTTACTTAATATATTGCCTTTACAATTATTGAGTTACCATATTGCAGCTCATAGGGGACTTGACGTGGATCAACCAAGAAATTTAGCTAAAAGTGTAACTGTTGAATAATGAGTTTCTTACATATTTTTATTTTTTAATTTATAGATCTAAAAGTCCATTTGGAGGATGTATGATTAGAAAATTATTTTTTATATCAACTAATGGGACTATTTCTTTAACGAAAGGTACGAGAACTTTTTTTTGATTTATAAATAGTTCAATAACAAGTAAATTATTTTTCTCGTTTTCTAAATTGATAACTTTCCCAATTTTTTTTAATTCACCATTTTCTAAAGTCTTTACCTCGAGATTTAGAAGTTCTAACAAGTGAAATTCTTCCTTTTGTAATTTGGGTAATATATCGGCTTTTACAAGAATTTTAGATTTTTTTAGTTGCTCTGCATGATTTCTTGTAATTATTCCTTGGAATTTAACTATGAAGGTTTCTTTACCAGGCTGTTTGAAACCAGATATAAGTTCTATTTTTGAAGGGGGTTCATTTTCTTTTTGCAACCATCTAATTCCCGGTTTTATAAATCTTTCTTCAAAATCACTTAGAGATTTAACCTTTACCTGTCCATTAATTCCATGACATGATGTTATTAATCCAACAGTTAACCATTCATTTTTATTTATCATATATTGTATTAAAAAGAGTGTTTTATGGAATTATCTACTAAACCCATACTCCCTGGATCTTTTGTTGTTGTAAAAGACATCAATTCTATCTATAGAGGATACAAAGGGTTTGTACAAAGAGTTACAAAAAAGAGAGCAGCGGTTCTGTTTGAAGGAGGTAATTGGGATAAACTCATAACTTTTCAGCTAACCAATTTAGAAATAGTATAAAAATTAAATTTTACCTATAGTAATAAATTTTTCTATCAAAACTCTAGCTGCATTTGTTTCTGCATCTTTATGGGACTTGCCAAATGCAGATGATTCTTTTGATCCTTCGATAAATAAATCGCAAGAAAATCTTTTAGGGTCCCCATTTTTCTTTGAGACTTCAATTATTTTATAGACTGGTAAATCAAAACCTTTACTTTGACACCACTCTTGCAATACTGTTTTAGATTTGAATTTATATGGAGCTTTTAAAAAAATTTCTGAATCTTTTTCCCAAAGATCATCTAACCAAAGATTTACTTCCTGAATAGAATTAAAGCACTTGTAAACAGCTCCTATTAAAGCTTCTGTAGCTTCACCAATAATTGTATTTTTTGAATTTTCATCACCAAGAGCTTTAGGTCCTTTAATTATTAATTTTTCTATATTAATTTTTCCCCCTAATTTAGTTAACCATTCATCACTTACAATTTGCGCTCTTAGCTCTGATCTTTCTCCTACACTCATTTGAGGATATTTTTTTTCAATAAAATTAGAAGCCGCTAATCTGAGGACTGCATCTCCGAAAAATTCTAGTTTTTCATAATTCAATATTTTGTCCTCCGAGGAGTGGATAAATGCTTGATTAAAATCTTGAATAATAGAAATATTTTCAGTTGTAATTATTTCAGAAAATCTTTTTGATTTAATATTTAAAGATTTTAAAAAAGTAGTTATTTGATTAATCCTCTTTGCGTTAATTATATTTGTCATTTAATTTGAAAAATCACAATAATTAGAAAGCAGGTCATAAGCCGGGTTCTGTTCATCTTAAAATTATAAGATGGGCAATCATCTATCTAGGACTAGAATTACTTCATAGTCTCAAGCGGCGCTTAAAAGTAGATTGTTTAATGGCCATAAATCTACTAAGCCTTGCTCCCAGCCGGGGTTTACCTAGCCAACACTTCTCAATGTTGCTGGTGCGCTCTTACCACACCTTTGCACCCTTGCCATACATCAAGTATTAGGCGGTATGTTTCTGTGGCACTATCCTCACGGTTGCCCGTACTGGGAATTACCCAGCAAGCTTGACCATATGGGAGCCCGGACTTTCCTCAAGAAAGTTTTATTTTGTTTCCAAAATAAAACTTTCTTGCGATTGCCTCTCCTGCTTTCATTTAGCATAATGCTTAATACTCCAAAAATCATCTATTGGGGCTGTAGCTCAGCAGGATAGAGCAACGGTTTCCTAAACCGTAGGTCGTGGGTTCGACTCCCGCCAGTCCCGTAAAAATAAAAAACTATATGTAGTATGTGTGCAAACTTGCTACTCTCTAGCTAGCGTATAGATAGTAATAAATCTTTTATGGCTAAGTTGCATGATATGCGTTTAAAACTCTTAATTCAACAAGAGCATGAACGCATTTCTAAATCCCAACCTAATGATTTAGATCTTTCAATAGTTCAGGCGCGATGCCTTTGCTGGCTTGCTCTTTTGGCGGAAGCTCACGAAGATCAGGCAAATGATGCTGAAAAAAGAGGTGATGCCGAGCAAGCAATGGGATGGTTTGCTGATTCTATGAGACTAAGAGATGTTATTAATTTGGTTACTAGTATTGAGATACCTTTGCCAGATAGTCCAGATTCACTCGATGAAAATGACGAATTATTGGACGGCCCTACAATTTTGCCCAAATAGTGAGATGATATAAAGAGAATTATTTTTTCTTTTGGCTGAAGAACCATGTCAATGCTCTGATTGTCAGAGATTTTATAAAGAGCATGATCGTCTAATCAGAGAATTTCCTACTTTTAAGCAGCAACAAGAATTGAATTGGGCATCTATTCAATCTTTCAGGACTCTTTGTACTAAGATTACCGATGATTTGCAGAGAGAATTATCTGAAAGAGAATCCAATGAAGATAACAGTTCAAAAGAAAACTATATTTCTGATAAAGAAATTACTGAGGCTTTAGATGAACTGGAAAGTGTTAATGCCTATTTATATTCAATTGAAGCATTAATGGAAAGAATATTTGAAACAAAAATCCCAAACAATATTGAATCAAAATTTAAAGAACTTGCAAATGAATTAGCACCAGACCCTTTAAATATGGATAGATTAATTTTGAATAGACTATTTCACCAAACCCCAGATTCACCAGATAAGAAAAATATTAATTAGTTAATTCTTCAACATCGCAAGTAATTTCAACAGGCATTGGAGATACCTTCCAAATAGATTTACAGTACTCTCTTATAGATCTATCTGATGAAAAATATCCTGATCTAGCAGTATTTAATAAAGCCATTTTATTCCAAGATTTTTTATTATTCCAGTATTCACTAACCACATCCTGTTTATTTAGGTAATCTTCAAAGTCAGCCATAACAAAAAATGGGTCATGCCCTGTAAGGCTATTTAATAAAGGTTTAAATAATTCTTTATCCCCATTGCTAAAGTGGCCAATTTCAATTAGGCGTATAACCTCTTTGAGCTCTGGACATTGATCAATAAAAGTTTTGGGAGAGTAGTTATTGTTTTTTAAGTCCATAATTTGGCTTTCAGTTTTACCAAAAAGAAAGAAATTCTCTTTTTTTACAAGATCTCTTAATTCCACATTTGCTCCATCTAAGGTTCCAATCGTTAACGCTCCATTCATGGCAAATTTCATATTTCCAGTTCCAGATGCTTCTTTTCCAGCAGTTGAGATTTGTTCTGAAAGATCCGTTGCAGGATAAACTATTTCACCAAGTTTAACGTTATAGTCTGGCAGAAAAACAACTCTTAATAAACCATCCATATCTGGATCAGAATTAACTACATCAGCAATACCATTAATGAATCTAATCATTAGCTTTGCCATAAAGTAACCTGGTGCAGCTTTACCTCCGAATATTATTGTTCTGGGGACTGCATACTTGTTTGTACCATTTTTGATTCTTAAATATTGAGCAATAATTTGTAGGGCATTTAAATGCTGCCTTTTATATTGATGAATTCTTTTTACTTGAACATCAAATAAACTTGATGGATCCACCAGAATTCCAGTTTTTGAATGGATAAAGTTGGATAATTTTCTTTTGCCATTTAGTTTAGTTTCTTCAAATTTTTGCAAAAAATTGTTGTCATCTTTTTTTTCTTCTAACTTCTTAAGAAGGTCCATATTTGTGATCCAGTTTGGACCAACTTCTTCTTCTAAAAGGTTCGATAGTGATGGATTAGATAGTGCAACCCATCTCCTTGGAGTAACTCCATTAGTTACATTTGTAAATTTTTCAGGCCATAGAGCTGCGAATTCAGGCAGAAGTTGTCTTTTTATTAGATCTGAGTGGAGAGCTGCAACACCATTTATGTGATGTGCTCCAATTGTAGCCAAGTGAGCCATCCTTACTGATTTGGAACCTTCTTCATCAATTATTGAGAGTTTTTGAAGGATTTTGTCATCACCAGGATAACGTAGTCTTAATTGTTGTAGAAATCTCCAATTAATTTCATAAATAATTTCTAGATGACGAGGAAGAAGATCATTAAATAAACCTAAATCCCATTTTTCTAAAGCTTCTGGTAGTAATGTATGGTTTGTATAAGCAACTGAAGAGGTTGTTATGTTCCAAGCTTTATCCCAACCTATTTGATATTGGTCAATAAGAAGTCTCATTAATTCTGCAACTGCAATAGCAGGATGGGTATCATTCAATTGGACTGTCCAATGTTTAGGGAATTCAGTTATTGCTATTGATCTTTTTTCAAGGCTTCTCAACATATCCTGAAGAGAACAACTTACAAAAAAGTGTTGCTGTTTTAGTCTTAATCTCCTACCTTCGTCAGTTCCATCATTTGGATATAGAACTTTTGAAAGAGTTTCAGAGGCAACTTTTTCTTCCACTGCTCCATAGTAATCACCAATATTGAAAGCATAAAAGTCAAAACTTTCTGTTGCATCAGCTCTCCATAATCTTAATCTGTCACATGTATTTACCCTGTACCCTAAGACTGGAACATCATGAGGGACACCTATTGCATGTTCAGAAGGTATCCATCTTGATCTGTAATTTCCTTTATCGTCTCTATAACTTTCAGTTCTTCCTCCAAAGCCAACAAAACATGATTCATCAGGTTGTGGAAGTTCCCAAGGCCATCCACCTTTAAGCCATTTATCAGTAACTTCAACTTGCCAACCATCTCTGATTAATTGATTGAATATGCCAAATTCGTAGCGAATGCCATAACCAACTGCTGGTACTTGTAGAGACGCTAATGATTCCATATAACATGCAGCAAGCCTACCAAGACCACCATTACCTAATCCGGGCTCTTCTTCCACTTCGAGTATTGTTGATAAAGATTCAATACCAAATCTTTTTAATGCATCTTCGGCTTCTTGAGTTATACCAAGATTGAGGAGGTTATTACTTAATTGAGGACCTATTAAAAATTCTGCCGATAAGTAAGCTACAGTTTTTTGTGGTTTTTTTCTTATGACCTCTTGGCTGGCTAAATATCTTGTCATTAGCCTATCTTTAACTGCGTAACTCAAAGCCATATATAAGTCGTGAGGACTTGCAGAGGTTGCTAACTTTCCAAGGGTGTAGAAAAGGTGGGCTGTCATTCCTTGAAAAACAGCATCTGAATCCATGCCAGCTTTCTCAGGATCTAAGTAGCAGCCAGGTGTAGGCAAGCGAAGATCGAAGGGTTCGTTGGAATTCATTGGATTAGCCATATAACAGACAATAGCCATTTTTAAGAAAATTTCTTTGTTGTAACTTCAGATCCACACTTGTTGAGTATTTTTGCTTTTTTCTTACATATTTCTTAAAGTGGGCCCTCAATAAACTATCTTCCAATTAGGTAGTTTATTTTTTACACTTAAATGTACTCTTTACTTGCTGAATTAAGTGCACATGATTTAGAAGTTGCTGAAACGTTGATCGGAGTAATAAGATTTTTATTGATCTTTTTAGCAGCAAGAGCATTAGCAGAAGTATTAGTAAGACTAAGTTTGCCAACGATTGTAGGTGAGCTTCTTGCAGGGGTTGTAATAGGAGCATCAGGATTCCATTTATTGATACCGCCCTCAGCTGGAACTGAACTAAATGAGGGACTTGTAAATGTTATTAGTTCATTAGCTTCAATTCCTCCGGAAGCAGTACCAGATGTTTATTTCGAAAGCTTTCCCTCACTCCAAGCAGTAGCAACACTTGGTTTATATGCACTTTTATTTTTAACAGGATTAGAAAGTGAGTTAGAGGAATTGGTAGCTGTAGGTGCTCAGGCTTTTACTGTTGCTATGGCTGGTGTAATTTTACCTTTTGCCTTCGGAACTCTTGGATTAATGTTTATTTTCCAAGTAGATCTAATTCCGGCAGTTTTTGCTGGAGCATCTATGACAGCTACAAGTATAGGAATTACTGCAAGTGTTTTCGGTGAATTGGGATATTTGAAAACTAGAGAAGGACAGATTGTTATTGGAGCAGCAGTACTAGACGATATTTTGGGAATTGTCATTCTGGCAGTTGTAGTCGCCCTTGCTGCCGGAGGTAGTTTGGAAATTGCTCCTATTGTTAAATTAGTTGCAGCAGCTGTAGTGTTTGTTATTGCCGCTATTGCATTAAGTAGAACAGCCGCTCCAGGTTTTGATTGGTTATTAGATAGATTAAAGGCTCCGGGAGCCGTAGTGGTAGCTTCTTTTGTGATACTTGTATTGTGTTGTTTCGTGGCAACAGCCATTGGATTGGAAGCAGCTTTAGGGGCTTTTGCAGCTGGATTGATTCTTAGTAGTTCTAAAAATAATCATGCAATACAACAATCTGTTTTACCTTTAGTTTCCTTATTTGCAACTATTTTCTTTGTATTAGTTGGAGCCGGAATGGATTTATCAGTTATCAATCCACTTGATCCAACAAGCAGATCAGCTCTTGTAGTTGCAGGATTTTTATTAGTTGTTGCGATAATTGGAAAAATTGCAGCCGGATGGGTATTTTCAAGTGATAAGCCTACAAATAGATTAGTTGTAGGCTTAGGTATGATGCCTAGGGGTGAGGTTGGTTTAATTTTCCTTGGGCTAGGTACAAGCGCTAAGTTATTAACTCCTTCTCTTGAAGCAGCTATTTTATTAATGGTTATAGGAACTACATTTCTTGCACCTGTTCTCTTAAGAATTGTTCTAAAAGATAAGCCCCCAAATGATGGTAATAAAATTTCAGATGATGTTGCAGCTGATCCTGTTGGTCTTCTTTAAGAAATAAGTTTATTAGAATCAGTAAAGATAAGATATTCAATGAATGGAAAAGTCAGCTCTGATAGGTACTGATGTAAATTATGACTGGAATTTTTTAAATTACCCAATACATACAGTTTCTGCTAAGCCTGAGAATACATCAAAAGAATGTGCAATTTTATTAATTCATGGTTTCGGGGCCTCTACGGATCATTGGAGATTCAATATCCCTATTTTGAGTAGCAAATATGAAGTTCATGCGATGGATCTTCTTGGTTTTGGAAAAAGCCCGAAGCCCCAAGATGTTGAATACTCAGGATCTTTATGGAAGGATCAGGTTGTTGCTTATGTACAAGAGAAAATAAAAAAACCCACAATTGTTGTTGGAAATTCATTAGGTGGTTATGCAGCCTTAGCAGCTGGTGCAGAATTAAATGATCTAAATGCAGGAGTGATATTACTAAATGCTGCAGGATATTTTAGTGAAGAAAAAAATATAAAAAAGAATATTTTGCAAACTTCAATTGAAACAGTTGCCGGTATATTTTTGAAAAATATTGTTCTTCAACGTTTGATTTTTGAGAATATGAGAAATCCAAAAAATATTAAAAAAACTTTGAATCAAGTTTATGTTGATAAAAAAAATGTTGATGATTTTTTAGTTGAGTCAATAAGAAAGCCTTCATTAGATTTCGGAGCTTTTAATGTTTTTAGAAGTGTATTTAATCCATCAGGTCCTCAGGGATTGCCGTTAGATAAGCTATTCGTAAAACTAAATGCACCATTATTACTTCTTTGGGGAGGGAAAGATCCATGGATGAACACTCCAAAAAAAAGAAATCTATATAAAAAATTTACACCAAAGAATACAAAAGAAATTATTCTTGATGCAGGACATTGCCCTCATGATGAGATACCTGAATTAGTTAATCAGCATATTTTGGATTGGGTTGATTCTCTCTAAGGAACAGTTGTGCAAATCAAATTATCTAATAAGGACCATGGAATTTTTGTCTTTCAATTAAATAAAAATAATTACATTAAATTTTGTCCTGAAAGAGGAGGCGTCATCACAAATTGGGTTTCGGAGGGTAATGAAATACTTTATTTCGATGAAACAAGATTTATGGACAAGACAAAAAGTATTAGGGGAGGCATTCCAATCTTGTTTCCAATTTGTGGAAATCTCAATTCCTCTAGTTCAGTATTTGGCGATGGTTATTTACAATTACCGCAACATGGTTTTGCTAGGGATTCGCAATGGCAATACTTCTTCAATGAAAATGAAAAATTTTTAAGCTTATTCTTAAATGCATCTAAAAAAACCAAAAAATATTATCCTTTTGATTTCGAACTAAAAATAGAAGTTACCTTAAAAATTAACTTTTTAGAATTTGAAATTACAATCCATAACAAAACAGATTTTGCTATGCCTATAAATTTTGGTTTGCATCCTTATTTTAATATTTCAGATTTCAAAAATTTAGAGTTTGTTGATAATCCACTTAATTGTCAGGATCAAGAAAGAAATACTATAAGTAATACTTTGGATGAATTAAACAAAATTAATTTAGGAGTTGATCTACTTATGTATACTTCCGGTAAAAGCTCTTTTCGAGATAAGATTTTTAAAAGAGAGGTAACTTTAAATCATCCATATCCTTTTGATTTAGGCATTATTTGGAGTGATCCTCCAAGAAGAATGATATGTCTCGAACCTTGGACTAGTCCCCGAAATTCTTTTGTTGATGGATTTAGAAATATTATGATTCCTTCAAATGATAGTAAAAGGTTAAATGCCTCAATACAAATAAAATCTCTTAAGTAATTTTGTAATACTGATGAAATTTGTCGTTATAGATGATGATCCCACAGGCTCTCAAACTGTTCACGATTGTTTATTACTGCTTAAGTGGGACTGCTCAACTTTAGGCAAAGGTTTTGAATCTAAATCTAATTTATTTTTTATTTTGGCTAACACAAGGTCACTATCGGAAAATGATGCGAAATTAACAATAGAGGAAATTTGCAAAAATCTAAAGACTGTAATTACTTCTCAAGCCTATGAAGAAGAAATTGTTTTTATAAGTAGAGGAGACTCTACTCTTCGAGGACATAACTTTTTAGAGCCAAGTGCTCTAAATAGTTGCTTAGGTCCTTTTGATGCTACCTTTCATATTCCAGCTTTCATAGAGGGTAAAAGATTAACTATTAATGGATCTCATTTTGTTGATAAAACTCCTATTAGTGAAACAATTTTTGCAAAAGATAAAATTTTTGGATATGAGACAAGTAATGTCAAGAATCTTTTATTTCAGAAGAGTAAATCGCAAATAAATTTTGAAGATATTCAAAATCTTTTATTGTCAGATATCGAAATGTTAAATGATGAAGAAAATAATATTGTTTTTAAAACACTAAAGAACTTGAAGAATAATAAACATGTAATTGTAGATGTAGAAAATTATTCTCAACTAAAAAAATTTTCTTTAGTAATTAAAAAATTAATTAAACAAAAAAAATTCCTTTTTCGAACTGCAGCAAGTTTTATAAGTTCAATTTCTGAGAAAAAAGGTGTCTCTCAGAGTGAAATAATTTTCTCTAATTTAAGAATAAGAAATAAAAAAAAGAGTTTTCTTCCAGGACTGATAATTGTTGGATCTTATGTAGAACTTTCAACAATACAATTGAATAATTTATTAGAGATAAGTAATTGCAATCCAGTTGAATTAGATGTTTTTGAATTCTTTAAAATTACTTCATCAGATAATAATCAGAAGCAAAGGAATTTGTTTAAAAATAAATTTTTGAAAGAAATTAGATTTTCTTTTGAGAAAGGAAAAACTCCTGTTTTGTTTACTTCAAGAAAATTTATGTCTTTAGATGCTTCTGAACTATTTAATTTTTATAATGTACTGGCTTGTTTTATTGCTGAATTAGTCGCAGATTTGAAGTATGAAATAGGATATTTGATTTCAAAAGGTGGAATAACAACAAATTTTATTCTTAGTAAAGGACTTAATGCAGATTATGTTTATCTTGAAGGGCAGATTTTAACTGGTATTTCAGTGGTGACTTGCAATCTAAAAAATGGCGAAAAACTTCCCATTGTTACTCATCCTGGAAACATTGGCACCAAAGATTCACTAGTTAAAATTTGGAAAGTTTTTGAAAATAAAAATAATTTTTAAAATTAGAAATTTGCGATAATTTCTTCAGCAAAACTGCTGCAGGACAATGGTTCTACTTTTGGTTCCATTAAGCGTGCTAGATCATAGGTGACTTTTTTTTGCTCTATTGCCTTACTTAAACCATTAGTAATTAAGTTGGCTGCCTCATACCAACCAAAATATTCAAGCATCATTACACCACTGAGAATTACTGAGCCTGGATTAATCTTATTTAAGCCTGCATGTTTTGGCGCAGTACCGTGCGTAGCTTCGAAAATTGCTGCATTATCTCCAATATTTGCACCAGGAGCCATACCTAGGCCACCAACAATTGCTGCAGCTGCATCAGAAACATAGTCGCCATTGAGATTTAAGGTTGCAAGAATTGAATATTCTTGAGGTCTAGTTTGAATTTGTTGAAATATACTATCAGCTATCCGATCATCAACAAGAATAAGTTCTTTCCATTTTCCATCTCCGTGAGAATTTGATATTGATGCAATAACTTCTTTAATTTCTTCGCAAATGAATGCTTTTTTGTTATTTGTAAGCTTGTCAAAACCTGGTTCAATTTTTCGAGCATTATTTTCAATTGTAATTTCTGGATTTTTCTGAATATTATCTAAAATCCAGCTTTCTCTTTCTGTAATGCAATCTTCTCTAAATTCATTTACTGCTAATTCATATCCCCAATCTCTAAATGCACCTTCTGTATATTTCATAATATTCCCTTTATGTACAAGAGTCACATGCCTTTTATCTCCTGATAATCTTTTGGCATGTTCAATAGCTTTTCTAATATGCCTTTGGCTACCAGATTTACTCACCGGTTTTATTCCAATACCTGATCCGTCGGGTATAGATCTATTTTTTAAATTTTTACTTTTGGGTATGACAACGTTATTTAAGTGATTAATTAATTCAAGACAATTATTATCTTCCGCTTCCCATTCAATTCCCATGTAGATATCCTCAGTATTTTCTCTATAAACAATAACGTCTAAATTTTGGGGATTTTTGTGAGGGCTTGGAGTTCCTGAATAATATTTGCATGGTCTAACACAGCTATATAGATCAAATATTTGTCTTAATGCAACATTAAGAGATCTAATACCTCCACCGATGGGAGTCGTTAAAGGACCTTTGATGGCAACACCAAAGTGTTTGATTGCTTCAATAGTATCTTGAGGGAGGTAGTTATATGTTCCATAAAGTTCACAAGCTTCATCGCCTGCATAGACTTTAAACCAATTAATTTTTCTTCCATCGCCATAGCTTTTTTTAATAGCTGAATCAAGAACGATTTGAGTTGCAGGCCAAATATCAACTCCAGTTCCATCACCCCTAATAAATGGGACAATTGGATTATTAGGAACATTAGGTTTTCCTTGATTAAAAGTTATTATCTCGCCTTCATTAGGTAAAGTTAATTTTTCAAATTTTGGCATAGCATTGAATTAATAAAAGATAACTCATTGAAGTTCATCGTATTGTAATTTGCGATGAGTTATTTTCTTTAAAACCTAGAAATTTATTATTCAATTGTGAATAGAGAATAGTTTATTGATCAGCATTTCAACATCTTTATTAAAAGAAAAAGTAGTTAATAAGCAAGTTAAAGCAAATTATGTCATTTTCAAAAAAATACTCAGCTACTTATGAATGCGAGTTCAAATGTAAGTAATGTTGAAATAGCTAATAAAATTGCTTCCACTGCAGCTTTGTTTCGAAAATATTTTCCAGATGCAAGCGTAAACTTTAGTCCTTGGGACAGTTCAAATAATGATTCCATGCAAGATACTATTGATTTTGCGTTTCATTTCCCTGGTTGGAGTCCTCTTATTGAATGTAGAGCAATACTTTTACAATTAAGAATTGAAAATGATAGTAATCGCAGAGTTCCGAAATTGTTGGGAATAATAATGCGAGGTATGATTGTTCCCTCCGAGAGATGGAGAGTGGCTACCATCGGTGATTGGGAAATGACTGGTACTCATCTACCGCAAAAGGAACAAACAGATAACCTGTATTTGGTTTGTAAAGAACTTTATAAGCTATTCTCTACAACATCCGCTGGTAACAAAAATTAGCTGTTTTATGTATTTTCCTTGTAGATTAAATACACTTACAAAAATAATTCAAAATATATGGCAGTTGCTCTTGCAGGACAATTAAGAGAAGGGACAAAAAAATCCCATACTATGGCAGAAAATACTGGCTTTGTGGCTTGTTTTTTAAAAGGAGTTGTTGAAAAAAAATCTTATAGAAAATTAATTAGTGATTTATATTTTGTTTATGAAGCTATGGAAGAAGAAATTGAGAGACTGGTCAATGAGGAACATCCCGTAATAAAACCTATAGGTTTTAAATCATTATTCAGGAAAGAAACTCTTGTAAATGATTTAAAATTTTATTTTGGTGAAAACTGGAAGAATGAAATTAATATTTCTCATTCAGCAAAAGAATATGTTGAAAGAATCCGAGAGGTCGCTAAAAATTCTCCAGAGCTCTTAGTTGGTCACCACTACACTCGCTATATAGGAGATTTATCTGGGGGGCAAATCTTGAAAAGGATCGCTAAAAAAGCATTAAATTTGCAGGGAAATGATGGTTTAAATTTTTATGAGTTTGAATTAATTGCTGATGAAAAGAAATTCAAGGAAGAATATTCCATTACTTTGAATCAACTTCCAATAAATCAAAAGACGGCTGATGAAATTATTGATGAAGCTAATCAAGCTTTTACTTACAATATGAAAATGTTTAAGGAGCTTGAAGGTAACTTGATTGCTGTTTTAGGCAAGATTGTATTTAATTACATTACAAAAAAAGTTAGGAAAGGAAGTACCGAGACCTAGATATTTATGTTTGATTCATTAGTTGATTTCCTTAAAACCAATATTGATGAATTAAATGGACATGAAGTACAAATATCTAGTGAATTCAAGGAACATCACAATGAAGACTCAAAATATATTATTAAAAATTGGCTTTTTTCATCTCCCGAATATAGAAAGTGGCGAATAACAAGATTAGATGGTGGCAAAAAACTGCAAGTGTTTAATACGGTCGCATATCCTAATTTTGATAGTGAATTGCCTATTTTAGGAGCTGATATTTTATGGTTTGGAACTTCTCAAAAGTTATTAGCAATACTTGATTATCAACCTTTAATTCAAGAAAGCAAATATCTTGAAAAATATTGTTCAAGTTTAGGTAGTATTAAGAAAAAATATTCTGCATTTGATAACAATAAAATGAAGAATATATATGATTCAAAAAATTATTTTTCTCCATGGGTGATTATATGTAGAGGAAATAAATTAAATCTTGATAGAGATTTAAATAATATATTCCATTTATTTGTAAATAATTATTTGAACATTTATAAATCGAATCAAGTTAATCAATTTTTAAATGCAGAAGAAATAAAGATTAATCAAATTAAATATGATAAGTACAGTTTTGAAAAAGACCCTGCAGATAAATTGTTTAAATCTTTTTTTGGAGAAAAATGGACAAAGAAATTTATCAATAAATTTCTATTTACATTAAATAATGAGATTATTCATTGAATGTTAATACAGGATACTATTTTTTACAGCCCAGATTGGAGATGGCATAATTTTTTAAAATATTTAACAAATAATTTAAGTAAATATAACTGTTTAGAAAAAACAATACCCTCTGAATATTCTTATAAAGATTCAACTTATGGTTCAAAAAAATCAAAAAAAAATGTGAATCTATCTACTTGGGGTGTAACCCATAAAAAAAGAATTCAATTCGCAAGGGCAGTTTGTATAAATAGTCCAAATTATTCTGTTTTAAATTTTTTAATTATTCCTAATACTATTTATAACGTTCCATTTTTTGGAGTAGATTTTGTTTCTCTACCTAATAGTTATTTATTAGTGTTAGATTTTCAGCCTTCATTAAAAATACAAAATCAATACAATAATGAGTTATTAGAAAAACTTATAAAACTCAAAAATCATTGTCATTCATCACTCCCATTAGCTGAAAAAATGTCTCCGGATGTAGCTAGATTTTTTTCTCCAGGAGTAATATGGTCAAAATTACCAAAAGAAGAAAGAAGTGATTTTTTAATTTCTAATCAGCTTTATACCTCATTTAAGGAATATCTTGATTTGTATATGGAAATTCTTTTCGAAAGCAAAGAAGTTAATCTTGAACTGCAAAAAGAATTAATAAACGGTCAAAATAATTATTTAGATTTTAGAAGAGATAACGATCCAGCAAGGCCAATGTTGTCGAGTTTGTTTGGTAAAGAATTTACTGAATCTTTAATTGAAGAAGTTTTATTTACTACTTAAAAGTCTTATAATCTATTGGAATTTGAAATAATATGAATAAAATTTCTGTTCTTTTTGTATGTTTGGGAAATATTTGTAGGTCTCCTGCAGCAGAGGCTATCTTTATAAGTCTACTTGAAAGGAAGGGATTAACCGATATCTTTATTGTAGATTCTGCTGGAACTGGGAGTTGGCATATTGGAAAAAAAGCTGACTCTAGAATGAGAATTGCGGCGGAAAGAAGAGATATAAATATCTTAAGCAGGGCTCGTCAAATTACTAGCAAAGATTTTGACGAATTTAAATATATTCTTGCGATGGATGATTCAAATTTTAGAAATATTCAAGATCTTAAAAATAGAACAGCTTCAACTGGTTTTGCATCAATAAAAAAAATACAAGATTTTAGATCAGTTTTTAATGAGCAAGAAGTTCCTGACCCATATTTTGGAGGTGATGAGGGCTTCGATTATGTCCTTGATATTTTAGAAGACTCTGTAAACGGTTTTTTGGAAAGTATTTCTTGAATTTATTTGATCTGAGACTCTTTAGGAATCTTGTCATTATAAAGGTCAATAATTTCATTCACTACCTCATTAATTGAATATCCATCCGTAATAATTTCTATTGCGTCATTTGCTTTTATTAGAGGTGAAATTTCCCTATTAGAATCTTCAAAATCTCTTTTCTTGATAAGTTCTTTTAATATATGAAAGTCTATTTCTTGTGAGTCTTTACTATTTTTATCAGATTTTCTTCTTTTTGCTCTTTCATCAATGCTAGCAGTTAAAAATATTTTAAGTTCTGCATAAGGAAAAACAGTACTTCCTATATCTCTTCCCTCAGCTACAAGTCCGCCTGATTCTCCAATTTTTCTTTGTTCTTCTACTAAGAATTTTCTTACTTCTTTTATTGAGGAAATTTTAGAAACGATGGAACTTATCTTTTGCGACCTAATTTCTTCAGTAACACAATAGTTATTAATATAAACATCTTGATGTGAATTTGTATTCGACTTGAAGACTATAGATATATCTTTAAGAAAATCCTGTAATTTTTTTTCTTTTTTATAATCAATACTTTCTTTTATCATAAGCCAACTCAATGCCCTATACATTGCGCCAGTATCTAAATATAAAAGTTTAAGTTTCTTCGCTATTAATTTTGTTACAGTACTTTTACCTGAACCTGCAGGACCATCAATTGCGATAATCGGCCTTCTTTTCATTAGAAAAACGTGATCAATTAATCTTGTCTCTCCACATCTTATCGCACCAGCCAATAACGAAATATTATCCTCAAGCCTTGCTTTTTGGAGTGTATGAGGGTGTAAATGTTCTAAGTATTCAATTGAAATTTTTTTTGCTGATAGCTTCTTAATTATTTGGTTTAAATTGATCTTTTTATCTTGTTGAAAATTTTTTTTTGCTTCTAATAACTCACTTGAAAAAAACCTAATCAATTTTCTTTCGTTTTTTGATAAATGTACATTACGTGAACTTAAAGGAATTCCATCAAAATCTCTTTGTGTAGGTATGGATTTAATAGCAACATTTAATTTCTTTCTAAGGACAAGATTTTTTAAAATCAAAAGTTGTTGCCAATCTTTTTCTCCTAAGTAAAGATTTTTTGGCTTGATGAGATTAAGTAATCTATAAACTACTGTACAAACGCCATCAAAATGTCCAATTCGATTTAATCCACATAATGCAGAAGATAATTCTTTTGGAGCTTTTAGGAATTTAATATTTTTATTATTTGGTGGATATATATCTTCAATACTGGGGATAAAGATAGCATCTGCGCCATTTGAAAAGGAGATTTTTATATCATTATCAATTGTTTTAGGGTAATTCTCTAAATCTAACTTGTTATCAAATTGAAGTGGATTAATAAAAATACTTACTAAATTAACATTAGAATTGTCATTTTTTGCTGTTGATATTAGTTTAATATGACCATCATGAAGATTACCCATTGTTGGAATGAAGTTAATTTCACTATTTATATTTTTCCTCCAATTTTCTATTTCTTCAGTTTTCCTTATGATTACTTTCTTCACTTTGTTTTTAAAAAATAAATCTATTTGATAAATAATTACTGGACAAAAGCAATCTTAGGAGGAATATCTATATAGGGAAAGTCTATCATTTTTATTTCATGGATTACAAAACATCAGGTGTTGATATAGAAGCTGGGCGAGAATTTGTTACCGAAATTAAACAGGCAGTTGAAGGAACTCATACATCTAATGTGATTGAGGGTATTGGCGGGTTCGGAGGTTTGTTTAGAATTCCTATCGATAGTTTTAAAAAACCAGTTCTTGTTTCAGGGACTGATGGTGTTGGAACAAAATTAGAATTAGCTCAAAGTAAAAACTTTCACTTTGAGGTCGGTATTGATTTAGTTGCTATGTGCATGAACGATATAATTACTAGTGGTGCAAAACCTTTATTTTTTCTAGATTATATCGCTACCGGTAAGCTTGATAAGAAACAATTATTGAAGGTTGTTCAGGGAATTTCTCATGGATGCAGAGAAAATAACTGTTCGTTACTCGGCGGAGAAACTGCTGAAATGCCTGGATTTTATTCAAAAAATAAGTATGATCTTGCAGGATTTTGTGTTGGAATAGTTGATGAGGATAAGCTTATTAATGGTAAAAAAGTCTCTGAAAATGACTTAATAATTGCTTTAAAAAGTAATGGAGTTCATAGTAACGGCTTTAGTTTAGTAAGAAAAATTATTCAAAATAATAATCAAATAGATAAAGAATTTGAAAAAGTTTCTCACTTAAATTTTTATGATGAGTTATTGAAACCTACAAAAATTTACAATAATGTGATTAATCAAATGTTATCTGAAGATATAGAAATTAAAGCGATGTCTCATATAACTGGAGGAGGAATTCCAGAAAATTTACCAAGATGTATTCCCTCTGATTTTATTCCTTATATCAATACCAGTTCTTGGCAAATACCTATTTTATTTAAATTCCTAAAAGATAAAGGAGCGATTCCTGAAAAAGATTTCTGGAATACTTTCAATCTTGGAGTAGGTTTTTGTTTAATTATTGATAAAGAATTTAAGGATGCGATATTAAAAATCTGTAAAGATCATGAAATAGATAGTTGGGAGATTGGAAAGATAGTTCGAAAAAATGACTCAACAATTAGTAAATTTTTGCCAGAAATTTTAACTTAAATTATTTTCGTCTTTTTATGATGAGTTTTAAAAAATTATTTTTTATACCCAAATGAAAAAGTTAGATGTAATATAATAAAATCACCGCCGAATCATATCGGAAGTTTAAGTATTAAGATTTAACCTTTATTCAATGCCCTTTGCAAATAATCAAAGAATTACACGTAGACGTAGTTCAGCTGGCCCTACACCTCCAAAAAGACCAATAGGTAATAATCCTGAATCAATTGGTAGACAGGCTCAAGGACCAAGACCAACTTTCTTGACACTAAGGGATCATGGGAAAGTTTTTGTTGCTGATTTACCTAATTTGTCCGATGGCCAATTAGCGCATATTAGTAAAGAAGCCAATGAAGTTTTAAATAGTTTGGAAAAAAGACTTAGTGATCTTGAAAATGAACCTAATGTTAGTAATCCTGAAAACGATACGCTGATAAAAGCCTCTACCAAAAGAGATGTCACACTTAGGTTCATTAAATCAATAGAAGAAGAACAAGAACATAGAAAGAATAATCCTGCTTTACGAGATGCTGCATCTGAATCGTTACCGAGAACTTTTCTTGAGGTCGCTAGACACAGATTACCAGGAGCAACTTTTGATTCACTACTTCGAGAGGCTCTTGAAGCTTGTGCAGTTGATGAGAGTGCTGAAGAAAATCAAATTATTGATGAGCCTAAAGAAAATGTAAAAATTATGGATATACCCTCTTCCAACACAAATGCTTCACTTGTTGTTAGTATCGATTCAGGTGATGATTCCAAGAATGAGTCTATTTAATTCAACACAAGATTTAATAAGTTTTAAAGACCAAAATAATTCAAAAACTAAACTTACTTTAGAGAAAGATCCAATTTTATGTAATCATTGCAAAAGAACTGCATCAAATGGTGTTAGATGTTTAGGGATGTGTGTAGCAGATAATGATTACTAAAATAATTCAAATTTATACATAAATAATCTGATGAAAGTAATTAAAAAATCCATTTAATTTTATTTATTAATGAATTTAAGTTATTATTTATTAATAATAATGAAAAGATTATTTTTCTATATATCAATAGGTAATTGAAACGTTATAACCTTTATTTGAAATTAAAGTTCTTCGAAAACTTTATAATTAAATGCATAAAAAAGTTTAATAAGGCGGCACCCAGATTCGAACTGGGGATAAAGGATTTGCAATCCTCTGCCTTACCACTTGGCCATGCCGCCGAAAAAGATTCGATTGAGTCTTTTTATGATCTTAACAGTAAGTTGTCTCATTCTCTATTATTTATATGCAATGGTCATGGAGAAGATGTAATTGCATCGGAAATAATAAAAAGATTACTAAAAAAAATAAAAAATAAAAATATTGAAGTTTTGCCTTTAGTCGGAAATGGAGATGTATTTAATTTAATAAAATCAAAGAATTTTCGTAAAATAGGATATTTAAAAGAGCTGCCTAGTGGAGGTTTTAGTAATCAAAGTCTTAAGGGATTTCTGCTTGATTTGTTTGCAGGATTTTTAATCTATAATTTAAGAAATTTTCTACTTGTAAAAAAGAAGTCAAAGCATAACTGCAAAATTATCGCAGTAGGCGATTTCTTGCCATTACTTTTCGCTTGGAGTTCAGAATGCGAATTTAGTTTCATTGGAACTCCCAAAAGTGATCATACTTGGAATAGTGGTCCAGGTTGGGATTTAAGCGATTTTTATCATAAGTTGAAAGGTTCTGAATGGGAACCATGGGAAATGTTTTTAATGAAATCTCCAAGATGTAAAAATTTAATTATGAGAGATAAAATTACAGCTAATAATTTGAATAGAAAAAATATTGATGCAAAATACTTGGGTAATCCAATGATGGATTTCGTTAATGCAACGAACGAGAAGATATCTAATATTATTTCTTTCAAAAGGATTATTTTATTAGTTGGAAGTAGATACCCTGAAGCCCTTAAAAATCTTGATAATTTTCTTAATTGTTTGCAAGATTTTCATTTATCAAAGGATTTGGTAATACTTTTGCCTTTGAGCATGAATGCGAATGTGATTCAAATTCAAAGTTATTTAAATAAATATGGTTTTATAAAACAGAGTAAAGTTAAATTTCTAATTGATGAAGATTCAGTATGGAAAAAGAAAAATCGATATGTAGTGATTGGAAAAGGTAAATTCAATTCATGGGCCAATATGGCAGAAGTTGGTTTGTCTAATGCAGGAACTGCTACAGAGCAAATTGCTGGACTTGGAATTCCATCTCTTTCTTTACCGGGACCTGGACCACAATTTACAAAATCATTTGCAAAAAGGCAATCAAGATTATTGGGAGGCAGTGTTACAGTCTGCGAGAACAAAAAAATTCTTTTAAAACGTTTAAATTTACTTTTGAAAGAAAAAGTTGATAGGTTAGAACAAGCAAAAATTGGTAAAAAAAGAATGGGGGAATCAGGAGCAAGTAAGAAAATCGTAGATGCCATAAACCTTCATTTGTTATCTTAGTAAATAGTTCTAGTTTATTAATTATTAATTCTTTTATGTATCCAATAAATGATCGGCAATATCTAAAAATTTGTGCTGAGATTGCAAAACTTATGAGTATAAGCTTATCTTCTGCTAAGAAGAAAGTAGAAATTCAAATTGCAAAAGAAGGCTCGAAAACTATTCAAGAGAAAATACAAGTTGCGCAAAATGTCTTAAAAATTTGTAAAAAAAATTATGAAGATAAATTAAGTTCCTCAAGAATACTTGATAAGCTTATGGAAACTCTTGATGGTGCAGATAATTTTATAATTGAAGATTGATTATTAATGTTCAAATATATTTGAAAATTTTAGTATGTCTAAATCAGCATGTACAGAAACTGTTTCGAAACATTTTTGAGCTAATTCATATCTATTCTCTCTTTTTAAGATAACTTTTAATTTATGCATAGCTTCAATTAAATATCTAACATCATTTGCTGCGTAATCTAATTGATCTTGTGTTAAATCTTCGTTACTTCCCCAATCACTACTTTGCGAGCTTTTATCCAGTTCTATACCTAACAATTCATTAATTAAATCCTTTAAACCGTGTTTATTTGTATAAGTTCTTGCCAATTTACTAGCAATTTTTGTACAAAAAATATTTTTTGTATTTATTTCAAGATTGCATTTTAGAGCTGCTACATCAAATCTAGCATAGTGAAATATTTTAGTAATTTTGTCATCTTCAAGCAGTGCTTTTAAATGAGGTGAAGAAGATGTATTAAGTTCGATTTTTATACAGGATGTTCTTTTAAATTCATTGCATATTTGTACTAAACAGAGTCTATCTCTTCCATGGATTAAACCCATTGCTTCAGTGTCAATAGCTAGGTAGGATGATTTTTTATAAAGATTGTATAAATCTGCTGTTAAATCGCTATAAAGAAGATTAATATTTTTATTTTCAATAGTCATTTTTAATAAGTATTTAAGTAGTTTAAGATTTAGAATATTACTTAAAATTTATTTAATTAAGAATTTCTTTTTAATAGGAATATTTTACAGAATAAATCTAAAAAATTATAATATTATGTAACTTTAATTTTTATTCTCGAGTTACTGAAAAAAATTTATTTGATGTCCTATTCCTTAAATTCAACATTATTGCTGACAATTCTCTTAGCCATAGGACTATTTTTTTTTCTTAGGGCTTCTAGTAAAGATAGAACAACTATCGTTGAGATTTCATCTTCTCAGCAGCCAGTTAAGGTTTTAAATGGTTTATGTGAATGGCTTAATTTGAGGGGATGGAAGCAAACAGGAGGAGATTTTGAACAAAGAATTTTAATATTCAAGGGTCAAGTTGTTTCTAGTAAATTTTTAGCAATTTTTTTAGGTTTTCTTGGAGGTTTTGGTTCTTGTGCTTTAGGATTAGTAATTATTCAAATATATCCTGAATTAGGTTGGTGGCCTATTCTTTTGGGATTAATTGGTGGCCCTTTGTCTGGAATTGTTTATTTTAAAAAATCAGCAAGAGAGGAGAAATTTGAATTAAGGTTGATCAACGAAAATGAAAGTGATTTAACTTTCATGAGACTAAGAGCGCATAGGGATGAATTAATCTCTTTAGAAAATGAACTGGGAGAAAAACTCCAATTGAAAAGTGACGGTTCTTTATTTAAAACACCTATTTAGAATACTTTGAAATATATTCGATAATTTTTAATCAAAAATATTATTTTCTAAACAGAAT
>CACLYZ010000013.1:0-28611 GCA_902611225.1 uncultured Prochlorococcus sp.
ATAAGCATTAGAAGTGATCTGCCTGGCTCTTCTTCTTGAGATTCCATATTTTGCGGCAACAAAGGAAGTAATAGATGAATAGGCTTGTCCTTCAGCAACTAATTCAGCAGCATGTGCAACTCTTAATTCGGTTTCTTGTTTAGTTGCTCTTTTAGTCATTACTACTTGGTTTGCCTATCCTTGCATCTAGCTCTTGCTCAAAAACAGACATAAAGTAGGTTTAACTATTGTATTTATAGCATTAAATATTATAGATTTGTAGAATAAATTCAGTTCTAACAAGGGGTTATAGCTTAGCTTACCCTAATCTTAATTAACATTTTATGTTCGTCTGAATGTAATTAAAGATTAGGGTAGAACTATTTATACAACTAGAAACTAGCCCTTCCCTTGAGGGGATTATTCTCTTCGCACTAGTTATCGCACTAATTAGTTAACGCTTAGTAATATTTACCCATAAACTTCAGTTATACCAATAGTTTTGAAATACTTTTGATTCCCTTGGTAAGGGAGAGGTCTCGGGTTCAAGTCCCGACGAGGGCACTCGCGGGATAGCTTGGTATCATTGAGATTGCCACTATCGCACAAAGAAATTATTCAGAAGTGGACGTCCGTTTTCGGGTCCACTTTTCTGTTTTAGAGGCAGATATCTGGAGGTGCATCACACAAACGATGACTTTGCCTTAAATTAATATATATTTAACAGATATTGTCTTCAGTAATGCCACTATCGTCATACAGGATGCACAGAATTTATCTTGCAGCGACCATGAATTATGGTCTTGGTTCTGATGATCCTGAAGAGTTGGCCTACTACAACAAAATCAGAAAAGAGATGGATGATATGAAAAAAGAACCAGTTAAAAAAGGGATACCCCTTAATTGGGATACCCCAGAAGGAATGGATAAATGAATCTGAATACTTTTTTATTAATTGATGGGAGTCTTATGCTTGTTGGTCTGCCTTTATTGATGATTCTCAAAGGCAATAAAAAGTCTTGTTAAAGATAATTTCACATCCAAATATTTGTATTATTCCCTTTGACAAATCTCAAATATTTTATCCATATTCAATTTCAATTGTTGATCCTTTATCCGTATAAGGGAGTTCCTCAAACCGTACATATTTATTAGTCGGATAGCTTGCCTGACTAGTTAGAACATGATTGTAGTCGTCATGAGCAAATGTCTACCAAATCCACTTTAAAAGAAGTTCAAAAATCTGAGATTGAAGAAAGATCAGAAGAAGAACTTCTCGAGGAAGAAATCAGAAATCAGCAAACATTGGATAGCTTTGTTGAATCTGATAAGAACTGGAGCTGATCAAAACTTATTTATTAGGAGAAAGTTATGCACTTAAAAAGATCACCATTCACAATCTTGAATAAAGAGAGTAGAGAAATTGACTATATCAAAGGAGTTTACAAGAGAAAAATTCAAGCTGAAATTGAATCTTATAAAGACTCCGAAGATGAAGATAAGAGAGATACAATCCAAGCTCAAGATATATTGATGCTTGATGGGATTTCAATTTAGTTATTCTTTTTTTTCTTCTTCTTATGCTTTTTTTTCTTCTTTACCTGTTCATAAACCTCATCAGCCTTCTGTTCAATACTGTCCAACTTATTTGAAATTTCCTTTATAGTTTCTAATTTTGCTTCTTTAACGACAGTATCTTTTATCTCAATAATTTTGTCCGGCTCTTCTTTAATTGAAGGAACTATTACTTCTTCAGTTTTAATTACAAACTTACCTTTAATGAAATTGGCTATAAAAATAAGAACAGGAATATGTACTAGACCACCTATTACTATTTTTGTTTCTGAATAAGCCATTTAATATTTAAAAGAGCTGAGATATTTAAGCATAAATTTAATTTTTAAATTCCTTATTATTAAGCCAATAAATATTTGTAATCATCTTTTGATTCGTAGATCAATAATCTTGCTATTAATTAAATAGAGACTTTTTTAAAAAATGCCATTAGACGTATTTCTAATGAACATGTGTGTTGTAGTTATAGCATTGCTTATCAGAAGAGAAATCAAACTTAAGAAGGCAAGATAAATTATGAAAACACAAATTTTAAAAGAGCATTACATTCCAAATATCCATGCTATTACTCTTTTACTAATGCTGCTTCTATGCCTGTGGTTACCGCTTGCACTCAGATTCTTATTGATAATTTAGTCGAACTAATTAGTTAATAATCTTATCCTTAAACTCTGCTATATCCTAATTTTGTTTTATAGATCTTATATGGAACTCCTGTTGCGTTAATGGCTTCTATAACTTTATCTCCCACAGTTCCGTAAAATTCAACAGAAAGATCAGTTCCTAGTTCTGCATGAGCCTCAAGATAAACACCTAAAGCTTTATTAGCTAAATGAGCTAATAAAGCATCATCATTTTTATAAACTTCTGACCATACGAAACGAAGAGGGTCATCAGGATCTTGATCAAAAGTATGATGGAGCATTCCTGGTTCCTCAGCTTCAACAGCTTTATCTGTCTCATCAGCAATTTCTAAGTATTCTGCAACCTTACCTTCCTTTACTTTAAGTTTTGCAAGAAGCATAAATGGGGTATCTGATCCAAAAATAGACATAAAAAAAAGACTCTTGCGAGCCTGAGTGATGGGGATTTCTATAATGACAAATTAATTTGATACAAACAACTCCATCAATAGTAAATTTTTATTACTTACAAACACCATATATAGTGCTAGGATTTTAAAAAGGCTGGGTGATGGGGATTATCCCGCTTTTTGGTTAGGGCGAAGCTAACGCCCTTTTTTTTTGGGTATAACTTTTTAATAGCTTCTTGTTGTTCTTGTTTTTTTATTTCTTCAGCATCATAAACAGGACAAGAATTCTGATTAAGTGATGAGAGAAAAGCACTTTTTTTAAAACGTTTGAATTTTGGGGTCAGTAGTAAACTTTTCACTTTTTATATTTGCTAAATTGCTCAAACATACTTAAATACTGAACAGGAAACACGCTGGTTAAATTTTCTATTCTCTGTTCATCCAATACAACACCCTCTGGTAATTTCTTAATTAACTTTGGAATAGCTTTTTTTGTTTCCTCTCTGCAGAAATTAATTCTATAAGTAGCTTCTTTTTTTATATTCGTTTTAATTAACCCATCTTTTTCAAGCATTGATTTTAAATCAAGATTATTTCCTTTTAAAAGTGCAATTAAAACAGTATCTGCAATTTTTAAAGCTTCCGCAGGTTCTTTATCTTTGTTAATTCCAAATATCCAAGTACAGGCACCAACTCCCAATGCTCTTGCAATACAATCATCATTTCCAATTTCATCGCAAGGTAATCTAAAAGATTCTTCAATTTTTTTTAGATCATATCCATTCTCACCTTCTGGAACACCAGCTTGAGTAGAAAAAGGAAATAAAAATAATATTGCAGTAAGAATTAAGCTCTTCACTTAAAAATAACTTGATATAACCGTTGAGTCGTAAATATGACCTGCACTCTCAATTAATGGTTTCACTGCTGGATCTTCAAACATAGCTATTGATTTACCTTCTTCACCCTGCTCAATAAGAATTACACTTGATGGATCATCTTTCTTTACACCTTTGTATAAGCAAATAATTCCACGCTCTTTATTCATTTGTATATTTTCTTCGCTGTCATAAACCGCAGCCCATTCTTCAAAAGGGACGCTAATTTTGAATGTGAAAACAGTAGTTTCAAGGGACATAAAAAAAGGAGCTAGTTGCTCCTTATTCTAGATCGACAGTCAATCAGTTTAATTATCCCATTGTGGCAACAGCATCAGCAACTTGTTTGTTTCTTTGAATAACCTCATCATCATTTAAAACAGCAGTGATATTCCAATCTAGACCAAATTTAGCTCTCCACACTCCAAAATGTTGAGATATTGCTAGGTGATTATCAGCCTTGAAAGTAACAAAAACCTCTCCAGTTTCAGGCGCATGGAATCTACTTACCAATTCAAATCCATCAAAATTATCCATAGGTGCACCAGAAGCGATATACTGCTCAAACATTTTATAACCTTCGGACTGAGAAATTCCATCTGGAATTAGTCCATGAACGTGATAGTAAGCCATAAATAAAAATTAAGAATGTAATTTCAATTTAAAAACCATAATTTAAAAAGCATTCAAATTATCTTTAAATTTAGATTTATAAGCTTTTTTCAATATGAATTCGCGAAAAAAAAAGAATCTTTATTTGGTATCGCATGTACCGTTTGTAAATTTTTTAATGGCTATTAATTGGATATGAGTTATTTTGCCGAACCTAACCATATTGAATATGATGCATGGTTCGATGAAAATATCGACCCAGTGGATCTTGTAAATTACTCAGATGAAAAGGAGTTCAGTGATTCGGTACACTTTAAGTTCCATAAGATGTCTAGTAGAAATTTAACGATTGGTTCTTCTGATAATTTTCACTGGTAATTAAAAGATTTTTCACTATTTAGAAATTTATGAATCTTACGCAGAATAAGTTCCATCACTTTCTCTTCTTGCCTTAGCTAGTACAATTTCATCTACAACTTTTTCTATCATATAAGCACTTTTTTTACCAAAGCATTTTTCTTTTTTAATACTCTTAAAATCATTTGGGATTAAATCATTATGTTCACAACAATCGCATTTAATATCTATTTTATTACCTCTGAAAACCTCCAAAGCTTGAGTAAAAATCCATTGCTGAACTGAAATACTTTCCCAACTGTCAAAATTCGACCACTCATCAAAATCCCTATTAAGGATGCCTTTTAATCCATCAGCCTGATTTAAATATACTAAGTATGAATCTTTTCTTGGTTCATCATTAATACCAATTGTTTTGACAGAATTTTGATTCATTTAATATAGATTGATTGAGTAGCTTTATAAATCTAGAGAATAATTTCAAAAATATAAACAAAAAATGTCTCAAATAAGATCATTAATTGCTTTATTTAATCTAGAAGAATGATTTGTATTTCTGAGTAATTCAAAGTCCTTAAAATCAAAGCCCGGGCCAACACAACAACTTACTAAAATAAATTCGCCTGTACTTTTTGCAGCTTGCCAATATCCAGATGGGATCATTTCTACTGGATTATTGGAATCTAAAATTAAATTTCTTATTAACTTATTATCATTATCTAGGCACCATAAATTAAGAGGGTCGCCCCTTAGATAGATCCAAATTTCATCTGCATTTTTTACTCTATGCCAAGCACTTTTTGCATCTCTCTCCAAAAGATAATAAATTCCAGTAATAAAGTTTCTACTTTGGCCATCTTCCCTTTTAGAGAATTCTTACTCCTTATTATCTCTCTAAACCATCCACCCTCAGGATGAGGAGATAAATTGAATTGTTTAATTATTTCTATGTTTTTTTTATTAGGATTCACATTACAAAAATGTCTTTTTTTAATTTCTCTTATAGTTAAAAGCTACCTGAAAATAAATCAAAATATATTTTCTAAAAAATTAAGCACAAATAACTGACAAATCTACGAAATTTTTATTTTCATCTGCCAGTTCAGTAATGATTCTATTGAGCCATTCAGAGGTTGTTTCACAATAGCCTACATTTAAAATAGTTTTTTGCTTTGTTGTTTCTTCTTTATTCATAGTTTAAGTATTTTTATATAAATTAGTCTTTAATTAAACCTATGTGAATAAGTCTTAATTACTATCTATTTCAAAAAGTTGTATTTAATACATATTTAAGAACTGCTAGTAAACAAATAAAATTAAATCGTTGACAAGAAAATGTATACAAGTAAGAGTAGAAAAAATTTATTATTTAACCTATGAATAACATCAAGATTGAGGAATTGATGAAAGTAAGGTTCGATGGTATTGCTAATAGAATTGGGAAATTAAGCAAAAGAGAAAGTGAGTCTTTATTGCTTGAGCATCTTGAGTGGTTGGAGGGAGGATGGGAGACAGAAGAAATCTTATTTTTAAAAAAGCCCTACAGAAAATGGTGGTTTTAACTCCACTTCTATAAATAATTAATTATGGCCTAAGGGACCAGGGCCAGATCCTATTTTATAAGAATTTAATAAAGATTTCTCAACAAAAAATTTCGCTTTTTGTATTGAATCAAGTAGCTCAAAACCTAAAGCTTTGTAACCACAAATAGCAGCACTCAAAGTACAACCGCTACCGTGGGTATTTGTTGTATTAATAAAATTATTAAAGAGCCACTCTTTTCTTCCATTTAAGTCAAGAAAAAAATCCTTCCCTTTCATATCTTTTAAACCGCCACCTTTTATAAGTACAGCTTTGGCTCCAAAACTGATAATTTTTCTTGCGGAATTTTCGATATCTTCTTTACTCCTTATTTCTAAACCAGAAAGTAGATTTGCTTCATAAATGTTTGGAGTTACCAAATCCGCAATTGGTAATAAGAGTTTTTTATAAGCATTAATTGCAGAATCTTCGAGTAATTTAGAACCAGTTCTTGTAACCATTACTGGGTCAATAATTTTGGTTATTTTGTATGTATTTAATTTTGAAGCGGCATCATTAATTATCCTTTCATTTAATAACATTCCAGTTTTTAAGGCATCTATACCAAAATCAGCAAATAAAGTATCTAACTGACTTAATAAAGTATTCTTCTCTACTGCTTCAACGCATGTAACCTCCACACTATTTTGTGCAGTAATACAAGTAATAACAGAACACCCATGTACTTTAAGGGCCATAAAAGTTCTTAAGTCAGCCTGTATACCTGCTCCACCCCCAGAGTCACTACCACCTATTGAAAGTGCAATTTTAGAATACATAATTTAAAAACTAGGATTTATAAATATCATAAAAATATTCTAAATTTAAATTAGAAATCTGAATATGCATTGAAAAAATCTAACTCCAATTCCATAGCTCTCCTGTATAAATATTTGGCCTGATTAATATCATATGTTTCTTTATTGATTTCAATAAGATTTTCAAGTGAATTTGCTAGCTTTTCAAAACTCTCATCAGAGTAAGTAATTATCCATTCTTTATATTTAATGTCAAAATCCTGATTATACAAACTTTTACCTATCCAAGAATAAAGTCGCATACATGGAGTCATTGCAAACATTATTTCAACGGCGCTAAATCTTTTGGAAGTATCATTAAGGAAATCTGTATAATTTTTGGTAGCTTTTTTTATATAGTTATTAGATAAATCAATATCCCATTCTTTTGCATAAGTTTCATGAAGTATTAACTCCTCTGAAACGCCCATTAAAAGTTCACTCAATTTCCTAATTGAATGCTTATCTTTTGATTTAGAAACTGCAAGACCATATGCCTTAGCAAAAGTCTCTAAAAAGAAATAATCTTGAGCTAAATATTCTTGAAATATATTTTTAGGTAGACTTCCATTCTTTAAACCTTGAACAAATTTTGTATTTAAACTTAGTAAAGCAATCTCATAATTATCATCCCAAAGTTTTTTTGTTATTTTCATTTTTTTGATTTTTAGTTATTCTAAAATTTTTTATATTTTTTACCTACAAACTTAATCTTATTTTTCTAGGATTGAAAGAAAAAATTATGAAAGAAATAAATATCTTATGGTTTAAGAAAGATTTAAGAATTTTTGATAACAAAGCTCTTTGTGAGGCTATAAAAGATAATGATATTTTACCTATATATATCGTTGAGTTAGATATTTGGAGCCAAAATACTCATTCATATAGACAATGGCAATTTTGTAAAGAAAGTCTAATAGATTTAAGAAATGCACTTGCTGAAATTGGACAACCATTAATTATTAAGACTGGAAATGTTACTAATATTTTTGATGAAATTAGTTCAAAATTTAAAGTCAAAGGGATATACAGCCATCAAGAAACAGGAGATTGGCTTACTTATAAAAGAGATCAAAAAGTAAGAAAATGGGCTTTAAGTAAAAATATTGTTTGGAAGGAATTTCTACAATTTTCAGTTTTTAGAGGAAATATAAACAGGGACGATTGGTTTAAAAAGTGGACAAAAAATACATCCAGGGGATTAATTAAAGCACCATTAAAAACTAACCTAATTGATTTTGATATTGGGATAATGCCAGACGAAAAAATATTTTCTTTTAAAAAAGATGAATGTAAAGGCAGATTAAAAGGAGGAAGAAAAAAAGGACTTGAAAGGATGGAATATTTTTTTAAGGAAAAATTAAATACATATTCAAAAAATATTTCAAGCCCAGAAAAATCTTTTGATAGCTGCTCAAGATTATCTCCTTATATTAGCTGGGGATGTCTTTCATTGAAAGAGATTTTTTATCAAGCAAATTTATATAAAAATAATAATTCCAGAATGTTGAAGAGTAGATTAACTTGGCATTGTCATTTTATTCAGAAACTTGAAAGTGAACCAGAATTAGAATTCCAAAATTTACATATTTATTTTCAAAACATAAGAACTAGTAAAACTGAATTACTTGTTTTATGGAGTAAAGGGAATACTGGTTTTCCTTTTATAGATGCTTGTATGCGTTCATTAAACTTTAATGGATGGATTAATTTTAGAATGCGGGCAATGCTCATGTCTTTTGCAAGTTATAATTTATGGTTACCTTGGCAAGATTCAGGATCAGAATTAGCAAAAAAATTTATAGATTATGAACCTGGTATTCATTGGAATCAATTTCAAATGCAGTCTGGAACAACCTCTATAAATACCAATAGAATTTACAATCCTATTAAGCAGGGAAAAGATCATGACCCTAAGGGTGAATTTATAAAAAAATGGGTTCCAGAATTAAAAAACGTAAGTGATACTTTTATTCATGAGCCTTGGTTACTAAGCAAATTTAATCATGAAGAATACTCAAAATTAGAATACATTAAACCAATAGTTGATATTTCTAAAACATCTAGAGAAGCTAGAGAAAAAATTCAAGAAATCAGACAAAAAAAAGGGTACTGGGATATATCAAAAAAAATCTATTTAAAGCATGGCTCTAGAAAAAAAACAGTAATCAATAAAAGACCTAAAAAAAGTAATAACAAAAAACAAATCCAATATGAATTAAATTTAGGGATATAAATTTAATTAATTATTTGATTATTCATATATGATTAAATTCTGCAAAATTAAATAATCGGGTAATGCATTTGGAAATCCATTTTAAAAATCCACAGTCTAGTTATCTAAGCTTTAAGGTAGATTTAATAAAATAAAAACATGCCAAAACCCACTAAAGAGCTAAAATCAACTCCTTTCACACAAGTAATAGAACTAGAAAGGATAGTTTCTCCAGACGAAGAAAAAAGAGTTGATCACATTTTTGTAAGAAGAAAGAAAATTTGTACTCGTCATCCTGAAGGTTTTGCGACAGAAGAAATTGCAAGATTTGATGTTGCCTGGCCAGAAGAACCTAAAGAAGAACTAAAAGATTCCAATAAAGTAAATGAAGAGGTTGAAACCAGTATTAAATAGCAATGTCAAATAGATTTGAGTGGGATGATACCAATAGTTCAGGTATATGGTGGAGTACCAATGTAAGTATTAGAGACGAATGTATTTTACTTAAAGAAGATACTCAATGTGAAGATTCAGAAATCGTCGAACTTCTTAGGAGTATTGCACAAAATATTGAAGATAATGGCCTTTAATTTTTAAAGGCATATTCTCTCTACTAAAGATTTTCAATTCCTTTTACAGCTTTTATTAATTCAATACTAATACCTTTTTCACTCATTGAATGACCAGCATCATTAACAATAATTAATTCAGAATTCTTTAATTTCTTATTTAGATCCCAAGCACTCCTAACAGGACACACAATGTCATACCTTCCTTGTATTATTTTTGTTGGAATCGATTCTATTGTTTTAATATTTTTCAAAATAAAATCATCTTCTAAGAAAATATTATTAATAAAATAATGACATTCGATCCTTGCAAAGGCATCTGAAAAAGAATTAACTTTGGACTTATCAAAATCAAATTTTTTATTTATTAAATGACTAGTTGATAGTTCCCATTTTGTCCAAGCTGATGCTGCTTTTGATCTAAGATTCGCATCTGAAGATGTTAGATATTTATAAAAAGAACTTATCAAGTCATTTCTTTCTTCTTTTGGTATTACAGAAATATATTCTTCAAATTCATCGGGGTATATCTCACTTGCACCATATTGATAAAACCATAATAATTCAAACTTTCTACATAAAAATATTCCTCGCAAAGTTAAGCTAATAACTCTTGAGGGATTTTTAATTGCATATATAAGTGAAAGTGTTGAGCCCCAAGATCCACCAAACAAATGCCAATTATCTATTTTTAAAAGAATCCTTAATTTCTCAATATCATCAACCAAATTATTAGTCGTATTTTCTTTTAATTCGGAGAAAGGTGTCGAAGAGCCGCAACCTCTTTGGTCAAATTGAATAATATCGAATTTATCTGGGTCAAAGTATCTTCTATATCTTGGTTGACTTCCTCCTCCTGGGCCTCCATGAATAATAAGTATTTTTTTTCCATTTGGATTGCCAGATCTTTCCCAATAAATAGTATGAATATCACTTACTTGTAAAAAACCCTTTTCACGTACTTCAATTTTTGGAAACAAGACTTGATCATTCATTTTGAAATATTTTTAATCACTTTATTAATCTATACTATCCAAAAAGAAGTCTAGTTTAGAAGTATTTTGTTAAACAGAAAAAGGACTGCTTATACAGTCCTTTTTGATATTTGATTTCCTTCTTACAGGATATAAAATTACATATTTTAAAGTCTATTTACTCATAAACCTAGAATACGTGAATTCGGGGATTTCTCTCGATAATTTCAGTCCCTATTGTCGCTAGTAATTATAAAGCGAAGTCTTATCAGACTAATTGATTGAACTTTAATTTTCGATTAATCCCATTCTCAGGAATACACATCCTATATTTTGGAATTTGCTAAATTTCAGGCGGACTATCAATCATTTAGATTGCCTCCGAACTCAACATTAATAAATTACTCCTTTTTATATTTACAGTAAATCCGTAAAAATGCTGATTTACTTTTTTCTTAATTTGTAAGAGGATTTTAGTGATCCATTGTTTTTTTTAGATAAATATAAAAATTAAAGTCTAAAATCCCTAGTTATTCAGATTCATAGAGCAAAATAGATTCTATGATTATTTTATCACTATCAGAAAGTTTATAATCTTCCAATTTCCACTGAACAAATTTTACACACTCATCAATAGAAGGATTCTTATCCCGGCACTTACGCCCCTCTCTAATCCAATCTGACAAGGCAAAAGATATTTTTTGAGTAAGCATATTTACCAATCAGGGTAATTAAAATCTCCGCCAAGAAGTTCTTCATAAAATTTCCTTTCTTTAATACCTTTATCATATTTTTCAATGATCTTATTATAAAAAACTATTGAAGGGATTAAATCTCCTACATATATAGGTTCCTTGGTAATTGTTATAATAATTTTAATTATTTATTTTATATAAGAATTTAATAAATAGATTATTAATATTCATCATGGATTTCATCAAAAAAAATAAGATCTTAACACTAATGGCAGTAATTGCAGCATTATCATTTGCATTAGAAAAAGTAGGTATAATACACCCTTGAATTAATTAATTTTATTTAAAAATTCTTTCTAATGAAATAAGTAAACAGATACTATTACTGCAAAAATAAGCAATGGAGACAATAATGTAAATATTAAAGTTGCAAGATTAATCAGCATAAATTTTTAAAAAATACACAAATTTAATAAACAACACTTTTAAGCATTTGCAATAAGTAAAATTTAAATTATTACGATATAAAAAAACATTTGAATAAAGAAAGATATAAAGAAGAATATGAAGAGGGCTCAGAATTACTTTGGCCTAGTGAGAAAGAAGATAAAGTTACTATGAAATTTTATAGCGATTTATCTCGTTTAACAAAAAATGAAACCTCAAATAATACAAAAAGATTAAACTTTTTTGTACTATTTTTATCCATAATAAAGTTAAAAAAATTTTAAAATAAAATTCTTAATAAATTAAAATTTCTATATAAAATTTTTCCCCTTATATCTCTTTTTCTCTCTTATTTCTTTAGCCGCTAATATTTGCTCTTTTCTTCTAATATTATGATCGCTAATAGGATTTTTATCATTATATACATATAATACTTCTTTAATAAATTCTTGCCGATCCCCTGCCATTTCTAACATTGGGAACATTATTGCCAAATCTGATGCAACAGAAAAATAATTACCATTATGGGTAAGCAAATCACTTTTGTTAATAGAAAGCCACAAATCATGTCTAAATGTTTTTAGATGAGAAGCGTACCAAAAATATTTTCTATATAAATTAAGATTTCTTATTAAACGAGGATATTTTTTTCCTTGAATCCCTTTAGATGATAGATGAGAACCATAAGTAATTAAGCAATTAGTATTAGTATACTTTTCATATAAAATATCTAGAACATCGCCGCTATAAAGATAGTCATCTCCGTCAACTAATATATTAATTGTCTTAGATGGTTCTTTTATATTTAAACTAAGCAATTTATTAATATTATTTAAAGCACCTAGCTTCCTTGGGTTCTTTCTAATATCAAAGTTTTCATACCTATTACAAATTTCTAATGCTAATTCATATGAATAATCAGTAGAACAATCATCAATTACTTTTACTTGATAATTTTTATATGATTGCTTAATAATTGAATTAAGACATTTTTTTATATATTTTTCTGCATTAAAAACTGGAACAATAATATTAAATAAAAATTGTTGATTTTCTTTATAAATTAGCTTTTTTTCCAATTAATATAGGATTCCTTATAGATTAAGATTATATAATTTTTTTAGAAATAAAAAATATAAAAATTTTTTTTTTTAATTAAATTTATTAGATTTTAAAAATGCTTTTTTCTAGAATGGTAGGAGGTTTGGGTAATCAATTATTTCAGACTGCCGCATTACTTAAATATAGACGCCACAATGAAAAAGTAATTATTTCTTTTTTAGGAGATATTCATATACCTAAAAGAGTAAATTGTTTAAGTTCTATTTTTGAAATACCTGATTGGCTATATTTCGATAATTCTAGAAAACTAAATTTATTAACTAAATTATTTGCAAGAAGTTCAGCAGGATTAAGATTTGGTAGTTATTTGCCTTTATTTGGAATAAATGATAGGAATTTTAATCATAATAAATCTTATTTTTTGAGCCAAAAATTATTATTTTTAGACGGTTATTTCAATCAAAATTGGGACTATAAACGACTTCATTCTTTGTTCAGTGTATTAAAATTGAAAAAAATTAAATTGAATAAAGAACAGCTAAGAATTTGTAATGAAAATGTACTAATTCATATTAGAGGTGGAGACTTTCTTTCAATAAATAACTTAAATATTTGCAAACTTGATTTTTACAAAAACTCAATAGAATATTTTCTTTCCAAAGGGTCAAAAAATTTTGTTGTAATTTGTGAAGATCAAAGTTACGGGAAAGAGTTAATAAAAGAACTCAAAAATTATTTTACTGATTTGCGAATATCAATTTTAAAGTCAGATTCTATAAAAAATGATTTTAATCTAATTCGATGTTCAAAATTAGCAGTTTTAAGCAATAGCACTTTCTCTTGGTGGGCATCTTTTTTATCAAATTCAAAGAAAGAATTTTTAGTCCCTTCTAATTTCTCAATTAAAGAAAAACGTATGATTCTGCCTAGCGAAACCATAGTAAGTTAAATATTAAATAATTTACTATTTTGTGAAATTATAATAATGATCAAAATTTATATTTTTGAAACTATCTAAAATAGTAAAAAATTTTAGGATATTGATATGAATATATTGTATGAAAGGATAAAAAATATATATTTAGGTTTGTTTTTTTTAAGTCCAAAACTATTATCAACCATAATATTTATCCCTTTTTTATACATTTGTGGATGGATCCTGGCAACTCCTATTTTTTTATTAGGTGTTGATAAAGAAAATCTTTCTTTAATAGGAACAATTTTTACTTTCTTAATATTTATTTTTTCTTTACCAAAATGGTTCAAATCGCGCTGGGGTGTTATCAATACGTGGAAATTACTTGGAATTAATAAAACTGATAAGAATATAAATTTATTTATCTTTTTTTTAAGAGGTTTCTTATTATCAATAATCCTGATATCTCTAATTTTAATTCCAATAATTGGAACAAAATGGGGTTATTGGATAGGCACAGTTTCTCCAGATACATTTATAAATGCAATTTTTCTCATTTTAGGTGTTGGATTCGCTGAAGAGCTTATTTTTAGAGGCTGGCTTTTCGAGGAATTGAAAAAGCAATTTGGATTAAAAAAAGCAATGCTTGGACAAGCATTTATTTTTAGCATAGTTCATATAGGATTTGATTTGCCCTTTTTTCAGATGCTAAGCATACTTAGCGGATTATTTTTGCTAGGTATTCTATTATCTCTTATAAGATTAAAAGATAAGAACTCTCTATGGGGTTGTATTGGATTACATGGAGGACTTGTCGGATTATGGTTTATCACAAATAATGGGTTATTAGAAATATCAAAAAATTCACCTAAATGGTTGGTTGGTCCAGGCACTGTAAATACGAATCCCCTTGGTGGAATATTTGGAATATCTTTAATTGCTATTTTTTGTTTTTTGAATTTTAGGCTTTTGAGAGAAAATCAAAGTTTTAAATAAAATTTATATGATATAAAATTCTTTACCATCGTGGGTATGTTTTTTGCCAACCTTCTTTAAACAATTTTTGCCATAATAATCTTGCTTCTTCGATAACCATTTTTTTTCTAGTTTTCATTAATGGAGGATTTTCCCCATGAATTCCCATTATGATCCCTTCCTCAATAAACATAAAAGCAATAGATTTATCAGAATGCTTTTTATCTTTATAAAAACGCATAACCCCTACAAAATTGGAGTCAATTAACCAAAAATCATTATTTGAATTCAAAAATACAAAATGAAATTAAATTAATCATATGCTTTCATTACAATTTGCGAGAGAAATATTTATTTATTTTTCTCATACTTGATATATTTTTTCTTTTTGCCTACTTTTTTTCAATTCGCCACGTTTTTTCTTAAACTCAACTCTTTTTTTTTGGGATGCTTTACTAGGTTTTGTAGATTTTCTAAATTTAAATTGTTTATTTAAGCCATCTTTTATTATTGAACTAAGTTTCATTAAAGCTAGTTGCCTATTTTGTAATTGATTTCTATGTTCTTGAACCGCTAAACATAAAATATTTTTCACTAATTTGTTTTTCAAATTAATCTTAAGGATTGCTTTCTGATAATCATTTAGGACTTTTGAATCTTCTAAATTAAAAATAATTTCTACTCTGCTTTCGATTTTATTTACATTCTGCCCACCAGGTCCTGAAGATCTGGAAAAACGCCACTTAATTTCGTTGGATGGTATTACTAATGTTTTAGTAATTTTTAAATCCATTTTTAGTTTTTAATTTAGATTTTAGAATTATGTATCTAATACTTTAAAATATAGCTTAAATTTCGATCGGAAAATACTGGGCGGTTATGTTAGGTAAACCGAAATTCGGTGTATTTGCCGTATCAATATCTTCGGTATTTATCCTTTCATATTTAAAAAAATCATTAGATATTGGATTTGTACTAATTCAAAGGCCACTTATGTATTCAATGTTTGATCTTCTTTTTGAAACGCCTTCATATCGCCCAGTATATGTTATTTCCGATAGTGAAATGAAGGAGTTAAAGAAAAACCAACATCAAGAAGAGCTTGATGAAATTACAAAACAAAAAGTAAGACTTGAAGATGCTTTTAAAGCTCAACTAAAACATCTTGAAGATAGAGAAAAAGAAGTAAAAAAAGAACTTAAAGTACTCTCAGCATCAAAAGATAAATAATTTATTTTTAGAGAAATTACTTTTTTCAAAGACGGTTTTTAACCGTCTTTTTTAATTCTTCTAGTTTTAAGGTATCTTTTAAATCCACAGATTTTAAAAATATTTTCCATAATTAAAAAATGAATAACAATAAAGAAAAAATAAGAATGTTCTTACCCTTTAGCTGGGTAATTTGTGCAGCAATATCTTTTGCTTATATAAATTCACATTTAATAAATACCTAATATAGATGTCTTATCCTTCAAGAGACGAAATACTTGCATCTTCAAAAGGGTGGGTAGCATCTTTTTTAAATTTTCTTCCTGGTTTAGGATCGGGTTACTTATATCAAAGAAGATGGAAACCCTATTTTTTTACCATAACTGCTAGTACTGCATGGTTCGCTTTAGGGTTTTTTTTACAAGGAGATTCAGAACCCTCTCAAAGTGAACAAATAATTGGAATTTCTGGTCTTTTTTTTATATCAATAGTTACAGTTATAGAAGCCAACTTTGCTTTCGTAAAAGCAAGTAATAAAACAAAAGCTGAAAAAGAAAAAATAATTTCTCCTGAAAAAAAAGGTTGGTTTAAATAATTCAAAAATTAGATCTAAAAAAATATTTAATTAGTTCTCAGTTTCTTAATTTAAATAAATAATTACCATAAATGATTATTAGGATAATTAAAAATTTTTTTTAGTTATAAAAAAATAAAATTTCCTTTTCTTTAAGTCCCTCCCATCCCGAGTCTATTAATAATTGATTCAATGTTTCTTTATCAAAATGCTTAGAACCTGTTTTGACGCATCTATTTCTCATTGATTTTTTAACACCACTCCTTTGTCTTTTATTCTCCTCATCCATAATTCTATTGTATAGATCTAGCATTTTTTTAGGAATTGGAGTACCATCAAGATCCACTCCATTTTCAATAGCAAGATCAACAGCCTGCATTCCCATTTTCTTCATATATTTAAAAAAGCTGAAACCATAATAAAACAGAAGTTATTAATCTAAAAATCTTTGAATAATAATTTATTGATTTTGAATTTCTTTAAGTACTCTAATAGCCTCTTTAATGTGTTCAGGACCATTCAATAAATCTCTAAAAATATGCCTAACCGTACCTTTGCGATCAATAACGTAAGTTACTCTACCATCCATAAAACCTAATACTTTAGGAACTTTAAAAGTTTTCCTAAGAGAGTCATTTGTGTCGCAAAGCAGAGGATATTGTAATTTATTTTTATTAGCAAATGCCAAATGACTTGAGGTACTTCCATTACTTACTCCCCAAACTTGCGCACCTAATACCTTAAATAAGTCATATTTATCTCTAAATCCGCAAACTTCTATAGTACAACCAGGCGTATCATCTTTTGGATAAAAAAACAAAACGAGGGGACTTTTTAATCCTTTATTTGATCTTTTAACTCCATTTTGATCCAGTAAAGAAAATTCTGGAATTTTATCTCCAATCTGCACAACAAACAGTTCTTATAAAATTCCATATTAGAGGTTAATATGTTTTTTTTGGGGCCTTAAAGTAAATAACTGATATTAAAGTCAGTTTTTTTGTTTTAAAAGATACTAAAAAATTATTGAAATAAACTAAGGTGAATTTATTAATTCAATAATATGGAATTAATAATTTATATCTTTTTATTTCTTATTCTTTTTTTGGGAGTTATTTTTAACTTAAAAATAACTAATTTTAAAAAAATTAAAGAAATACGAAACAAAGCTAATGGTTATTCAAAAAAGAATAATTGAATATTTATTGCTAAGATTAAAATTCAATTTTTTCATTTGGAGTAAATACTGAGCAATATTTTTTTACTAGGTCCTTTGGCTGAATAGTGGAAGAATTCGTTAATTTTAGTTTTTCTATAGCCTCATTAGCATTAATCTCACCGAGTCGATATCTTGCACAAGTATCCAATACTTTAAACATTTTTGTTGTAACAGCTTCAGCTGGATAAATCAGAAAAAAAAGGTAAAAAACAACAAATAAGTACTTCATTTTTTTTTAAATAGTAAATATTTAGCCAATAGTTTCAATAATTTAGAAAATTAATTAATTTAGAAAAAGATTAAAATTTAATAGAATGTTCTATTTTGAGTTGAATCTAGGATTTCTATAAAATAATATTAGAAGAAATTAAGATAAAATAAGTGATAATAATAAATAATCTCGGTGAAAATGAGAAAATTAATAGATAAACATAAAACTCTTATAAATTGGTACCAAAAAAAATTCAAATTGAGTGATTATCAATTACTTTGGTTAGTTTTCTTTAAAGGAGTATTAATAACAATAATATTTTTCAAAATTTTTTAATATTAAAAAAGCTGATCCGAGAATGAAATTTTCACATGATTTGACTATATTTAATAGTAGATTTCCTAATTAGTTAAATAGTTATCAGTTATGAATATTTTTGGTGTTGGTTTGCCTGAAGTTACTGTAATACTTATTTTAGCTCTTTTAATTTTTGGTCCAAAAAAGCTTCCAGAATTAGGAAAACAGCTAGGAAAAACTTTGAAAAGTCTTAAAAAAGCGTCGAATGAATTTCAAAATGAAATCGACCAAGTTATGAAAGAAGATAAAGATGAATCTCCTAAATCTATAGAAAGCAATCAAACCAATGAAATTAATCAAGAAAAAATAGATTCAGAAAACAGCAAAAAATAATATCTTGGATAGGCCCATAACCCCCATAGACGAATTTGAAAGAGCATTAGATAAAGCAGCTCTTACTAAAGAAGAATATGAATTGATAGACTATATCCGCTATACAAGTGTTTTTACACAACCTAGCCTTATTAAAGATTTAAAAAGGCCATCAAAACCTCCTCTTTTGTCAGTTCTGTGTCAAATTTGCAGAAAAATTGGTTCGGAGATGCCAGATCATTTCAAAAAAGTAATTGAGTGGTCAATTGAAATAAGTGATCACAATACAAAATGGGATGCTCATTTAATTTGCGCAGAAGCATTGAATATAGACAAAGTCCCATTAAGTCCTATTCATGGAACAACTTTATTTGATGTTCTCGTTGTACACAAAGAATTATTTCTTGGATTTGATTAAATTAATCATCTAAAGGCACAGAATCAGTATCTATAACTTCCGAATCATCATACTTATTTATTTTATTTTCAATCCAGTTATTTATATAACTAACTAAAGGCAATGAACCTCTAAAAATAAAAATAGAGGTAGGCAAAGCGCTTAATAAACCGACTACAGGACTTTTAAAAAGTAATCTTCCGGCTTTTATGTTAAATAAAATAATAAGCGCTGAGGGAACTATAACTTTAACTACTGTTTTGAGCGCCTCAAGCCAACCGACACGATATATCCACCATATTAAAATTATGCCAACTATATAGAGGAATAAGTAAGTCATAAAAATAGTATAATAATTATCTATTTATCTTGTTCTTGCTAAGAAAAAGATTTTATAAATTTCTTTAACATCAATCAATCAAATTCTACTAATGAGTTTTTCTGAAATAAGAAAATTTTTAATTAAGATGCAATCTGACGAAGAATTAAAAAAGCAGGTTACTACATCCTCTACAGCAGATGATGTAGCCCTAATAGGTCAACGCTTAGGTTATGACTTTTCAGGAGATGATCTCTTAAGATTTAATGGACAAAAAGTTGATAAAGTTACCGTAAGAAAGGTAGAGCATCCTGGTGAATACCACTAAATTAAGATTTAACCCATATTGCAAGCCCTCCTCCCCTGCCTCGAGCACATAACCAATTATCTTTAGTGCTAATTCCTACAAGTGAGAAAAAAGGCATTTTTTTATCTTCTGGTTTTTTTAATTCCTTATTAAATATTGTAAAACTACTAATACTAATTTTCAATTCTTCAAAATAGAAAGCCAATAAAGGTCTAATCCCCTTTAATTCTGCGCTGCCTATAAAAGTAATATTTAAAAATCCGAAATTAATTGAATTTTTTATTTCATAATTTATTTGATCCTCTTTATTTTTACTTTTCAATTCGAGTCTTGCCGACAATACTTGCAGAATCGAACTGGGGATATTTTTGATTTCATATGACTCCTTTCCCCATACATACTTAAACTTCCATATTCCTAACAATTCCTCATATACAATTCCGCTACCATTTTTTTGGGAATTTTTTTCTAATAGTTTTATCTCATTAATATCAGGAAAGTATTTCATAATAAATTTTAATCCAAGAATCAAATACTAAGATAACTTCATAAAAAATGTTTTTAGTTAAAAAATCTCTCCAAAAAGATTTCTTTGTTTCAATATATTTCCAAAAAAATATTTTTTTGGCACACATAAGGAACAAGATCTCGTTAATATATTTACATAAAGTAATTAAATTGATGGATTTTATCTCTAAAAGTCAAGGTTACATACCTCTAAAAGCTGTTCCTTACATATTTTTCCTTGCTGTTGTCCTAAGTATTACAACTTCAACCAATACATTTGTCTAAAACGCATTAGTTCTACGAGAAGAGTTAAGTAAATATTAAATGAATAAGTACGATGTTGTAATAGTCGGTAGTGGAATAGGTGGATTATGCTGTGGTTCAATTCTAGCTTTATCAGGCAAAACAGTACTTATATGTGAAGCACATACCCAGCCTGGAGGTGTTGCTCACAGCTTCAAAACAAAAGGTTACACTTTCGAATCAGGTCCTTCATTGTGGAGTGGAATAGGTAAATGGCCGACAACTAATCCCCTAGGGCAAATTCTTAAATTACTTGATGAAGAAGTTGAACTATTTCAATATAAAGGTTGGCAAGTAATTGTCCCAGAAGGCAATTTTAATCTTGATGTAGGGGAAGAACCTTTTAAACAAACAATTAAAACTTTAAGAGGTGAAAAATCTGTTAAAGAATGGGAATCATTTATTTCCGGAATAAAACCTCTTAGCAAAATAATAAATGATATACCTTTACTCTCATTTTCTCCCGAATCAATAAATTTCTTAGATCTAATAAATTTAACCTCAAAATTTTTGCCTAATATCAATCAAATACCAAAAATTAGTAAAGGCTTTGGGAATTTAGTTAATAATCATCTAGAGGATCCTTTTCTCAGAAATTGGGTTGATTTATTGAGCTTTTTGATAAGTGGTATGTCAATGCATGATACAAATACAGCTGCGATGGCTACTTTATTTAACGAATGGTTTGAACCAAATTCATACCTTGAATACCCCAAAGGAGGTAGTGAATCTATCGTAAAAGCCTTAATTAATGGATTCAAAAAAAATGGTGGAGAATTAATTCTTTCTTCGAGAGTAAAGACAATTAACTTCAATAAAAATCTAGCCACAGGTATAACTCTTAATAATGGTTCTAGTTATAGTTGTGAATCTGTTGTCACTAATACTGATGTTTGGAATTTAAAAAAGTTAATTCCAAATGAAATTTCAAAAAAATGGAATACAAAAGTTTTGAACCCCAATAAATGTGATTCTTTCCTTCATATACATCTAGGTTTTGATGCTGATGGTCTTGAAAATTTGCCAATACATGCGATACATGTTGATGAGTGGGAAAAAGGTATAACCGCAGAAAGAAATATAGCTGTATTTTCAATCCCATCTGTTTTAGATAAAAATATGGCCCCTGAAGGAAAACATGTTCTTCATGGATATACTCCCGCAAATGAACCTTGGGAAATTTGGGGAAACCTAAATCCAAAGGAACTAGAATATAGAAATTTGAAAGAAGAAAGATGTTCAATATTCCTTAATGCAGTGCGAAAATTCATCCCTGATATATATGAGAGGATTGATTTAAAGATGCTAGGAACCCCAATCACTCATAAAAAATTCACCAATACCTATTGCGGTAGTTACGGACCTGCATTATCTGCAGCAAAAGGTCTTTTCCCAGGCTGCAAAACTCCAGTGAAAAATTTATTTACTTGCGGTGCAAGTACATTTCCAGGTATTGGAATTCCTGCTGTTTCAGCAAGTGGCGCTTACGCAGCTGAAAAAATTATTGGTAGAAAAGAATTTAAAACTCTTCTTAAGAAAATAAATTTATGAATCAAGTTCTTTTTTATAACTCTACAAATACTTAGTTAAGAAATAAGAATAAAGAAAGCAAAAACGTTCAATAATGATAATCTTTATCTGAACATAAACTTAACTTATAGCTCTTATATGTTTTTCTTATCAATTCCTCAAGCCTGGCATTTAGTTGGCACTTGGTCAGAACAACTTCCAAACGAGTCAAATCTTATAGGAATGGGCCAAACAGAATTAATGATGACTTTACATTCAATATTTGTTCCTCTCTTACTTGTAATTTCATATTACCTATTCAATAGACTTAATAAGAACGAATCAAAGAAAATTAAAGGATGATCGCTTAAGGTTTATTTAGCTGAACTTCTTCTAACTACTTTTCTGCCTGTAGAAGTATCAATTCCGCTTGAATCTTTAGTTTGTGAATTAGTTTCAACATTATCAACATCACTTTTATCCATTTCTGCGCAAACACCAACTACCATGGCAGCTTGCATTTGATCTGGTAAATCTCCAATAGTTAATAAGGCCTTTAAAACTAATTGAAGTCGAGTTTGACGATCTATTTCAGGTCTTAGTTTTTTTACGGTATTCCAAAGTTCTTGGGTAACTTCTTTTAAAAGTTCTCGATCAACAGCCAAATTAAATCCTTCTTGTATTTCTACTAATCTAACAAAAAATTGGATCTCGTAAAATAATATTCAATAAAAAGATTGTTAGTTAATATTTTTCTATCCGAATACAAGTTGCATTTGTTGGTGCAATTCATTCTTATCTTGCAAAAGTTTATCTTTTTCAATTTTTTTTAAAGTAAAAGTTCTATAAAATTTTTTTTGAATCTTTATTGGAGTATTTTCAAACTTTACATTTTTGCTTATTAGAGAATTCCACTCTTTTGAATTAAAGGGGGCATAAGGAGAAGATGAAATCACTTTCATGTCTTAACAGTAAATATGTACTAATACTAGTACATATTTACTATTACGCAACAACTTCATCGGCTTTTTCTTAATTTTAAAAGTGTCTTTGAGAATGGATTGATTTTTTTATCCGATTTGTAGGAATTATAAGTTTGATAAATGAATAAAAGTATCAAGAGTAACTTATTTATCCCTTTTTTTAGTGTCTTAAGACTTTTCTTTCTTAAAAACCTGTTGAAATAGTTAATTTGTTGAAATTAACATTGACAAGATATATTTAGTAATCCTTCCTATAAAAAGAATAATTAATTGATCAAAAATGCTTCTTAGTAATTCAAAAAGACTAAAAATCCAAGGAATAATTAAAAGAATTGCTCAAGATAAATCAATTACATTAGAAGAAAGGATATATGTTGAGAAATTTGCACACCATAATTCGACAATTTCTCTTTGGCTGAAAAAAGCTAACAGCTTTAGAAGGAATGGTACAAAAAATGATGGGGGGATTGATAACCTCTTGCAATCATTTGGGATAGATGGACTAGATAAAGAAAATCATTTCAACCCAAATGAAGATGATATATCGGATTGGTTTGGCGGTGCTCCTGGTTGGCTAAGGAGAAGCTAGATCCATTAATTCTTCAATTTATCCAGGCTATCTTACACAAATATATACTCATAAAGGAAATAAAGGCCCAAAAAACCCATGGTATAAATTTAATCGGCACTAAATATTTTTTTGAAAAGGTTTTCATATTGATTTTTCTTTTAGATTATTTCTTCCTTACCTTTTTTGAGAATAGGTTTAATTGCTCTATTTATAAATTAAACAATATTTGAAACCTCAAAGAGGATAAATCACTTAAACAAATAAAGTTAATCAGCCTTAGTCATCACAATCTAAGCAACTTTATTTTCAATTTTCCTTGAATAATTTACTATTTTTGCCTCATCATGGTCTAAATCATTCCAATATTTTATAAGTCTTTCTAATTCATCAATCCTCTTTTTGGCATTTGCAATTTTTTCAGTAGTTGTCATATAAAATTTTTATCTATCCAATTTATGCATGAAAAAAAAATATTTCAATGGAAGTAACAATTTTTAGACTATAAAGATTAATTTTTGGTTAATTACTTAAATACATTATAGCCCTCGAGCTAATAAGTAATTATACTTAAAGAAAAACTAAATTTATGAAGAAATTAAATTCTTTGATTTTGAATAGTACAGTTAACTTCTTAGACTTCATTTACTCTGGTAGATCTTTACAAAGATTTTGGGTTTTAGAAGTTATAGCTAGATCACCTTATTTTGCATTTCTTTCAGTTCTTCATTTTAAAGAATCCCTAGGAATTAAAAATGAGAAAACAATGATTTTAATGAAAGAACATTTTTATCAAGCTATTAACGAAACTGAGCATCTTAAAGAAATGGAGAAAAGAGGAGGAGATAGGTTCTGGATTGATAGATTTTTGGCGAGACACCTTGTGCTTGTCTATTACTGGATCATGGTTTTTTATTATTTCCTCTCTCCAGCTAATGCTTATGATGTCAACATAAAAATCGAAGAACATGCATTTGAAACTTATTCCAAATATTTAATAGATAATCCAAATGATCAAAAAATAAAAGAAATTGCTCAAGATGAATTAAATCATGTCCAAGAACTTAACCAAGCTTTGTCAATGATTACAGCAGTTTAGATTAGTGCTGAGAAATCTATTAACAATATTGAGAGTATCACCGAAGAAGAAATTAATCCTAGGCTAATCATTAATGAGACATAACCTTTTTTTCTAGGCAATTTATAAAATGATATTCCAATAATTAATATCATTATTAATGAGAAAAAAATTATAATTTTTTCATTTACTAAATTGAGATGTATAACTAAATTTTTTTCTTCAAAAAATTTGAGAAATTCAGATAAAACTAATTCTTCTTCTATTTTCTTAAAATAGTCAAATGAGCTTATAAAAGCAGAACTTAATAAAGATAATGCAACCAGTGCAGTAACTGGTTTTGTTAACCTGTTAAGTGTTCTGTTAAAACTTGCCAATAAAATAAGAATAAATAAAGAGGTTACCAAAGGTATTAAAGGTATAAGAGTTGTTGAATTTATGAAATTTCCCACAGAAATAATATGTATCTAACTTAAAATTTTATATTATTTCGACGCGTTATTTTATTAAATAAGATTTTTTAAAATCTAAAATGTAATTAGTACCTATTGCATTCTGTGTAAATTGATACCAAAATTAAATTAGTATTGAAAAATAAAATGTTAGCCATTTCTGAAATTATTATTGCAAGTGCTATCTTCCTAGGAATTGTATATTGGGAAGTTAAATTCCTATACACCAAAACTACTGTAGCGAAATAAATTCACTCAAAACAGGAAAATTAAAAACGTAGAAAATTTAAATAAAATTTAAGAATTTAAGTTGACAAAAAAAGCTCTAAATATGAGAGAATAAACACAAATATTAAGTCCCTCTAATGAGCGAAGTCCAAAATTCTAATACTAACTCAACTCAGCAGCAACAACAGCAACAGCAACAATCCTATTCTGACAGCAAAATTAATTCTGCTGAGAGCGAGAGACTTTATCTTGAGATGAAAGAAGCTTGGCTTTAAATTTAATTCGTGTTTGAAATAATATTTCTATAATTTTTTTTTAATTTTGAAGTAATCAATACTTTTTTATTTCCTATACCCTTTAAATTTTATTTAACATCAAGGGTAATTTTTGAGAAAACTAAAACAGTTAGAAAAAATTAACGGAAGGCTCGCAATGGGAGGGTTGATATATTTAGTTTTTACAAAATTAGTTTCCAACCGTGCCGACATATTAGACCAGCTTAAATCCTATTTAATTTAAAAAATGAATTGGAAATATTATCCAGGAATATTTCTTTCTATATAAGCGTCAGTTAAAGCAAGTATTAACCCCAATAATGTTGAAAATATAGCAATTTCAGTTGATTCCATTTTATTTTTGAATTACCCCTAGTTTGCTAAATAATTCAAAGTTCAGCAACAAAACTAATAACTTACTATAGTATCTATGTACTATTAGTTATTTATTGTGAGCTCAGCAACTCCTGAGTTTCTTTTCGTTAGGCCTGGTGATTATGTCGCAATTAAAAAAGAAAATTGCGAAGATACTAAGGAAAAGGATGAAAATTATTGGGTCGGTCAAGTTATCGACTGTATTGGAGGAGCTAGAAATCCAAATTCATGGACCTTGTTTCAAGTTGCCAATATTGACAATGGAGAGATCACTATAATCAACGCCGATATTGTAGAAAAAATTTTGAAACCTGCTGGAAGTTAATCTTAATCAAACAAACTTCTTTCAGTATTATAGAAACAAAAGGGGAAATGAACGCTTTAAAGGAAATCAACCCAGTTCCAAGCAGGCAAGTCCATATACTTGATTCATAGGGCAGGGAGGTTGAATGCCTTTGTACATCCTGTAAGTTTTTGATATTTCCTCAAATCCCAAACTTGATAAAAGATAATTTGCATAAGGGTTCAGATTAGAGCAATCCAATAAGATTTGAGCATCTAAATCACCAACTAACTCCCTTATTAATAATTCAGCAAGTGGTGGAGTATCCGCTAAAAGTGGGCCAATTCTCCAGCCTTGCTCATTATCCTCCAATGCACAAGGTCTTATCCTGCCAAATCCATGGCACATCCCATTATTATCGACAATTGCACTGACATTACCATGAGAATTTTTCAACCAGTCATTTAGAAAATGTGGTCTTGGACTAGGTTCTCTTTGATCATCATAAATTAAGACTGCTTCAGAAGAAATTTTATTACCCGGGACAACTTTAAAAGAATGAAATTGATCTTTATAGAAATTTCTCAATGGCAAATCTTGAGAACCATTTAATTTCCATCGATTTGTAATGGAAGATTTTCTAAACCCCCACTTTGCGTAATCATTTAATCTATCTGGGGCAGCCTCAAGACCAATACAATCAACATTTTTCAAATATTCGAGGGCATGTTTCCATAATCTCACTCCATATCCATTATTCCGGAATTCTTTTTTAACGATAAATAAACCTATAAAACCATACGAGGAATTATATTTTATACACGCAATAGAGCCTATAGGATTATTGTCTAGACAAGCTACCCATACCCCTTGTTTATCTGTATTTCTATAAATTGATAAGTCATCCATTCCAGGAGAAAATCCTTCTAACCTTGCCCAGTTTGTGACTTCTGGTATTTCATCTATGGATATCAATCTAATTGAAAAATTTTTCCTCATAGAAATATACTAACCAAGAAAAATTTGAATTTTTAAAAGCAATATTAATTAATTTGATTATTTCCCATAAATCTTTCGCTTTGATTTAACTACCTAAAAACCTTAGTTATTTACAATTTATCCTCTGATATATTTAATACTATTCAAAGGTAAAAAATGAAAATTTCTGATAAATTTCATTTAGAAGACATCTATAAATTAAAAAATACAGTTCTCACTGGTAAAACTGAAGATATAAAATGGCGGATCCATCATATCAATATAGTTTCTAAACTTTTGGATGAAAATAAAAAAGAGATAATTAAATCACTTTTTGTTGATCTCGGCAAATCTGAAATTGAAGGGCTTTCAGAAATCCTTTTAGTAAAAGAAGAAATTTCACTTATAAAAAAGAAACTCAATTCTTGGATGCGACCAAAAAAGATTGATACCCCTTTTTATCTTTTTCCATCATCCTCCAAAGTTATTTATGAACCTCTTGGGTGTGTCTTAATTCTTGGTCCTTATAATTATCCATTACTTTATATTTTAAAGCCATTGGTAAATATTTTCTCAGCAGGAAATACTGCAGTTATAAAACCATCAGAGAAATGTCCTGCGACTTCAAAACTTATTAAAAAGCTTACTTCCAAATATTTCCGTAAAGATGTCCTAATGACAGTAGAGGGTGATAATAAACAATCCATAAAATTAATTGAACAAAATTTTGACCACATTTTTTTTACAGGAAGTACTGAAACTGGAAAATCTATAATGAAATTAGCTTCAAAAAACTTAACTCCATTAACTCTTGAGTTAAGCGGAACAAATCCTGTAATTGTTTTCAAGAATGCAAATTTAGAAGTGGCTGCAAAAAGAATTGTTTGGGGTAAATTTTTTAATTCTGGTCAATCCTGTATGGCTCCGAATCATATCTTTGTAGATAAAGAAATTGAAAATATTTTTATAGAAAAATTAAAGAAATACATAGTAAGTTTTTACGGAGATAATCCAATTATTTCCGAAAACCTATCAAAATTGGAGAAAAAACAATTTACATCAACTGTAGAAATTCTCAAACAATATGAAAAAGAAAAAAGAATTTTATTTGGGGGGACTTTTAGTAAAAAAAAGTTGAAAATATCTCCTACAATTTTGAGAACTAAATTAAATGAAAAAGATATTTTGCAGAAAGAATTATTCAGTTCACTACTTCCTGTAGTTGGAATTAATGATAAGGAATCAGCTTTAAAACAGATTAGTCAAACATCAAAACCCTTAGCAATCTACTTATTTGGAGGCAATAAAAAAATCCATAATCATATTTCAAAAGTAACCAGCTCTGGAACAATTTGTATAAATGATGTGATGTTACCAGTCCTTATTCCAAATTTACCGTTTGGAGGCGTTGGGCAAAGTGGTATTGGTAAATTCCATGGAGAAGAAGGTTTTCGAAATTTTTCAAATCAAAAATCTATTACTTTTAAAGGTTTTTTATTTGA
>CACLYZ010000014.1:0-26831 GCA_902611225.1 uncultured Prochlorococcus sp.
CTAATGACGTAAAAAAATGAATTTGGTTTAAAGATAAATCAGAAAGTATTTTCGCGATAATAGATCCACCACCAGCTGGATAATCAAGGGACTTTTCAGAATGAGAAATGACTCCGGGTTTTGGGAATTGATCAACCTTTAAAAAATTTATCCACTCAACATGACCAACAACGGCAAAATTTAAATTTCCTTTTTTAAATTTATAGTCTTCAACTTTATTATTCTTTTCAACAACCATAAGCTTTTAAATACTATTATTAAAAGAAATATTTTTGACAAGTGAATTCATTTAACATTTTAAAAGATAATAAACAGATACTATCTTTTCTTTACCTTTTTCTATCAATTTTGGGGGCTGTTCTGCCAATGTTGGCAAATTTCGAATTTGCTAGGGAATATGGAAACAGTTTTGATATAAATAACTTCATTTCTTTAGCGAATGCAAACCCTGCAGCTCAGTCAATTTCTAGAGACTTATTAGTAGGTGCAAGCGCTATTTTTATATGGATAGTAAATGAATCAAAAAAACTAAACATGAAGAATATGTGGGTTGTATACATTGGAACTTTTCTTATAGCCTTCGCATTCTCTGCACCTTTTTTCTTATTTCTAAGAGAGAGAAGAATTATTGAATTAGAAAAGATTAATTAAAATAATCTCTTAAATAGAATTGTAAATGCAATAAAGCAACAACAAGAAATTGAAAGCCAGATTATTGAAGCATAACCAAATAGATCTAATATGCGTCCTGAAATAAATGGTCCAAAAAAATAACCCATAGCGAAACATTGTGATAGTAGAGCAAGTGCAAAACCTTTTTTATTTGAAGGAGCTAGTCTGAAAACGACATCTGTTGATGTTGGAAGAAATGAAGCAGTCCCTAAACTTACTAAAATCAATGCCAAAGAAATTAAATAAAACGCTGGGATATTTAAATAACTAGAAATAAATAATAAAAATGAAGCGAAAGAGAAATTTATTAAACTAAATTTCAAGCCAAATAATCTTTCTTTCTTTGATATCCAAGAACCGACAGGCCATTGTAAAAACAATAACAAAATTAATTGTATAGAAATTATAAGACTAATAATTTCTTTGCTTAATGCATTGCGATATACTCCACCTTTAACAAGATCAAGAGGCAAAGTTACTTGTATCAAGGCTAAAGAGGTAGTTATCAATAAAATAGATAAAATTATTATTGATGAATTTTTATTCCATTTCAATTGTCCCTGATTAATTGGATCTACAAATTTTTTTTGAAAATTTTCTAAGTTTCTTTTTATAGAAGAACTATTTCTAGATATTAAATAAGTGATAACTAACATGCAAAATATATCATTTATAAATATTGATTTAGAATACAAAAAATTCGTCAAATAACCCCCTAAGAATACCCCTAGAAATATTCCTAAAGCTTCCGAACTTCTAACAAGGGCATAAGCTTTACGTGTTTCAATAGGATGACAAAAATAGGGCACCCCAAACTCGGCAGCAGGCCAATATATTCCTGCAGCAGCCCCAACAAGTGATTGTCCAATTATGTACAAAAAAGTATCTCTTGAAAAAATGAGGCAAAAGCTAGCGGCAATACTTAGTATTGAAGAAGTAATTATCGGAAATTGTATTTTTCCCGTTTTATTAAGATAATTACCTGTAAAGAGTCTTGTTACTGTTCCAATTATCGCTGAAATAGTAAATCCCAGGCCAATATCTGTCGCCGATAATCCTAGGTTATTAAAAATAAGTGATGTTAAATAAATAACACCTCCTGCTCCAAATGCAGCGAAAAATCTTATCTTGGTTATTAACCTCAAAAGATAAGGAAATTGAATCCACCAATTTTTGCTAATTTGTAAACTATTTGGACTAATCACTAGTGAAATACATTTTTATAATTTTTTTTAGTTTTTGTGGTTTATTTTTTAATAATGGTTTAAAGGCTGCTGAAAAGATAAATATTAAGTTTGAAGAGATGGAAATCCCTCTTACTATAGAACAATTATCAAAATTAGAAAAATACAAAGATGATTCAACAGAATTAATAGATTGGTTAAAAAAAAATGGATTTATAAGAGTTTTTGAATTATCAAAATTTTTAGAATTTCCAGTTTTCAAAGAAGAGGGATTAAATAGAGAAATATTAAGAAGTTGGATAGGTCGTAAAATTCTTACAGAATTAAGCAAAAGCATTAAAGTTCCAAATGACAATAATGGAACAGAAATATATAACACTATAGAAAATTTATTAGATCAAAAAAAAGAAGTTTCAACTTTAGAAATCATAAAGGCATTACCATCAGAAGAAATTTCACTTGATATTGATAATTTAATTTTAATAATTTCATCTTGGAAAAATGAATTATCAATGCAACAAGAACTTTTATCCAAATTAAATAAACTTGAAAGCACGAACCAAAATGCCTTCAAAAATACTGAAAAAAAATTAACTCAAGATCTTATAAAAATTGATAAAAAAATTTATGCTCCTCACCGAGTGAAACCTTTTGAAATTGAAATATGGAAAAGCAATAAAACAAATGCAGATAAAGAACTGATAATTTTTATGCCAGGGCTTGGAGGCGAAATTAATAATTTCAAATGGATAGGCAACGAATTGGCTAAAAGAGGTTGGCCAATATTATTCATAGATCATATAGGCAGTAATTTGGAGTCATTTATAGAAGTACTCGAAGGTAAGGACACAATCCCAGGAAGTGTAGACTTTTTCTTATATAGAATTAAAGATTTAGATGCTGTATTAAAAGCTCATAAAAATGGAGAATTTGGTTTACCTAATGATTCTTATATTTTAATGGGGCATTCACTTGGTGCTTTAATAGCACTTTTATATGAAGGCAATAAACCTACTGATCAACTAGAGGACAAATGTGATTCGGCATTAAAAGACTTTGCGGTAACAAATTTATCTAAATTACTTCAATGTCAGTTGAGCGAAATACCATTCTCTAAGAAAAATAACTCTAATAAGGCCAGTGCGATTATAGGTTTTAATTCATTTGGCAGTTTAGTATGGCCAAAAGAAAATAGTACAGGCATTAAAACACCAACTCTTCTAATAGGTGGTACTTATGACCTTATTACACCATTGATGAATGAACAATTTAGAGTTTTTTCTGCTTTAAATAATCCGTCAAATAGATTTCTAATTATTGAAGGGGCAAGTCATTTCTCTCCAATAAGAATTAACAAAAGCCATGAAGAAAATAATGACGTCTTCAAAATAAATGAAACTTTTATTGGTTCAGAGCCAATATTAGTACAAGATTTATCTACTAAATTTATAGTTGAATTTTTAAAAAATATTAAAGACCAGAAGATCCCTAATGTGATTAAAAACCAAAGAGATTTAGGACTTGATTTCCATCTTTTAGATCTTGAAACAATAAAAGAAATTTCCGAAAATTAGTATTCAATTCGTGGATCCAAATATGCGATTAAAATATCCACGAAAAGATTTAAAGAAACTATGAGCATAGAGGTAAAAATTACAATTCCTTGAACCAGGGTATAGTCTCTTTGAGAAATAGCTTCATGTAATCTTAAAGCTATACCTGGCCATGAAAAAGTTACTTCGAACAATAAAGCACCTCCTGCTAATGAGGCCATAGTCAAGCCAGAAATAGTGAAAATTGGCAATAGAGCATTAGGTAATGCATGGTTTAAAAATATTTTTTTCCTTGATATTCCTCTACATATAGCAGCATTTACATAATCACTTTTTAATGTCTTATCCAAATTTACTCTTAATGAGCGGCTGAATATACCACTTAATAAAAAGCCAAGGGTAATCGAAGGAAGTGCGAGATGATAAAGACTATCTTTCAAAGCAATAATATTATTTGAAAGTATACTATCTAAAACTAGAAAACCTGTAATTTGAGGTTGTTGTTGAAATATTGGAAATCTACCTCCAATTGGGGAAATATTAAAGAATACAGAAAATAATAATTGCGCTAACATTGCACCCCAAAAAGGAGGGATCGCATATGTAGCAATTCCTAATATTCTCGCAATATAATCAGTTTTTTTACCTTTATTTCTTAAGCCAATTAATCCCAATGGGAATCCCATTAGTGTGGCACTTAATATTGAAAAGAATCCAAGCTCAAGACTTGCAGGCAATGACTTAATAATAATATTGAGGACAGGCTCCTGGGTACTAAGAGATTGGCCAAAATCTAAGTGCAATATATTTTTAATATATGAAAAATATTGACTTATTAAAGATTCATTTAGCCCCAATTTATTTCTTAGAAATTCCCTTGAAACCTCATCTGCACCAGATCCAAGTATGGCATCGACAGGGTCGCCCGGGGCAACTCTCAATAAAATAAATACTAATGAAGAAATTATCCATAGCATTATCGGTATTAATGAAATTTTTAATAAGGAATAATTTAATAATTTATTTAAATTTCTACTCATCAATTATCTCTAGATCACTCAATGAAATTATTCCAGCACCATTAAAAATAGGTTTTGATATTTTATTTTGAGACCATGCTTTTTGAGAGGATATCCAAATAGGAATATAAGGGATTGAATTTGCTGCTATTTTTTCAATTTCAACAAGTTTTTCTAATCTTTTAATTCCACTTATTTTTTCACTCTCAAGAAATAAACTTTCGACTTTATTTGATCCCCAAAAACTACCGCTGGTAACTGATTCTCCTTTTTTACATATGCCATCAACTATTTCATTACAACTTAAAAGAGGGGTGAGATATGCTTCTGGATCTGAATAAGCACCAGTCCAATCGAGAAGAACTGCTGTATAAATTCCTAAACTTAGATTCTTATAAACTGTTGTAGATTCAACCCCATTAAGTTCGATATCAATACAATCTTTCAAAGAATTTTTAATTTCGTCCTGCCATGTCAGAGCAATAAGCTTGTCAGCTGGTACATTCGATCTATAAGTAAGGGGTATTTTTAGAATATTTCCATTGCAATAATTTTCTTTTTGCAATAAACTTCTCGCTTCTAAATAATCATATTTAGGCCAAAGTTCTTGATTATCTTTTTTTAATATCGGAGGAATAATTGATCTAGATGGCTTCCTTAATCCATAACTTACTTTCTCACTAATCAATTCTCTATTAAGACTTTTTGCCAAAGCCAGTCTTAAATTAAGATTATTTAAGGGATAAGAACTAGTTTTAAGGCTTATAAAACTTAATTCAGTGAAAGGGCTATTACCTTCATTAAACTGTTTATTTTTACTTAAATTATTTAAACTTTGTCTCTGACTATCATCAATTGAATTTGATAAAAGCACGTCGATTTGTTTACTTTTTAAAGCACCAAAAAGAGAAGATGAATTTGAATATCCCACAAAATTAACTCCCTTATTTAAGGGCTTTTCACCCCAATAATTTAAATATGGATCAATTGATTGAACCTCATTAGAAAAACTGGTAAGCACATACTTGCCAGTGCCAACGAAATTTTCATTTAGAAACTTATCAGAATATTGTTTGTAAAAGGTAGGAGATATTGGAGTTAAATTTACTGATGTGAGTAAACCATTTAAAGAACTTGATGGTTTATTCAAATTTATTATGACTGAATAATCACTTGGCGTTTCTATTGAATTTATCTTATTTCCTAAAATATAATTCATTGTTCCAATTCTTTTGAATCTATCAAAGGTAAACTTTATAGCATTTGAGTTAAATGAAGTTCCATCGTGAAAAAAAACATTTTTTCTTAAATTGATAGTTATTTGAAGTCTATTCTTTGAAATAATTGGCATCCCTGAGGCCAATTCAGGGATTAATTCACCCTCAGAATTTAATTCATATAATGTGTCTCCTAGAGAACTGATTAATTGAATTGCTTTAAGAGTATTTGCTCTAGCTGGATCTAAAGATTCAATTTTTCCAGAACTTGCCACTATGATTTTTTTAGATATTCTTTTGGAGCCGCAAGAATTCTGTAAAAAGGAAATTAAAATAATAAGTATTGATAAAACAACTTTTTTTTTCATATTTAATAATTACTTATTTTTTCTGAAGAATTATTTGACCAAAAAATTTGTAAAGTTATTTGACTTATTTCTAAAGCAAATGTTTTTTTTGAATTACAGGCAAAAGGCCATTCTCTCACCCAACAAATTTCTTTACCTATATTTAGACCAATTACTTGAAAAGTCTTATTGCTATTTTTAATTTTTACACAAGCACCTTTATAAAGATTTTTAGAAAAAATTAAATTATTATTTTCATTATTATTATCTAATAGTTTTGAATGAATCATTAAGGTGATAAAACCAAACACTTACTTTCTTCGGTTTACCAAGCTATAAAGAAATTTGCAAATTATTTTTTTAAATACAACTTAATTGACTTGCAATAATTTTGACTTCATTGAGCGAATTTATTTCATCTTTGGATCTCTCAAAATCTCCATTATTCACCTCATGAGTAATAACGACAATTTCAGCTTTGTCCTCACTTGCATCAAGTTGCACAATTGATTCGATTGATACATTATTCTTTCCAAAAATATCTCCAATCTTTCCTATGACACCTGGACTATCAAGACAAATAATTCTAAGGTAATTTTTTTTATTTATTTGTGAAGATTCGATGATATGACAGTTTCTCCAGAAATAAAAAGATAATAATGGATCGATTGAATTATTATTTTTCGCTGAGGCGGCATGCAGATTTAATATATCTGATACTACTGATGCAGCAGTTGGGCCACTCCCTGCACCTGGACCATATAACATTATCTCTCCAAGAGGATCAGCCTCTATCAATAAGGCATTATTAACTCCCTTAACTGTTGCCAATGGATGAGATTTTGGAATCAAAGAAGGTCCTACCCAAATATTCAAAGCGAGTGAATCATTGCTATTAATTGGTCCCCTTTCGGAGACCGCTATAAGTTTTATTTCAAACCCTAATTTATTGGCATATTCGATATCCTTTAGATTAATTTTACTAATGCCCTCAGAATGAATCTCCTCTCTTTTGATTTTCCCTCCAAATGCAAGTTCACTAAGAATAGAAATCTTATCAGCAGCATCATGGCCCTCAACATCTGCAGTAGAATCAAATTCTGCATACCCAAGGTTTTGGGCCAATTTTAAGGTCTCCTTGTAATCAGCTTTTTCATTTGTCATCTTTGAAAGAATAAAATTTGTTGTGCCATTTATTATCCCAACCATTTTTATTATGCTGTTACTTTTTAATGATCTTTTTAAGGGTTCAATTATAGGAATCCCCCCGCAAACTGCTGCCTCTGACAATATATAAACTCCTGCGTTGGATGCAATTTTATATATTTCCTCTCCATATCTTGCAATGACTGCTTTATTTGCTGTAACAACAGATTTACCTAATTTTAATGATTGCAGAATAATATCTCTTGCTAAATCAACCCCACCCATTACTTCAACAATTACATCTATAGAGGGGTCATTAATTAATTTAAATGGATCATCAGTTAGTAAATTATTATCTAGATCAATATCCCTTTTTTTATTCAGATCTTTAACTGCTATTTTTGCAATTTCTATTTCTTTTAGAATTGGATGTGTATCAACCTCAGAACTTAATATTTTATAAATCCCTGAACCTACAGTTCCAAAACCTACAATCCCAATTTTGCATTTTTTCATTTTTTATTTCTTTTAACTTTGAGTTTAATTTTATATTATTAGGCCTACAAAAATTCATTCGCTTGAGACTGCATTTTCAATAAAATGTTTAAAAAACCATTTGATCGTGAAGGGGTTAAGCTTGCTTTCAAACCAGTATCTTCTATAAATTTTTTATCTATTTCAACAACTTCATTTGGTGTTAACTCATTTAATCCACTTATTAGAAAGGCCAACAAACCCTTTGTTATGAGAGCATCAGAATATCCTTCCCAAAATAATTTACCGGCCTTAATAGTTGCCTTAACAAAAACTTCTGAAACGCATCCCTTAACTTTATTTTCTTCAACAAGGATTTCATTATCTGGTTCTTTCAATTTTTTCCCTAACCATAAGATGTATTCATATTTTCTTTTTGGATCTTCTGATTTCTTCAACTTTTCTACTAATCTTGATAAATTATTATATTTTTCCTGATTTTCCATTTTTTAAAACTACAAATTAACCAATTAATTAGTACTCTATTATACAAATATTTCTTTTTCTGTGATAAAGCCCGATAAAGGAATATCCCACTCAGCTTTTGTTAATGGAACCGTACTTACACAATTAGAAGTTAATACTCCAATGCATGGAACATTTCTCCAATCATTATTTCGCCTCAATTTATCAAAATAACCTCCTCCGTAACCTAATCTTATTAATTTTTTATCAACGGCAAGACATGGTACAAATATCATGCTTATCTGCAAATGACTTAATGCTGAAGAGTTATTTGGACTTAGTATCCCCTCAGAATCTTTGGTAAGAGGTTTTTCGTCCCATGGATAAAATAACAACTCTTCTTTATCTTTACATCTAGGCAAAGCTAAAGTAAATTTTTCTTTGAGACTTCTAATATCAACTTCATTTTTTAGAGGCCAATATATGGCTATATAACCAATATGTTTATATCCCTTAACAATTGAATCAATATATAATCTTACATTCTTTTCTACATTTTCTCTTTGATTAAGAGAAATCTCTTCTCTTAATTTTCTAAACTTATCCCTCTCCAATTTCTTATTTTCAAATATCTTCATATTAAATTTTTAGTTAAAGCCATCCTCATTTAGTTTTGTGAGTGCTATGGCCAATGCATCTGCTGAATCATCAGGTTTGGGAGGTTTTTTAAGATCTAAGCTATACATAACTGCATCAAGAATATCTTTCTTAGATGCCTTTCCAGACCCAGTAATTGTTAATTTTATCTGAGCGGGTGAATACTCACTTACATGAATTTTTTTAGAGGCTAATACCATCATAATCACGCCTCTGGCCTGCACCACACTAATGGTAGTGCTTGACCTGTAAAAGAAAAATTTTTCCACTGCCGCTGCAGTTGGGTTCCAATGATTTATTAATTCATTAAGATCTTGGAATATCTCATAAAGCCTATCTTCTTCTTTTTTATCTTTACCTGTCTCAATAACGCCGCAATCTAATAATATCTTTCTTTCATTTTCTATCTCAATTATTCCATAACCAACTCTAGCTAATCCAGGGTCAATCCCAATAATTCTCACTGTTATTAAGCTTCAGCAGACAATTGAAATTTTGAAAGATTTTCTTTTTCATCTAAATCAAATACTTTACAAAAAGCTTGAATAACTCTTTCACCTGAATCAACTTGTTCTAAGGGATCTTTTCTAAGTCTATGTCTTAAAGAACAAGAAATAACTCTTGCGATATCATCTTCTTGCACTTCTGTTCTGCCCTCAAATGCTGCAATTGCCCTTGCAGACCTATTTGTAACAATATCTCCACGTAAACCATCCACATCTAGTTCTCCGCATATTGCAGAAATATTCAATCTTAAGTCATCGTCCATTTGAACAGAATTTAATATTTCTTGTGCTTTTATAACTTTTTGTTGAAGTTCATCCTGTTGTTTCTCAACACTCAATGAAAACTCATCAGGATTATCATCAAAAGAAGTTCTTTGATCAACCACTTTAACTCTTAATTCAGCTTCTCTAACGGTCTTAACTTCAACACTCATTCCAAACCTGTCCAATAGTTGAGGCCTTAATTCACCCTCCTCTGGATTTCCTGAACCAATAAGGACAAACCTCGCAGGATGTCGAACTGAGACTCCCTCCCTTTCAACTGTATTCCATCCGGAAGCTGCCGAATCTAAAAGTACATCAACTAAATGATCATCAAGTAAATTCACTTCATCAACGTATAGTAAACCTCTATTAGCTTTTGCTAACAGTCCTGGTTCAAATGCCTTAATACCTTCGCTCAAAGCCTTCTCTATATCAATGGTTCCACAAAGTCTGTCTTCAGTAGCCCCTAAAGGTAAGTCAACCATAGGTACTTGTTTTTGAATACTTTCTAGATTTTCTCCTTGAGTAATTTTTTCCAAAACTTCTTTACTTTGTAAATCAGGATCAACTAGTGAACTATTATATGGATCGTCTTTAACAACATCGATTGCAGGCAACAAATCAGCTAAGGCTCTGATTGTAGTAGACTTTCCAGTCCCTCTATCACCCATTATCATCACTCCTCCAATTCTTGGATCAATAACATTTAACAAGAGAGCCAATTTCATTTCTTCTTGACCAATTACTGCTGTAAAAGGAAAAACTCTTCTTTTCTTTGTTGTAGGCACAGTTTTAGTTTTCTTAAGTATTCAAATAATCAATAGATGCTACTTCAGAAAATGTTTTTAGTAAATATCCCTATCAAATTAAAACAAGAAGTGAATAATAACTAATCAAATTTATACTTACTCATTTTTTTTTTGAATTGTTCAAAAACCAGTTTATTTGATGGACAATTCCTCTTAAAACATTTATTTCGTGCATTGATGTATTTGCTCTCAGAATAAAATTCTTAAATTTACTGATTTTTGGCTTGGAGGTATGTTTTAAGAGATATCCAACTCGCAAAAGCATTTCCTCTATCTCCACAAATGTATCATGTACTTCTTTTGATGATGCCAAGTTAAAAACTTTTAATTCATTATTTAAATTCTTTTTAGAAGACTTATTTAATTCATACAAAACTATTGAAACAGCGTGAGAAAGATTTAATGAAGGATTATTCTGAGAAGTTGGAATATTAAAAGTTTTATTTGCTAGAAGCAATTCACTGTTTGTTAAACCTCTATCTTCTCTTCCAAATATAATTGCTAAATTATTTATCTTCTTGAAGGATAAAGTCCAATCAAATAGATCTTCAGAAGATACAAAAAATGAATCTTTATTTACATCAATCCTTCCACAAGATGCTAGAACCAAATCACAATCAGAAATTGCTTTTTGAAGATCATCAAAAACCTTACAACTTTTAATAAATTTTTGCCCTTTAAGAGCCATTTTTTTTGCTTCTAAAGAAAATATATCGCATTTAGGAGAAACAATTCTTAATTCATCAACTTCAAAATTACTGCATAATCTAGCAACGCTTCCTACATTTAATGGGCCATTTGGTTCAACTAAAATTACCTTTAAATTAGAAAAATTTTTTCCCAAAATCATTCAAGACTATGAAGATATTTTAATAAATTGGACATATTTACAGGATCAATTTCAAAACTTGGCATAGGAGGAGTTAGGCCTCCAGTAACTTGTTTTATTATCTCTTTATCATTTAAACGTTGAGTTATTGAGTGTAAGTCTGGGCCCACTAATCCTCTTGCTGTAATTCCATGACATCCAACACAATTTACCTTAAAAAGAGCATCTCCTTCCTCAACAGAGCCATTAAACTCAAGAGTTTCAATAATATATTTATTATTTTCATGATGATTTACAAAAAATATTGATAAACAAATCAATAAAATCACAAATACAACAAAAAGAATTTTTATGAATTCTCTCTTAAAGTCTCTTTCTGCTGCAGTTGATGAAGATGTTGACACAAAAAATAGTCTCTATGTAACAATTGTGGTTAAGAAATTCAAATAAGGCAAAAAAATGATCGAGCCTCTTCTATGTGGAATTGTTTTAGGTTTAGTTCCAATAACTCTTCTTGGATTATTCGTAAGTGCATGGAATCAATACAGAAGAGGTTCAGGGATGCTGGACATTGATTAAAAATGTTAATCTTGACTGACCATAATTTCTTACATCTATAGTTTCCCACAAAGTACTTTTTTTAATAAAAAAGTTTGGAGAATGTTCATAAATAACTGTTGAATCTTTTTTTAAAAGATTAGAATTAAATAATTGATTTAAAACTAATTCATGGAACTCAACGTCGTATGGAGGATCTAGATAAACAAAATCAAATTTTAGTTTGTTTAAATCGATATTTCTAGATGATAAGTTTCTATCATAATTAGGTTTTGTCCATTTCAAAACGTCTTTACAAATAACTTCAATATCATTTCTCCTGTTCTCTATATTCTCTAACGAGAGTAAATTTTCTAAGCATATTTTTGAGTTGATTTTGTTTTTTTCAATTGCAATTATTTTGTTTGCCCCGTGATTATACGCTTCACAAGATATGGCCCCTGTTCCACTAAATAAATCTAACCAATTACTATTTTCAACTCTTTTGTTCAATATATTAAATATGGCCTCTCTCACTCTCAAAGTTGTAGGTCTGGTATAAGAATTATTTGGACTTTGGAGTTTTTTACCACCTATTAATCTTAAGTTAGTCTTCATCCCTAAGCATCTGTTATTGAATATTACTCAGCCATCTTCTCAAAAGTTTTTCACCAGTTTTTCCAGATTTTTCCGGATGAAATTGACAGGCCAATAAATTATCATGCTCAATCATTGCAGTTAGTTTTTCAGAACCATAATCAACCTGAGCTGCAATAATATTTAAGTCATCTGGGATTGCATGATAGGAATGTACAAAATAGACCCAATTATTTAATTCTTCAATCCCAAATAAAGTATTTTTTTTTGTAGGTAAAAGTTGGCTCCAACCCATGTGTGGGATTCTTTGGTTAACAATATTGGGTATTTTTTTTATTTTTCCTTTTAAAATTCCCAGCCCTTGAACTTTTCCTTCATCACTAGATTCAAAAAGTAGTTGGAGACCTAAACATATCCCAAAAAAGGATTTCCCACTTTTAATCCAATTTTTCAAATCAGTTATCAAATCTATATTTATGAGATTATTCATCGCTGGATCAAATGATCCAACTCCTGGAAGTATTATCGCCTTACAAAGCTTGGAATCATTAAAGTTTTTAATTAATATAATTTCTTCTCCAAGACTTTCTAGAGATTTTGTTACAGAATGAATATTACCCATTCCATAGTCTATTAGTCCAATTTTATACAAAGCTTTTAAATTTATAAATGCTTAGTTAAAGTGCTCGAAAGAGTTGCTTTTGGCACTGCGCCAACTACGGTATCAACCTTTTGACCTCCTTTAAAGATCATTAATGTAGGAATACTTCTGATTCCATATTGGCTGGCTACATTTGGATTCTCATCCGTGTTTAATTTAAAAACTTTAATTTTACCTTCAAAGTCTTTTGAAATTTCTTCTACAACTGGAGCGACCATCCTACATGGACCGCACCATGGTGCCCAAAAATCAACCAATACTGGTAGATCACTTTGCAGTACATCCTTGTCAAATGAAGAATCAGTTACGGCTGGAGCTGATGACATAATTTAAGTATTCCTTTTTGAAAATTTAGCAGGCAATTCTTTTAAGTGATGATTTCATTACAGATAAAATAATATAAGTAACAAAATATCTAAAAAAGCCCGATTAATCGGGCGATTTAGTGTGTGAGGAGTATGGGGTTTCCCCCATCATTTTATAATAACTCCTAATTAGAAAATTTTTCAATTTAATACTTAATTCACTAAGGTTTTATAATTTTGCTCTTAATGAACTACTTACCCATCCCAAGCTGCTGAGCTTTTTGATAAACCTTACCCTCTGTTAGAAGCGATGGTGCGATAACTATTTCAACTTCTTGCATTTCTTTAATATTTTTTGCCCCAAGAGTACTCATTGAGGTTCGAATGGCTCCTAATAAGTTATGTGTCCCATCATCAAGTAAGGCAGGACCTTTAATTATTCTTTCTAAGGATCCTGTAGAACCAACTTCAATTCTTGTGCCCCTTGGCAATACTGGACTTGGAGTTGCCATACCCCAGTGAAAACCTTTACCTGGAGCATTTGAGGATTTAGCTATTGGGGATCCAATCATTACAGCATCTGCTCCACATGCTAAACATTTACAGATATCTCCGCCCGTCACAATTCCTCCATCACCAATAATAGGAATATAACGACCACTTTCTTTAAAGTAATCATTTCTTGCCGCACTACAATCAGCAATTGCAGTTGCTTGAGGGATTCCAATTCCCAGTACCCCTCTTGATGTACATGCCGCTCCAGGGCCTATCCCAACCATTAATCCTGCAACTCCAGCATCCATGAGAAGTCTTGCGACTTCATAAGTAACACAATTTCCTGCTACAACTGGAACACTCATAGATTGGCAAAGATCTTTAATATTTAAGGTTTCCTTACCTTCCATACCAAGATGTTCAGTTGAAACAACTGTTCCTTGAAGAAAAAATAAATCTATTTTGGAACTATTAAGTGTTTCTTTAAACTTTATAGCAGCTTGAGGAGTCCCACTAAGAGCAGCGATACCTCCTCCTTCTTTGACCTCCTTTATTCTTTTTAAAATCAATCCCTCCTTTACGGGTTCACTGTATATCTTCTGCATTAACGGAACAAAATCATTCTTCCCGACTGATGCTATTTGGTTCAATATTTCATTAGGGTTTTCATATCTTGTTTGTATTCCTTCCATATTAATGACCCCTAGGGAACCTAATTTTGTGAGTTCTACAGCAGTATTAACATCGACAACACTGTCCATAGCACTAGCTACGATTGGAACTTCTCTTTTAATATCACCTATTGACCAAGAAGGATCAGTCAAATCATAATCAAGTGTTTTATTACCAGGGACTAAAGCTATTTCATCAATGCCATAAGCCCTTCTGACTTTTTTATTTAAACCAAGTTCAATATTCACGGAATTTTTCTCTTTATTTTGATTAAATTAACAACTAAAGGGGTAATAAGCCAAGGTTTATTCAAAAACAACAGGTTTTATTTTGATTTGTGTGTAAATGTGAGTATTTGGGAATTAAATAAATATTTTTTTTTATTCATTATGACAATCAGCGATTATTATTAAAAAAAGGATTTTTATATGTCTGATATTTTAGATTCTGATAACTCAGGATTAAGCGAAGATAACGACCGAATTATTCAGACTGACCTAAGAAATGAGATGTCTCGTTCTTACCTTGAGTATGCAATGAGCGTCATCGTTGGTCGTGCTCTTCCAGATGCAAGAGATGGATTAAAACCTGTTCATAGAAGAATTCTTTATGCAATGTATGAACTTGGTTTAACTAGCGGTAGACCATACAGAAAATGTGCAAGAGTTGTTGGAGAAGTACTAGGTAAATACCACCCTCATGGCGATACTGCTGTTTATGATGCTTTGGTTAGGATGGCTCAAGACTTTTCTATGAGGATGCCACTCATAGATGGCCATGGAAACTTTGGTTCTGTTGATAACGACCCTCCAGCAGCAATGAGATATACAGAATCTCGTTTAAAGTCTCTTACTGATGAAAGTTTATTAGAGGATATTGAATCTGAAACTGTAGATTTTGCAGATAATTTTGACGGTTCTCAGCAAGAACCAACAGTTTTACCAGCTAGGATTCCTCAACTACTTCTAAATGGATCATCTGGAATAGCAGTAGGAATGGCTACTAATATTCCACCTCATAACTTAGGGGAATTAATTAATGGCCTTAAATCAATCATCAATAACCCTTCGATTGAAGATAGAGAACTTTTTGAAATAATTAAGGGTCCTGATTTTCCAACAGGTGGTCAAATCTTAGGCAGAGATGGTATCAGAGAAACTTTCAAGACAGGAAGGGGTTCAATAACCATGAGAGGTGTAGCAAGTATTGAGCAAATTAAATCCAGTGGCAGAGCAGAAAAAGATGCAGTAATAATTACAGAGCTCCCATTTCAAACTAATAAAGCGGCATTGATAGAAAGAATTGCTGATTTGGTTAATGAAAAAAAATTAGAAGGTATTTCTGATATTAGAGATGAAAGTGATAGAGACGGAATGAGGATTGTTATTGAACTAAAAAGGGATGCCTACCCACAAGTAGTTTTAAATAATTTATTTAAGTTAACACCTCTACAAAATAACTTCAGTGCAAACATCCTTGCTTTAGTAAAAGGAGAGCCCACAACACTTTCACTCAGAAAAATGTTAGATGTATTTCTAGACTTCAGAGTGGAGACAATAAGGCGAAGAACAGGATTTTTATTAAAAAAGGCTGAAGAGAGGGATCATATTGTAAAAGGTCTTTTATTAGCATTGGGTTCTATGGATGAGATTATAAATCTAATAAGATCAGCAAAAGATACAGTTTCAGCTAGAGAAAAATTACAAACTGATCATGATTTATCTGCCACACAGGCAGAAGCCATTTTACAAATGCAATTAAGAAGATTAACAGCATTAGAAGCAGATAAAATCAAAGGTGAACATGATGAGTTAACCAGAAAAATCAACTCATATCAGCAAATATTGAATAGTAAAGAAAGAATTTTTGAAATTATTCTCGAAGAACTTAATAAAATCGATGAAAGATTTTCCTCTCCAAGAAAAACAGAAATACTTGATTTAGGTGGTGGTTTAGATGATATTGATCTTATCGCTAATGACAGATCTGTAGTTTTATTGACTGAAGCAGGTTATCTAAAAAGAATGCCTGTTAATGAATTCGAATCTACAAGTCGTGGGTCTAGAGGTAAAGCGGGAACAAAGACACAAGAAGATGATGAAGTAAAACTATTTATAAGCTGTAATGATCATGATACTCTTTTGCTTTTTAGTGATAGAGGTGTATCTTACGCTCTGCCAGCATATAGAGTTCCCATGAGTAGCAGAACAGCTAAAGGTACTCCTTCAGTTCAACTTCTCCCAATACCAAGAGAAGAAAAGATAACCTCGCTTGTTGCAGTAGATTCTTTTGATAACGATTGTTATCTTTTAATGCTAACCAAGGCTGGATTTATAAAAAGAACTTCACTTTCTGCTTTCTCAAAAATTCGATCTAATGGATTAATAGCAATAAATCTTGAAGATGGAGATGCTTTAACTTGGGTTAGGTTATCAAAAGAAGGTGATAGTGTTTTGATTGGATCAAGAACAGGAATGGCGATTCATTTCAGACTAGATATTAACGAATTAAGGCCACTAGGCAGGACGGCAAGAGGGGTTAAATCTATGAATCTTAGGAAAGGAGACAATCTTGTATCTATGGATGTTTTAACATCTGATTTAGTTGATCAATTAGCTAAAAATGAGGATATTACTAAAGAATTTGATGAAAATCTTGAAGTTAACTCTTCAGAAGGTCCTTGGGTACTAATAGCCAGTTCATTTGGACTAGGTAAAAGAGTACCTGTAACTCAGTTTAGATTACAAAAAAGAGCAGGCATGGGTTTGAGAGCGATAAAGTTCAGAATTAAAGATGATGCATTAGTTTGTTTGAAGGTCCTTGGAGAAGGGGAAGAATTACTTTTTGTGACCGAAAAAGGTGTGATAGTGAGAACAAACGCAGATAAAATATCCCAGCAATCTAGAGCCGCTACTGGAGTAAAATTACAAAGATTAGATGAGGGTGATCATTTATCAGAAGTCGTATTAGTTCCTCATGAACAAACAGAAGAATCAGACCAATTCAACCAAGGCAAAGAAAATTAAAAGAAAATGGTTTATTAGATAATATGGAAATACTTGATATTCTAATTTTAGGTTCCGGGCCTGCAGCACTATGCTTAGCTTCAGAATTAGCCAAGCAAGATCTAAATATTAAGGGCATATCAACTAAATCACCAAATGAAAAATGGGAAAATACATATGGTATTTGGGCTTCTGAATTAGAGGAATTAGGATTAGAGTCTTTGTTATCTCATAGGTGGTCCAAAACAGTTAGTTTTTTTGGAAATGGCGAAAATAAAAAGGGAGATAATCCTACAAAACATAATTACGATTATGGTTTGATAAATCAAGCAGCTTTTCAAAATGAACTTTTAAAAAAGTGCAATGGGATTGAATGGTTGAATGAAACAGCAAAAGATATTAAACAGAAAAATAAACTATCTGAGGTGATTTGTTTTTCAGGTCGAAGAATAAAAGCGAGGTTAGTCATTGACGCAAGTGGTCATAAAAGTAATTTCATTAAAAGACCATTCCAAAATGAAATCGCTCAACAAGCTGCGTATGGGATTGTCGGTAAATTTTCATCGCCACCAGTAAATAATGATCAGTTTGTTTTAATGGATTTTCGTCCAAATCATTTAAACAATCAAGAAAAGTTATCATCTCCTTCCTTTCTTTATGCAATGGATCTTGGAAATGAAACTTTTTTTGTTGAAGAAACTTCATTAGCTAGTTACCCTGCCTTATCCCAAGAAAATCTCAAAAAAAGACTTTTTAAAAGATTGAATAGCAAGGGTATTCAGGTAAATGAAATTTTTCATGAGGAGAATTGCCTTTTCCCAATGAATTTACCCCTCCCATTTAAAAAACAATTTGTACTTGGTTTTGGAGGGTCTGCAAGCATGGTGCATCCAGCATCAGGATACATGATCGGATCATTATTAAGAAGAGCTCCACTCCTTGCAAAAAAATTAGCAATCTTTTTAAAAGAACCTAATCTTAGTTCTCTTGAACTCGCATCAAAAGGTTGGGAGATCTTATGGCCTTACGAGTTAATACAAAGGCATAAACTTTACCAATATGGTTTAAGAAGACTGATGAGTTTTGACGAAAGTAGATTAAGAAGCTTTTTCTCAAATTTCTTTAAATTATCGACCAATGAATGGGTAGGTTTTCTTACTAATACACTTCCACTTCCAAAACTAATTTACGTGATGAGTAAGATGTTTATAAATTCACCTCTAAAAGTAAAACTAGGAATGCTTAAGTTAAATTAGTATTTTTTATTTTCGCCAGTCATCAATGTTGATATCTGGGAAAACTTTATCTTCTTCCTCAATATCTTCAAGAAATTTTAAATTAATATTGGAATGATTTTTAATCATTTCAACTATTTTCCAGAATCTGAACAAATGTCTTTCTATCCTCTCTTTTGCAAGCTCAGTTGTAGTTCCAGCTCTTAGTATAAAACTCCAATCAGAGGACTCAGAGAGAAGTAATTCTCTAGCTGCTTGCTTAAAAAGTCTTGGAGATAGATCATTATTAAAATTTTTAGAGCATAAATCAACAAAAATTGAGCCTGCTTTTGTGATCTCTGGAACAATCCATGCATTTGCATCATTAATCCAATAATTATGGTAACCTCCTTGTCCCCAGCTTGATGGAGATGGATCGCAAATCTGAAGATTTGGCTTTTGAAGTAAGAATTCTTTTAAATTTGTAAGCTTAATTGAATATTTAGTAGAGTTCTTTAAAATATTTTCAATAAAAAAAGGTCCTTCATACCACCAATGACCAAATAACTCTGCATCAAATGGAGCTACCAATAAGGGCTTAAAGGATGAGGATAAAATTAATTTTTCTAGTTGTTTAGATCTCGAGAGAAGATAAGCGTTAGCATGTTCTGCAGCCTTTTTTTTGGCTTCATTTTCTAAGTAAAACGCCTTTTCCCCTAATGGTACGTTATTATCTGTAATCCTATGAAACTTCAAACCTAGAGGTCTTTTTGTTGAGATACCTTTCTTTTGGAGTTTTGAGATAGGTAATTCCCATCCCAAATCTTTATGAAATTCCCTATATACTTTGTCTCCCGGAAACCCGTCTTTTGCAGACCAAACGGGTAAGGTTGACTCACTATCTCTTCCAAAGAAGGCAACACCTTTTTTCGAGCATATTGGAGCGTATACTCCATACCTAGGCCTTGGTGTGGCGTTTAAAATACCGTGACCATCTAAAATTGCATATCTGATTCCGGAATCAAATAGAATTTCATCTAAATTCTCATAATAAGCACATTCAGGTAACCAAATACCTAAAGGCTTTGTTCCAAAAATATTTTCATGGTTCCTAATTGCAGTATTGATTTGTCCTTTAACAGTTTCTGGATTCTCCCTTAAAATTGGCAAATATCCATGTGTAGCAGCACAAGTAAGAATATCCAAATTTCCAGAGTTATTTAAAACTCTAAACTTCTCAATTAAATTTCCAGAACATTTTTGCCAATACAAGTATTTGTCATTGAGATTATTCTTTAAAAATCCAGAGGCTTTTTTTTCTTCTTCTGGCAGTTCGTTTAAGAAATCATTTCTTGTTTCAATCCAGCTTGGGAATGTTTCTTGAATCTTTTCATTATTTAGAAGTGATAATAATGTTGGAGACATACTAATAGTAAGTTTGGTATTTAAAGGATTTTCATTTTTGGAAGATTCTATTGATTGAAGTAGTGGTATATAACATTCCAAAATTGCCTGAAATAACCAATCCTCTTCTAAGGAGTTTTTTTCATTTTTTCTGACATAAGGTAGATGAGCATGTAAAACTATCGCTAATTGGCCTAAAACGTTATTTTTAGAGTATTGCCCATTCATACTTTTAAAATTTATGCCTATACTTCTATAAAAATTCGAACTTTATTTTTTTTAAAAGAAGGCCTTAATGCTAAAACAATACTTTAAAAATTTAAGTATTTGATTTTTTTTTTCAGAATTTTAACCATTATTATTTAAGTTATAAACTTTCAGCAATTTTTTTTGTACTAAATCTAGTCAATTTTTTTTTATTAGCTTAATATGAGTTTAGGTTATTCCAACTGATGTCAAAAGATCCTGGAAGAATTTTGATATTTGATACAACTCTTCGAGATGGAGAGCAATCTCCAGGTGCCAGTTTAAATCTTGAAGAAAAACTTGCTATCGCCCATCAATTAGCAAGATTAGGAGTGGATGTTATTGAAGCTGGATTCCCTTTCGCAAGTCCAGGAGATTTTAAAGCTGTTAATAAAATTGCTAATGCAGTCGGAAAAGAAAATGGCCCTATAATTTGCGGTTTAGCAAGAGCCTCTAGAGGAGATATAAAAGCATGTTACGAAGCAGTAAGTCCAGCTCCCAAGAAAAGAATACATACTTTTATCGCGACAAGTGATATACATCTTAAACATAAACTTAAAAAATCCAGGAAAGATGTTCTTCAAATAGTTCCAGAAATGGTTAATTATGCAAAATCCTTAGTAGATGATATTGAATTTTCTTGTGAAGATGCATCAAGAAGCGATCCTGAATTTTTATACGAAGTGATTCAACTAGCAATTACTGCAGGAGCCACAACAATAAATATCCCTGATACTGTTGGCTTTACAACTCCTAGTGAATTTGGCAAACTAATTGCTGATATAAATAAAAATGTTTCAAATATAGATGAGGCAGTAATCTCGGTTCATGGTCACAATGATTTGGGGTTAGCGGTAGCAAATTTTCTTGAGGCAGTAAAAAATGGAGCAAGACAACTAGAATGTACTATTAATGGAATTGGAGAAAGAGCCGGAAATGCCTCTCTAGAAGAATTAGTAATGGCACTTCATGTAAGGAAAAGTTTTTTTAATAGTTTTTTCAAAAGAAATCCAGATTCCCCAACTCCTCTTACGGCTATTAGAACAGAAGAAATAACAAAAACCTCCAGACTTGTTTCTAACCTAACTGGAATGACAGTACAACCTAATAAAGCGATTGTAGGAGCTAACGCTTTTGCACATGAGTCAGGCATTCATCAGGATGGAGTTTTAAAAAATAGACTAACTTACGAAATTATCGATGCAAAAACTGTTGGTTTGAGTGACAACAAAATATCCTTAGGGAAACTTAGTGGAAGAAGTGCTGTAAGAGCAAGATTGGAAGAGATGGGATATGACTTGAGCCGAGAAGACTTAAATGATGCTTTTGCTCGTTTTAAGGATTTAGCTGACAGGAAAAGAGAAATTACTGATAGAGACTTGGAAGCAATTGTTAGTGAACAAGTTCAGCTCCCAGAAGCTAAATTTCAATTAAGTCTTGTACAAGTAAGTTGTGGTAACGCCTCTAAACCTACTGCTACCATTTCGCTTCTAAACACGGAAGACAATAGTGAGGATACTGCTGTGTCAATAGGCACTGGGCCCGTTGATGCTGTGTGCGAGGCTTTAAATAAATTAGCTAAAGTTCCTAATGAATTAATTGAATTTTCTGTTAAGTCGGTAACAGAAGGAATTGATGCTTTGGGCGAAGTAACAATAAGAATAAGAAGGGATAATAAAATATATTCTGGTCATTCTGCTGATACAGACGTTGTAGTTGCTGCAGCGAATGCATACGTTAATGCTTTAAATAGACTTGTGTTTTCTGAGAAAAAAAATTCAATTCATCCACAATTTGATAATTTAGAGAATACTGATAATCAATTTCTACCTAATCCTGCAAATTAAATTATTTTCTTAGGATTATTAAGTAGCATCAAAAATAGTCTCTTCATACTGTAGATTAAACTAATAGTTAAAGAAAAAAATAATGAGAGAAAGGGTTTTTGGATATTGGGCACTTTCGTGGGTTGGCTTAATCAGCAACATAATTGCACTTCCAATAATCGCATTAATAATAAGTTATGGGCCTCCACTAAAAGTTGCGAATATAACTCTTGCCATAAGTCTTGGATGGCCTGCTGCAATTGTTGGAATAGTTTCTTCAGCAGCTCTTTTAGCAGAGAGGAAATGGGGAGTAACTTTATCTATGGTATCTTTATCAATGGTAATTTCTGGTATGGGTCCTTATTCAGTTGTAAGGCTTATAACTCTTAAAGACATTTATGGAGTTGGAGGGTTTACTCTTTTAACAACATTATTAAGTACGCTGGCTCTTCTTTATTGGTGTAATCCGAAACATCGAAGAAGTATTAGGTTATAAAATTGAAAATTAAGAAAAAGTATTATTCTTGCTCGTTGGATACTGAATTCTTCTATGTCTAATTCTTTTCCATACATTCAAGAATGCCCTTTTTATTAGAAAAATTTCTCCTTTAGATAAATTACTATCATCTAATTGCCCATCTTTTTTACGCGAGTAGATAATATTAGAAATAGTTTTCAAAGCTTCATCATCAGATGCATTAATGTTCATAGCTCTTAGTGCTGCTTCACATCCATCGGCAAGCATTAAAATAGCTGTTTCTTTTGACTGAGGAATAGGGCCTTTGTATCTAAAATAATATTCATTAACATCGAGATTTTTTTCTTTAGCTTTTTGAAAAAAATATCCCATTTTAAGGGTACCTTGATGTTCAGGAATAAAATTAGCTATCAGTTTAGGAAGTCTATTTTTTCTTGCAAATTTCAAGCCTTCATCCACGTGAGCCTGTAATACTTCTGCACTTTTAATAGGATCATCTAATTCGTCATGCGGATTTTTTGAACCATCCTGATTTTCAATAAACCAATTAGGTGCATGTAATTTACCAACATCATGATATAACGCTCCTGTTTTTATAAGATCAATATCGCCACCAATCATTCTTGTTGCTTCCTCTGCTAAACCACATATAAGTAAGGTATGTTCAAAAGTACCAGGAGCTTCTAGAGACAATCTTCTAATTAAAGGTTTCTCCTTATCAGCTAATTCGAGCAATCTTGCTTTAGTTAATAATCCGAATATAGACTCAAAAATAGGAATAAATAAAATTGTAAAAAGCATAGCTATTGCCAAAAGCAATGAATCAGAAAATATATCCCCATTAGCTAATACAAAATCTTGCTTATTAATAAGAGTTATTTTATCTTTACCTATTAATATCCATTGACTCAAGAACGATCCTATAGGGACAAAAATTGATAGTTGAAGTAACTGAGCTCTACTTCTTATTCTTCCACCAAGAAGAGACACTATTGAAGCGCAAACTAATAAAATAAAAAATAAATTGTTATTGATAACAATGTCTGGGTCAGGCCAAATAAGGCTCGCTATTGATACCCAAGCTAAAGCTGTTATGCTTCCCATTCCTTGAGATATAATTAAAGCCGGTGGAATTATCATAGATAATGGACTTACTGTTGAAGCTAAGGCTAATTTCATAACTTGTACTGTTAAAAGAAGAGTAACGATCAAGAAGATCTGTCTTGAAGAAATTGTAGGATTCTCTTTTTTTGAAACTAATATTAAAACTCCGGAACTAATAAGTATTTCAGAAAAGGTCAAAAACCAAGAAAAAATATCTGTGATCTTTAAAGGGGAGATAAGAAGGAGTTTATAAGAAGAAATTATTGAAATTAAAACGCATACTAGAAAAATTATGAGATTATCTATTCTTGAAATTTTAATTGGTTGTTTTACTGGGAATTGACTTCGCCTCCACAGATAAAAGAATTTCTTTAAGGTAGTTATGATGTTTTGCACAGAATATAGATAAATCTATTTGAATAATTTAAAATTATAGGCATGCTAGGTGTAAAAAGGAGATGTTTTTCTAAATGTCAATAAAATTAGACGGTAAAAAATTATCTCTTAAAATTGAAGAAAGATTAACTGACTATATCTCCAGTAATAAAACAATTGCAAAAAGAGCTCCCGGTTTAGCTGTAATAAGAATAGGTGAAGACCCCGCGAGTGGTGTCTACGTTAATAACAAGGAAAAAGCATGTTCAAGGATTGGAATAAAGAGCTTTATCTTTCATCTAAAAGATAGTGTAGAGCAAAAAGAAGTTGAACAATTAATAATCAAACTTAATTCTGATAAAGATATTGACGGAATTTTACTACAACTGCCCATCCCAAAGAAGTTTGATGAGCAAAAACTGATCAGCCATATTAATCCTAGCAAAGATGTAGATGGACTAAATGAGATAAACATCGGCAAACTAGTAAAAAATGAGCCTGCGATGAGATCATGCACACCCGCAGGAATTATTAATTTATTAAGATCCCAAAATATTACAATTGAAGGCAAGAAAATTGTTGTCATAGGAAGAAGTTTGCTTGTTGGGAAACCCCTATCGCTTATGTTATTGAATCTAAATAGCACAGTAACAATTACTCACTCTAAAACATTAAATTTGAATAAAGTTTGTAGAGAAGCAGACATTCTAATTGCCGCTGCAGGAAAACCCAATCTTGTAGATTCGAGTTTTGTGAAAGAAGGAGCAGTAATTATTGATGTTGGAATACATAGATTAAAAAGTTCCGAAAAAAATCAAACCAGATTATGTGGGGATGTATTATTAGAAGATGTCATTTCTAAAGTATTTGCTTACACACCTGTACCAGGAGGTGTTGGACCAATGACGGTAACAATGTTACTTGTAAATACTATTTTTAGCTGGCAAAAACAATTTGGTCTATCATCAACTCTTAATGACCTTTTGCCATAAACTCCAAGATGAAAATTTTTTTACTAAAGATATAAAATGACTGAAGTTGTAAATAGTATTTCTGATTTTGAAAAATATCTTAAAAACACAAAAAAGATTGTAGAAGAAGCACTTGATTTTTCCTTGGGCCCTGAGAATCCAGAAATATTAAGGGAATCAATGAGATATTCCCTCTTGGCTGGAGGAAAAAGAATACGTCCAATTTTGTGTTTAGCATCTTGCTCACTGGCTGGAGGAAAACCCTCTCTTGCAGTTCCTACTGCGGTAGCAATAGAAATGATCCATACAATGTCCTTAATTCATGATGATCTGCCCGCCATGGATAATGATGATTTGAGGAGAGGTAGGCCGACAAATCATAAAGTATATGGAGATGCAATTGCTATTCTTGCAGGTGATGCTTTATTAACTAGGGCCTTTGAAATGGTCTCTTTAAGAAGCCCTGGAGTCGATCCAAATAGATTATTAAATGTGGTTGGCGAATTATCTCTAGTAGCTGGTGCACCTGGCCTAGTCGGAGGACAAGTTGTTGATTTGGAATGCGAAGGCAAAGAAGTCGACCTTGAAACTCTCGAATATATTCATCTGCACAAGACTGGGGCTTTATTAAAGGCCTGCGTAAGAACAGGCGCGATGATCGCAGGAGCTAATGAAAAACTATTACAAGCTCTGACAACATATGCAGAGGGAATTGGTTTAGCCTTCCAAATAATAGATGATATTCTTGACTTAACTTCCAGCAGTGAAAAGCTTGGTAAAACTGCTGGCAAAGATCTTTTAGCTGACAAAACTACTTACCCTAAATTACTTGGAATGGAGGAGTCAAAGAAAAGAGCATTTGATTTAGTTGAAAAAGCAAAAAAAGCAATTGAACCTTGGGGCGCAGAGGCAAAGTATTTAATATCATTGGCAGACTTTATTACAAATAGAGACAGATAATTATTTTAAATTTATGTCTGAGTTTTTTCCCTTTTTTAATAATTCAGTTCTTTTCTGGAGTCTAATATCCTGTTTGCTAGCTCAATTTTTTAAAATCGTATTCAATTTCTTTTCAACTGGAGAGATAAGATTTGGAATTATCTTCGAGACAGGAGGTATGCCCTCAAGTCATTCCGCCTTAATAACTGGTGCTACATCTGGTATAGGTTATGAATTAGGATTTGATAGCTCAATATTCGCATTATCAGTTGCTGTAGCTCTAATAGTTATGTATGACGCTAGTGGTGTTCGAAAATCAGCTGGGGTTCAAGCTGCAGAAATTAATAAACTATCAAAAAAACTAGACCCTCAATCTGAATTACTGTTAAAAGAAACCCTGGGTCATACGAAAATTGAGGTCATGGTGGGGAGTTTTTTAGGACCATTAATCACTTTGCCTGGAATGTTTTTTTTAGGTTCTCCTCTCAAAATATTTGATTTGATAATAAATTAAGAATTCTTTGAAAAAGTAATTTGGGTGGTCTCTATAAAGTTTTTTGCGACTTCTGGAGAACTTGGCAAATGTAAGTGAATCCAACTTGCATGTAATTTTTCATCAAAAAAGCCTTCATTTTTGTATTTGGTTTTCCAAGATTTAATTTTCCATGGGGAAGAAAGGTTCTTCTGATGCTCAGCTTTTCCAGAATCAAGTTCAGGTAAATTATTTTCAATTTCCCAATAATGAAATTCATGTCCTCTAATTAATTGATTTTGTTTAATTATTGGAGTATCTTTTAAACCCTCAATGTATCTATAACCTACTGAAAGTTTACTTTTTTTTGATCTAAAAGGCAGGATAC
>CACLYZ010000015.1:0-25737 GCA_902611225.1 uncultured Prochlorococcus sp.
ACTCGGAGAGGAGTTTTTATTATTTTTTGCATATTCTTTGATTGATTCAATCAATTTTTCGTCTTTGATCATTTCGCTAAGTGTTCTAACAGAGAAACCCAGAACTGCAACTGTAGATCTTAATTGAAAGGTCTCTTGTATTGATTTAACAGCTTTCATCTCGTTATCACTCAATCTTATGCGGAATCCTCCTCCATCTCTTCTGCCGCCCGATCTATCTCTGAAATTAGATCTTTCATTGTTAGAACGACCTCTGTAATTTTCTTGTCCAGGATTATTGCTGAAATTTGAATTAGACATCTTAATGTTTCTTAAGTTATTTAAATAGTCTATTAACTTAGCATCTTGTTATGCAATAAGTCTTTTTAAAAGGCTTAAATTTTTATCTTTTGATTAACGACTTATGAAATTTTGCTTTTCTCATTCACAACTTGCATTAAAATAAAATTAGAAATTAAAGTATTGTGTTTGATATTAGTAAAGACAACCTTTTAAAGGATTTCATAAAGTTTCCAAAAAAAAATCTTCTTATTATTTTATTATTGTTAGGTTTTGGGGAATGGTTTGTCAGTGACTTAATTCATTTTGCAGGAGGCTCAATAGGATTTTTTGCGTTGTGTTTGGGGGGATATTTTTACTTGAAGAATGATAAGCCTAAATTTAATGAGCCAAATAATTTAGATGGTTGGATAAATCTATGTAATGAAGATTTAAAATTTTTTGAAGAACTTGAAGCAACAAATGAATTAGAAAAACAGAATTCAAAAAGACAAAAAACACTTGAATCTATTCTTAATAGATGTGAAAAAGAAAAAATAAGTTGCATTGGACAAAAAGATTATCAAAGTTTTCAATCTGTTTTGAAAAGTAATTTCAAATCAGATAAGTTTGACTTTGATTTATACGAAAAACTGCCTAAATACAATTCTTCTCAAATTATTCCAGAAGAAGCTTTGAAGAGTGATGCCATCTTGTACTTTATAAACTTGCCTTTGTCGGCAAATGATTTTTTGTGGCTGGGAAAGTTTCCTAAAAATATGCCAATCTGGTTGGTGGCTTTAACTTCCAACCAAATAGAAGCCAAAAATCAGATAGAAGACCTAAAGTCTCAAATCTCAAGTGACTTTATAAACAAAATTATTACTTTTGATGTGAATAAGGGTGAAATAACAAATATACCTTTTTCTTTAAGGAAGTTTTTCATAAGTTCATCTAAAAATATTGAAAATACAAAAAAAAGGCTTTTGAAAGAACTTCACGCTGCCTGGCAATCTGAAATTGAAGGTATAAGAAGAATGGAGTTAAAAAGTATACAAAGAAAAAATCAAATTCTTGTCGCAACAACTGTTTTCTTATCTCCTATCCCATCAATTGATGTTATGGCAATGACAGTATTAAATTCTTTAATGATTAAAGAAATTAAGTCTATATGGGGATGTAATTGGTCTCCTGAAATTTTAGATAAAGTATCCAAAGAGATTTTAAAGACTGCAATTGCTCAGGGAGTTATTGAATGGAGTGGACAGACTCTAATTGGTATAACAAAATTACATGGCCCGAATTGGCTTGTCTCTGGAACATTTCAGGCTATCAGCGCTGCTTATTTAACAAGAGTAGTATCAAGTTCTTTGGCTGATTTTATGGCAATAACAAAAGGAGTAGAGGAACCTGATTTGGATTTTATAAAGAAAAATTCTGAGAAAATTGTTGAAGAAGCTTTTGAAAAAGAAAAAATAAATTGGAAAGGATTTATTTCTGATCTTAGAAAACCACTTATGAAACTATCTTTTAATTCATAATCTTGGGATAAATGTTAAGTATGAAAAAAAATATTTTTTTTTTAAGTTTGATACTTCTGCTTTCTATTGCTTCAGGCTCATGTAAGAGAATATCAAATAAAAATGACACTAAAGAAGTAATACTGGCAAGTTTCACTGTTTTGGCGGATATAATTAGCAATGTCGCTAAAGATGATTTTATTGTTAGATCAATAACGAAACCTGGAGTTGAAGTTCATGGCTACCAACCAACTCCAAGCGATTTGGTAAATGCCTCTAATGCTTTTGTTTTTATTGATAATGGATTTGGATTTGAATTATGGGCTGAAAAATTTGTTTCTAATTTAAAAGTTAAAAGAATTACTGTTGCGGAAGAATTGGATCCTATTTTTATCAGTGAAGATTTTTATAAAGGGAAACCCAATCCTCATGCATGGATTTCTCCAAAAAGAGGGATCCTATACGTAGATATTATCGTGGATTCTTTATCAGAGTTGAGGCCATCCAAAAGGAAATTATTTGAAGAAAATGGAAAAATTTATAAAGATAAACTATCTAAAATAGATAAAGAATTCTCACTTTTTATTAATAACTTAAATAAAGACATGAGGTATCTAGTAAGTTGTGAAGGTGCTTTTTCGTATCTAACAAATGATTATGGATTAGAGGAAGTTTATTTGTGGCCAGTTAATGCTGAGAGTCAAATTGCTCCCAAAAGAATGGCAAGAACAATCTCACTAGTTAAAGAAAAAAATGTTCCATCGGTATTTTGCGAAAGTACTGTAAGTAACGAATCTCAAATGGTTGTCGCAAACGAAACTGGGGCTAATTTTGGAGGAAATCTTTTTGTTGATTCATTATCTGATGATAGTGGGCCTGCTAGTTCCTATATAAAAATGCTTGAGCATAATTTGGATTTGATTAAGAAAGGACTTTTTTAAATTATGGAAACAATCAATTATCAAAACTTTAGGATTGAGGCAGAGAATATTTGCGTAGATTACAACGGTAAGGTGGCTTTGTATGATGCCAATTTAAGATTGCAACCTGGCCAGATTTGTGGGTTAGTAGGGATGAACGGGGCTGGTAAAACAACTTTCTTTAATGCTTTAACTGGCTTTGTAAATATTTCAAAGGGAAAAATTAGAATAAATGGAGAGTCTGTAAGATCTGCTCAAAAAGATCAGACAATTGCTTATGTTCCTCAAAATGAGGGAATTGATAGTCAATTTCCAATAAGTGTTTGGGATGTAGTGATGATGGGAAGATATGGTTCGATGAATATTTTCAGGTGTCCTAGAGAGTCTGATGTTCAGGCGGTTAAAGATGCTATTGAGAGAGTTGATCTTACTGATCATTTATCTACACCTATTGGAAACTTATCTGGAGGTCAGAGAAAACGAACTTTTTTAGCTAGAGCAATTGCGCAGAGAGCATCAATACTTCTTCTTGATGAGCCTTTTTCAGGTGTTGATATAAGAACTGAAAAACTTATCTCGGAATTATTTATTCAATTTAAAAATGAGGGGAAAACCATATTATTATCAACGCACGATATGATTCATGTCCGTGAATTTTGTGATTTGGTTCTTTTAATAAATAAAACTGTTGTAGCTTATGGTGAAACCTCTGAGGTGTTTACCCCTGAAAATATTACAACCACTTTTGGAGGGATCTCACCTGATTTCTTGTTTGGACCTGAATCCTAAATTTTAATTTATATGGAGCTCTGTTCTTTTTTAACTTTAGATTCATTCATCACAGATCCTTTAACTCATGACTTTATGAGAAAAGCACTTCTTATGAGTTCATTAGTTGCAGCTGTTTGTGGTTTTCTATCAAGTTATTTGACTCTTAAAGGATGGGCTTTAATGGGAGATGCAGTGTCACATTCGGTAATGCCTGGTGTTGTGGTTGCTTATGCATTAGGTCTTCCTTTCTCATTAGGGGCATTTATATTCGGAGTTGGTTCTGTAGCCTTGATAGGGTTTATTAAGCAGAAATCTAGAGTTAAGGAAGATACTGTTATTGGGTTGGTATTTACTGGATTTTTCGCTCTTGGAATAGTATTGGTTTCTAAAATTAAAAGTAATATTGATCTGCACTCTATTCTTTTTGGTAGTCCATTAGGAATATCACTTTCAGATGTAAAACAAACTATATTCATTTCTTTATTGGTAGTAATCCTATTATCAATTTTCAGAAAAGATTTAATGCTTTATTGTTTTGATCCTAGGCATGCAAAAACAGTTGGGATTAATGTATTTTTTCTTCATTATTTACTCCTCACATGCTTATCTTTGGCAGCTGTTGTGGGGTTACAGTCTGTTGGAATTATTTTGGTAGTTGCAATGTTGATTACACCAGGGGCTACTGCATATTTACTTACGGATAAGTTTGATAATATGACAGTAATTTCAGTATTAAGTGCAATCATCTCAAGCCTTATAGGAATCTATGTTAGTTTTTGGTTTGATCTTGAAACAGGTGGATCAATTGTCTTGGCACAAACTTTTATATTTTTATTTGCTTTTTTATTCGCTCCAAGATACGGAATATTTAAGTTAAAGAAATTATTTGCTGGGTATAAATGATTGTGGTGGATGAAACTTTAAATAAAAAGTGGAATTGGTGGCCATTATTCCCCTTATATCCTTATGGAAAAAAGAAAACAATTTTAAAAGAATTAATTCCTGATCAAATATGGTCCTTGGAACAAATACAGGGACTTTATTATGTTGCGGTTCCAATAAGAATGACGGTAATAAAGGTTGATAATGGATTGATGATAATAAATCCACTGCCTCCGACAAAAGAATTAATAAATGAATTAGAAAAATTAATTGCGATTCATGGCAAAGTAAAAACAATAATTCTACCGAGTGCCTCTGGACTAGAACATAAAATTGGACTTCCAGCTCTTTCAAGAATTTTTAAAGATGCAGAAATTTGGCTTTGTCCTGGACAATGGAGTTTCCCCATAAATCTACCACTAGATTTCTTAGGAATTCCATCAAAAAGATCAAGAATACTCTTTGAAGAAGGTACTCCACATACAAACTACTTTAAATGGTCTTCATTGGGCCCTCTGAATTTAGGACTTGGAAGATATCAGGAGATAAGCTGTTTCCATTATCCTACGAAAACACTTCATGTGACAGACGCAATAGTTGGAATAGACTCCGCTCCCCCTGAGATATTTGATTTTGATCCAACTCCACTTCTTTTTCATTCGAGAGAGAGAGGAGATGAACCTTTGATTGACTCCATCGAACAAAGAAAAAAAGGATGGAAAAGGTTAGTCTTGTTTTCATCTTTTTTAAAACCAGGTAAATTAAATATTCCACCTTTAAAAAAAATATTTAAGTATTCATTCAAAAAAGATCTGAGGAATTGGAGATCTCATTTCGGTATTTATCCCTTTTTATGGGACGAAGATTGGGAATCTTCTCTTGTTGAAATAATGGGTAAAGATACTCCTAAGATTCAAATTGCACCAGTTTTACAGAAATTAATTTTTCCGCGTTCAAAAGAAGTTTTACTCAAATGGTTAGAAAATATCAAGTGTTTTGAAGATATGGAATATTTAATTCCAGCTCATTTTACGGCCCCTATAAAATTTACAATAGAAGATTGTCAAAAATTAATTAATGAAATTAATTCCCAAAAGTGGGACAAACTTCCTGAGGATAATAAATTTTTGATGGGGTTATATAAAAAGTTGTTTGAACTAGGAATAATTCCTGAAGAAGTAAATCTTTAAAAACAATTATTCTTCAATAGACATGTTCTCATCATTTTTAAGAGTTTGTTCCAGCTCTTTTCTTTGCTCCATCTGTCTTAAGAAATATCCTGTCATCATTGCAGAAGATAATAAATTAGCAATGTTGTCTTTTGAAGATGTTATTTTTACATCAAATTGATCTGAAGGAAGCATTCCAAGAAGACCTTGAACATTATGTCTAATAATTTCTTGAATATCTTCACTAGCTGATTTTGCTACTCTTTGCAAAACTTCTGGAGATTGTTTTTGTAAGTATTGGATTAAATCATTCTCATCGTTTGGATCATTATTTTCAGTAGCAAGAAATTCTGGATTAAACATTTCTACAACTTCAAGATATAAAAACCTTACAACATCACGTACCCATTAATCTAAATTATTAAGGGCAGGGAACCGAATAGGTCCAATTTTATTAAACGGCCAATATCTAAAAATAGCTTTACCAATAACCTTTTCATAGGGTAAAAATCCCCAAATATGTGAGTCCATACTGTTATTTCTATTATCTCCCATCACCCATAATGACTCTTCTGGAACAATAAAAGGCCCTATAGAATAATTAATATTTTTGTCAAAAACGTAATTTTTTTGAGCGATATCATTTAAGTAAAGGTTACCGTCTCTTACTTCTACTTTGTCTCCAGGTATTCCAATTACTCTTTTTATTAGTGCAGTATCTGCTTCATAACCAGCATTAATTAATTGTTCCGGAACTTTAAAAACAACTATTTTATTTTTTAATTTTGAAAGATTTGATTTGGAAGTGATTTTGGGGGTTACCTTCTCAACAAGAATTTTATCTTGTATTTGAAGAGTTGGAAGCATTGAACCTGATGGGATCCATCTTGGCTCTATAACCTGCCATCGTATAATTAAAGCTATAGATATCCAGATTAAAAGATTTTTTAAATCCTTTAGTATGGAATTTCTTTTTTCTTGAGTTGTAGACATGTTTTATTTAATTCAGTTATAAGGAAAATCCCAAAGCATTTATATAAATTATGACATCATCTATTGAATGCAAAAATTTTCTTAGAAGTTTACAACTTTTGAATCTTCTTATAAAAATAGGAGTTCAAAATTTAATACTATGTCCAGGTAGTAGATCAGCACCTTTAGCAATAGCTGCTGGAGAATTAAACAAATTAGGACTGGTAAATATTTTCAATTCAATAGATGAGAGATCTGCGGGATTCCACTCTCTTGGGATTTCTGCTGCATCGGGTAATCTTTCTTTGGTTATTACAACTTCCGGAACTGCCGTAAGTAACTTATTGCCAGCAGCAGTTGAGGCAGACCGATCTTGTAAAGGTATTATATTTCTTACTGCTGATAGACCCTTAAGATTAAAAGATTGTGGCGCTAATCAAACAGTAAATCAAGAAGATTTTTTGAGTTCAGTCTGCAGAAGGGTTTTAAGTACAAATCTAAATGGACTTCATAAAACAAAAGAAAATGAAATCTTGAATTTAGTTCAAATTGCTGAGAAACAAATATCAACTTTCCCTGGTCCTATTCATTTAAATATTCCTATTGATAAGCCTTTAGGTATTTCACTTTTAAATAAAGAAAATGTTTTAGAGGTTTTTAAAAGAATTTTTTTAAAGAAAACATATATGTTTCAGGAAGTTGTAATAAAGTCTGATAAAAACAAATTCTTAGAAATTTCAAAAAGTTTAAATTTAGATGAATCCGGCATTATTTTGGTAGGTCCCTATCAAGGTTCCATAAATGATTTAACTTCTTTCAATAAATCTTTAGAACGATTGCAGGAAATTACTGGTTGGCCAGTATTTGCTGATCCTGTTTCAGGAGTTTGTTCTGATTTGAGAGGATTAGTTGTGAATTGGGAATTAGTCTTAAGAAAAAATAAACATTCAATAAATTGTCATCAACTTTTGAGGCTTGGCCCCATGTCATCTTCAATTGATTTGGAGAAATTTTTAACAACTTTCGAAGGTATACAAATTCTTATAAAAGAAAAAAACTATAGAAAATTGGACCCTATAAAAAAATCATTTGAATATGATTTTGGGCTTTCAAATTTTACAACTCTATTGCTAGAAGAATTATCAATTAACGAAAAAAACAAAAAGTCTCTTACTCCGATGGCTTTAGATCTAATGAAGGAAGGTGAGCATATTAAAGGGCTTTTAAAAGAGAAAATTACTCAAAATAATCAAATTACTGAGTATATGATTGCAAATCTTGTCCCAAAACTTTGGCCAGCTAAAAATCCTATAATGCTCTCCGCAAGTAGCCCGATTAGAGATTGGCTTACTTTTTCAGAGAATGGTACCTTAACAAGAAATTGTTTCAGCTTTAGGGGCGCTTCTGGCATAGACGGTACTTTATCTCTTGCATTAGGTATTGCTAGAATTAAAAATCCTCTACTTCTTGTGACTGGAGATTTGGCTTTTATTCATGATATAAACGGTTGGCTGATTGAAAATTCAATCGACATGAATTTAACAATTCTTCTAATAAATAATAATGGCGGAAATATATTTAATCGTATTTATAAAAAAAATTTAAAAGAAGATGAATTAAAAAAACTGTTTCTTATGCCAAAAGAAATAAACTGGCCAAAACTCGCAGAGGGTTATCAAGTAAACTTTAAAAGTGTGGCAAATTTTAAAAAATTACGAGAGGCATTCGACTGGAGCATTTCTATCCAGAAATCTGTAATAATTAAAGTCGATGTTGATCCAGAAAATGAAATTTGTGAAAAAAATGCCCTGCTAGAAAAAATAATTGGCAGTTAAATTTATCTTTTTCTATCTTTGAATAATTAGATTTCATGAAAGTATTACCTGGAAAAACAACTTTAAATTGGTCAGAATGCAAATCTTATGAGGATATATTGTTTCACAAATCAGATGAGGGAATTGCGAGAATTGCAATTAATCGGCCTGAAAAAAGAAATGCATTTAGGCCACAAACTGTTGATGAACTCATTGATGCATTTGAAATCGTAAGAAATGATGAAACTATTGGCGTAGTTCTTTTTACAGGTGCGGGACCTGATAAGAAAGGCATTTATTCTTTTTGCTCTGGAGGTGATCAGAGTGTAAGAGGTAAAAATGGATATAAAAATGATGAAGGGAAGCAGAGATTAAATGTACTTGAACTTCAAAGATTAATAAGAAGTTTGCCTAAAGTAGTTATTGCCTTAGTTCCTGGTTTCGCAATTGGAGGAGGGCAGGTACTTCATCTAATTTGTGATCTTAGTATCGCCTCTGAAAATGCAATGTTCGGTCAAACAGGTCCAAGAGTTGGTAGTTTTGATGCGGGTTTTGGATCTAGTTATTTAGCAAGACTTGTTGGTCAAAGAAAAGCAAAAGAAATTTGGTTTTTGTGTAGAAAATATAATTCTCAGGAAGCTCTGAAGATGGGCTTGATAAATGCAATTACAAAGATTGAAGAATTAGAAGCTGAGGGTGTAATCTGGGCAAGAGAGATTTTGCGAAATAGTCCAACTGCTATTCGTATTCTTAAAGCTTCATTCAATGCAGAGAATGATGGGATTGCAGGTATTCAAGAATTATCTGGATACACAACTCAATTATTCTATTCGACTGAAGAAGCTCAAGAAGGTAGAGATGCCTTTCTTGAGAAGCGTCCACCAGACTTTTCTGACTATAAGTGGACACCCTAGTTTATTTTTCAAAAGAACTTTTTTAAATAATTATCAATGAGAATTCTTCTTGCCGCTGCTGAATGTGCTCCAATGATCAAAGTTGGAGGTATGGGAGATGTGGTTGGTTCGTTGCCTCCATCTTTGATAAAACTTGGTCACGATGTAAGGGTAATAATTCCAGGATATGGAAAATTGTGGAGTCTTTTAGAGGTATCGAATGAACCAGTCTTTAGAGCAAATACAATGGGCACTGATTTTGCCGTATATGAAGCAAAACATCCCATTCATAATTATGTGATTTACCTAGTGGGTCATCCAACATTTGACTCTGACCAAATATATGGAGGTGAAAATGAGGACTGGCGCTTTACATTTTTTGCTAGTGCCACTGCAGAATTTGCCTGGAATTGTTGGAAACCTCAAGTTCTCCATTGCCATGATTGGCACACTGGAATGATTCCTGTGTGGATGCATCAGGATCCCGAAATTAGTACTGTCTTCACAATTCATAATTTAAAATACCAAGGCCCTTGGAGGTGGAAACTTGAAAAAATGACTTGGTGTCCTTGGTATATGCATGGAGACCACACGATGGCTGCGGCAATGTTGTACGCAGATAGGGTCAATGCTGTTTCTCCGACTTATGCAGATGAGATTAAAACCCATGAATACGGAGAAAGCCTCGAAGGATTACTTAATTACATTTCTGGTAAATTAAGGGGAATTCTTAATGGCATAGATCTTGATGAATGGAATCCAGCCAAAGATCCAGTTTTACCTGCAAAATTTAGTATTAAGAACTTAGAAAATAGGCTTGAAAATAAAAAAATTTTGCAGAGGGAAATGGGTCTCGAAGTTAATCCTAAAAAATATCTTTTAGGTATGGTCAGTAGGTTAGTTGATCAGAAAGGGGTTGACTTACTTTTACAAGTTTCAAGAAGACTATTAGCCTATACAGATTCTCAAATTGCTGTTTTAGGGACTGGAGATAGATATTTAGAGTCTGGATTATGGCAACTGGCATTAGATTACCCAGGAAGATTCTCAGTATTTCTTACCTATGATGATTCTTTATCAAGGCTTATCTACGGTGGCTCTGATGCATTTTTAATGCCAAGTAGATTTGAACCTTGTGGAATTAGTCAACTCCTTGCTATGAGGTATGGTTCTATCCCTATAGTTAGGCGAGTTGGAGGTTTAGTTGATACAGTTTTACCTCATGACCCAGAAAATAATAACGGTACGGGATTTTGCTTTGATCGCTTTGAACCTATAGACTTCTATACCTCTTTAGTAAGGTCCTGGGAAGCCTTTAGGCATAAAGATAGTTGGGAATTACTGCAAAAAAGAGCCATGAGCCAAGAGTTTAGTTGGCAAAGATCAGCTCTTGAATACGAAATTATGTATAAGGATGTTTGCGGAATAAAAGAACCATCGCCAGATGTTGCTGAAGTTGAAAAATTTTCTTATGGACAATCAGCTGATCCATCTTTAAAAAAAAGTATGACTTAATTTTTTAATGGAATTCTCTTTATCAGAATTAAACAATGTTTTGGGGGATATTAGAAATCTGAGAGAAGGGAAAAGAGATTTTTTGAATTTTAAGAATATAAGTATTGATAGTAGAACTTTATTAAAAAATGATCTTTTTATAGCTATCAAGGGTAAAAATTTTGACGGACATAGTTTTCTTCCAGAGGTTTTAAATAAAGGCGTTAAATCTGTTGTAATTAAAAAAGGGATGCAGAGATTACTGCCTAGTAATTTTCCTTATTGGGTTGTAAATGACACAAAAGAGGCTTTTCAAAAATTAGCATTGCTAAAAAGAAAAAAATTAAATATCCCTATTGTTGCAATAACTGGCTCAGTGGGTAAAACCACAACAAAAGAAATGATTGGTGGAGTTTTAAATAAACTCGGAAGAATTAAATTATCTCATGCAAATTTCAATAATGAGATTGGAGTTGGTCTTACTATTCTTTCTACAGATATAGAAGACAAAGTTTTAGTTCTTGAGATGGGGATGAGAGGTCTTGGACAGATCGAGAATTTATCTAAATATAGTGAACCCGATATTGCAGTTATTACTAACATTGGGACAGCTCATATTGGATTGTTGGGCTCAAAAAAAAATATTACTCATGCAAAGTGTGAAATTAGTAAGTTCTTAAATCCAAAGGGAGTTGTAATAATTCCAGCAAATGATCCATTCCTAGAAAAAACTTTAAAAGAATTATGGAAAGGTAGAGTAATAAAAGTAAAACTATTAAACATAGAAAATCAAAAGGATAGTTTTAAGGAAGATGATAATTTGCGAGGATTTTATAATCCTTCGAATAAAACAATTTTAATTGAAGAAAATACCTTTGAAATTTCATTTGAGGGATTTCACAATGCTTCGAATTTCTTATTTGCTTATGCAGTTGCTAAAGAGCTAAGCATTGATTTTGCAAGTTTTAATAAATTTGATTTTGTAAGTTTAGGCGGAAGAAATAAAATTCTGAAATCAGTAAAAACAACAATATATGATGAATCATATAATGCTTCGCCGGAGTCAGTAAAAGCATGTATTAAAAACCTGCTTGAAAAACCGAGAAATAAATTTTTCATATTTGGAAGTATGCAAGAATTGGGAAAAGAATCTGAAAAGTATCACAAAGAAATATTCAACCTAATAAATAATTCAGATATAGAAAAGTGTTTATTTCTTTGCGATAAAGAAAATGAAAAAATTTACTCTAATTATCTAAAAGATAAGAATAAATTCTTAGTTTTAAATAATATTAAAGATGTACCCAAAGAGATAAACAAATCTACAAAAAAAGGCGATTCTATTCTTATTAAAGGGAGCAGATATTGGCAACTTGAAAAAATTATTGAATTAATCAATTAGATCAGGATTTCTTTCTTTCCCAATTTTCTATATTCACTTGCTTAGTTCTTGAAATTGCTAATGAATTATCTTTTGAGTCTTTTGTGATCACTGAACCAGCTCCTGTTGTAACTGATTCCCCTAGATTTATTGGCGCTACAAAAACTGTATTTGCACCAATGCTGGAATTTTTACCAATTTTTGTTTGATGTTTTTTCTTGCCATCAAAATTTGCAGTAATAGTACCTGCTCCAATATTTGTAGATCTTCCAATAATAGAATCGCCAATATAACTTAAATGGTTTACTTTAGATTCTTCCTCTAATTGACTATTTTTGATTTCAACAAAATTACCAATTTTGCTAAAGGAAGATATTTTGGAATTAGGTCTTATATGACTATAAGGGCCAATTTTTATATAATCCATTATCTGCGAATTATAAACAGTAGAGTTTGATATTTCACAATTTATTCCCACATAAGAATTCTCAATAAAGGTATTTGGTCCGATAATGCAATGACTTTTTATTTTGGTTTTTCCTCTTATATGTGTATTAGCCTCTATAATTACGTCCTTACCAATTTCAGCTTCTTCACTAATTGAACAACTTGCTTTATTAATAAAAGTTACCCCATTAAGCATATGCTTTTCTTTAATTGAATTCTGAATATTTTCCTCGCACTCTGATAGTTGAATTCTGTTATTAATTCCTTGAAGTTCTCCATTATCCTCTACCTCGAGGCTTAAGGAATTTTTTAGCATAGATATTGTATCTGTTAAGTAAATCTCTTTTTGATTATTATTGCTTTGCAAGGTATTAATTATTTCTGACAAGTTACCCCAGTCAAAACAGTAAACACCTGCATTTATTAATGGATTTTCTCTTTCTAAATTATTGCAATCTTTTTCTTCAACAATTCTCTCTATATAATTCCCCTTCAAAAATACTCTGCCATATCCATGAGGATTTGTTTTCTTTGAAGTAATTAAAGAAACATCAGCTTTTTTTGAATCGTGTAAATATAAAAGTCTTTTTAGAGTACTCGGCCTTATAAGTGGAACATCGCCATTAAGTACCAAAAGGTTCCCTTCATGTTTTTTTACTTCTCTACAAAGGACCTGAATTGCATGACCCGTGCCTGATTGAGGTTCTTGAATAACAACATTGATTTTTTTATCTTTTGGGATCGAATTTTGTACTTCTTTTGATTTGTGTCCTGTAATTACGAAAATTTGATCAGGTTTTAATTCGACACATGAATCAATTACTCTTTGTAGAAGACTTTTGCCAGAAATTTTATGTAAAACTTTAGGCAATGAGCTTTCCATCCTAGTGCCCTTTCCTGCCGCTAATATCGCAATACTTAACATGTTTATTTGAAATCCTTATTTAAATCTAACTCTTAACGGATAACTTCGTCATTCCCCACTTCTCTCTCCATTTTTTTGTAGATAATAGATTTGAGAACAATTGCTCATCTATTCTTCTTTTTATTATATCGTCTTTACTTGAGTTTAAATCTTGATCTCTATATGGAATACTAGCTTTAGTCAAGAGATGTTCCTCTTCCATTAAAGATAACTTTTCAAAATTGAAATTAGGTTTCAATTTATTCTTATCAAATTTTGAAATTGCGACAGTTCCCTGACTCCAAAAAGTTCTGTTTTTAAAACTTGGCTTAATAGTAAAAATTTCTAATCCAAGATTTCTTAAAGTTTTTCTTACTGCCGCTGAAGAAGAATAAGTTATTAAATAACCCTGAGAATTAAGATTTTCTATGACTCTAGACAAAAATTCTATTGTCCACACTTGTGGACATTTTTGAGGTGAAAAACCATCTAAATAAATCAGATCGAATTTAATAGATGAAGGAATAATTTTGATTTTTTCTCTAGCATCACCCCATAAAATACTGCATTTAAAAAATTGATCCTCAAAGTAATCTTTACGATATAATGATTCAAATATTGTTCTAACTTTTGGAGCCCATAATTTAAGAAAAGAGTCATTTCTTAGTGAATATTCAAGGGGCTTTTTATCAATCTCCAACGCATACAAATTTAAATTCGATTTTTGTTTAATTAATTCATCTAATAAAGAAGCGGAATTGTATCCTAAACCAAAACATATATCCAAAACATTTAAAGATTTACCCTTAAATCTTTGCAAATTAGAAGTAGCTGTAAACTTTAACTTTGTTTCCTCCAATGCGCCCAATAAACTATGGAAGTTCTCTTGAAAAAACGCACTTCTTAAAGAGTAACTACCATCTTTAGTTAAAACTTCTATTAATTCAGACAAAAACTTTTTAATTAAGTTAATTAGTTAGTTTGGCCAGATCTTCCCAAAAAGTGGGATACGAGACGCTAGCTGCATCTGCCCTCATGATTTTTGAGGTACCTTTGGCAAGAAGTGAAGCAATAGCAAGACTCATTGCTACTCGATGATCTGTCTCACTGTCTACCTCAGCAGAATGAAATTTTGATTGCCCATTAATAATTAACCCATCCCCTTTTTCTATTATTTCAGCACCGAATTTTTGTAACTGTCGTGCCATGACTTTTAATCGATCTGTCTCCTTAACTCTTAATTCTTGTGCATCTTTAATTTCAGAAACTCCATTACAAAAACAGGCAGCCAAAGTAAGGATAGGAATTTCATCTATAAGTTTTGGGAGAATATCTCCTTCAATAGTGAATGATTTTAAATTATTTGAAGTCTTTACTTTAATAGAACCAATAGGTTCACCTGCAATAGTCGATTTATCTAAAATCTCATAATTGCAACCCATTGAATCCATTACATTTAAAATCCCAATTCTAGTGGGATTTAATCCGACATTCTGAATTAAAACCTCTGAATTTGGAACAATGGATGCAGCTATCATCCAAAAAGAAGCAGAGCTTATGTCCCCAGGAATCAATATTCTCTGGCCAATTAAGTTACCCCCTGACTTGATTACTACATTTCTTCCTAATTCTCCTCTGATACTGATGTTTGCTCCAAATGCTTTTAACATTCTTTCAGTATGATCTCTTGAAGATGCTGGTTCAATAACAGAAGTGGTTCCAGAAGCTTTGAGACCTGCTAATAGGATTGCGGATTTAACTTGAGCGCTCGCTACAGGGGTTCCAATAACACATCCTTTTAGTTTATTCCCATTAATTGAGATTGGAGCTTTGTTCCCTTTTTCTCTACCAAAAATTTTACCACCCATCAACGATAATGGTTTACCCACTCTCCCCATTGGCCTTTCATTGAGAGAAATATCACCTGTTAAGATAAAATTCTTGCCTTCTTGACCGGCAAGTAACCCCATTAATAATCTCATGGTGGTTCCCGAATTCCCACAATTTAAAATCTCTTTGGGCTCTTTTAATCCATCAAGACCCAATCCTGAAATTGTAAAAGGCTCATTTTTTTTTATTTCGGGTATTTTTACACCTAATTTTCTAAGACAATCAGCAGTTGAAAGTGGATCTTCAGAATGTAAAAAACCCTCAATAGTTGTTTCCCCCTTAGCAATACTTCCTATTATTAGAGCTCTATGAGAAATAGATTTATCTCCAGGTACTTTTACATTTCCTTTTAAATTAACTCCACCTTTTATTGTGCGGATATTATTCATTTTCAAATTAAATACTTGATAAGATTTCTGTAAAAACAAATTAGTTATATATTATCAATAAGTTTGTTTTTTAAAAAAAATAATCAAATTAAGTAACTGTTTTCTATAATAATCTCAGAATAAGGATTTGATTATTAATCTTACTTATTATCACGCTGCAAAGGATGTTCCGGAAACAAATCCAGATATTGCAGTAGTCATTGATGTTTTAAGAGCTACAACCACAATTTCTTGGGCTTTAAAAAATGGAGCTGATTCAATACAAGTTTTTGCAGATTTAGATTTATTGAAAGAATCCGCAATTAATTGGCAAGCTGAAAAGAGACTAATGCTTGGTGAGAGAGGCGGAAAGAAGATTGAGGGATTTGATTTAGGAAATTCACCTTTATTAGTTACAAAAAAAGTTGTTGATGGTAAAAGACTTTTTATGAGTACGACTAATGGGACTAAATCATTGCAAAAAGTTCAAAATGCTAAGCATTTGTTTGCTATGGGTCTCCCAAATAGGAAAGCAGTTGCCGAAAAAATTATTTCATTAAAAAAGGAAAATCTTTTAATACTTGGTAGTGGTTGGGAAGGCTGTTATTCACTTGAGGACTCCTTAGCTGCAGGTGCTTTGGCTTCATATCTAAAACAGAACTGTGATTTTGAAATTAATATTCTGAATGACGAATTACAAGCTGCTTTGGCACTTTGGGATTTTTGGAAAAATGATATTTTGAAATGTTTAAAAACAGCAACCCATGGCAAAAGATTGACAAGTCTTGGAGATTATGAGGATGATTTTAAATGTTGCTCTGAACTTGATAGCTTAGATATTGTTCCAGCTCAAGTTGAAAGAGGTGTGATTCGTGCCTCATGATTTACGAATTTGTTCACTAGGAGTAAAGTTTTGACTGATTTTTTGGTAGCTGCATTGCAAATTACGAGTACTTCAAATGTTGAAGCAAATTTTATTGAGGCAGAAGAACAGATTGAATTAGCTTCTAGAAGAGGTGCTGAGTTAATAGGATTGCCAGAGAATTTTGCTTTTTTAGGAGGAGATGATGAAAAACTTAGATTAGCTTCTGAATTGTCTGAGAAGTGTGCAAATTTTCTAAAAACTATGTCACAAAGATATCAAGTATTTCTTTTGGGAGGAGGGTATCCTGTCCCTGCAGGTGATGACAGTCATACTTTTAATAGGTCAGCTTTATTTGGGAAAGATGGACAGATTTTGGCAAAATACGACAAGATTCATTTGTTTGATGTTGATTTGCCAGATGGAAATTTATACAAGGAATCATCTACTATTTTATCTGGAGCAGAGTATCCACCTGTTGTAGATGTACCAGGTTTATGCAAAATAGGATTATCGATTTGTTACGACGTTAGATTTCCTGAACTCTATAGATATTTATCTTCCAATGGTGCAGAGCTAATTATGATTCCTGCAGCTTTTACAGCATTTACTGGAAAAGATCATTGGCAAATCCTATTACAAGCAAGAGCAATTGAGAATACAGCATATGTAGTTGCTCCAGCTCAAACTGGGATTCATTATGGAAGAAGGCAAAGTCATGGCCATGCAATGGTAATTGACCCATGGGGTACAGTTTTATCTGATGCCGGAAAGACTCAGGGAGCTGCAATAGCTCCTGCTGATAAAGAAAGAGTAAAGAAAATTAGGGAGCAGATGCCAAGCCTTAAACATAGAAAAAACAAATTGTTTTCAAATTAATGATAAAGTTTTTAGATAAAAAACTTTTTCGTTATTTATCGGTTTTTTTATTTTTAAATTCTTCAATCCTTCCAGTTAAATCTTCTAGTGCTCTTGCGGCATGGGTTTTAAATAATGGGGTTTTAGAGTTAAGAACTAAATCAAATACAAATTTAAAAGCATACTTTCAGAAGGCTAACCAAATATCCGGAGATAGATTTTGGGTAGATTTTCCAGGAGAATTAAAAAATCCCAGAATAATAAAAGGTAATGGCCCAATAAAAGAAATTAGATTAGGGAAACCAGATAAGGGTAAAACAAGACTAGTAATTGAATTTAGGGAAGAGACTTATTTGAAACCTTTGACTTGGAAAATGGTTGGCCTGGATCAAAATAGATGGAGAATTAAGCTATTTAACCCAAAATATTCATTTAAAAAGATTGGTGAAGGTTTAGTTGAAAAGAATAGAGGAAATATCAAAGCAAATAAAAATTTAAATCATAGGAAGAATAACAATTACAGTTACTTGAAACTACCAGAGGTAAAACGAAACAAGTTTGAGGTTGTAATCGATCCAGGACATGGAGGGCCTGATCCAGGAGCAATAGGTATTGGTGGTATTAGAGAAACAGATATTGTTCTAGAGGTTTCAAAAATAGTTAAAAATTTACTTTCTGAGAAAGGTGTCAAAGTAAGGTTGACTAGAACAAATGACGTTGATTTGGATTTACCTCCAAGAGTTTCCATTGCTAATAATACTGATGCAGATATCTTTGTAAGTATTCATGCAAATGCCTCAAGAGGTAAAAGAAGGGATATAAATGGATTGGAAACTTTTTATTACAGAGGGTGGAGAGGAAGATTACTCGCAAAAAGAATTCAAAAACAAATTTTAAGAGTTTCCCCTGGGAGTCCTGATAGAGGAGTTAAACAAGGTCGGTTTTATGTAATTAAAAATACTAGGATGCCTGCAGTCCTTGTAGAAATTGGATTTTTAACGGGAAGATTAGATTCAAGAAGATTAGAAAAAATAACCCATCGAAAAAGATTAGCCTATGCAATTGCAAAAGGCATCCTCGAATATCTAGATAAAGTAGGGTGAAACTTAAAATAGGTATATTTGATAGCGGAATAGGTGGTTTTACTATCCTTAATTCTTTACTAAAAACACGTAAAGATATAGAAGTTCTTTATTTGGCGGATACAAAAAGAATACCTTTTGGGAGTAAAACTTCTAAAGAGATAAGATTAATTGCAAAGGAGATTTGTACTTTTTTTGTTGATAAGAATTTGGATGCACTTTTAGTTGCCTGTAACACTACTAATGCTTGTGCACTTGATATTCTGGAAGATAAATTAAAAGTCCCTTGTTTTGACCTTATAAACTCAGTATCGGAAATAGTTGATAAACAAATAATTGGTGTCCTAGCCACACAAACAACTGTTCGATCATCGTATTACAAGAAAGCTATAAATTCTAAAAAAGAGAATAAAATTATATTTCAGCAAGAATGTCCAGAATTTGTATCAGAAATTGAAAAAGAAAAATTAAATCTTGATAAGTTAAATAGTCTTTCAGAATTATACTTAAGACCACTAATAAACAAAAATATTGAAGAATTAATACTTGGATGTAGTCACTATCCTTTGATTTATGACTTTTTAAGAAAAAAATTAGATTCAAATATAAAAATCATTGATCCTTCCGTAGCATTAATAAAAAAATTTAATAAATCTTTTGTTACTCCAAAAAATGACCGCTATGAGAGTATTTCTCTCGGAAATGTAAAATTTTTTGTTACTTCAGACAGAGATGAGTTTTCCAATAAAGTGAAATTCTGGCTTGGAATTAATAAAGAAATTAGGTTGGTTAACCTCCGAAGTAATGTTTGATTCCTTAAGATATAGAAGAGGTTAACCATGAATACAGTAACAGAGCTACTACAACCAGTTGAAAATGATCTAGACGATCTTATTTTAGAACTGAAAAATTTAATAGGAGCTGGTCACCCAATTCTTCAAGCCGCAGCCGAACATCTTTTTAGTGCTGGGGGGAAAAGGTTGAGACCTGGTATTGTTTTATTGATTTCAAAAGCAATATCTCCAGGATTTGTTTTAACTAGTAAACATAAAAGGCTTGCTGAAATAACTGAGATGATTCATACAGCATCATTAGTTCACGATGATGTTGTTGACGAGGCGTCTACAAGAAGGGGAGTAGATACAGTTCATAGCAGATTTAATACCAGAGTAGCTGTTTTGGCGGGTGACTTTTTATTCGCTCAAGCAAGTTGGCACCTCGCAAATCTTGACAATGTAAATGTAGTTAAATTACTTAGTAGAGTAATAATGGATTTAGCAGAGGGTGAAATCAAACAAAATTTAAATAGATTTGATTCGGCTCAATCTTTTTCCAAATACATCAACAAAAGTTATTGTAAAACAGCATCATTAATAGCCAATAGTTGTAAAGCAGCTGGAGTTTTGAGTGGGATTAATGATGAAAACTTAACCTCATTATATGATTTTGGCAAAAATATTGGTTTAGCATTCCAAGTTGTAGATGACATTCTTGACTTTACTGGAAATGATAAACAACTTGGAAAACCTGCTGTAAGTGATCTTGCAAGTGGTTATCTTACCGCCCCAGTTTTATATGCCTTAGAAGAAAATAAAAAATTGTCAGTTCTCATAAACAGAGAACTTGCTGAAAAAGATGATTTAGAAGATGCTCTTAATATCATTATGAACTCTAAAGCTATTGAAAGTTCTAGGAAACTAGCTGAGGATTTTGCAATGCTTTCTAAAGAAGCTATAGTCTGGTTTCCTGATTCAGAATATAAAAGAGCTTTAATGGCTCTTCCAGAATTTGTTCTAAGTCGTATTTATTAGATCTTTTAGAAATAAATCTTTGAGCTAAATTAATATTAAAATTTTTGAAAACCTTAATTTTTTCGACTAAATTTATTAAGCATAGATTTACTTAATGTCATTAGATAAAAAAAATTCAATCAATAACATACTTGAAGAAAAGAGAATTTTTCCTCCATCAAAAAAATTTGCAGAAAACTCAAATATTAGTACACAAGAAGAATTACTAAGTCTAAAAAAACAAGCATCAGAAAATCCTATTCAATTTTGGGAATCCTTTGCAAAATCTGAATTAGATTGGTTTGAGCAATTTCAAACTGTATTAGATAACGAAAATGCGCCCTTTTTTAAATGGTTCAAAGAAGGGAAACTCAATATTACCTATAACTGCTTAGATAGACACATTAAAAGAGGGCTTGGAGGAAAGACTGCACTTATATGGGAAGGCGAACCCGGAGATAGTAAAAAATATACTTACGAAGAACTTCTTAAAGAGGTATGTAAAGCAGCTAATGCATTAAAAGCAATTGGTGTAAAAAAAGGAGATTTGGTATGTATCTATATGCCAATGATTCCTGAAGCGATGTTTGCGATGTTAGCTTGTGCAAGAATTGGCGCGCCACATTCAGTCGTCTTCGGAGGATTTTCTTCAGAAGCTTTAAAAGATAGGATAATTGATGGCAAAGCAAAATTTGTAATTACTGCTGATGGTGGCTTTAGAAAAGATAAAGTGATTGAACTTAAGCAAGCAGTTGATGCGGCTATTGAAAGTGGTGCAGATAAAGTTGTTGAAAAAGTAGTTGTTGTTCAACGAACAAAAAAAAATATTTCGATGGTTGATGATAGAGATGTATGGTGGCATGAATTACTAAAAGATCAAAAAGATCAGTGTGAACCAGAAATAATGAATAGCGAAGATAGGCTATTTATTCTTTATACTTCAGGATCTACTGGAAAGCCCAAAGGTGTAGTTCACACTACAGGTGGTTACAATCTTTGGTCCCATTTGACATTTAAATGGATTTTTGATTTGAAAGATGAAGACATTTACTGGTGTACTGCTGATGTTGGTTGGATTACAGGCCATAGTTACATAGTTTATGGGCCTTTATCTAATGGTGCTACAACCCTAATGTATGAGGGAGTGCCAAGACCCTCAAATTTAGGGGCTTTTTGGGAAATTGTTCAAAAATATAAGGTTTCTATTTTTTACACTGCACCAACTGCAATAAGAGCATTTATGAAGTCTGGGCGTGAAATCCCTGATAAATATAATCTTGAAAGTCTTAGACTTTTGGGCACAGTGGGAGAACCAATTAATCCTGAAGCATGGATATGGTATAAGGATGTTATTGGTAAAAATAAATGCCCTATTGTTGATACTTGGTGGCAAACCGAGACTGGTGGTGTGATGATAAGTCCCTTGCCTGGAGTCGTTGCTACAAAGCCAGGCTCAGCTACTTTCCCTCTTCCAGGAATCGAAGTTGAAATCGTCGATAAGGATGGAGAGAAGGTTAAGGAGAAAGAGGGTGGTTATTTAATTATTAAGAAACCATGGCCAGGAATGATGAGAACAATTCACGGCAACTCAGAGAGATATTTGGAGAGTTATTGGGAATATATTTCCTTTAAAGGAGAAAAAAATGTTTATTTTGCTGGAGATGGAGCACGCATTGATGAAGATGGATATATATGGATTATGGGAAGAGTTGATGATGTTATTAGTGTTTCAGGACATAGGTTAGGAACAATGGAAATAGAATCTGCTTTGGTAAGTCATAAATCAGTTGCAGAGTCTGCTGTTGTTGGCAAAAAAGATGATTTAAAAGGTGAAGTTATAGTTGCTTTTGTATCTTTAGAGAAAGACGTGGAAAGTTCTTCAGAATTAGTAGAGAATTTAAAGAAACATGTTGTTAATGAAATCGGAATTATCGCAAAGCCTGAGAAAATTATAATTTCTGATTCTCTTCCGAAAACACGTAGTGGAAAAATTATGAGGCGAATTTTAAGATCTTTGGCTTCTGGAGAAAAAATTAGTGGTGATATAAGCACTCTTGAAGATAGTTCTGTGTTGGAAAAGCTGAAAGAATTATCCTAATCAGATTCATCAATTAAATTGGAAATTTTTTTTATAGTATTTCTTTTGAATTCATCATCGGCCCAGTCTCCCAAAAAATTTTCTCTTAGTCCTGCGCTTGCAATTATAGTGTGTGTACCTTTTAACATTACCCCCTTAGAATTATCTTCTTTTCTTGCTTTCAGACAAGAAAATAATTTATCTGTTTGATCTAATTCGTCTGAGGTGAATTTTATTAGGAAGTTATTTTTTTGATTATATGTTTTTTCAATCAATATCAAAGTTCTTTCAGGGCTTGGGCTGAATTCACTATTGAATTCTAATTTTTGAGAAATTTGTTTCAATAATGGAATAGATTTGTTAGCACTAAAGTTATTAAAACTAATTGATATGAATTTTTCGCAATTTCTTCCACCATCAGGGGAAATTAGATGAAGTTTGCATCCTAGGCTGTGACCAATTCTTATTGAAGGAATTGATGTTCCTATTCTCTTTGATAAAGATATTCGACAATTCTTGAAATCCCTCCATGCTTTAATAGCAAGTTGTTGGTGATCAAATTGTGGAGTGTATTTATATGCATGTACTGCATAGTTTTTATTAATTAAACTTTCTATGAATCTTTTATAAGTTAAATCTGGTTTAGAAGCTAGATAACTTCCACCAATAAATTCCACAATTTTTTTAGGATTTGAAGGCCAATAACAAAAGTTATTAAATTGATATTTTGTAAAAGTCATCTTTCATAAACTAAATATGTTTCAAGAATTATTTCCTAATCATGTTTCTTAATTTATATTAATTTAAGAGAAATTTTTATTAAATGCGTCAAGATAAATAAAAGTGTTTTCACCTAATTGGAACTATCTAACAAAAAAGAATTAAATCAATTGGATATTCTTCAGGATCAAGTTATCAATTATCCCCCTGAAGATAGTGTTGCTAATCAGAATAAAAAAATTGAAAAAATTTTAATTCTTGATACTGAAACAACAGGTTTAGATGAAAATAAAGATGAAGTGATAGAGATAGGTTGTATTTTGTTTGATGTATCTTTTAAATGTGTACTTTCACAGGTCTCATTTTTATTCCCGGTTAATAATAATGAAGCAGAACATGTTAATGGTATATCTGCAGAAGTAACTAATATCACTCAACCATGGGAAGATGGATTGAATTTCTTTTTAAAACTTGTTGATTGTTCGGATTGCATTATCGCGCATAATGTAGAGTTTGACAAGAAATGGTTTGGGAAAGGAAGATTACCTAAACTTAATAAAAAATGGATATGCAGTTTAGAAGATATTAATTGGTCTTTTCAAAAATCACTAAAAAATAGACCCTCAGTAACTGATCTAGCTTTATCTTTTTCAATACCAGTTTGGAATTTACATAGAGCTTTATCTGATTGCTTTTACATATCTGAGGTCTTCAAAAAATGTGAAAATTTAGAAGATCTTTTACTTAAAGCTACTGAACCGAGGTTTTTATACAAGGCACTGATTAGTTACGAAGAGAGGGCTTTAGCTAAAAATGCTGGGTTCAGATGGAATAGTCCTGTACAAGGAGCTTGGTCAAGAAAATTAACTACTGATGAGGCAAAAAATCTTGATTTTAGAGTAGAGATTTTGAATTAATATTTTATAAACTTTTGACTATCAAAATATTTAGTGCATCTTACAAGGCATCCATTTATTACCCATTTTATGTGCTCCAATACATCCGTATTTTGAGGCAGCCTTTTCAGCCTCTTGTTTAGTGTTAAATAGTTCTGACATCATATTTTCTTTGCTTGAATTTGAAATTTGTTTGGAATGATTATGATGATTTTTTTGAGAATTAGGTGAATACTCCCATATTCCCATAGTAGTAACACCTGCAGAGATTATTCCCATTCCAACTACTGATAAATTGACTATTCCCATTGCTACTGCCCCAAAAGACAAAACTCCCATAGGGACTATTCCAATACTTATTACTCCCATTGGTACTATTCCTATTGAGACTATACCTAGTGGTGCTATCCCAAAAGCAATTTTTTTTGGTTTTGTACCGCAATGCTGATTCTCTTTATTTTTATTAATTTCCAATAGGTTATCTAAATGTTAAATTACAATTATCTCACAGAACAATCAATCAAAGATTAATTTCTACTTGAATTAAAAATTTTGAATTATTTTCTAGAACTTTGAATAACCTAAAAAATCTTAGAGGAACAGTCGATCTATTTCCTGATCAATTAATAAAGTGGCAAAACGTAGAAAAAATTTTATTAGAGCAGCTTGCAAGAGCATCCATCAAAGAAATAAGAACACCAATATTGGAAATGACCGAATTATTTATAAGAGGAATTGGTGAAGGAACAGATGTTGTCAGTAAGGAAATGTATACTTTTCTTGATAGGGGGGAGAGATCCTGCACTCTTAGGCCTGAAGGAACCGCTTCTGTTGCTCGAGCGTTAATACAAAATGGCATGTCGTCTAATTTACTTCAGAAACTTTGGTACATGGGCCCTATGTTTCGATACGAAAGACCTCAAGCAGGCAGGCAAAGACAGTTTCATCAATTAGGTGTTGAGTTTATAGGATACGATTCAATTAGAAGTGATGTTGAAATTATTGCTTTAGCTTGGGATGTCTTGAGTAAATTAGGAATAAAAGAACTTAATCTTGAAATAAATACATTAGGTGATGAAAGTGATAGATTAAATTTTCAGAAATCCTTTTTAAACTGGCTAGAAATAAATAAAAACTCTCTAGATTTAGATTCTCAAAATAGGATTACTAAAAATCCCTTAAGGATTTTGGACTCTAAAGATATTCAAACACAAAAAGCTCTTGAAAATGCTCCAAGATTATTCAATTTTTTATCTGAGAAAAGTCTTCAAAGATATTCAGACTTTAAAAAACAATTAAAGGTTTTAAAAATACCTTTCGTGGAAAATTTTAATCTTGTTAGAGGTTTAGATTATTACACCCATACAGCCTTTGAAATTACTAGTGGAGCTCTAGGCTCCCAAGCTACAGTTTGTGGAGGAGGAAGATACGACAATTTAATAAAGCAAATGGGAGGGCCAAATACCCCAGCAATGGGATTCGCTATTGGTTTAGAAAGATTAATTTTACTAGCGGGAAAAGAGCTCGAAGTTCCAAGAAATACTGATATTTATATTATTAATAAGGGCACCAATGCTGAACCATTAGCTATGGATTTATCAAGAAAATTAAGAAATTATGATTTGTTAGTTGAGTTGGATTTAAGTGGATCTTCATTTTCTAAACAATTTAAAAAGGCTAATAAACTTAAATCTAAAAGTATTATTGTGATTGGTGATGATGAGGCGACTAAAAGGGAATTTATTATAAGACTCTTTGATCAATCAGGT
>CACLYZ010000016.1:0-25594 GCA_902611225.1 uncultured Prochlorococcus sp.
ACTCATCAAGAAGTTTCTGTAGAAATGGTTTTGGATAATCTTAGATCAAATACTGAAGTGGCTAATAAAATAATATTTGAAGTAGCTAAATTAATTGAAAAAGAAAGACCAAAAAGTAAGTCTCATTTTTCATTAAAAGATGGATTGATAACCCAAAAAGAAAATATCCCAAGCTCCACAAAGGAGAAACTAAGGATATTTACTGATTCTTATTAAGCTGATTTGATATAAGTGATTATCGGTTCAAGGGAAAGGATTTTTAGCCTCCAGCTCCAACGCCTTGGTATGAACCATAGAAGAATATACCTAAAACGAAGATAACTGCAATTCCACCTGCTGTAGCAACAAGCCACAGAGGAAGAGTTCCTTCAGTCCATCTTCTTTCCCATGCAACTGCTGGTCTACCGTCGGGAAGTCTATCTGGAATTCTTCCATCAGGTCCTTTTAATTTACTCATAGTTTTAATTTAATTGAAAAAGTAACTGGAAAATAAAATTCCCAATACAAAGACTGATAGTAAGCCTAAATAAAGGCTTGTACGATTAAGTTCAACTGGAACTTTGTTAGGATTTTCGTTTACTTGCATGATAGTTAAATTTATCGGGCTACGAATTGCATAGCAGCAATAGAACCTAAGAAGAATACTGATGGTATAGCTAGAGCGTGAACTGCTAGCCAACGGACAGTAAATATAGGATAAACGCGGACTTCCGCAGCCTGCATTGGAGCTTGAGAATTAGTCATTGTTATTTTGTTCTTAAATCTAGTTGAGATTTAGCTTCATATCTTTGTGTTACAACAGGTGCTTTAGATTCAGATGATTGGAAATAACTATCTGGACGAGGAGTTCCGAAAGCATCGTAGGCTAAGCCTGTATATACAAATAAGAAGCCTGCTATAAAGATAGCTGGTAATGTTACTGCATGAATAATCCAGTATCTAATACTGGTGATTATTTCAAAGAATGGGCGTTCACCCGTTGAACCTGCGGCCATAATCACAAATGTTTACCCTATGATCTTACAGTGTAAAATCATAAGTTCGCGAAGAAATTAACAGGTTGGTTACAGACAGTTGCTAAATCTTTCAAAAATTAATTTTTTTTTTACTATTAACTCAAGTCTTTCAAAGTTAGCTATTCCATTTAAGGATATAACCACGCTCGCCAAGTACAAATCCTTTTTGATTGTCTACAGCCTCCTTATCAAGAAAAATTATTTTAATGTAGTTTGTTGGCAATTCAGAAGCTATAGGATCTTTATTCCAAGTTTTACCTTGATCTTTACTTACTATTAGAGTTCCATTGCCCCCGCCAGCCCATATATCACCATTTGGATCCCATCCCATGTCTAAGTAATTGTATCCATTAAGAATTGGTATAATAGGCTTTGACCAATTTTCTAGGTCATTAGTATCTTCATTAAATCTAATTTCTGCTCCTCTAGAAAGCATCCATAAACTTCCTTCTGGATTAAAACCAATACTTTGAACTCTTTTGCTACTGGCTCTTTGATGAGCTATCCATGCATCACTATCCTTTTCTAAAGTAGAAAAGAAATTACCTAGACTACTAACACTGACATAATCTCCTGTATTAGTTCTTCTTAAATCTCTTACACCTCCTGAACCAGATGCATCTACAACTTTTGCATTCCATGATTCACCACTATCTGATGTTTCATAAATAGCACCTGCAGTGGTAGCCAATTCTGCAACACCAGCATCTACAGTTGTTATTAGAAATGGTTGGCCTGGTAATTTGTTACCTAAAGATAAACGTGTCCAATTCTTTCCTGCATCAAGTGTATGCATAACTAATGAAGGCTGACCTATTAACCATCCCTCTTCACCTTTAAAATCAATATCTAGGAGACGAAAATTCTCTTCACTTGGTAAATCTAAATTTCTTTTTTCCCAAGTTTCTCCTCCATCATTAGATTCCATAATAAGTCTATTAGAACCTACTAAAAATCCATTTTTATCATCTATAAAATCAACATCTAAAGCATTAGCTTGGTCCTCAAACTGAATTGCTTTCCAAGGGCTGCTATCACTCATCTTTACTCCTGTAGATGAACAACTGCTCAATACAAAACAAATAAGAATTGATAAAAGTAGATTGGGAATACTAGTAATAATTTTTTTCATTTGTATATATTAATGCAAAGAGTACAAAGAAAGGAACATAGCAGCAGCAAAAGCCAGACCTCCAAAAATCAATATGTTTTTTTGTCCAGGAGGTAAGCTATTAAAACCAAAGCCATAAACTAAATTTTCTTCAAAACCACTAGGTTTAGATTTAGGACCTATATCCTTATAGAAATTTTTACCAGCTCGACAAACAGGGCATGCGAATGTATTTCCATCCAACTCTGAAAAAGGGGTATTTTTAGGTATGTTTAATTTTTTATTTCCTTCAGAAGGATCATAAATATATCCACAACTTCTACATTCGAATCTATTTTGTTCTAGATTAAGGGTAGGTTGTTCAACATTTACCCCAGAGGTATTTTCAGAAAGTTTTTCTTTCTCAAAGTTTTCAACTATTTTGTTTTCCTCAGAGGCTGGTTGAATGTTTTCACTCACGGTTTATTATTGTTCTTTAAGAACTTTAAAAGATTTTGCTTAATTAAGCGACTTTTATTCAAAATTAATTTTTAAGATGTTTTTATTAACTGGCTATGAATACTTTTTAGGTTTTCTTCTAATTGCCGCAGCTGTTCCAGTATTAGCTCTAGTTACTAATCTCATCGTTGCCCCAAAAGGCAGAACAGGGGAAAGAAAACTTACATATGAATCTGGAATGGAGCCTATTGGAGGAGCCTGGATTCAATTTAATATTCGTTATTACATGTTTGCCTTGGTTTTCGTTATATTTGATGTTGAAACAGTATTCCTTTATCCTTGGGCTGTTGCCTTCAATAGATTAGGCTTATTAGCTTTTATTGAGGCTTTAATCTTCATAGCAATACTTGTTATTGCCCTGGCATATGCATGGAGAAAAGGTGCTTTAGAATGGAGTTAAAAAATTGAATCCACAACTATCCCCAAAAGCAATAAGAGAAATTCGAGAAGGGACTTGCAACCCTCTTGGGGCACCCCAAGTAACTACAGATTTAAGCGAGAACATTATATTGACAAGTTTAGACGATCTTCATAATTGGGCCAGACTAAGCAGTCTATGGCCTCTCTTGTACGGAACAGCTTGTTGTTTTATAGAATTTGCTGCCTTAATCGGATCTAGATTTGATTTTGATAGATTTGGATTAGTACCTAGAAGCTCTCCAAGGCAAGCAGATTTGCTCATAGTGGCAGGAACAGTAACGATGAAGATGGCTCCAGCCTTAGTAAGACTTTATGAACAAATGCCTGAACCAAAATATGTGATTGCCATGGGTGCTTGCACAATCACAGGAGGAATGTTTAGCGCAGATTCTACAACTGCTGTAAGAGGCGTTGATAAATTGATACCAGTTGATTTATATCTTCCAGGATGCCCACCAAGACCAGAAGCAATTTTTGATGCTGTAATTAAATTAAGAAAAAAAGTTGGTAATGAATCAATTTTAGAACGCACAAAAACAGAGCAAACTCACAGATACATAACATCTGATCACGAAATGAATCTTGTTTTCTCAGAAAATACAGGTGAATATCTAAACAAAACTTCAGATAACGTAATCAGCTCCTCCAAAAAAGAAAAAATAACTGAATTACCTGAAAACACCGAAAAGGCTGAAATTATTGATACTTTAGAAGATTAATGGAAAAAGACGGTTTAGCTAAATCCTCAGATACTTCAAAAGAAGGCTTTATAAGCCAATCTTTGTCTAAAGATGGAATTTCAAATCAATCTTTACCTGACGATCACATAGGAATTGAAAACATTTCTGTGGAACCTAACAAATTATATGAAGCAGTATCTGCCTTAAGAAATTACGGTTTCAACTATCTCCAATGCCAAGGAGGATATGATGAGGGACCAGGCAAGAATCTTGTTAGTTTTTACCATTTCATAACTGTTGATGATTTACAAAGAATCGAAAAAATCAAAGAAGTCAGATTAAAAGTTTTCTTAAAAAGAGATTCTGATTTATCAATCCCTAGTTTGTATGAAATTTTCAAAGGAAGTGATTGGCAAGAAAGAGAAACTTTTGATATGTATGGAATAAATTTTATTGATCATCCCAACCCTAAAAGATTATTAATGCCTGAAGATTGGAGAGGATGGCCATTGCGAAAAGATTATATTCAACCAGATTTCTATGAACTTCAAGATGCTTATTAATTTAATTTTTTTAATTTGCGATAAATAAACATAACTGCTCTTGCTAATCTCCTTGGATCATGTCTAAGAGTTGGAGTAATTCTTTTTGAATATAATGGTGCTTGCAAAACATAATAACCCTCAGATAATAATTTTTCTTTATTGCATTGGACAGGCTCTGCACCTCTACTTTCGTAATAGTCTACTAATGGAGACTTTTCAAATTTAATCTGAGATAATATTGAGTTAAAAATTCGAGTATTAACTCCAAAATTTGATAATTGTTTTTCTATTGCTTTGATATGTTTATAGACATCAAGTCCATCTGTTTCTCCAGGCTGAGTCATCAAATTACTTATATAAATTTTTGGAGCATTACTTTGCAATAAGGCATCTACTATCTCTGGTACTAACAAATTAGGCAATAAAGAAGTATATAGACTACCTGGGCCAAGAACAATTAAATCAGCTTCTTTTATAGATTCAAGAGCACTTGGTAGAGCCGAGGGATTTTCTGGTAAGTAACCAATCCTCGAAATTAATTTTTTTGATTTACTTATCTTGCTTTCACCATAAATTTTTTCACCATCTTCCAATTCGGCCCATAACATAACATCAATATTTGTTGCTGGTAAAACTTGACCTTGTACCGCCAAAACCTTACTAGAGGCTTGAACTGCTTTTTCTAAACTACCTGTAATTGTTGTTAAAGCTGACAAGAATAGATTTCCAAAACTATGACCTTCCAGACCACTTCCCTCTGAAAATCTATACTGAAATAATCTAGTTAAAGTAGGTTCTTCATTTGATAAGGCTGCCAAACAATTTCTAATATCTCCTGGAGGTTGCACACCTAATTGTTTTCTAAGAATTCCACTACTTCCACCATCATCGGATACATTTACAATTGCTGTAATGTTATTACTATAATTTTTTAAGCCTTTCAGTAAAGTAGATAAGCCAGTACCGCCCCCAATAGCAACAATATTTGGGCCTCTGTTTAATTTACTTTTAACTCTTAATGCATCAACTAAAAATGTATCTTTTTCTGGAACAAGTGCTTTTTGAATAGAATTAATACTTCTATTTTGTCCAATCCCTATTAATAATATTCCAATAACAAAAATCAATGGTCCCAACAATGAAACAGGCAAAATACTGGTTAAACCTGTAATTACCGAAAAAAATATTTCAATAAGCCAATAGAGCGGTCTTAAATTTGTCCAAATTACTACGCCTAATAATGTAGTCAAAAAACCTATCGCAGATGTAAGCATCCATCTTTTTATTACCAATCCAGGCAAAAGCCAACTCAAAATTCTTAAGATTTTCTTCAATAAGTCAAAATTAGACTTTTTAAAATTTTTATAGTAACTTCTTACCCTTTTTTTACGCTTATTCATTAAAAAAACCTCTTAAATTATTTTTCTCAAATTTAAAAAACATATAGAATCATTATAAATCAAATTCATACATCCTTTTTTTATTTATAAAAATAGGCAAAATGAAGTATATAGATGCTCTTTAATATAAGTTTTGAAAAAATCAAAACATGCAGTTGAAACAAAAAACCTCTCAATAAGCTGGGGCAAAGTTAATGTGCTTAATCAAATAAATTTTGAACTTAATCATGGAGAGAAATTAGCTATTGTTGGCCCCTCAGGTTCTGGTAAATCAACCATATTAAAAATATTAGCAGGACTAATTTTACCTACCAAAGGAGAATTAATAATATGTGGAGAGAAGCAAACATATTTGAGATTAGATCAAAATAATCCTCCTGATGTAAGACTAGTTTTTCAGAACCCGGCTTTATTAGGATCTCTAACTATTGAAGAAAATGTAGGTTTTCTTCTTAAGAGGAATAAAAACCTATCTAAAAAGTTAATTCATGAAATAGTACGTGAATGCTTAACTGAGGTAGGATTATTTAATGTTGAGAATAAACTTCCAAATGAATTGAGCGGAGGCATGCAAAAAAGAGTAAGTTTTGCCAGAGCATTAATTACTGATCGAACTCTCAATTCAAAGTCTCAACCTTTATTACTTTTTGATGAACCAACTGCTGGCCTAGATCCAATTGCCTCATCAAGAATTGAAGATTTAATAAATAAGACAAATGATAAAGCTAGCGGATCATCTATTGTGGTTAGCCATGTTCTTAGTACTATAGAAAGGACTTCAGATAAAGTTTTAATGCTTTATGGGGGTAAATTTAGATGGGCAGGTTCAATTGATGAATTTAAAAAGAGTAATGATCCCTATGTATATCAATTTAGGAATGGAAAACTCGATGGTCCAATGCAACCCAAAGACATTTAGATATTATGCGTAGAAGCTTACGAGATTCAATAGTTGGTTTTTCCTTATTAGGGGGAATTTTAATATTCACATTTTTTTCTTTTTGGCTAAGAGGAGTAAGATTATCTTCAAAAAATTGGTACCTTTTTGCAGAGTTCACTAACGCTAGCGGTTTATCAAAAAAATCTCCAGTTACTTACAGAGGAATTTTAGTAGGATCGATAGAAGATATCTTGTTTACAAATGAATCAATTAAAGCAAAAATAGTTTTAAATAATCCTGAAATTATTCTTCCAAGGCCAGCATTTGCAAGGGTAGTAACAAATTCTTTTCTTGGAGGAGATGTTCAAGTCGCTTTAGAGACTAGTGATAAGACAATTCCTAAAAACATTGCAAAACCTATATCCGAGAAATGCGATGCCAAGCTAATTATTTGTCAAGGGAATACTATCACAGGTAAACAACTATCAAGTCTCTCAAATATAACTAATAGAATTAGCCAACTTCTAAAAGAAACAAATCAAGAAAACTTAATTGAGAACGTCGTCAACTCAATTGACCAATTTGACAGAACACAAGAAAATCTTGATGAATTAATTTTTTTATCAAAACAAGAATTACAAAGAATTGAACCTCTAATAAAAGAAATGACAATTGCTGCCAATCATTTGAATAACATTTTGTCTACTATCGACGACAAAGAAACCCTTAATGACATTAAATTGACAATTAATGCTGCAAGGTCTATCTCAACCAAAATAGATGATATGAGTGATGATTTTAAAAAATTAACACAAGATAAAGAATTAACTAAATCTATCCGAGACTTAACTATTGGGCTTTCAAAATTCTTAAACGAAATTTATCCTTAAGAAATATTTAGAATTCATTTATAGCATTTAAAGCCATAGCAGCAATTGCTTTATCTGTAGCTTTTGGCAGTTGAACATATTTCCCTTGAGCTGCCTCTGCTAATTCTTTACCAAATCCGCTTGCAATAAATTTTCTCTCTGTATCAATTACTAAGAGTTTTATCCCAAGCATGGGATATTTTGCAGCGATATCAAGAACCTCTTGTTTTAAATTGGCATTTTCATTATTTTTTTCTTCAACCTCATTTTGTCCAAGAGATAATCCTAATGGTACATTGCCTCTTCCATCAGTAATTCCTACTACAATAACTTGACCAATATCTCCCGTTGAAAGTGCATTTTTTGCAACTTTTGCTGATTGTGTTAGTCCATGTGCCAAAGGGGATCCTCCACCGCAAGGCATTGTTTCTAACCTTCTTTTTGCAGCAGTTATCGATCTTGTTGGAGGCAAAAGAACCTCTGCCTGATTACCTCTAAAAGGGATAAGAGCAACTTCATCTCTATTCTCATATGCCTCTGTTAAAAGTCTTATCACTGCACCTTTAGCACTTTGCATCCTATTTAAAGCCATGGAGCCACTTGCATCAACCAGAAATATAACTAAAGCACCAGCCTTTTTTTGAAGAAGTTTTGCCCTAAAATCGTTTTCTTCAATAACTATTGATTTATTAGGGTTCCTTAATCTTCTAGATTTTTGATAAGGAGCAGCAGCTCGAAGAGTTGCATCTACTGCAATTCTTTTCACTTTACCTCTAGGAATAATAGGTTTTACATACCTTCCCCTACTATCACTAAATATCACTGATCTACTTCCACTATTACCTGCTTTAGCTTTGGCAGATGAAAAAAGTAATAAATCCGGATCAACCATACATGCTTCAGGATCTAATATAAATTCCTCTGGTATTTCGGGAGTAGATTCTTCTTCCCCGTCAGAATTATCTTCTTCTTGTTCTTGATCTTGATTATCATCATTTTCATTAGTCTCAGGTTCAGACTCTTCATTGTTTGATTGAGGCGGAGGTGGGGGGCTCTGATCCTCTGGAGGGGGTGGTTGAATATCATCGTCTTCAGGTGGGATTTGCATTGCTCGTGGAAGGATAACTAATCTTACTGCGACTTTTAGATCCTCAGAATTTACATTCTCATCTCCTCGAAGCGCTGCATTTGCTTTTGCCACTTTTACTGCAAATAATTCTGACCTATGCCCCTCTACGCCTCCTCTAAGAGCTTCGTTCACTAAATAGGTTATTTGCTCTTTTGTTATCTTGACATCCTTTAACCATTGCCTTGCCAAAATTAATTGAGTGGATAAATTATCAGATTCTTCCGACCATTTTTCTGAAAATTTAATATTATTTTCTGCGTGTGATAAAACAGATTTTGTAATCTCAACTCTTTGAGCATTATCAATAGATTGATCTGCGGAAAGCACGATGGCAAAACGATCTAAAACATGATCTCTTAGGGCACCTTCTTCAGGATTATAAGTTGCTATTAAAAGTGACTTACAAGGATGAGAAAGGCTTAAACCATCTCTTTCAATATTATTTTTCTCTCTACCTGTGGCTTCAAGAATTAAATTCACAATGCCATCATCCAATAAATTTATATCGTCAACATAAAGAACACCTCTATGAGCCTCTGCTAAAATTCCAGGTTGAAAAACTTGTTCCCCCGTACTTAAAGATGCAGCAACATCAATTGATCCAACAAGCCTGTCTTCAGTTATGCCAATGGGAACTTGAATAAATGGAGCCTCTCTTACTTTTTTCGGAATTTCTTCAATTTGATTCAAATAATCACTTCCAATTACCTGCTCCAACAATTTATTAGTACTAATATCCCATTCCTCTGGTTTATCTGGATCTAGGTTCCTACCAATAGGTCTTAATGAAATTCCACTATTTTTCTCAGTTAGCTTTTCCAGTATTAATTCATTATCTAATACCTCAATAGGAGGAAGTAAAGTATGTAAACCCCTTGCTAATACTGACTTACCAGTACCTCTTCCGCCAGCAATAATCACTCCCCCTAAACTGGGATCAACTGCTGCCAAGAGTAAAGATAATTTCAATAAGCTATGACCTGTAATTGCTGCCAAAGGGAAAGCTCTAAAAGAATCCTTTGACTTCATTAAATCTTTTATTTCTTCTTTTTCTTTTAACTCGGGGTTCAAAATCACTTTAAAAATGCCTGATATAGAATTTATCCAATAACTTTGTTTTTTGTAGTGGAATTATCAAATCTTAATATCAAAAATGGACTATGTATATCCCTCGGAGCAAATATTGATAGTAAATTTGGAAGCCCTCTTGAGTCACTATTAATTTGCAAACCAAAAATAGAGGAAATAATAAATGAGTGGGGAGATAGTTCCATCGAAAAAAAAGAAGAGAAAAAAAAATTTCATGCAAACTTTTTTTGGTCTTCAATTTATGAGACATTACCTCATGGTGTTGAAAATGAGCAGCCAAATTATTTAAATACTCTGTTACTTATAAAAAGTAATTCTTTCCCAAAACCATCAAATAAAAACGCGAGATTACTTTTAAAAGAGCTAAAAAACTTAGAGAGATTTTTCGGACGAGAAGAGACGCCAAAGGGTAAGAAATGGCTATCAAGATGTCTCGATTTAGATATTCTTTGGTGGGAAGATTTTCATACGTTTGAGGAGGAATTAACATTACCTCACCCTAGATTCATGAATCGGAATTTCGTTATTACACCACTATCTGAAATCTTAAGTAGAAGCCAAAAAATCACAAAGTTTGATGACCCAAAATGGTCTATTAATTGATTTACAAAACCAAAAAATAACTGTTAGGCTATTTTTATTTAAAAATTATGGGCAACAAAAACCTTAAAAAAAAATCCATTTTTAAAGAAAAAATATCTGAGTTAAAGTCAAAAAAATTTAGTTTTGAAATAAATAGAATTGAGCTTCCAAATGGACATGAAGGTGAATATGGATATATTAAGCATCCCGGGGCAGCATTAGCCGTACCTATTACAAAAGACAATAAAGTTATCATTCTTCGGCAATATAGATTTGCTGTTTCAAGGTATTTATTAGAATTTCCAGCAGGCACATTAGAAATAGGTGAAACACCTATTAATTCAATTAAAAGAGAAATACAAGAAGAAACTGGATTTAGTGCAAACAAATGGGATGAACTAGGAACTCTTGTCCCAGCTCCTGGTTATGCAGATGAGGAAATTTATTTATTTTTAGCGCGTGATTTGAGCAAACTAAATTCCGAGGTTAAAGGAGATTTAGATGAAGATATAGAAGTATTAATTTTAGATCCGAACGAACTAGATAATCTTATTTCTAGTGGGGATGAGATTCTTGACGCAAAAACTGTGACAGCTTGGTTTAGGACTAAACAATTTTTAGATAAATTATGAATAAACCTAGAATACTTTTTTGGCATAGAAAGGATTTAAGAATATTTGACAATCAAGCTTTAATCAAAGCATTTTCATTATCAAATGCTATTACTTCAACTTACATATTTGATAAAAATTACCCACACGATTTCAATGCAAGTTCAAGAGCTTGGTTTCTAGGAAATTCGCTTCAAGAATTAGGAAATAATTGGAAAAAAATGGGTAGTAGATTAATCATGGAAGAAGGAGATCCGGTATTAATAATTCCTCAATTAGCAAAAAAAATAGATGCTAAATTTGTTTTTTGGAATAGATCAATTGAACCTTATGAGATTAATCGCGATTTAAAAATAAAAAAATATTTAGAAGAACAAAATATTAAAGTTATTGAAAATTGGGATCACTTATTAGTAGAACCTTTAAAAATATTTTCCGGAAATAATAAACCTTATTCAGTTTATGGCCCTTTTTATAAAAACCTTAAATCAAAAATGAATTTATTAGGTCCATATGACCAAGATAAAGTTGTTTTCAAGTTTAAAGATATAGATAATAAACTCAAAGAAAATAAGACAATAAATTCATCTGATTCGGTTCTAGAGAAATTTATCATAAATATCAAATTTCCTGGTTCGAATATTTGTCCATGTAGACCTGGAGAGAATGCTGCAGAAACATTATTAGAAAACTTCATTAACGAGAAAAAAATATATTCTTATAATTCTGCACGAGATTTTCCTTCTCATAATGGGACATCTTTTCTAAGTGCATCTCTCAGATTCGGCACGATTAGCATTAGAAAAATTTGGAACGCCACATTAAATTTAAATTCAGATTTTGCAAATCAAGGAAATTATCTATCGATTGAAACTTGGCAAAAAGAACTTGTTTGGCGTGAATTTTATCAACATTGCTTATTTCATTTCCCTGAGCTTGAAAAAGGTCCATATAGAAAAAAATGGGATCACTTTCCATGGCAAAACAATAATGAATGGTTTCAGCATTGGAGCAACGGAGAGACCGGAGTACCTATAGTTGATGCTGCAATGCGTCAACTAAATAGTACTGGATGGATGCATAACAGATGTAGGATGATAGTTGCTTCATTTCTGGTAAAAGATCTTATATGCAATTGGCAAATGGGCGAGAAAAAATTTATGGAGACTTTGGTTGACGGAGACTTAGCTGCAAATAATGGGGGATGGCAGTGGAGCGCCAGTAGCGGCATGGATCCAAAACCACTTAGAATTTTTAATCCATATACCCAAGCAAAAAAATTTGATCCTATTTGCGAATATATAAAATATTGGATTCCTGAATTATCTAAAGTGTCAAATTCAGAATTATTAAATGGGGATATATCTAATTTAGAAAAAAATAATTATTCAAGCCCTATTGTCAATCACAACATGCAACAAAGATTATTTAAATCACTTTATGCTGAAATTTGAATTTCTTCTATACAATTCTTTAAAACTTTATTTAAATTTTCTGCTACATAAACTTGCTCTTCATAAGAAATTTCAGGAAACATTGGAAGACTAAGAACTTCTGTACAAATTCTCTCTGTATTAATAAGTTTTGTTCTAGAAAAATTTTTATTTTTGTAAGCTATTTGGGCGTGTATTGGAATTGGATAATAAATAATTGAATTAATACCTTTTTCAAAAAGTTGTTGTTTTACCAAATTCCTTAAGGAATAGTATTTTTTGCAATCAGTATCAAATAAATTTGAAAAATCTTCATTTAAAAAATATTTATCGTTTCTTAATTTAATTACAAATTGATTCCAAGAATGGGAAATTGAATCAGAGCTAATTTTTGGAAAACTAATAAATGGATTTTTTTTTAATAAATCAAGGTAATTATTAGCAATTTTTTGGCGATTATTAATCCACTTTGAAATATATTTAATTTTAATGTTTAATATGGCAGCTTGAATAGTATCAAGTCTGCTGTTATATCCAATTTGGGTATGATGATATCTTATTGGGCTGCCATGAACAGCCAGTTCTCTAATTTTTTTGGCAATCTTCTGATCTGAAGTTGTTACTGCTCCACCATCTCCAGCAGCTCCTAAATTTTTAGTAGGGAAAAAGCTAAAACAGCCTACATCGCCGATACTACCAACTTTGGAAGTTTCCCACATTGTGCATGTTGCCTGAGCACAATCTTCGATTACTTTTAAGTCATATTTCTTGGCCAAAGATTTTATTAAGGTCATATTCACTGCATTACCAAATAGATGAACTGGCATAATTGCCTTGGTATTAGAATTTATTTCTTGTTCTATTAGTTCAGTATTAATGAGATAAGTTTCTGGATCTATATCTACCAAAACAGGATTAGCACCAACTGCACTAATAGCCTCTGCAGTTGCAAAAAAGCTAAAAGATGAGGTAATAACTTCATCACCAACACCAATATCTAATGCGCGCAAAGCTAATACTAAAGCATCAGTTCCACTATTACATCCAATAGTATTTTCAACACCAATCAGATTTGAAAAACTCTCCTCAAATTTGGCAATTTCTTGTCCTCCAATATACTGGCCCCCTTTTAAAACTTTAGAAACCTCACTCTCAATTTCAGAGCCAATTTCTTGGAACTGCCTATCTAAAGTAAATGGAGGTATCTGCATAGTAAATATATTAACCCTAAACCATATTTCTATGGGTAAAAAAAATTTTTAATTCATTTAAACCAACTTGGTTCTTTACCAGGAGTCCATTTTATATTGCAACCTAAAGAAGGCATCTGATTTAAAGGATAAGAATTATCTTGATTCAAATCTTTTACAGCAGAGCGCAAATCTTTTCCGGATAGAGGGATATTATTACCTGGTCTACTATCGTCTAATTGACCATGATAATACAATAAAAAACCACCATCTCCTTCATTTGAAAAAAGATAAAAATCTGGGGTGCAAGCCGCTTTTAATTTCTTAGCAAAATTTTGATTTTCATCATATAGATAAGGAAAACTCCATCCCTGTGTTTGTGCTTGTAATCTCAAATTTTTAGGAGAATCTGAAGGATGAGTAACAATATCATTACTAGAAATTGCAACTGTTTGAACAGTATTTTGAATTTCTTTACTTAAGGTGAAAATTTGATTCTCAATATATTTAACAAATGGGCAATGGGCACAAATAAACATTACAAGTAAATGCCGATTATCTAGATTATGAAAATTAAAATATTGATGATTTGGAGAATTAGCATTTAACATTTCGAAATTCGGTAATTGAAAACCTAATTCCAAAACCATAGAATTTGTTCTTACCATGTTCAAGTTAAAAATTCTTTGATATTTGAAAATTATTGTATATTTTGCAGTAATCCGTAAAGATAGGTACTTTTATATAGGAGAATAATAGAAATAATAAACAAAATGCTTCTAAATCTAACTGGCAAAAAAATTCTTGTTACGGGAATTGCCAACAATCGTTCAATAGCATGGGGTATCGCTCAACAACTTTCAAAAGCTGGCGCAGAACTTGGAATCACATATTTGCCTGATGATAAGGGAAGATTCGAGTCTAAAGTTAGAGAACTAACTGAACCTTTAAACCCATCGTTATTTTTGCCTCTTGATGTTCAAAATCCAGCTCAAATTGAAGAAATCTTTAAAAATATAAAAGACAATTGGGGTCAAATTGACGGATTAGTTCACTGCCTAGCATTTGCAGGACGCGATGAATTGATTGGAGATTATAGTGCTACCACTTCAGAGGGTTTTGATAGGGCTCTTAATATAAGTGCGTATTCGTTAGCACCTTTATGTAAAGCAGCAAAACCACTTTTTAGTGCTGGTGCTGGAGTTGTCTCATTAACTTATTTAGGTTCAGAAAGAGCGATTCCTAACTATAACGTGATGGGAGTTGCAAAAGCAGCTTTAGAAGCTTCAGTAAGATATCTTTCTGCAGAACTTGGTCCAGAAAAACAAGTCAGAGTTAACGCAATAAGTGCTGGGCCTATAAGAACACTTGCTAGTTCTGCTATAGGTGGCATTTTAGATATGATTCACAACGTTGAAGAAAAGGCTCCTTTACGCAGAACAGTCACTCAAACAGAAGTAGGTAATACAGCTGCTTTTTTATTAAGTGATCTCTCTAGCGGCATTTCAGGCCAAACAATTTATGTTGATGCGGGTTACTGCATTAATGGAATGTAAACTAAGTTTTTTGCATAAAAATGTCATCTCTAAGGCAATCTGAAATAAAAAGAATAACGAATGAAACAGATATTTCTGTATTTATAAACTTAGATGGAAATGGAATTTCTGAGATTGATACCGGAATACCATTCTTAGATCATATGCTTCATCAAATATCCAGTCATGGTTTGTTCGATTTAAAAATTAAAGCAATTGGAGATACCCATATTGATGATCACCATACAAATGAAGATGTAGGAATCGCATTAGGAAAAGCATTTTCAAAAGCCTTGGGAGAAAGAAAAGGAATAAGCAGATTTGGACATTTCTTTGCCCCATTAGATGAAGCATTAGTTCAAGTCACTTTAGACTGCTCTGGTAGACCGCATCTATCTTATGATCTTCAATTAAAAGCCCCTAGGATAGGAAATTATGATACTGAACTAGTAAGAGAGTTTTTTATTGCCTTTGTAAATAACAGCGGTATTACTCTGCATATTAACCAAATACGAGGAAGTAATTCACATCACATAGTTGAGGCGTGCTTTAAAGCTTTTTCAAGAGCAATGAGAATGGCTACCGAGATAGATCCAAGAAGATCTGATTCAATTCCAAGCAGTAAAGGAATGTTAGAAAAACAATAAAATAGGAAATTTTTCGAATCAGCCACAATTCTGTTGATTTTTGGCGAAGATAGATAAAGTGATTATTTTGTTGTGACTAATTTACAAGATAAAAAAATTGATAAATTTAATATTTTTAAAAAACAAGATTGGTCAAGTGCTTATCAAAATGTAGAAAATGAGCTAACTAAAGAGCCTCTAAAAATTAGTAAAGGTAATAATATTAAAAATTTAAATGGAACACTATTAAGAAATGGACCTGGAAAATTAGAGAGAGGTGGACAATGGGTACATCATCCATTTGATGGTGATGGAATGATAACATCTATAAAATTTGAAAATGGTCAGCCATTCTTAACAAATAGATTTGTTAAAACTAAAGGCTATTTGGAAGAAGAAAAAATAGATAAATTTATTTATAGAGGTGTTTTTGGAACACAAAAAAATGGAGGAATTTTAAATAATGCATTAGATCTAAAATTCAAGAATATCGCTAATACGCATGTCATTAAATTAGGAGATGAAATTCTCGCATTATGGGAGGCAGCAGGTCCACATGCAATGGATCCTGATAGTCTTGAAACTATTGGTTTAACAACATTAAAAGGAGTACTCAAGCCTAACGAAGCATTCAGTGCTCATCCCAAAACAGACCTAAACTCAAATGCATCTTCAGAACTTTTAGTAACTTTTGGAGTACAAACCGGGCCAAAAAGTACCATTAGATTAATGGAATTTGATAATGCTGGTACAAATTCTGGAGAGCTCATTTTTGACAGAAAAGATACCTTTAATGGCTTTGCATTCCTTCATGATTTCGCAATTACAACTAATTGGGCAATATTTTTACAAAATGCTATTGATTTCAATCCTCTTCCATTTGTAATGGGTCAAAGAGGAGCAGCACAATGTCTAAAGTCAAACCCAAATAAAAAGGCAAAGTTTTTCATTATCCCCAGAGAAAGTGGATTGTTTAGAGGACAGCCTCCTTTAACAATAGATGCTCCAGAAGGATTCGTTTTTCATCATGTAAACGCATTTGAAAAAGATTCCAAAATCGTATTAGATAGTATTTTTTATGATGATTTCCCATCAGTTGGTCCAGATGAGAATTTTAGGGATATTGACTTTGATAAATATCCAGAAGGAAAACTGAAAAGATCAATTATCGATCTAAAGACAAAAACTTGTGAACTTGAAACTTTCAGTGAACAATGTTGTGAATTTGCTGTTGTTAATCCTAAAAACTTAGGATTAAAAGCAACTTATAGTTGGATGGCAAGCACATCTCAAAAGCTGGGGAACGCTCCACTTCAAGCAATAAAAAAAATAAATTTAACTTCTAAGGAAGAGATTTTTTGGTCAGCAGGTCCAAGTGGATTTGTTAGTGAACCAATTATGGTTCCATCAGAAAACTCTTCAAAAGAAGATGAGGGATTTTTATTTATACTTCTATGGAACGGAGAAAGAAGAGGAAGCGATTTAGTGATATTAGACGCAAAAGACTTAAAAGAATTAGCTATTTATGAATTACCCATTTCAATTCCTCATGGCCTTCATGGATCTTGGGTTAATTGAATTTAAGAAAAAATTTCAATTAAATCTGGAATAATTTTTTTTAGTGCTTTACCTCTATGACTACAAGAGTCTTTAATATCATTATTCATTTCTGCGAAAGTTAATCTGGTGGAACTCTCCTCAAAAATTGGGTCATACCCAAAACCACTTTTTCCTCTTGAGTTTAAAATAATATTGCCATGACATTTGGCCTCAGATTCAATAATCACTTCACCATTTGGGGAACAAACACAAATATTAGCAATAAAGAAAGCACTTCTATTTTGAACTCCATCAAGTTCTCTTAAAACTCGTTCAATTCTCTTCTGATCATTTTCTGCATATCTAGATGAGTAAATGCCAGGCTTACCACCTAGTGCTTCAATACAAATGCCTGAATCATCTGCTATAGAAAAATTATTCGTTTTTCTCGAAACTTCACTTGCTTTTTTAATTGCATTATCTCTAAATGTCAGTCCATCCTCTTCAACTTCTAATGACTCTGGCTGGAGTAACAATTTACAATTAACTCCAGCAAGCAATTTCTTATATTCTTCAATTTTACCTTTATTCTTACTCGCTAAAAATAAATTTTTCATCCTTATTTTCCTGCCAAATTTATAAATTCTTGACCCCATTCCAATACCTCAATTAGATAAGATTCTTTTGGTGCTTCACAATATAACCTTAAAAGAGGTTCCGTTCCTGAAAACCTAAAAAGAAGCCAAAAATTTTTATCAATTCTCAACTTTATTCCATCGATCTTCGAGATACTTTTTAACTTGTGATTATTAATATTCTCAGGAATATTATCTATGATAAATTCTTTTACGTTATTTTTTTCTGACTGATTTGGAAATTTAATATCAATTCTTTTATAAAAACTTGGCCCAAAATCTTCTTGAATTTCATCTAAGGTTTCATATAAATATTGAGATTTTTCAGCAATCCCATTTAATAAAACCATCGCTGCATATAGAGCATCTCTTTCAGGCATAAAGTCACCAAAACCAACTCCCCCAGATTCCTCTCCTCCAATAAATATTTTTTCTTTAATCATTTTTTCAGCAATATATTTAAAGCCAACTGGAAGTTCAAAAACATCTCTATTTTGACTCTCTGATATATTTTTAATGATATCTGAACCACTAACAGTCTTTAAAACTGGATAAGAATTATTTTTAATTTCGCCCAAATAGCTAATAAAGTATGGGAGTAAATCTTGAGTACTAGAGTATCTTCCTTTTTCATCAATTGCCGCAATTCTATCACCATCACCATCAAATATAATCCCTAAAGTTTTCACTTCATTTGTTGTATTTTTAATTAGTGTTTGTTTTAGATCATCTGCATAATTCAAAAGAGGTTCAGGAGGTTTTCCTCCAAAAAAAGGATCAGCATCTTTCCTGATTTCTGAAATAACTTCTAAATGATTAGAAGCAAAAATCTCAGCCATACAATTTGCAGCCGAACCATGCATAGAATCTACAAAAATTCTCAATTTCATTTTTTTTAATCTCTTGGAAATATAGTCAATGTCAAAAAGGGATTTAATTCTATCTAAATGAAATTTCTTAATATCTACCAATTGATTAATACCATCTATTTTTTCAATTGAATTTCCAAGCATTAATCTTTTTTCAACTTCAATTGTAAAAGATTCATCAACAGAACATCCATTAAAGCTCTTTATTTTCAGACCTAGCCAATTATATGGATTATGACTTGCTGTTATTACTAACGCTCCTAGACAACCGACTTCTTTGGCATAGAAACTACAAGAGGGTGTTGTAACAAAGCTATCAGATAAGATCGGTTCGAAACCACATCCTCTTACAAAAGGCACTATTTGCTTGGCGAATTCACAAGCCATAAATCTACGATCATATCCAATAATAATTTTCTTTGAATTAACTTCTTTATAGTATTGATAATGCAACTCCTGACATGCAGCGACAACAACTCTTGAAAGATTGGACAGGTTAAATTCAAAACCAATAATTCCTCTCCAACCATCAGTTCCAAATTTTATCTGATCTAATTTATCAGCTGTCAAATTTCAAATTTCCTTGTTTTCTTTTAATTACCTATAATAATTTATATGAGTAAATTTTAAAACCGGCCTTAAAAAAAATTTGAATTCTCTATATTTAAAAAGTTTTACAAGATGCAAAAGAAAAGCATGGCTCGATTTTAAGGGTAAAAAATCTTATGAAGTTTGGTCTCCCCATAAAGCTATAGATAAAATTAATCAGTTTCAAATTTTCTCTGAATTTTGTAATGGTGAAATATATACAGGATTAAAAGCATGTGAAAATGGTTATCAAGGGGTAATTGGATTAAAAATAAAAGAGAATCTTTTCCAAAATATTAACGCAGAGATACTTCCACAATTACTTGTAAAGACTAAAGGTAAAAGTAAATGGGGGCAATATAAATATTTACCTGCTGTTTATAAGTTAGGCCACAAAACAACTAAAGAACATTTATTCGACTTAGCTTTTAGTTCTATGCTTTTAGAATCTTTTCAAGAATCTAAAATTGAGAAAGGATTAGTAATTTCAACTTTTTATAAAAAAGTTAAAGTTGAAGAAATTTATTTAAATAAAAAATTAAGAAAAAAAATTTTAAATGTTTTATTAAATTTGAATGAATGCTTGGAGGGATCTATACCAGAAATAACTCAAGATAGAAAAAAATGTACTATTTGTTCCTGGCAAAAATTTTGTGACAAAGAAGCAAAAGAGAATGGATATCTAACAGATATTGATGGAATAGGGTCCAAAACGTCCTCGATACTCAAAGCAAATGGAATAACTAATACCCAAACTTTAGCTTCTTATAGCGAAAAACAACTTGGAGAGAAATTATCTAAATTCAAAGATCAGAAGTATGAAAAAGCATCCATATTTGTAAAGCAAGCACAAGCATATATCTCTGGAGAACCATATTTCATTTCTAATAAAAATAATACGGAAGATCTATTAGAAAAAATATGTTCGGGATTTTATATATTTGATATTGAGTCAAATCCAGATGAAAAGCATGATTTTTTATATGGATTTTTAAAAGTAAAAAATTTGTCTATAAAAAATGAAGATCTTATTTATGCACCAATCTTAAATCTTAAAAACAATAAAGGAGAATCTTATAGGCAAATTATTGAAATACTTTTTTCACACAAGGAATGGCCAGTTTTGCATTACGGAGAAACTGAAAAAATATCAATAATTAATATTGCTAAAGAACTAAATTTTAGTTTTGAAGAAATTGATTCACTTTCCTCAAGATTTATAGACTTACATACCTTAATACGAAAGTCTTGGATATTACCACTAAAAAACTATGGCTTAAAAACTGTTTCTAGTTGGCTTGGATTTGAATGGATGCAGAAAAATGTAAGTGGATCGAAAGCCCTTTATTGGTGGATTCAATATAAAATTACAGAAAACGAAATATTTTTAAAAAAAATCATCCAATATAACAAAGATGATTGTTTGGCTACTCTACAAATTGCAAAATATTTAATTAAAAATCGATTAAAGAAAAATTGATCCTACAGATTTATTTATAATAATTTTTCCAAAAATTTCTGAAAAAAAATAACTTTCTTCATCTAAATATTTTCTTTTTATCATAGCTAAGCCTTTTATTTGACAATCTGATTTAAAGAAACTAGTGATTTTGCCTACAGAAATATCCTTGGAAGAATTTGTATATAAATTTTTATCTTCAACGTCTAAATTTAAATTAGATTCAAATGATTGCCAAATTCTTATTTCCTGTTTTAAAGAAGAAACATTTTTTATTTTTGACATTGTTTCTTGTCCTAAATAACAACCTTTATTAAAATCTATAAGATCTTGTAATCCAAGCTCAAGAGGATTATTTTTTCCGTTTATTTCCATTTCTAATGAGGGTATTGCCTGATTAATCTTCCAAAGTTTTAAATCATTGGGATTTATTAAATTTAGTTTATTTTTATATATTTCAAATTCTTTATCTTCTGTTTTGAAGAAAATAGGCTGGTAAATTCTCCATGAAATAGATTCATCAATTTCCTGAATTCTATTTATCAAGGAAGGTTCACTTAGAAGAACATCGTCCGCTGGAAAAATAATTTGATTAAAGTAATCAAGTATTTCATTTGTGTTACCCGCCAAGATAATTACTTCTAAGCTTCTTTCTAAAAAAATAATTTCAATTAATGACCTTAGAACTCCATTTGGAGTTAACCAACAAGTTTTGATAACTTTATTTTCTGAATTAAGAATATTACCAGTTGTTATTCCATTCAAAAATTTTCTGGCATCTTTTCCAGTAATTGAAAAACAATCAAATTTTTCAAGCCAAAATTTTTTTTTAATATCTTGCATTTTAAATAATTATAAAAAGTCTTTTATTGTAAAAAGACTCTTTAATTTAACATTTTCATCTTCAAGGGCTTCTAATCCCCCTTCTTGCCTATCAACTATAGACAAAACTTCCTCAACAACATAATTATTTTCTCGTAATTTATTTATAGCTTTTATTACTGAACCAGCAGTTGTAACCACATCCTCTAAAACAGTTACCAAAGTTCCTTCTTCTAATATAGGGCCCTCTATTCCAGCCTTGGTACCGTATTTTTTAATTTCTTTCCTAATTATTAAACCATCAAGGTCTAGTCCATTCAAAGCTGCTTTAACAATTAATCCACTTACTATAGGGTCTGCACCTAATGTCAATCCTGCTACAGCTTTTGACCTTGAATCCTTTAACTCTAAAAATAAATCACTTATTAAATTTAAGCCATCACCATTTAATGATACTGGTTTACAGTTCAAGTAATGACTGCTTTTTTTTCCTGAAGATAAAGTAAAGTTTCCTTTCTTGTAAGATTTTTCAATTAACTGTTTTAACAATTTTGCCTTATTTAAATCATACTTATCCGAAAATTTGCCCATTAGTAAAAGTTAAATTTATATTTAAAGATTAGAAGAAAAAAAAGAAATCTCACAAAAACTTCCAAATGAGGTGTTTTTTGAAATATTATTTTTATATTGTATATTGAAATTCAATGTAATTAAAATTACATAAATTTCCTTGGGGGTGTAGCAATCTGGTGAATGCACCAAACTCATAATTTGGCTAAGGCGAGTTCGATCCTCGCCACCCCCATTATTCATTTGTCATTGAATGAAAATAACTCTACTTTTATTTCTTTTATTTCTACCAGCTTTTTTCGCAGCGAGTGAACTCTCTTTTTTATTAATAAGGCCAAGTAAAGTTTTAAGGTTAATAGAAGAAAAAAAGAAAGGAGCATTTTCAATTTTAAAAATTCAAAAACGCTTTAGATCTTCACTAATTGCTTCTCAATTTGGAGTAACAATTTCATTAATTGCAATTGGATGGCTCAGCAATAACCTTGCTAATGATTATTGGAAAAGCAATATTTTATCAAATAGATTTTATGATCTTCTATTATTTTTATTTGTAGTTTTAGTTGTTACTCTTGTTTCTGGACTAATTCCAAAAGCTTTAGTAATTAACAATCCAGAATCTGCCGCATTAAGGTTAACTACGGTATTCGATGCCGTAAGAAAAGCTATGAATCCTGTAGTGAAAACAATAGAATTCTTTGCTAGTGCTTGTTTAGGCTTGTTCAATTTAAATAACAAATGGGATTCTTTAAACTCGGGTTTATCTGCTGGAGAATTAGAAACTCTTATAGAAACAGATAACGTAACAGGTTTAAAACCAGATGAGAAGAATATTCTTGAAGGAGTTTTTGCTTTAAAAGATACACAGGTTAAAGAAGTGATGATTCCAAGGTCTGAAATGGTAACTTTGCCAAAAAATATAACCTTTTCAGAACTAATGAAACAAGTAGATAAAACTCGACATGCTCGCTTCTTTGTGATTGGTGAGTCTTTAGATGATGTATTAGGTGTATTAGATTTACGTTATCTAGCTAAGCCAATATCAAAAGGTGAAATGGAAGCCGATACATTATTAGAACCATTCCTTTTACCAGTAACAAAAATAATAGAAACATGTTCACTAGCTGAAATATTTCCAATAGTAAGAGACTACAATCCTTTCTTACTAGTAGTTGACGAACATGGTGGAACAGAAGGACTTATAACTGCAGCTGATCTAAATGGCGAAATAGTTGGAGAGGAAATGCTCAATAATAGAATTTATTCAAATATGAGAATGTTAGATAATTTCTCTAAAAAATGGTCAATAGCAGGAAAATCAGAAATTGTTGAAATCAATAAAAAGATAGGATGTTCTATTCCAGAAGGGACTGATTATCATACTCTTGCTGGGTTTATGTTAGAAAAATTTCAAATGGTTCCAAAAATTGGCGACGTTTTAGATTTTAATAACATTAAATTTGAAGTTATTTCTATGTCAGGCCCAAAAATTGATCGTGTTAAAATAATTCTTCCCAAAAGCTAAATGTGACTCCCCATAGAGGATAATGATAATTAATATATGGATTTGAAATTATGCAACCAACCTCATCACCCGTAAAGGTTGGAGTCATAGGTATAGGAAATATGGGCTGGCATCATGCTCGAGTACTTAGTTTACTCAAAGATGCAAATCTAATTGGAGTCGCAGATCCAAATGAGGAGAGAGGCAAATTAGCTATTGAGCAATTTCAATGTAAATGGTTCAAAGATTATAAGGACCTAATTCCAAAAGTTGATGCTATCTGTATCGCTGTCCCTACACTACTTCATCAAAAAGTAGGACTAGATTGTCTCAATGAAGGTGCTAACGTTCTTATTGAAAAACCAATTGCAGCTAACGAGTTGGAAGCAAAATCTTTAATAGAGGCTGCTAATGCAAGTAACTGTCTATTACAAGTAGGGCATATTGAAAGATTTAATCCTGCTTTTAGAGAATTAAATAAAATAGTAAATAATGAAGAAATTGTTGTTTTAGAAGCAAGGAGGCACAGTCCTCATGCAGACAGAGCAAATGATGTATCTGTAGTAATGGATTTAATGATTCATGACATTGATCTTATTTTAGAGCTTGTAAACTCAAAAATACAAAAATTAGCCGCAGTTGGAGGAAGAAATAGCGAGGGATTAATTGATTATGTTAATGCTACTTTAGTTTTTAAAAATAATGTTATTGCAAGCCTAACTGCAAGCAAAATGAGTCACAAAAAAATTAGAAGTTTAAGTGCTCATTGCCAAAATGGCCTAGTAGAAACTGATTTCTTAAATCACTCTTTACAAATCCATCGAAAGTCTCATGAATCATATACAGCAGAGCATGGAGAATTAGTTTATAGAAATGATGGATATGTCGAAGAAGTTAGCACAACCTCTATTGAACCTCTTTATGCAGAACTAGAGCATTTTCTTAAATGCGTTCAGGGCAAAGAAATACCTGAGGTAGATGGTGAGCAAGCCTCAAGAGCATTAAAAATTGCTGATTTTATAGAGAGTGCTGTAGAAAATTCTGGAGATGCAATTTTACTTGAAAATCCCGTCTAATAGTAACAATCTAAACTAAAAGAATTTTATTTAAATCCAACTGCAGCTTGCCAAACAAACACTAATAAAAAGAAAAATAAAGGAATCAGAGGAAGAACATCAACAGTTGGAGCAAAGGCCTTATAAGCCTCTGGCAATTCAGCGAATGTATTTAATAGAATGAGCACCTTTTTGATAATTTAGTTAATTATGATAAGACGTTACCACGTATGGTGAGCAATAGAGGATGTTTTCCAAGGAGCGAAATCATTTGTAAAACAATTATCTCTGATTGCAGTAGAAATTGCATTGGTAAATCTTATTAAGTGAGCAATATTATGCAAACTGATGAGAGTTAAGCCTAATATTTCGTCATTTCTAATTAGATGATGCAAATAGGCTCGAGAATAGGATTTACAGGTTTCGCATTTACAAGTTTTGTCAATCGGAGAAAAGTCATTTTTAAATCGAGCATTTCGCAAATTCAATCTTTCATCATTAAAAAATGCAGTCCCATGTCTTCCTAGTCTTGTAGGCAAAACACAGTCAAATATATCGAATCCATTAGCAACAGCAAGAGAAATTTCTTTTAAAGAGCCAATTCCCATTAAATATCTTGGTTTATTTATTGGTAAGAATTTCGGGACGTAATTAATTACACTATGTATTTCTTCGACTGCCTCGCCAACACTTACACCTCCTACTGCTATTCCAGGCAGATCAAAAGAACTTGTATATTTTGCGCTGTATTCTCTCAATCTCGGATACTTTCCACCTTGAACTATACCGAATAATGCTTGATTGGATTTTTGATGAGTGTCGATACATTTTTGCAACCATAAATGAGTTCTTTGTAAAGAGTCCTCAATATCATTTTCGTTAGCTGTATGCGGAGGACAATGATCAAAAGCCATCGCAACATCCGATCCAAGATCCATTTGA
>CACLYZ010000017.1:0-25352 GCA_902611225.1 uncultured Prochlorococcus sp.
CTGGCATCTCACCTTTTAGGGAAGCTCGAACAATAAAAAAGAATGAGTTAATCAAGCTCAAAGAATCAATTGTAACTGTATTAAAAAAAAGTATAGGTTCTGGAGGTACTACATTTAGCGATTTTAGGGACTTGGAAGGAGAGAATGGGAATTTTGGTTTACAGACAAATGTCTACAGGAGAACTGGAAAAGAATGTCGTAAATGCGGAAATTTAATTGAAAAGCAAAAAATTACTGGAAGAAGTACCCATTGGTGTCCTAAATGCCAAAAATAAAAAAGGGCTTACTCAAGAAGAGTAACCCCTTTTAAATATTTTTACCTGGCATTGAGCTATTTTCTCAAGGGGCTACCCCCTAAATATTTTCGCCGCTGATGCGTTTCACAACCGAGTTCGAGATGGATCGGAGTGGTTCCACATCGCCATGAACACCAGGATAGTGTGAACCTTGAGAACTGCATAGAATATTATATATATTGAAAAACAATAAATTAAGTTTATTAGGTCAAGCCCTCGGTCTATTAGTACTCCTCCGCTGCACTTGTTACCAAGCTTCCACGTAGAGCCTATCAACGGGTGTTCTTCCCGTGACCTTACTGGCTTAAGCCATGGCAATACTCATCTTGAGGTGGGCTTCCCACTTAGATGCTTTCAGCGGTTATCCACTCCGCACATGGCTACCCAGCGTTTACCGTTGGCACGATAACTGGCACACCAGAGGTGCGTTCCTCCCGGTCCTCTCGTACTAGGGAGAAATCCTCTCAATATTCCTGCGCATACACCGGATATGGACCGAACTGTCTCACGACGTTCTGAACCCAGCTCGCGTACCGCTTTAATGGGCGAACAGCCCAACCCTTGGGACCGACTTCAGCCCCAGGTTGCGATGAGCCGACATCGAGGTGCCAAACCTCCCCGTCGATGTGAACTCTTGGGGGAGATCAGCCTGTTATCCCTAGAGTAACTTTTATCCGTTGAGCGACGGCCCTTCCACGCAGAACCGTCGGATCACTAAAACCGACTTTCGTCCCTGTTCGACTTGTAGGTCTCACAGTCAAGCTCCCTTCTGCTTTTGCACTCAACGACTGATTTCCAACCAGCCTGAGGGAACCTTTGTGCGCCTCCGTTACCTTTTAGGAGGCGACCGCCCCAGTCAAACTGCCCATCAGATACTGTCCGCTTCCCGGATAACGGGTAAGCGTTAGAACCCTAGCTCTAAAAGAGTGGTATCTCACCGATGACTCAATAGTACCCACAAGCACTATTTCAACGTCTCCCACCTATTCTGCGCATTCAGAGCCCGAGCACAATATCAAACTACAGTAAAGCTTCATAGGGTCTTTCTGTCCGGGTGTATGTAGTCCGCATCTTCACAGACAATTCTATTTCGCCGAGCCTCTCTCCGAGACAGCGCGCAAATCGTTACACCTTTCGTGCGGGTCGGAACTTACCCGACAAGGAATTTCGCTACCTTAGGACCGTTATAGTTACGGCCGCCGTTCACCGGGGCTTCAGTCGCCAGCTTCACTAAAAGCTAACCAGCTTCCTTAACCTTCCGGCACTGGGCAGGTGTCAGCCCCCATACATCGTCTTGCGACTTAGCGGAGACCTGTGTTTTTGGTAAACAGTCGCTTGCGCCTCTTCACTGCGACCAGCTCTCGCTGGCACCCCTTCTCCCGAAGTTACGGGGCCATTTTGCCGAGTTCCTTAGAGAGAGTTATCTCGCGCCCCTCGGTATTCTCTACCACCCCACCTGTGTCGGTTTCGGGTACTGGCATTTGTGTCTTAACGAGTATAGGGCTTTTCTTGGAAGCATGACATCACCAACTTCGCTGCCGTAGCAGCTCGTACTCACGCCTTAGCTCAAGATGTTTTCTCCATCTCTCAAAGCCTCGAACGCTTGAACCAGTAACCAACATCTGGCCTGGTTAGCCTTCTCCGTCCCCCTTCTCAAAACACAACTAGTACAGGAATATTGACCTGTTATCCATCGACTACGCCTTTCGGCCTCGCCTTAGGTCCAGACTAACCCTCCGCGGACGAGCCTGCCGGAGGAACCCTTAGGGTTTCGGGGCATGGGATTCTCACCCATGTTTTCGCTACTCAAGCCGACATTCTCACTTCTATGCTGTCCACGTCCGCTTACGCTAACGCTTCACCCTACATAGAACGCTCCCCTACCATAAATAAATTTATCCGCAGCTTCGGTATAACGCTTAGCCCCGTTCATTTTCGGCGCAGGATCGCTCGACCAGTGAGCTATTACGCACTCCTTTGAGGATGGCTGCTTCTAGGCAAACCTCCTGGTTGTCTGGGCAATCCCACCTCCTTTATCACTTAGCGTTAATTTTGGGACCTTAGCTGGCGGTCTGGGCTGTTTCCCTCTTGACTATGGAGCTTATCCCCCACAGTCTGACTGCCTAGTTACACACAGGGTATTCAGAGTTCATATCGATTTGGTACCGCTTTCGCAGCCCGCACCGAAATGGTTGCTTTACCCCCCTGCTGGAGCACTAGACGCTACGCCTCAACGTATTTCGGGGAGAACCAGCTAGCTCCTGGTTCGATTGGCATTTCACCCCTAACCACAGCTCATCCGCTGAATTTTCAACTTCAGTCGGTTCGGACCTCCACTTGGTATCACCCAAGCTTCATCCTGGCCATGGTTAGATCACCAGGGTTCGGGTCTATAAACACTGACAAACGCCCTATTAAGACTCGCTTTCGCTGTGGCTCCACCATTTCCGGTTTAACCCGCCAGTGCCTATAAGTCGCCGGCTCATTCTTCAACAGGCACACGGTCACCCGATTAGTCGGGCTCCCATTGCTTGTAAGCTCACGGTTTCATGTTCTATTTCACTCCCCTCCCGGGGTTCTTTTCACCTTTCCCTCGCGGTACTGTTTCACTATCGGTCACACAGTAGTACTTAGCCTTACGAGGTGGTCCTCGCAGATTCACACGGAATTCCACGTGCTCCGTGCTACTCGGGATACAGCTAGGTCAACTTATCTTTCGATTACGGGGCTTTCACCCTCTGTGGCACGCCATTCAAACGTTTCTTCTAGACTTGTTGATCCATATTGCTGTCCCACAACCCCGATAGTCAAGACTATCGGTTTGGGCTATTCCCCGTTCGCTCGCCGCTACTGAGGGAGTCGTTATTTACTTTCTCTTCCTCCAGCTACTAAGATGTTTCAGTTCGCTGGGTTAGCTCGCACCAACCTATATATTCAGTTGGCCGTACATGGGGTTGCCCCATTCGGAAATTCCCGGATCAAAGTGTGCTTCCAACTCCCCGAGACTTATCGCAGGTAACCACGTCCTTCATCGCCTCTGTGTGCCTAGGTATCCTCCGTGAGCCCTTTGTAGCTTGACCAATAACTTCAAAATTGAAGCATCAGCTTAATAGAATTGTTATTAATGCATTCGCACAAATAATAAATCTGCATCATTAAAGATGCTTATTGTCTTTAAAAATAATCTATGCAGTTGTCAAGGTTCTCTGAAAACAATGAAATTAATTCAATGAGTCCAGCATCTTAATGATTGCATTAGGAAGCTAGATTCTTTCAGAATTTGGTCACAACTCAAAAAATTTCCTTTCTACCGTTTATGGAAGAGGTGGTAATCAGTGGAGGTAAGCGGACTCGAACCGCTGACATCCTGCTTGCAAAGCAGGCGCTCTACCAACTGAGCTATACCCCCAACATAGAGATATGGGCCATCCTGGACTTGAACCAGGGACCTCACCCTTATCAGGGGTGCGCTCTAACCACCTGAGCTAATGGCCCAGGAAAAATATGGGTGTGACCTAGAAAAACTTAGGAAATGAAATTCTTAATAAATTAAAAACGTGAGATACCGATCGACCTAAGGTGACAAAATAATAATATTAAACATTTTGTTGTCTCCCTGTTAGGAGGTGATCCAGCCGCACCTTCCGGTACGGCTACCTTGTTACGACTTCACCCCAGTCATTAGCCCCACCTTCGGCGTCCTCCTCCACAAGGGTTGGAGTAACGACTTCGGGCATGGCCAACTTCCATGGTGTGACGGGCGGTGTGTACAAGGCCCGGGAACGTATTCACCGCAGTATGCTGACCTGCGATTACTAGCGATTCCTACTTCACGTAGGCGAGTTGCAGCCTACGATCTGAACTGAGCCACGGTTTATGGGATTTGCTAGCTCTCGCGAGTTTGCTGCCCTTTGTCCGTAGCATTGTAGTACGTGTGTAGCCCAGGGTGTAAGGGGCATGATGACTTGACGTCATCCACACCTTCCTCCGGTTTATCACCGGCGGTCTTTCTAGAGTGCCCAACTAAATGCTGGCAACTAAAAACGTGGGTTGCGCTCGTTGCGGGACTTAACCCAACATCTCACGACACGAGCTGACGACAGCCATGCACCACCTGTCACTGCATTCCCGAAGGCACCCTCAAATTTCTAAGAGGTTCGCAGGATGTCAAACCCTGGTAAGGTTCTTCGCGTTGCATCGAATTAAACCACATACTCCACCGCTTGTGCGGGCCCCCGTCAATTCCTTTGAGTTTCACACTTGCGTGCGTACTCCCCAGGCGGAACACTTAACGCGTTAGCTACGACACCGAAGGGGTCGATTCCCCCGACACCTAGTGTTCATCGTTTACGGCCAGGACTACAGGGGTATCTAATCCCTTTCGCTCCCCTGGCTTTCGTCCATGAGCGTCAGTAATGGCCCAGCAGAGCGCCTTCGCCACTGGTGTTCTTCCCGATATCTACGCATTTCACCGCTACACCGGGAATTCCCTCTGCCCCTACCATACTCAAGCCTTTCAGTTTCCACTGCCATGATGGAGTTAAGCTCCACGCTTTAACAGCAGACTTGAAAAGCCGCCTGCGGACGCTTTACGCCCAATAATTCCGGATAACGCTTGCCACTCCCGTATTACCGCGGCTGCTGGCACGGAATTAGCCGTGGCTTATTCCTCAAGTACCGTCATATCTTCTTCCTTGAGAAAAGAGGTTTACAGCCCAGAGGCCTTCGTCCCTCACGCGGCGTTGCTCCGTCAGGCTTTCGCCCATTGCGGAAAATTCCCCACTGCTGCCTCCCGTAGGAGTCTGGGCCGTGTCTCAGTCCCAGTGTGGCTGATCATCCTCTCAGACCAGCTACTGATCGAAGCCTTGGTGAGCCATTACCTCACCAACTAGCTAATCAGACGCGAGCTCATCCTCAGGCAAAATTCATTTCACCAGTAGGCATATGGGGTATTAGCGGTCGTTTCCAACCGTTATCCCCCTCCTGAGGGCAGATTCTCACGCGTTACTCACCCGTCCGCCACTAACCCGAAGGTTCGTTCGACTTGCATGTGTTAAGCACGCCGCCAGCGTTCATCCTGAGCCAGGATCAAACTCTCCGTTGTGTTCAAATCCTTTTGTAGATAAATCTACTCAAATTGAATTGCTTTTTCCAAATAAAAACTTTAGTTTTTGAATTTAGTTTCAGCCTCCTTAAATTTTAAGGATTACATTGAGTGCACATTAAAAATATTTTTAAAGTGACTTTCCAAGATCTCAGATCCGTTTGCATCAAAACTAAAAGTTAGCAATTGATGACATTTTTATATATTCTTGACGGGACCTCACACCTTTATTGCATATACATCTTGAAGTAACTAAAAAAAATTTAGTTGTTCAAGACGCAATAAAAGCATCAGTTCCTAAGTTTTTAAATTTTCTAGGTGCAGAGTTAAACAACAAGTGATCAACTCATTTAGAAGGCAAAAACCTTCTTCTGGCTGAAAATAGTGATCGAAATCAAATCTCCAAAAAATTCATTAATTTACCAAAAATTAGATTTAAGATAATTTCCTGAATAATGCAAAAAGTATATTTCTGCCCAGAAGGAAATACTAAACCATCCGACTGTAATTGTGCAACCTTTTATACAAAAATTTTTTATTATTTTTTTATTTGATCAAAGTCTCATTAAACAACTAGGCTTAAATAAGGGGTATAAATGAAATGGCAGAAAGATTTAGTCAAAAAAATTTAAGAGTAAGACCAAGTTCTGATGAGGAGAAAATTGTAACAAATGCAAAAAAACACTTCGAGAAGACTTTGGTTGAGATATCAGGCGAGTTAGTAGGAAGCGTCGCTGCACTGGAACACCCAACAAAAAATAAAAAATTAAATTATGGAGAAATATTTTTAAGAGACAATGTTCCTGTAATGATTTACCTTATCACCCAAAAACGTTACGAAATTGTCAAAAAGTTCCTAAGTGTATGCCTTGAGTTACAAAGCTCTAATTACCAAACGCGTGGTGTATTTCCTACTAGTTTCGTTGAAGAAAATGGACAGCTCATTGGAGACTATGGTCAAAGATCAATAGGGAGGATTACTTCAGCTGATGCAAGTTTATGGTGGCCCATTTTATGTTGGTATTATGTCAATAAAAGCGGTGATTATGCCTTTGGAAAAAGTCAAAGCGTTCAAAGAGGTATTCAACTTCTACTAGATCTAGTTCTACATCCAACATTTGAGGGTACTCCAGTACTTTTTGTTCCAGATTGCGCATTTATGATTGATAGACCTATGGATGTATGGGGAGCACCACTAGAAGTTGAAGTTTTACTTCATGGATGTTTAAAAAGTTGCATTAACTTAATGGAAATAAGTAGAGCAGATCATGTTAGTAGACTCTTAGACCAAAGACTTATTCTTACAAATCAATGGGTTAAGGATTTAGGAAGTTTTCTTTTAAAGCATTATTGGGTTACCAGCCAAACAATGCAAATTTTAAGAAGAAGGCCAACTGAGCAGTATGGTGATGATCAACACTTCAATGAATTTAACGTTCAACCTCAAGTGGTTCCCTCATGGTTACAAGATTGGTTAGAGAATAGAGGTGGTTACTTAATAGGAAATATTAGGACAGGAAGGCCTGACTTTCGATTTTACAGTTTAGGCAATTCTTTAGCATGTATGTTCGGAATTCTGCCTCCTGAAGAACAAAGAGCTTTATTTAGATTAGTTTTACATAACAGACAGCATTTGATGGCTCAAATGCCTATGAGAATTTGTCATCCTCATATGGATGTCGAGGAATGGCAAAATAAAACTGGATCCGACCCAAAGAATTGGCCTTGGAGTTACCATAACGGTGGTCATTGGCCAAGCTTACTTTGGTTTTTTGGTACAGCTGTCTTATTACATCAAAAAAATTATGGTTCAGACGATGTGATCCTCATGGAAGAAATGAAATCTTTAATAGAGGAATCATATTGGTGCCAACTTAATCAATTGCCTAAGCAAGAATGGGCAGAATATTTTGATGGTCCTACAGGTACTTGGGTTGGACAACAATCAAGAACCTATCAAACTTGGACAATTGTTGGATTTTTATTAATGAATCATTTTTTAAGGAATGAGTATAACGATCTAGATATGTTTAAAATTTGAGTTTAAAATAGTCCTAAAGTTAGTGATTTATCAATAGGCAAGCATGCACCAATACCTAAGTATATTGTTAGAAAAGTTCCGAATAAGAAAACAGACATTGCTATTGGTCTTCTAAATGGATTAGAAAATTTATTAACGTTTTCTATAAAGGGTAAAATCATTAATCCAAGTGGGATTAATGTTTGAAGTGCAATACCCAAAAGCTTATTAGGAACAACTCTAAGTATTTGAAAAACTGGGTAAAGGTACCATTCAGGAAGTATTTCAAGGGGTGTTGCGAATGGATTAGCTTTATCTCCCAACATTGCAGGATCAAGAACTGCTAATCCCACTACACAGGCAATAGTTCCTAAAATGACTACAGGGAAGATATATAGTAAATCATTTGGCCAAGCTGGTTCACCATAATAATTATGGCCCATTCCTTTAGCTAACTTTGCTCTCAATTTTGGATCAGATAGATCTGGTTTTTTTAAAGTAGACATATGGAGAACTAGTAATAGTTTAAGTATAGGAGTTTACAAAGGACCTGAAATACCCTGTTTACGAATCATTAAAAAGTGCATCAACATGAAGACTGCTAATGACCATGGCAATACAAAGGTGTGGAGACTATAAAATCTGGTTAAAGTGGATTGACCAACACTTTCTCCACCTCTAAGTAGTTCAACCATAAAGTCACCTATTACTGGTATTGCAGCAGGAACACCTGAAACAATCTTAACTGCCCAATAACCCACCTGATCCCAAGGTAGGGAGTATCCAGTCACTCCAAAAGCGACAGTTATAACTGCCATTACAACACCTGTAACCCAAGTTAATTCTCTTGGCCTCTTAAAACCTCCAGTAAGATAAACCCTAAAGACATGAAGGATTAACATCAATACCATCATTGATGCACTCCATCTATGAACAGATCTTATTAACCATCCAAAACTTACATCGGTCATTAAATAGCTGACTGAACTATAAGCTTGTGTAACTGTTGGCTTATAGTAAAAAGTCATTGCGAAACCTGTTGCAAATTGAATAAGGAAGCATACTAAAGTTATGCCTCCTAAACAATAAAAAATATTTACGTGAGGGGGTACGTACTTGGAAGTTACGTCGTCAGTTATGTCTTGGATTTCAAGTCTTTCTTGAAACCAGTCATAAACAGATGAAGAATTCGCCATCCAAAAAAAAATTAGCTTTGATATAAAGAGCTTACTTAAAATTCCTATACTTGGTGTTAACACTTAACCCAATGAATTCATCTTTTAACAAACTTTTAACATTCAAAACTTTGATCACTGCATCAATGATCATCGTTTTTTCTATCAATCTTTTGTTGATGGAAAGAGTGGATGCTCTCAGTGATAGCAGGCAATTAGTACTTGACGCTTGGACCTTGGTAAACGAAGGTTTTTATGATCCAGAAAAGTTTGATGAAATCCAATGGAAAAGAATTAGACAAAAAACATTACAGAAACAAATTGAAACAAGTGAAGAGGCTTATTCCGCAATTGAAGACATGTTAAGACCTCTAGACGATCCCTACACGAGAGTTTTACGCCCCAAAGATTATGAGCTACTGAAATCAAGTAATTTTGGGAGTGAAATTAATGGTGTTGGGCTTCAATTAGGTGAAGATGATAACAATAAAGTTAAAGTTATTTCTACTCTTGGGGGGTCGCCAGCTGAAGAAGCTGGAATAGTAAGCGGGGACATTATTGAGACAGTAGATGGAATCTCATCAGAAAAATTAGGGCTTGCAAGTACCGCCTCCAAGTTAAGGGGTGAATCAGGGACAAAAGTTTTAGTTGAATTATCTACGGAATCAGGAGAAATTAGGGAAGTCGATTTAGAGAGGAGATCAGTAGATCTCAGACCAGTTAGAACAAAAAGATTAAGAGACGATTCTCACACAATAGGATATTTAAGGATAACTCAATTTAGCGAAAGTGTACCCAAAAAAGTTGAAGAGGCTCTTCAAGAGTTAAAAGAGAAAGAGGTTGAGGGCTTAATCTTGGATCTTAGAAATAATTCAGGGGGACTAGTAAGCTCAGGTATTGCAGTTGCAGACTCATTATTGAGTGAGAAACCTGTAGTCGAGACAAAAGATAGAAATGGAATCAAAGATGCAATTATTTCTCAAAAAGAGACATCTTTTGATGGACCAATGGTGACTTTAGTAAATAAAGGCACTGCAAGTGCCAGTGAAATACTTGCTGGTTCTTTACAAGATAATGAGAGGTCGATTCTTATGGGAGAACAAACTTATGGTAAAGGTTTAATTCAATCCCTAAAAAGTTTAGGAGAAGATAGTGGTATTGCTATAACAGTGGCTAGTTACTTAACACCAGATGGTAATAATATTCAAGGCCAAGGTATAACACCTGACAAATTACTTGATCTTCCGGATGCAAGCGATTTTGGAAGTACTGACGATAAATGGGTGAGGAATGCAGAATTATTTTTAGGGTCGCTTCTAGAAAAAGAAGAAGTTCCAATTCAAGCAATTGAATTAAACAATGAAGAAATTAAATCTTTAAATGGCTAAAGATTGATAAAAAAATCTTAAAAATTATGAGTATTAAAAGAATTTTTCATGACCCAATTCATAAAGAAATAGTATTTGATGCAGGAAAGGCAGAAGAATTAATGATTATGGAATTAATTGATACAGTCGCTTTTCAAAGACTAAGAAGAATAAAACAACTTGGAGCGGCATCATTACTTTTTCATGGTGCAGAATCGAGTAGATTTACTCACTCAATTGGTGTTTTTTGTATAGCTAGAAAAATTTATAAGAGATTAATTGAAAGTAAATCTTCATTTAGTGAAAATAAATTTATTCTTTATGGAGCAGCTCTATTGCATGATTTAGGTCATGGACCTTTAAGCCACACCAGTGAAACAATATTCATGCATGATCACGAACAATGGTCTGAAAAATTAGTGACAAATTATTCTCCAATAAATTCAATCCTCAAAAAGTATGACAACGAATTACCCAGAAAAATTGGTGAATTATTTCAATCAAAACAACTATTTTCAAAACCTTTAAGAACATTAATTAGTAGTGAGATAGATTGCGATCGTCTTGATTATCTTTTACGCGATAGTTACAACACAGGGACTAATTATGGCTTAGTAGACTTAGAGAGAATAATTTCAGCTCTTACCTTTTTACCTGATGGAAATATCGGAATCAAACCAAAAGGAGTGATCGCTATTGAGCATTTCCTTGTACTTAGAAACTTTATGTATAGAACAATCTACAATCACAAGATAAACGAAATATCAACATGGATTCTGGGAAAAATATTACACACAATAAAACATAATTATGAAAAGAATATTTGGTTAGATAATTCTCTACATAAATGGATTTTTTCACCATCAAACGTTGATTTTGATGATTTCATAAGAAATGATGACATAACCTTTTATTATCATTTGATTAGATGGAAAGATGAATCTTTTGAACCACTTTCTACACTATGCAAAATGTTTATTGACAGGGATTTATTAAAGGCATCAGACATAAGTTTTTTAAGTAAGATTAATAGATTAAAAATCCTTGCATTTGCCACAAAATTATGTGAAAAGAATGGATATGATTCAGAAATATTTTGCGGGATTAAGGAAAGGTCTTTCAAAGGTTTTGAATCTAATAATGCTCTAAAAATATGGGACGGCACTTATCAAAGCGCACTAGAAAATAGTTCCGCATTAATAAAAACTTTAATGAGATCCGATGAAAGCTCTTTTATTATTTATCCAGATATGATCAAAAATGAAATTAAAAATGAAATTTCATTAATAAAAAACAATTCCAAGATTTAATTAAATGGAAATCGTTTTAAAAAACAGTAAAAGTAAATATTTAGAAATTTTTTCTTTGTTAGATTTAAATAATCTCCATGAAACTTTCAAAAGATTTTCATCCATCAAAGAACCTTTAGAAGCAAAAATTTTCGCTGTCAATGAGTCAATAAATTCTCGTCAATTATTAAAATTAAAAGATCATTTTGACAAAATTAATATTTGTTCCTTATGCATTTATTCAAATGATAGAGATACAATAATAAGTGGAAAGTCCTTAAAAATAGATTCAGCTTATATAAAAGAGCAAGAGATTAAAAATCAGTTACTATCATTCAATTCAAAAAAGAAAGACGATATTCTCCACAAACGAACAATACGATCGGGTGAAAGAATATCTTCAAATGGAAACCTATGTATTATTGGAGACGTTAATCCAGGAGCTATAGTTTCCGCTAAGAAAAATATTTACGTTTGGGGCAAATTACTAGGGATTGCATTCGCAGGGAAAAGTGGAAATAAAAATGCCTCTATTGCATCACTTTATCTAAACCCTTTACAGTTAAGAATTTCAGATGTTATAGCAATTGGGCCAAAAGAAAAGCCCAAAAATTGCTATCCAGAAATTGCAGTAATAGATAAACAAACAATAATTATCAAACCACACATAATCGAAAATAAAAATTAATCAATAATTTGCAATAAATAAATTCAAACTAGATAAATTTAAGAATTACTTAATCTTTAAAATATTTAACTTTCTGCAAGTGGCTTTATTATTTGTAAAATCTTAAAAATCGTGGGGAAGAATACTCGCACAATATTAATCTGTTCAGGTAAGGGAGGGGTTGGTAAAACAACTTTAACTGCAAACCTAGGAATAGCACTTGCTAATAGCGGAGCAACAACTGCTGTATTAGATGCTGATTTTGGCTTAAGAAATTTAGATCTTCTTCTAGGATTAGAAAATCGCATCATTTATACGGCTCAAGATGTTCTAGACAAGAACTGTCGTCTCGACCAAGCATTGGTTAGACATAAAAAAGAACCTAATCTTGCTCTTCTACCTGCTGGAGATCCAAGGATGTTGGATTGGATGAAGCCCGAAGATATGAAAAAAATTAGTGAGCTACTTAGTGAGAACTTTGATTTTGTCTTAGTAGATTGTCCTGCTGGTGTAGAAGATGGCTTTAAAAATGCCCTTGCAGCCTGTAAAGAAGCTATTGTTGTTACTAATCCAGAATTATCCGCAGTGAGGGATGCGGATAGAGTAATAGGGATTCTTAATACTTCAGATATTGAGCCTATTCAACTTGTAATCAATAGAGTTCGCCCTAACATGATGGCTAGTCAAGAGATGTTATCCATCGAAGATGTTCAAGGGATCCTTTCTTTGCCTTTATTAGGTATTGTTTTAGAAGATGAACAGGTAATAATAAGTACAAATAGAGGAGAGCCACTGACACTTTCAGATAGTAGATCTCCTGCAAAAAAATGTTATTTGAATGTTTCTCAAAGACTTACAAACAAAGATGTACCAATTATCGATCCCAAAAAAGAAGGCAAAAGTCTTAAAGATAAATTCATGAGATTAATGCAAACAAAGGTTTTTTAAAATGATGACTCTTAGAGATCTTATAAATAAATTACTGGGCAGAGAAACGTCTAGTGCTAATACAGCAAGAGAAAGATTACAACTTGTACTGGCTCATGACAGAGTTGATATGAGTTCTTTAACAACTGATCTTTTAGATAAAATGAGGAAAGAGATCCTTGATGTTGTTGCTAAATATGTAGAAATTGATTTTGATGAGGTGGCAGTAAGTTTAGAGACTGAGGATAGAATGACTGCATTAGTTGCCAATTTGCCAATCAAAAGAACTATTTCAGGAGAAATAAAATTCAAAAAAACTGATAAAGCTAATAAAGATATCAAAAAGTAATAAATTTAAAAAAAGCTAAAAAAATACTGATAATTGACCCTTCCTGATTGTAAGATAAGAAGATTGCCGGCTTAGCTCAGCGGTAGAGCAGCGCTTTTGTAAAGCGAAGGTCATCAGTTCAAATCTGTTAGCCGGCATTTTGATTTATTTAATTCTGTTCAATATTCTCATGATGTCTAGACCTCTGGGAGTTGGGATTTACTTTGCCGGTCAAATGCAAAATATTAATATGCTAGGTGGTTCTTCTGAAGTAATTAATAATTTAGTAAAGAGTCAGCAATATTTGATTGATGAAATTTATCTTTTTCAAAATCAATTTAAAGAATCATTAGTCAATGCTGCGACTGACATTACTGGATATGGATTTATTGGACATCTTAAAGAAATGGTTGAATCATCTAATTTATATAGGCAAAGCAATAATCTTGAGTCACTAAAAGTTTTATTAGATTTATTTGCATTTAAAGCTTATTCTGGAGTATTTGATTTAATAAGAAAAGACGTTAAAAGTACTTTCTTTGAATCTAATAAAGAAATTTTTGACAAAATATATAAAGTAAATAAGCAGAAAAGAATAATTAATTTTTTATACGAAAATTCATTAGATCAAAAGACTTTTAACGAGAGAATATCATTACTATTAGATCCTCAAACATGTGGACCCTTGTTGATTAGTTGCAATCCTAAATATGAAAATGTTCTAAAGGATAAATGGTACAAGGTTGGTGAGGTAGTAAAAATGTAATTAATTTCTATGTAATTTGTCAATTTCCAAATATCTTAATCTTTTGATTTCCTTTCCCATCTTCTTCCCTGGGTCCCATCCTTCTTTTTTTAATGTTTCTCCATCTTTTTTTGATTTTATGAATTTGTAAATAAATAACCACTTAAATAATTTACGCCAGTATGGTCCTCCATCACAAATTAATAATTTGACTGTCTCATCATTAAGGTTTCGGTCCTCAATAAATTCTGTCCAACTTGATGGAGAAAAATGATTGAAATTTTTTTGGTTTGTATTTAATATCTTTTTGATATTTATATAATCTTCTAATATTTTTATCTCACTATTATTTATCAAAAATCTTTGACATGCTTTTTCTAAATCTTCTGAATCTTTTAATAAGTAAAGCATATGATTTCCCTTTAACTTATTGATCCAATTTAGTCCTCTTAAAAATCTTTTATCGACTTTAATATTTTCATTTAAGATTGAGATAATTTTCCATTTGTGGATTATCGAAATCACATTAGTCAAATTATCGTGTTTGCATATTTCAGCTAGTTCCATCCTTATTCTTATGCCTAGTGCAGGAGGATAAATCATTTTCTGATGAGTTTCTGAACTTTTCCATGGCCATTGTCTAACTGTTTCTTGAGATTGTTTGAGGGAATTATTTGAAATATTGAAATCTAACCTTGAAGCATATTTCGCGCATCTAATTAATCTACTTGGATCATCTGAAATACTATTACTGTGAAGTAAGTTCAATCTTTTACTTTTTATATCAGAAATTCCTCCATAAAGATCATAGATTTTCCTTGTAGAGACCTCAAAGGCTATTGAATTTATAGTGAAATCTCTCCTCTTAAGATCCTCCTCAATAGTACTTTTATTTACTGTGGGATTTAAGCCTGGAGCAGAATAAATTTCTTTTCTTGCAGAAGCAATATCAATTTTATAGTCATTAATATTTAGTTCTACAGTGTTGTATAAATTAAATTCCTTGATTAAACATAAATCTACATTTACAATATTTTTTTTTATAAATTTTGCAAGAGAAATAGAGGATCCTTCAATAACAAGATCAATATCTACAGGTTTAGAAAACGATTTTTTGTGGAATTTACTAATTAACAAATCTCTTAAATAACCGCCAACAAAAGCCACTTTAGTATTCTTATTAGCTTCTATGTATTTAGTAATAAGGTTATATAGATTAAATGGAGTTTTGATTAATTCCCCTTGGATGTAATCAGAGATATCGTGCATGAGTTTTAACTTACATAACGAATTGGAGCTAATCTGGGATCTAGAATTTTACTACCTTTATCACCAAATTTTACGGCTAAAGATATTTTTTCCCCACTCCCAAAAATATGTATAATTTCACCCTTCCCAAATTTTGAGTGAATTAGCTTATCTCCCACTATCCAGCTTTTCCCTTTACTTGGCCCTGAATATAATTTTCTTACTGCATTTATTGGTTTGTTAACAAATTCATTTGGATTGTTTCGATCAACTCTTGTTAAACGATCAAGATGCAAATCTCTTCTAATCGAAGCACCACCAGTTTGTGGTAATTCGCCATCCATTAGATCTTCAGGTATTTCCGAAAGAAATATTGAAGGAATTGTTGCTTCACGCATTCCACCCCATAATCTTCTTTCTCTTGCATGACTTAAGAAAACTCTTTCTTTAGCTCTAGTAATACCTACGTAGCATAATCTTCTTTCCTCTTCAAGAAGTGAGGGAGTATCTATTGATCTATGGCTAGGGAAGAGACCTTGTTCTAGCCCAGTGATAAAAACATTTTGAAATTCTAAACCTTTACTATTATGCAGAGTCATGAGAGTTACAGAGTTAGGATTATTTTTCTTCGTATCATTATCAGTTGTTAAGGCTGCTGTAGAAAGAAATCCCTCTACATCTCCACTTTCTGTTTCTTCTTCATATTGAGTAGCTGCATTAATTAGTTCTTGTAAGTTATTTCTCCTATCTTCAGATTCTTCAGTCCCACTAGAGAGCAAGTCACTTAAATAACCACTTTTTTCTAATATAAGTTGTAGTAGTTGAGCGGGACCTGAATTTTCTAGGTAACACAGTAGATCATTCATAACTTCAGTAAATTTATTAATTCCTTTTGATGATCGGCCTATTGTTTCTTCAAGACTTTGCTTATCATTAAGAACTTCCCATAATGGGATATTTAACCTATTAGATAGTTCATTAAGTTTTTGAATAGTAGTCTTACCAATTCCTCTTCTAGGAACATTTATGATTCGTAAAAGACTAACGTTATCTGAAGAATTAACAAGAACTTTCAAATATGCTATTGCATCTTTAATTTCTCTTCTGTCATAAAAACGCAATCCTCCAAAAATTGTATAAGGAATGCGCCACCTTACAAGAGATTCTTCTAATACTCTCGACTGAGCTCTTGTTCGATATAAAATTGCAAAATTTTTCCAAATTGGTTTTTGATTATAGTTATTGAGTGATTTTATTTTATTGGTAATTGCTTCTGCCTCGGAAATTTCATCATCACAGCTGAGTAACGTTAAAAGTTCCCCTTTTTCTTTAGTAGCCTTTAAAACTTTGTCAATTCTTTCAGAGTTGTTTTCAATTAGTGAGTTTGCAGCATCAAGGATATTGGAAGATGACCTATAATTTTCTTCTAATTTAATTAAAGATGATTTTGTATCATCTGTGATTGAAGGTTTAAAATCTTCTTGAAAACCAATTAAAATTCTGAAGTCAGCTGCTCTGAAACTATAAATACTTTGATCAGCATCACCAACTACAAAAATTGATCGATCTTCCCAATTGAAGAATTTTTTTGGTTCAGTATTTCCAGCCGTAATTAATTTTATAAGTTCATATTGTGTTCTATTTGTATCTTGATATTCGTCAACTAAAATATGTTTAAATCTTTTGTGCCAGTAATCTCTGACTGTATCATTTTGCCTCAATAAGAAAACAGGCAAAAGTAGAAGATCATCAAAGTCTAAAGAATTATTTTTTGAGAGCGAAATTCTATATCTCTTGTAGGCTTCTGCAACTGTTTTATCAAAATTATTATCTGCTTTTTCTATAAGATCATTAGAAGTTAAGCATTGATTTTTAGCATTACTTATTAATCTTTTAATCTTTTTGGGATCATATCTTTTTGGGTCAAGATTCATATCTTGACTAATAATTTCTTTTACTAACGTTTGAGAATCTGTTTCATCGTAAATTGAAAATTGCCTTGTCCATTTTAGGCCTTCTGGATCAGTATATTTTTCAATATCGTATCTCAAAAGTCTTGAAAATAAAGAATGGAAAGTACCGATCCAAAGATTCTGAAGCCTCTCTTGGTGAACGTTTGTTCTTAATTGATTTTGATCAATTTCTTTGAGAGTTGTCCAAGGCTGACCAAATTGATTAAAAGCTAATTCTTGGGCTAAAAGAACCTCTAATCTTGCTTTCATTTCTTTGGCAGCTTTGTTAGTGAAAGTGACTGCGAGAATGTTATAGGGATCTATAGAATTACCCTCAATAAGGTTTGCAATTCTGTGAGTAAGAGCCTTAGTTTTTCCGCTACCTGCACCAGCTACAACTAATAGTGGTCCATAAACATGTTTTACTGCTTGAAGTTGTTGATTGTTTAGGGACTTAAAAAGGAAATTGTTGGTTTGAGGCACTTTTGGAAGGGTTTTTCAAAAATCAGACTTTACTATGAGATTCAGATTCCGTTTCTAGATCTTCTAAAGTTTTTTTTAAATTGATAAGTTCATTATTGTTATTAATTATTTCTTCAAATTTATTTTGAGGCATCTTTAATTTCATACTTCTGTCTAGAATTTCTTTTTCCAATCTCTTTTTGTATGAGGAAATAATTTTCTTTGATAATTTTAAATCCTGTTGATCCAAAACTTTATTAAAAAGGTATTTTTATATTAGCGAAAAAAAATTTTTTATTTGAATTATTTCAACTATCACTTTGGAATGAAGTTATTAATTAAGAAGCGTTGCGTTAAGTTTGAAATTGTATTGTTTTTACTAGCTTTGTATTATTCTTAAGATCGATCTTTAAATTTGTACTTCAGGAATGTCAGTTTCAAAGAATAATCAACTATTGTCAGCCGATAAGAAATTAAATGATTTAAGCACTATAAAAGAATTTATTAATAGTGCAAACTCAAGATTAGATGCAATAACCTCAATAACCAATAATTCACATGCAATCGCAGCAGACGCTGTAACAGCCATGATTTGCGAAAATCAAGATTCACTTAATTCAAAAATATCTTTAAATACAACTAATAAGATGTCCGTTTGTTTAAGAGATGGAGAAATAATCCTAAGGATTGTTGCTTATCTTTTAATTTCTAATGACGAATCAGTTTTAGAAAAAAGTTGTTTGAAGGATCTTAAAAATACTTATCTTGCTCTTGGGGTACCTTTAAGAAATGCAAGAAGGGTTTTTGAATTAATGCGAGATGCAACTATCTCTGATTTGAATTCAACAGTTAATAATATGTGTGGAAACAAAGGCTTTCTTCCTAAATTAATATCTGAAACAGAGTTTCAATTTGAAAGGATAATTAATCTTTTAAACTAGCTAAATTCCTTATCTCTGAAGTATGGGACGTCTGTACAACTGAGTTATTTTCAAGATTTCTGATAGTAGAAAATCTGGATCTTACATGAGTGGACAAAAAGGAAATGCTTTCTTCGGAAACTGTTGATTTATAAATAGTTTTAATGTGTAAATTATTTTGTTCATCAACAAAAAAATTGGATGATGAAATAAAGGATTCTGTATAACCTTTATTTCTTAAAACAATTCCTGAATTTTCATCTTTGGGTAAAAAAATCAGAATAGTTTCATCTCCCTCACGGATTTCATTATTGTCCCAATCACTAATAGCTTGCCAGTTTATAGAAATGGCTATGCTCTCTAGGTTTAAACTAAATTTATAATTTTTAAAAATTTCAACGACTTTTTTATTTTTTTTGTTGATATGTTTTATATATATTTTACTAGTTGAGTTTTCAAATTCCTGAAAAGCTAAAGTGTGAGTACTTCTAATAGATTTCCACTCTCCTATACTTTTATCAATGAATTGATTAATTATTGTTAGATTCTTCGTCAAGTTTATCTTCTACGGAATGTTTTTCTGCTTTTTGTATCATTCTTACCATTGAATCCACCATTAATCTCTTTGCAGAAGTTACTTTTAATCCAGAAGGAGTAGTTGATATTTGTTCTCCAGGGCGATCATATGAAGTTGGTCTAAATGAAGTCATCTGATAGCTTTAAAAATTAATCGATTTCTATTCTTGCATGAATCATTATTTATATAGTTATTGTTTGCGAAAATGTTATATCTTTCTTCTTTGATTAAAGAATTATCAACTGTTTTGTTATTTAGGCATTTTATTTTTTGCCAATCCTGAAATAGTTGCTAAAGCAAACATTCCCAATAGAGCAATCCCAAGAAATAATCCTGCCCCCTGACTAACTCCAGCTCCTACTGCGACAAGTATAGAATCACTGATTAGAAGACTTATTAATAATGCAGGAGTAAATATTTTCCAGCGAGTTCCTCCAATACCAATTGCATAGCTTAGAAAATCAAAAAGGCCAGTCATTAGAAGACCTGTCATAAGAAAGAAATTTTCTTCTAGCTGGTTTTGATTAAAACTTTCAATCTTTTTCATTGCTTTCGGGCCTACTAAATTACGTACAGGAACCCGACCATAATTTCTTGCAATAAAGAAAGCAGCTTGGCAAAAAACAATATCAGCAAAGATTATTGTCATGTAACCTTTTTGAAATCCTAGTAATGAACCAGCTAGCAGAGAATAAGCTGAACTTGGAAGAGCGGGCAAAATAATACTTACTCCTCTAAGAATGAATATTCCAAAAGGTGCCCAAATTCCCATACTTTTTATTTTGTTTCTAAGAGGTTCAATCCCATAATTTTGGATTAAGTAAATCAATACAACGAATATTGCTATAAAAAAAACTACTGAGAGAAATTTTTGTATTTTATTCATTATCTTTCTAATTAACTTATTGGAAGTAATTTTTGAATTTAATATTTGATTGTATCTATAATAGAAATACTAATCAATAAAAATTTTTACAAATTTTTAATCTTATATTTACTCTAGATAAAAGATTTTTGTATTTAAGCAAGTATTCATGGTTGATTCTAAGAATAAAGTTAGTTCAATATTTATTAGAAATCGCATTGGTTTAGTTCTGTCAATAATCTTTTCCATTTGTATTTTTATAAAACAAGCAAATGCTTTGTCTCATGAATGGGTTGGAGTCCCTAAAAGTGAATATGGAGAACAGTTGTGGGATAGGCAAAGTATTAAAAGGAATGAGGATGGTTCTGTGAGAGTATTGAGTAAATATATTCCCAAAACAAAAAGTGAAATTACTAAGGATATTCTCTATACAATGGATATAAATTGTTTTGAAAAATCATTTAGAGACGTTGATGTTTCTATAGATGAAGTAAACAGTAATTTTAATGATTTAGCTGATTGGCAAGATCCAAATGGAGATGTATTGATTTTGGGTGTTATTGGTCAAGTCTGCAGAGTAGCAAACTAACAAATCTTAAATTCTAGAAACAAAATAAAAAGTAAGATTCTACTTTTAGACAATATAAAACCCCTTCTATGAAGGGGTTTTAAAGGTGCCAGGACCCAGATTTGAACTGGGGACACGGCGATTTTCAGTCGCCTGCTCTACCAACTGAGCTATCCCGGCTCTAACCTATATACTTTAAATTAAGATGTGTAGTTTGTGAAACCCTTTTAATTAAAAATTTTATATCTTCAACAATATTTAAAAAACTTTTATTTTGAGTTCATCGCTAACAAGGCTGTACCAAACGAAGTAGTTTTTTTACATGAAACTATTGGTATATTGATAATATTTTCTCTTATTTTTCTCCACTGAGGGTTTTTTGAACCTCCACCAATAGTAATAATTTTTTTTGGAAGTGAACCTGTTAGTTCACCTAGCTTTTCCCATCCTTTCAATTCGATCTTAGCTAGACCCTCGAATAATGCATGTAAATAAAGTGAGTCGCTTACTGGTCTTGGACCAAGTATCGGCTTTAAATGAGAATCATTAACAGGAAATCTTTCTCCTTTACTATTAAGAGGTAAAAGATTTAAAGAAGTGTTTTTTGATGGATTTATTTGTCGACTGAGCTCTTTTATTTCTAAATCAGAGAAAAACTGAGACAATATACCACAGCCTGCGTTTGATGCTCCTCCACATATCCAATTGCCGTTTACTCTATGGTTTGTAATTCCTTGTTTTTTAATAGGATTATCAATAATTTTCTTAACTACAATAGTTGTTCCTAAGACTGTGAGACCATCTTCTTTGCCCAAACCTGCAGCTATTACACTTGCATTAGAGTCAGTAGTGCCTGATATTAATATTAATCTCTTATTCAAGTTAAATCTCTCTGCTAAATCAAAATTCACTTGTCCAATAATTTCCCCACTATTTATTATTTGAGGCAGGCATTTTCTCCATGAAGTATTGAGATAGCTTTTTGGCCAAGATTCTTTTTTTTGATCCCAACCAAGTTTTAAATTATTACCTTCTTCTCCATAAGTCCAATCTTTTAAAAACCAACCAGTGATCCAATCAGATTGATGTCGTAAAAGTATATTTGTACCATATTTATCTATTAGTTTTAATGCTTTAGCAAGACTACTGTATGGAGTTCGCAGATGATCTTCTCCAGAAGTTAATGATTCCAGAAGGATTTTATGTTCATTACATGCTTGGTCATAAGATATTGCTTCTCCTATTGGCTCTCCTCGTAAATTTGATGCTGTTAAAGTTCCTGATGTGCCAGATATAGCCAATTTTTGAAGGTTACTTTTTACCTCAATAGGTAAAGACCTTAAGAGTTTTTCACAAGAATTGATCCAAGAATTTGGATTTTTAAAGCTACATAAATAAGGAACTGAATTTGAATATATCAATTCTTTATGAAAATTTATTATGGATATTCTTGCACCACTAGTTCCAAAATCTAATCCCCCATAAAAATTTTCATGCATAGAATAAATATTTCTATAAAAATACTTTGGAAGCCTCCGCTAATTGGGCTGCTTTTTCTTCTACCTTTTCCCAAGGGAGATTTAGATCTCTTCTGCCAAAATGTCCATAGGATGCGGTCTTTCTGAAAAATGTACCACCCATTTTTTGGGGTAGATTTCTTAGATCAAATTCTTTTATAATTGCTGCTGGTCTTAAATCAAAGTTCTTATTAATGAGCTCAGTCAAATTAGCTTGTGAAATAACTCCAGTATCAAAAGTTTCAACAAGAATGGAAATCGGTTTTGCAACTCCAATTGCATAACTTAATTGTACTTCTGCCTTTTTTGCTAATTTTGCTTTAACTATACTTTTAGCTACATAACGTGCTGCATAAGCAGCTGATCTATCCACTTTTGTGGGATCTTTACCCGAAAATGCCCCTCCTCCGTGTCTTGCATAACCCCCATAAGTATCTACTATAATTTTTCTTCCAGTAAGTCCGGCATCACCTTGAGGCCCCCCTACGACAAATTTGCCCGTGGGATTTACTAGAAATCTTGTTGAATGAATGTTTGGTTTGATTTCTAAATCTTTAGTAGCAGGAATTACAACATTCTTCCATAAATCTTCTTTTATTCTTTGACGAATTTCTTCTTCATTTGTCATACCATCTATCTCAGGATTATGTTGAGTTGAAATTAAAATGGTATTAATCGATAGTGGTACTCCATTTTTATAATCAATACTTACTTGAGTTTTACCATCAGGGAGTAGATAATTAAGCACGTTTTCGTGCCTTACCTTAGAAAGTTGGATGGCTAATCTATGAGCCAAGCTAATCGGTAAGGGCATTAATTCAGGCGTCTCATCGCATGCATAGCCGAACATTATGCCTTGGTCGCCAGCACCGGTATTATCTACCAAATCATCGTTAACATCATCTGCTTCGTTTACTCCTTGAGAAATATCTGGTGATTGCTCGTCAAGTGCTACTAAAACTGCACAACTATTTGCGTCAAAACCACCTGCTCTATAGCCCTCATATCCAATTTCTTTAATTACATTTCTAACAAGTTTTATATAATCGACTTTTGCTTTTGAAGTTATTTCTCCAGTAAGTAAACAAAGACCAGTATTTACAACAGTTTCGCATGCAACTCTGCTTTCTGGATCTTCTGTCAATAAAGCGTCTAAAACAGCGTCACTAATTTGATCACATATTTTGTCAGGATGACCTTCAGTTACGGATTCTGAAGTGAAAATGAAATCACTCATTTACAAATAATTTTGGGATTAGGAAATATCCTAAATTAGATTATCGTTACAAATCAATTATTGTTAATTAAAAATACTTGTATAGGAATAATGCGGTTAAGTTCTAATATTCGTTCACAAAATAAATATGTGAAGTTATACTGTTTCAGATGAAGCTGTGGGGATCTCTTCGTTTTCGTCAGTTTGTTCAAATAACATTTGTTTATATTTAGCAGCCATTTCTTCAGCTTTACTAAAAACCTTTTGAGGGTCAGTTAGCATATCTCCTGGTTCAGGTTCAAGTGCTTTAGTAGATAATGAAATTCGTCCTCTTTCTGAATCAAGGTCAATTATCATCACTTTCATCTGGTCACTCACATTTAAAACATTATGAGGAGTCTCAATATGTTCATGACTAATCTCAGAAATGTGCAATAGACCACTAACTCCACCAATATCAATAAAAGCTCCATAAGGTTTAATACCTTTTACAGAACCAACAACAACTTCGCCTACCTCAAGTCGGTTCATTTTCTTCTCAACCAAAGCTCTTCTATGACTTAGTACTAATCTATTTCTCTCTTCATCAACTTCAAGAAATTTTAAAGGTAAATATTCACCTTCTAAGTCATCTTTAATTTTTCGAGCACTTATATGAGAGCCTGGGATAAAACCTCTCAAGCCTTCTACCCTCACGAGAGCCCCTCCTCTGTTTGTTGCAAAAACTTCAGAATATATAGTCGCATCTTCTTTTTGAAGTTGTCTAACCCTTTCCCATGCTCTTTGATATTCAATTCTTCGAATGGAGAGGGCTAATTGGCCATCTTCATTTTCTTCGCTCATTATGAAAAATTCTCTACTTTCTGAAGGTTGTAAAACATCATTAAGTCCTTCAACTCTATTTATTGAAACCTCCTGAACAGGCATAAAAGCAGCTGTTTTTGCCCCTATATCTATCATGGCTCCTTTTGGCTCTAGAGCAAAAACGGTACCTTTAACTAAATCGCCAGGCTTAAAGTTATAGTCATACTTACCCAAAAGTGATGCAAATTCTTCTTGTGTGAATCCTGCGTTGTCAAAATCAGTATTTGTTCTGCTAGAGGAAGAGTCTGCTGAAGGTATATCGCTCTTCTCGAATGATAAATCTTCCCCATTTTGAGAGGTTGAATCATTATCTAAATCAGTTGAATTTTTTATTTCTTGATCCTCAGAAAGTTCTTTGATGGTTTGGGAAGAATTTTCGTTCATTTGTTGTATCGCAGACTACCTAAGGTAGTTAGAAAGGAATGCTACTAGCCTGCAAACCAATAGCAAAAACATTTGTGTTATGTATTCTACACTTTAAGATGCTTAATTTTATAAAATTGAAGCTAATTGGTTTTTTGAACTTCCTTTTAGAGATTCAAGAGTAGAAATAAAATCTTTTACCCCATTAAATTTTCTGTAAACTGAGGCGTATCTTATATAGGCGACTTCGTTTTCTTTCCTAAGATTCTTAAGTATTAATTCTCCGATTTGTGAAGATTTAATATCTTTATTAGAGTTTTGAACGATTTGTGATTCAATTCCATCTACGAAATTAATTATTGCTTCACTACTGAAGTTAGTCTTTTCGCATGCCCTTGATATGCCAGTAAATAATTTTTGTTTATCAAATAATTCTCTGCCACCGTCTTTCTTTATAATTGAAACTGGCATTGTTTCCACTCTTTCGTAAGTTGTGAATCTAAAGCTGCAATTTAAGCACTCTCTTCTTCTTCGAACACTTTTACCACTATCAGCAGATCTTGATTCCAAAACTCTGCTATCTGTGTTTTGACAGGTTGGACACTGCATGTGGTGAAAAAGTGTACTTCAACCCTAATAGTAGGGTAATTTTCTAATTATGAAAAGTAAAAAAAACCTCTTGTTAAAGAGGTTTTTTTCTTAATTCATTTTCTATCAAATTTAGGTGGGTCTCTAAAGGCGACAGCAAAGAACAAGGTTACAACTGCGAGAGTTAGAATAAGAACGTAAGCGAAAGCTTCCATAAGATTAAGTAATAAAGTTTAGTTTAAACCCTTCCAGGGATTCTTCTTGTGGTTTCGTCTCCAAGCTTCTTGAATAAAC
>CACLYZ010000018.1:0-24792 GCA_902611225.1 uncultured Prochlorococcus sp.
GTCCATAACACCATGATTCACTGCAGAGTGAGCCAAGCGAAGAGCACTAACTACTGATAAAGATTTGCTACTTCCATGACCAATAACGCAAATACCATTAACTCCAAGTAATAAAGCTCCTCCATGTTCAGCATGATCTAACCTTTTCTTAATTCTGAGAAGATTACTTTTTAAAAAAGCTGAACCAACTTTCCCCCGCCTTCCACGTGGCAGCTCAGATCTCAAAATATCTAATAAAACTCCTCCCACAGATTCAAGAAATTTCAATAATATATTTCCAGTAAATCCATCACAGACTACTACGTCGAAACTACCTGATAATACATCTCTCCCTTCACAATTACCTCCAAAGTCAAAACTTTTTTCAGAAGATAATAATTCAAATGTTTTTAGGGATAAATCATTACCTTTACACTCTTCTTCTCCGATATTTAAAAGACCGATTCTTGGTTTTTGAACTTGTAGGACATCCTTTGCATAAATATTACCTAGAAGAGCAAATTGATGCAGATAAGATGGCTTACAATCAGTATTTGCACCAACATCTAAAACTAATACAGGACGAGTTTGATCCCTTGTTGGAAACAATGCTCCTATAGCTGGTCTCTCAATCCCTTTCAATCTCCCAATTCTAAATATCGCAGAAGCCATCATGGCTCCTGAATTACCCGCTGAGTAAACAGCTTCAGCTTTATTATTTCTTACTAAATCCATTGCAACGTTTATACTTGCATTTTTCCTTTTTCTAACTGAGGTAGCTTCCTCATTCATCCCAATAGGCTCTCCACTATCAATTAATTCAAGACGATTATTATCTATTTCATTTTCTAATAATTCTGCTAAACCAGTTTTTTCTGCTGCTTCTTTAACTTTTTCAATGTTACCGACAAACTTTATATTTATTGGAAATCGACTTATTGCTTCTAAGCAACCCTCAAGAATGGGGCCAGGAGCATGATCCCCACCCATCCCATCAACTGCGATCCAAATTCTTTTAGATTGAGATTCCTCAACCCTATCTAAAATATTATCGTTATTTTGTAATCTTTTTAATGGATCAAAAACTAATGGCTGTAATGTATTTTTAGCTATTGTACTAGCATTTGAAACTACACTACTAGCAGTATTAACAACAGATTCAGCACTTGAAACTACATTACCTGCAACATTACCTGCAACATTACTTGCAACATTACTAGCTGTGGTTACTACAGATCCAGCACCAGAAACCATATTACCCGCAACATTACTTGCCGTTGCTGCAGAACTTGCAGCAGTATCAACTATAGAAGTCACAGCCGAATTTCTTTTATACCAAATAACTAATCTTCTAATAGCTCTGGACTTATTAATTTTTTGCGCTGTTTCTTTCCCCATTTATTTACCATCAAAAGGAGCAATATCAACAATCCGTTGGAAAAGATATCCTGTACCCCTTGCTGTCAAAATTAATTCAGGATTTGCTGGATCAGCCTCCAGTTTTGATCTTAATCTTGATATATGAACGTCCACGACTCTTGTATCTACGTGTCTCTCGGGGGTATATCCCCAAACTTCTTTCAAAATCTCTCCTCTACTAAATGGCTCTCCTGACCTACTGACCAAAAGCTCTAATAGACTAAACTCCATACCAGTCAATCTAATTCTCTCGTCACTTTTAAAAACTTGTCTTCGATTTGTATCAATTTTTATATCCGTAACCAAAATTAATCCTGAATTAGGCATGCCAGGAATTTGATCTTTGTCAATTCTTCTAAGAACGCACCTAATTCTAGCTTCTAACTCTTTTGGGCTAAATGGTTTTACTACGTAATCATCAGCTCCTAATTCTAAACCTGTTATCCTATCTGCAACATCTCCTAAAGCAGTTAACATAACAATTGGAACATCAGAATCTTTCCTTAACTCTTGACAAACTCCATAACCATCAAGCTTAGGCATCATGACATCAAGCACTACTAAATCAGGTTCATAATCTTTAAATAACTTCAGTGCTTCTTTGCCATCACTTGCTGTTACAACTTTGTAGCCAATCATGGATAGACGTGTTTCCAGAATTCTTCTAATACTTGCCTCGTCATCTGCCACAAGTATAGTTTCTTTAGTTTGACTAGATAGAGCCATTTGTTTCTATTAGCTAATCAGTAAGAGAATTTATTATTAACCTAATCTAACTTGTAGAGGGGCAATATCCCAAACATTCTAGTTCCATTAATTCATTCAGAGACTAAATGTCTAGCAAATTATCTACTTTTATTTGTCAGAATTGTGGATCTGAAACTTCTCAATACTTTGGTAGATGCCTAAATTGCAACTCATGGAATTCCATTGTTGAAGAAATAAAAAGTAAGGGATCTAAATATCAAGAAATAAAAAATAATAAAAAATCTATTTCGTTTAATGAGATTTCATCAAAAAAGATATCAAGATTTACAAGTGGTTTTAGAGAATTTGATCGAGTGCTTGGGGGTGGAATAGTACCTGGATCTGTTGTTTTACTAGGAGGAGAACCAGGTATAGGTAAAAGCACAATAGTTCTTCAATCAGCAGGAAAAATATCTCTTAATGAGAAAGTTTTATATATAACTGCAGAAGAATCTTTAGAACAAGTAAAAATTAGATGGGAAAGATTAAATCAAAAAAGTATTGATTTAAAAATTTTTGCAGAAACCAATTTATCCCTAATTATTGAAGAGATCAAACGTGTAAATCCAAGTTTGGCAATTATTGATAGTATTCAAGCCATCCATAATCATGAAATGCAAAGTTCTTCAGGATCGGTTTCTCAAGTTAGAGAATGTTCATCTGAATTACAAAATTTTGCCAAAGACAATAATATTGCTCTTCTAATAATTGGTCATGTAACTAAAGATGGTGCTTTGGCTGGCCCCAAAACTCTAGAGCATTTAGTTGATACAGTAATAAACTTTGAAGGAGATAATATTTCCTCTCATAGATTACTAAGAAGTATAAAAAATCGATTTGGATCGACCCTCGAGATTGGAATTTTTGAAATGCTTGAAGAGGGTTTACGAGAGATAAAAAACCCAAGTTCAATTTTTACAAATAAAGAAAATATTTCAGGTGTTACAACTACGATTACAAATGAAGGTACTCGACCATTAGCAGTTGATATACAAGCACTGGTAAACAAGACTTTCTACAGTAACCCAAGACGTACTACAACTGGAATAAGCATAAATAGATTGCATCAAATTCTTGCTGTTATTGAAAAACACGTTGGGATAAAATTATCTGAATTTGATTGTTATATAGCTACTGGTGGGGGTTTTGAGATTAATGATCCATCATCTGATTTAGGTGTAGCAATATCAATTTTATCAAGTTTGAAAAATATTCCTCCTTTGGCGAGTAGCTCATTTATTGGGGAATTGGGTTTGAGCGGTCAGGTTAGAAAATCAAATAACCTTAGGTCAAAGATAGAAGAAGCTGTAAGACTAGGGATCAAAAATATCGTAGTGCCAAAACTAGAAGAGGAACTAAATAATAATTTTCAAAATTTAATAAATATTAAAGAGATATCCAATATTAAAGAAGCAGTTGATTATTGTTTATCAAAATAAAAAAATCAAAGATACATATCAATTGAACTTCTGCCTGAGTTTTTCAACCAATTCTCAATATCTAGATAACCACCTGGATAAAGTCTCACTGCTTTAGACCAGACTTCAGCAGCCTTATCAAACCAAATATCTCTCTGATCTAAATCACCATTTTGCTCAGCATATCTTCCCCTTTTTTCATAAATCAAACCTATATTTTTCAAACATGATGGCTGTTTGGGATTTTCTACTAATGCTTTTTCATAAGTTTCAATAGACAAATCCTCTTCACCGTTACTCATATATATAATTGCCATATTTTTTAAAGTCTCACCCCTATCAATTTTATTTTCTTCAAGCAGTAAGCTCTCTTTGTAATATTCTAATGCTTCCGAATAATCCCCATTATTTTGTGCAGCTAAGCCATCTCTATAATAAATGTATGCCTTTTTTTCTTTCTCAGCGATAGGCATTATTTTTACAATAGATTCAGCAATTACAGTAAAAGCTTTATCAATAAAATTGTCTCTGTTTTGATTACTAGGCACCGCTCAAATTCTAATAAAATTAATATAGTAATTTAAAAAATAACTATTTAAAAAGTCTATTACATTTATTATTATAGTTAAATATAAAGTAAAGCATTAATTTGCTTCTATCGTGAAAAATATGGAGAGCATTCAATTAAGCGTTACAGGAATGAAGTGCGGAGGTTGTGTTAGTACTGTTGAAAAAATATTGAATAATTCTGATGGTATTGAAAATGTTTCTGTTAACTTGCTTACTGAAAGCGCTTATTTTGAAATTACCCAAAAACATATAGAAATAGAATCAGTTCTCGAAAATCTAAAAGAGAATGGTTTCCCATCAAAGATTTACATAAATGATTTTTCAAAAAAAATAAATAAAGCAGAATTAGAAAAAAAAAAGAAGTGGAATAATCAATGGAAAAAACTAACTTTTGCCCTATTACTTTTATTATTTTCAGGATTAGGTCATCTGGCAGAAGGGGGATATATAAATTTTCCAATATTAGGTAATATATTTTTCCATGCTTCATTAGCAACGCTAGCTCTATTATTTCCTGGCAGAGGAATAATTATTAATGGATTTAAATCATTTATTAAGAATCATCCCGATATGGATTCTTTAGTAGCTCTTGGAGTAATTAGCGCATATACAACAAGTCTTCTATCCTTAATATTTCCTGCCACTGGTTTTCCTTGTTTTTTTAATGAGCCAGTTATGCTTTTAGGCTTCATACTGATTGGACGTTACTTAGAAGAAAGAGCAAGATATCAAACTGGTTCATCCATTGGAGAATTATTAGATCTTCAACCTGAAATGGCAAATATCTACACAGAAGACAATCAAATCAAGTCAGTAAGAGTGAACACTTTAAGACCTGATCAAGAGATTCAAGTTTTAGCAGGAGACAGAGTACCTGCTGACTGCATAGTTACCCGGGGTAATTCATATGTTGATGTTTCACATATTACAGGAGAATCCAAACCTATAGAAGTAAAAGAAGGCGAAAATCTATCTAGTGGGTCTTTAAATCTTAATTCAACTCTTAGTCTTAAAGTACAAAAGGTCGGAGGCGATTCTTCTCTTGCAAAACTAGTAAATCTTATTGAGTCTGTAAACGCTAGAAAACCTAGCATTCAAAGCATTGCTGATGAAATTGCAGGTAAATTTACTTACTTTGTACTTATTTTTGCTACTTTAACCTTCTTCTTTTGGTGGAAGGGGGCAAAAAACATATGGCCTAATTTATTAAATCATAATAATGAATTAATGACCCACTCAAGCCATACACTTCATAGTTCACTAGGTAGTAATGCTGATAATTTCCTGAGTTTAGCAATTCAATTATCAATTGCGGTTTTAGTGATAGCTTGTCCTTGTGCATTAGGTTTAGCCACCCCAACTGTAATTACTGTCGCATCAGGTAAAGCAGCAAAAAAAGGGGTTTTATTTAAAGGCGGAGATAAAATAGAGATCGCTTCAAAAATTAATCAAATTATTTTTGACAAGACAGGCACTTTAACAAAAGGTAAGCCTTTCATTGTTGATTACAAAAATAATGATGATCATTCTTTTTTATTACAAATAGCTGCCAGTTTAGAAAAAGAAAGCAGGCATCCAATCGCATATGCCTTAATTCAAGAGGCAAAAAAGCAAAATTTAAGTTTATTTCCAATAAAAAAAATTTTTACTCATTCAGGGCGAGGTATTTCTGGAGAACTTGAATCAATTGATGGACTTATAAGTATTGGAAATATCGAATGGCTACTAAGCAAAGGAATAATAATTGATAGTGATGCAAAAAAAGTCATTGAAAATGAAGAAACAAAAACGAACACTATCATTGGAGTAAGTATCAAAGATAAGTTATTAGGCTTTATTTTGCTCGGAGATTTACTCAGAGATGATTCAATTAAAACAGTTCAAAATTTAAGAGAAAACAAATTTAAAATTAACATTTTAAGTGGCGATAGGAAACAAACAGTTTTAGCTTTAGCAAAAAAAATTGGTTGTAAAGAAACAGAAGTAAAATGGGATCTTCTTCCTGAAATGAAGCTAAAGATTATAGAAAATTTAAAAATTAATAATAAAGTGGCAATGATTGGTGATGGCATTAATGACGTCCCAGCCTTAGCATCCTCAGACTTAGGAATTGCAGTAGGATCAGGTACTCAAATAGCCAAGGCAAATGCAGATGTCGTATTAATGGGAGATCAACTAAATGGATTACCTTACGCCTTAAATCTTGCAAAAAAAACTATTAGAAAAATAAAGCAAAATTTAACGTGGGCTTTTGGTTACAACTTACTAGCTATACCTTTAGCCGCCGGCATTTTATTCCCTAAATACGGTATTCTTCTTACTCCCTCAATAGCAGCATTATTGATGGCTATTAGCTCTATTACAGTTGTAATTAATGCTTTATCTTTGGATTAAATGAAAGGAAAATTTATCGTTATTGAGGGCATTGATGGATGTGGAAAAACTACCCAAATAGATGAACTATCCAAGTGGCTTCCTAATAGTGGTCTAATAAAGAAAGGGTCTAAATTAATCACAACTAGAGAGCCTGGAGGCAGTCTGTTAGGAAAAAAACTTAGAGGACTGATTCTTGATAATAATGAAAATAACAAGCCTTCGTCTCTTGCAGAATTATTACTTTATTCAGCGGATAGAGCTGAGCACGTTTCCAAAATTATTTCACCTGCTTTAACTAACAATGATTGGGTAATAAGTGATAGATTTTCCGATTCCACACTGGCTTATCAAGGTTATGGAAGAAATATAAATTTAGAAGTAATTAAAAATATTGAATCTATTGTGTGTCAAGGAACATCTCCAGATCTAACTTTCTTCTTAGAAATTTCTCCAGAAGAGAGCATATTCCGAAGAAAAAATGAAATTCCAGACAGAATAGAATCAGAAGGTATAAGATTTTTAGAAAAAGTAAATGAAGGCTTCAAACTAATTGCCAAACAAAAAAACTGGAAAGTAATATCTGCTTCACAAAATAGTAAAACTATTTCTAATCAAATCAAAGAGACTTTGCTAAACAAATTTTCTAATAACAAATGATTGAAGTAAAGAATAGTAATTTTTTCTTGAATGAAGAAGTCAATACCTTTCTTAAGAACATAATTAAAAACAAATCATTGGCAAATGGTTATATATTTTATGGTTCTGAAGGATTAGGCAAAAAGAAAACTGCTCTTCAATTTATAAAAGAGATTTTCAAACAGTCTTCACCAAACGAAAATGTTGAAGAGAGAATTTCAAACAATAACCATCCTGATTTTTTAATTATTGAACCTCATTCTCTTTTGGCAACAAAAAGTTCAGGAAGTTTCGATCTTGAAAAAACAATTAAAAGTGGATCTGAGATTATTAAAATTGCTCAAATACGTAATATCAAAACTTTTCTTAGTCAAAAATCAATAAACTCAGAAAAAAAAATTGTTTTGATTATTGATGCACATCTCTTAAACGAAGCAGCCTCAAATTGCCTTTTAAAAACCTTAGAAGAACCTAGTAACGGCATTTTTATTTTACTAACATCTAAATTAAACCTTCTCTTAGATACGATCATCTCAAGATGCCAAATCGTCAGATTTCGATCTTTTTCTAGTGAACAAATAAAGTCAATTTTAAAAGAATATTTAGATACTTCTAAATTAAAGATTAATACAAAATTAAAATTTGAAGATTTAATAAACTCTGCAAATGGATCTCCAAATCAATTATTGAAAAATATTGAAATTTGGAATGATTTTTCAGATGAAATTATAAGTAAATTGGATTCTCCAATTAAAAATAGTCTGGAAATATTAGAAATATCTAAATTAATATCTGAAAAATTAGAAATTTTTCAACAGATTTGTTTAGTAAATCTAATTCAAACGGTTTGGTGGAGAAAAACAAAAAATATCGGTTTAGTTAAAAAACTTGAAAATTTAAAATACCTCTTAAGAAAAAACATTCAACCAAGGTTGGCGTGGGAAATAGCTTTTTTAAAAATTTCAATGGAAGATATATGAGATTAATCTACTGCAGAATTTATTAAGTCAGGATTTCTTGCTTGAATGAACTCTTGCCTAGCAGTTTCAACTTGAGAACCAATGGGTAACTCAAGACAATATCCAGCACCGTATACAGTTTTTATATAAATAGGTTTGCGTGGATCAGGTTCAAGTTTAGTACGTAAGTGTCTAATATGAACTCTTATTGTCTCAATATCATCATCAGGTTCATATCCCCATACTTCTTTAAGAATTAATGCTGGGGATACAGTTTGACCATGTCTCTGCAAAAGACAATGAAGAAGTTCAAATTCAAGATGTGTTAACCTAACAGGAGATCCAAACCATATAGCTTCAAATCTTTCCGGAACGAGAGTTAAAGGGCCATAATTTAATATTTCTTGCTGGTTACTAGAATTTAATTGTGCTCTGTTGGTTCTTCTTAATAAAGCTTTTATGCGTACATATAATTCTTCTAAATCAAATGGTTTAGTAATGTAATCATCTGCTCCAGAATTAAATCCAGTAACTTTATCTTTAAGGCCGCCTAGCGCAGTTATCATCAAAATTGGTATATTTGATGTTCTTTCATCTCTTCTTAGTCGTTGGCATAAAGTTAAACCATCAACACTTGGTAGCATTAAATCCAAAAGTATTAAATCTGGTGAATATTGAAGAGCTAATGCTTGTCCTTTAATTCCATCTTCAGCTTTTTGGACATCGAAACCAGAATGTTCTAAATGCCTAGCCACCAAATCACGCATATCACGATCGTCTTCAATTAAAAGGATTGAAATTTTCATATCTATGAACTATTAAATTAAAATTAAGCTTTAGTATTATGATTCTCTCAAGAATTTATAAATATTGCTGAATAACTGTAAACAATTTTATCAATTAGATATATGAAATAACTTAATGATAGCAATGGATTAAATAGAAATTTCAAATTTTAAAAAAGTTGAAATTTTAGAATTTCTTTCGATTCTATTTACTTTTTCTTAATAATCAAAGGATTATTAGAAACAAATAATGGTTCAAATTGAAAAAATATCTAATTCAGATTGCCATTAATAATATTTAAAAAAATTGAATTATATAGAGATTTTGCATTTTTATATATGAATTGACTAAGTTAAAAATTTTTTAATTTCTCCAAAAAGTTTAAATTCATAATATTGTCTATATTAAAAAAAATTTAAGTATCTATGAAAAAGAAGTCTATTATTTATTCTGATTTAACAAAAAAACAACTAGAAATTCTTAAAGAAATTTACATTCAAAAAAAAGTTGAATCAATGAGTCATCAAGAACTTAAACAATACGTATCAGAAATTATTTCTCATCAAATAAACAATACTATTGGCAAAGAAGAGGAAATGGAAGCATGGAAAGAAATGTCAGATTTTTTTGGAGAACAATTTGAAATAAATATCTTAGAAATACAAACAAAATATATTGACGATAAAAACGTAATTGAAACAGAAAAAGATTCTCAGAAGCAAAGAATAGAATTACTGGAGAGGAATAATTTTGATCAAGAGAAAAAGGATATGTGGGATGACTAGAATTTGCTGCATGGTGTAGTAATTCAAAAGATCTAAACAAAAATATGTCTTAGTTTTTAAAAACGAGAAAAATCTAAGAGCTTATTTTTTCATTTTTGGAGAATTTAATAAATGTTCTAATTACTGTTCTTAAATAACAATTCTTTAATTTCCAACTATCGAATATTAATAATTATTAAATTATTTTTGATGTTCTATATACTGTTCTAAAAATTCTTTCAAAATCTACTTTGTTATATCTTCGACTAACCACTATTTTGCAAAAAATGGGGCAAAGAAGTAAAAAGTCACCTTTTTAGGGTGACTTTGGATAACTTTTTGGTATTTATAAACTCCCCGGGCGGGATTCGAACCTGCGACCAATCGATTAACAGTCGATCGCTCTACCGCTGAGCTACCGAGGAATATAGAATGAATTTAGCTCTTTAAAGTACCTTATGACAAGTACAAGAATTAATTATATTGAAATTTTGATGGTTCTTGCCAGCTAGATAAAAAACCATTTTTCAACTCTGCTACTGCATCAGCATAAGTTAATTCTTCATAACGATGAGTAATCCATAGAGCTGATAAAGGTTTTTTATAGTCGCTTGTAAGATTTTTAATAGTTTGTAAAACTTTTAATTGGCTGGTTTGATCAAGTAAAGCTGTAGGTTCATCTAAAAGAATAAAATTTCTATTACTAATCAGAGCGCATGCAATAGTTAAGCGTTGTTTTTGTCCACCGCTCAAAGTATGAACTGGCCTTTTTTCAAAACCAGTCATTCCTACCTGATCAAGTACATATTCAATTTTTTGATTAATTTCATTTTGACTTATATTCTGATTAATATTAATCAGAAGTTCACTCCTACAATTTGGCATCAATATTTGATGATCAGGGTTTTGAAACACCATGCCAACATTTGCATTAGCTTCTATGAGACCATTTTGGGGTTTAATTATTCCATTAATTAATTTTAAAAGAGTACTTTTTCCACTCCCGTTTTTACCTACGACCATCCAAAATCCAGGTTTTTTTATTGAGAAGTTACATTTAAAAATTAAATTTTCTTTTTCTCCAGAATATGAAAAAGAAACATCTTTAAATTTAATATGAGGTATTTCATTTTCAAGGGAATCTCGCATTAATTCTATCAATTTATATCTAAAGAAAATCCTGGTCTTTTTGCTCCTCCTGCTACTGACGATTTTTCATATATCTGAACAGAAATAATTTCTTTAACTCTTACAGTAATTAATTTATCTTGCACTTTGTCGCAACTTAATTCGATCAAGTTTGAGGATTCTAAAGTTTCATTCATAGAACTTTTTATTTCATCATAAATTCGTTTAACATCATCAAATTCTTTCTTCTGAATTGAAAGTGGAAAAGGTGAATATCTCAGACTTATTTCCAATGAATACATAATCATAATAAAAACTACCTCTTAATATTACTAAATATTTTTTCGCAAAAAGTTATTTAAATTAATTTCTTTTGAGAAAATTATAAAAAAGATCTTTAAATACAATTATTATAAATACAGGAGATTTTATTTTGCAATTTAAAAAATAATTTCATGGAAATAGCAAATGATATTACTTCTCTAGTTGGAAATACCCCATTAGTTAAATTAAATCGCATCAGAAAGTATTTTGATTGTTATCCAGAAATAATAGCCAAACTAGAAAGTTTTAATCCATCAGCGTCAGTTAAGGATCGGATCGCTTATTCAATGTTATGTAAAGCTGAAGAAGAAGGATTGATAACACCAGATAAAACAACGTTAATTGAAGCAACTAGTGGGAATACTGGAATCGCATTAGCAATGGTTGCTGCAGCAAAAGGCTATAAATTGATATTAACTATGCCGGATACGATGAGTATTGAGAGAAGGTCAATGTTGAGGGCATATGGAGCTGAATTACAGCTAACACCGGGAAAAGACGGAATGAAAGGAGCTTTAGATTTAGCTAATGAGTTATCTTCAACCATTGCAAATAGCTATCAATTTAATCAGTTTGAAAACTTTGCTAATCCAGATATTCATGAAAGAACAACGGCCCAAGAAATATGGTCTCAATCCAATAACAATTTAGATGGACTAGTTACAGGAGTAGGCACAGGAGGAACAATTACTGGTTGTGCACGTTTTTTGAAAAAAGTTAATCCAAATTGCAAAATTTATGCCGTAGAGCCCAAAAAAAGTGCTGTGATTTCTGGAGAAAAAGCAGGCTCTCATTCGATTCAAGGAATTGGCGCGGGTTTCGTACCAAAGGTTCTTAATACTAAATTAATTGATGAAATTATAAAAATAGATGACGATGAAGCATTTTATTATGGGCGTTTATTAGCTAGATTGGAAGGCCTTTTATCTGGCATCAGCAGCGGTGCAGCTTTAGCAGCAACTATAAAAATCGGCAAAAGAAAAGAACTAATGAATAAAAGATTGATAGTTATTCTTCCAAGTTTTGGAGAAAGATATTTATCAACAGCAATGTTTGAATCCAATACTTCAATTCAAGCCAGAAAAGATGGTTATCTTTAATGCATAATTTATAAAAATGGAAAAAAATTTATATGAAGAATTAGGTCTCAAACAAAATGCAACCAGAAGTGAAATTAAATCTTCATATCGCTCTTTAGTTAAGCAACATCATCCAGATGCAGGCGGCAAGAAAGAACGATTTCTTGCAATACAAAATGCCTGGGAAACTCTAAATGACCCTATCAAAAAGAAACAATACGATAGCAGTTTTCCCTTTTCCAGCTCATCATTTGATTCATTAAATGAAAATTGGGAAGAGAAATTTAATTCAAAAAAACATAATTCTTCAATTAAGGACAAAGAAGTTGAAACATGGATTAAAGAAATTTATAGTCCGATAAATAGATTAATTAGTCAAATCATTAAACCTTTGAATAACGAAATAAAAGAACTATCTGCGGATCCATATGATGACGAACTAATGGAAAATTTTTGCAGTTATATTATTCTTTCACAAAAGAAAATAGAAAAAGTTGAAAAAATTTATAACAAAAAAATAGTTCCAAATTCTATTTCAGCTTTAGGCCTCGATCTTTATCATTGCTTTTCACAAGTTAAAGATGCGCTATCAGAATTTGATAGATATACTCAAGGATACGTAGATAATTACTTATTTGATGGTAAAGAAATGATTAAAGAAGCAAAAAGAATACAATCAAAGATGTCTATAGAGAAAAAAAATAAAAACTTTTAGATATAAAAATTTTATTAAGTATATTCTTTAAGTTGATCTAATTTCAACCAAACATCTGGAACAGGTCTGCGCCATCGAACCTGAGCATATTCGTCTTTGACTGAAAGAATCTCTCCAGGACCTTCAAAGACATAATTAGGTAGATCATCATCACTCGCTAACGCTTCGATACTTTTTATGTAATTTTCTCTATCGACAAAAACTAAGCTTCCTTTCTTGAGAGGTTTCTTTGGAATAGAATCTGTCATAATAAATTCAAGAAAGTTATTTGAAATTCATTATACAAAAACTTGTTTGAAAACTATTAAAAAAAAATTTATACAGGAATAATAATTACAAACGTCTAAAAAATTTAATAGCCTTAAATGATAAACATCTTTAAGATATGCGTCTTTTACTACTTGGCTGCACTGGATTTGTTGGTAAAGAATTAGTACCAACACTACTCAATGAAAATCACGAAATATACATTGTAAGTAGAAAACCCATTAGTAATTTAAAGCTTGATTTAGATTTCAATAAGTTTAAATTTTTTCAAATAGATTTATCAAAAGAAAAAAACTGGAATAACGAAAATCTTCAAAATATTTTAGGAGAGACCGATGGAATTATTAACTTGATGGGAGAACCCATAGCAGAAAAAAAATGGACTTCTGAACAAAAACAGGAGATTGAAAATAGTCGTATTAACACCACGAAATTTATGATGAAGACCCTTAAAAATTTAAAAATAAACCCTAAAGTCATTATAAATGGATCAGCTATAGGTTATTACGGGACAAGTTTATCTAGTGAATTCACTGAAAATAGTCCTGGAGGGAAAGACTTTTTATCTAATCTTTGCAAAAAATGGGAAGCGGTCGCCGCTGAAAAACCATTTTTCTCAAGGTTAGTTATTTTTAGAATTGGAATTGTTCTAGAGAAAGACGGAGGAGCATTAGGAAAAATGCTCCCTATATTTAAAGTTGGATTAGGTGGACCAATTGGAGATGGTAAGCAATGGATGAGTTGGATTCATAGAACTGATTTATGTGCATTAATTATTCAAGCACTAGTTGATAAAAAGTATTCGGGAGTATTTAATGCTGTTGCACCAAATCCAGTATTAATGAGAGAATTTTCTCAGACTTTAGGCAAATGTCTGAATAGACCTAATTTACTTCCAGTGCCTGGAGCGGTTTTAAAAATATTGTTAGGAGATGGAGCGAAAGTTGTTTTAGAAGGACAAAAAGTAATTAGCAGTAAAATCAAAAAATATAATTTTAAATATCCTCTTCTTGAGAAAGCAATTTACGCCTCCACCAAGAATTAATGCCGTTTACTAAAGCACCAATAATAAGAATTGTAATCAATGGAACTACAAGAGGATTCCAAACTATCTGAATAAAATTAATAAAAATAAATATCCCATTAAATTGCATGATGATTGCAAAAATAAAAAATATTGCAAAAAAAATGACTGTAAATAAATTTATTAATAACAAATTATCGATAATTTGTTTTAACTTATTTTGATTATTCTCCTTAGTCATTTTTTATAACAATATTCATATCATCAACCATTTTAAGACAAGCTTTGTTTTCACCCAGTCTTTTTTTAGCATTTTCATTACATGAGATCATAAACTTTTTATTTAGTTGTATGAGGTAGATTATTTTTATGATCAATTTAATTGTCTGATTGATTTGATCATTTTTGTCTCTATAATTACTGGCACAAAAAACATATTTTCCAAGCAAACGTCTTTGTGCTTCTGCAAAATTTTTTGTAAATTGTGGACCTTTACCTTCAATCTGAATAACCGGTTTTCCTAATCCAATCGCTTGCTCTGCTGCTGTTCCTGCCATGCTAATACAGCATCTACTTTTCAATAATATTTTGTCAAAATTATTCCAATATATATTCACTTCTAAAAATTTATATTGGAATTTCAAGAGATTATTATCTTTTATATTTTCTATTTTTAACCATCCTCTTTTTTGAAATATCTCCTTTATTTTTGATGAAGATAGAGCATTAACTATTGCAAAATTAAATTGAATTGTTTGAAAATATCTTAAATGTGACAATGCCTCTAATACCTCTAAAATCAAAACAAAATTATCTAAAATCTCAGGGAATCTACTTCCTGGAAATAATCCAATACTAAATTCATCTTTATTTAATTCTTTGTTTCTAGGAAAAAACTTATCCATAAATGGGTTGCCTAAAAAAGACACTTTCTTTTTTAATTGCAATGTTAAATCATTAGCTGTAAGGGAATCTCTGGTATATATTTTTTTTGCTTTTTGTGAGAGCAAGAAAAATTTAGAAGGCCATGGTAATTTCAACTTCCCCTCATAATGGCTGGAATAAGCAACTAGATATGTAAAAAAATCTTTCTTACAAACCCATGCAAAAAAAACTGGCACAATATCTCCAACTACAAAAAAATAGTCATATTTTTTTCTTATTTTAAAAGTTAAATATAATCTTTTTAGAAGATAAAATATTTCTCCTCCTAATACCTCAGTAAGTCTTCCCTTAAAAGAATTATAACCAATTCCTCCAGTTCTAAATTCCTTAGTTTTACCGATAATCTTAATTTTTTCTTTTTCGTAATGGTTTCCCATACCAACAATTGGCAAAGCATGAATAGAATAACCACTTTTTACGAATTGTTTAGCTATTAGACTGCCAGATAGATCTTCTCCATGCCCATTACTTAAAATTAAAATCTTAAACAATTTAAAATTCCAACCATTTTTTTACTTTGGTTAACTCAGGCCAATCTGGATATCTACTAAATCCATCTTCAACAGATTCTTTCAAATCACTTTTCACATCTGGCATCATCATAGACATTTTTTTTATTAACTCAATATGATCCCTAACACCTTTATTATTGGTAGCCAAAAGAGCTAAAGACAAATTCATTCTTGCTTGTGGATCTTGCTGATTTAATCGAACAGCTTGTCTGGCAGCTGATAAAGCTTCTTCATTATTTTTCAAAAGTAATTGAAGCCATGATAAACAAGTCCAAGCAGCAAAATGATTTGGAATTTGCTGTATAATTTTTTGAAAATCTTGAACTATTGGAATTAAATCTTGCCCTGCTTTATATCTTGATAAAGCTGCATTAAAATCCTCTTCGATGGGATTAATTTCGTTATTCATTATTTATTAAACTGCAAAAGAACTTCCACAACCGCAAGTTTGAGAGGCATTGGGATTTACAAAATTAAAGCCACCTCCAATTAATTCCTTACTAAAATCTAACTGCATTCCATAAATATATAAAAGACTTTTAGGATCACAAACAACTTGAAAGCTTTGATCAGCTTTTAATGAATAATCATAAACTTTATCATCGGGATTTATTTCATCAGTTCCTATAAAATCCATCGTATAACTCATCCCACTACAACCGCCAGATCTTACTCCTACCCTTAGTGCTTTTTTATCACTTTGGCTCTTCAATAAATTTGAAATTTGTTCTATAGCATCATTCGTAATTAAGATACCTTTGCCGTCATCAGAATTTTTAATTTCCTGTTTAACTTCTACATTTTCCATAAACAAGGGATTTCCACTATTTATAATATAAAAACTTAATCGATAGGATGCATAGAACAAACGTTATCCAAACTTGATTTGTTATAATTCTAAGAAAAAGTGAAAATTGCAATAGTTGGTTCTGGATTAGCTGGTCTTACCGCAGCAGTCAATTTAGTTGATGAAGGCCACGAAGTAGAAATTTACGAGAGTAGGTCATTTTGGGGAGGTAAAGTAGGAAGTTGGGAAGATAAAGATGGCAACCATATAGAAATGGGTTTACATGTATTTTTTTACAATTATGCAAATCTTTTTAAATTAATGAAAAAAGTGGGAGCTCTAGACAATTTACTCCCGAAAGATCATACTCATCTTTTTATCAATAATGGTGGTAATTTAAAATCCTTAGACTTCAGATTCCCTTTAGGTGCTCCATTTAACGGACTTAAAGCTTTTTTTACCACCGAACAACTTACTTGGGTAGATAAGTTCAGAAATGCCTTAGCTTTAGGGACAAGTCCAATTGTTAGAGGATTGATAGACTATGAAGGCGCAATGAAAATAATTAGAGATCTAGATAGAATTAGTTTTAAAGAATGGTTTTTAAACCATGGTGGAAGTGAAAAAAGTTTAGAAAGAATGTGGGATCCTATCGCATATGCATTAGGTTTTATTAATTGCAAAGATATTTCAGCAAGATGCATGCTAACTATATTCATGATGTTTGCTTCAAAAACAGAAGCCTCAAAACTTAATCTTTTAAAAGGTTCCCCACATAAGTGGTTAACGCAACCTATCGTCGACTACATCACAAACAAAGGAGCAAAAATACATCTTAACCATAAGGTAGAGGAAATCATTTATGAAAAGGAATCTTCCTCTTATTCAGTGAATCAATTAAAAATATCTTCTCCTGAAGGAATTAAGGCAGTTTTTGCAGATAAATTCCTAGCTGCCTGTGATGTTCCTGGAATAAAAAAAATAATTCCAAAAGAATGGTATCAATTTAAAGAATTCGAAGGTTTAAAAAAACTTAGAGCTGTAGCTGTTGCCACAATCCAATTAAGATATGACGGTTGGGTTACTGAATTACAAAAAGATAATACTGGAAACGAACCAATTGGACTAGATAACCTTCTTTATTCTGCTGATGCCTCTTTTAGTTGTTTTGCTGATTTAGCACTAGCAAGTCCAGCAGACTATAGAAAAAAAGATATGGGATCTCTTCTCCAATGTGTTTTAACTCCTGGCGATAGATGGATGGGAAGATCCACAGAAAGAATTACAAAAGAAATTGATAAAGAGGTTCGCCGTCTATTCCCATCCTCAAAAAACCTTAAATTGCTTTGGAGTAACGTGGTACAAATTCCACAATCACTCTATAGAGAAGCTCCAGGTATGGAACCTTTCAGACCCGATCAAAAAACATCTATATCTAATTTCTTCATGGCTGGTAGTTATACAAAACAAGATTATATAGACTCTATGGAGGGAGCTACAATGAGTGGTCATTTAGCTGCCGCCGCAATTTTAGAGAAGAAAGCCGAATTAGCAAAAAATCTTGCAGTAAGTTAATTAATGGGTACTTGGCTAAAACATGACGTAATAACAGTTGTTAATGCGCCTCTTGAAAATGTATGGGACACATGGAGCGATTTAGACTCAATGTCACTTTGGATGAGCTGGATTGAATCTGTAAAAACAGTTGACGAAGAGACTAATACGTTACCGGATTTAACAGAATGGACTTTAGCTGCAAATGGCTTTAGGTTTAAATGGAAAGCTCAAATTACAGAAAGGGTTGAAAAAAGCAAACTTAAATGGAAATCAATAGGAGGTTTACCAACTGAAGGATCAGTAGTTTTCGAAAGTAAAACTGATCAAATCACAACGGTAAATTTAGCAATCACTTATGAACTACCAAAAATGATTGCTCGGTTTATGGAAGAAAATATTTTAGGAAAAATGGTTACAAACGAATTACAGGCCAATATTGATAGGTTCAAAGATTTAGTTGAAAAGAACTACACAAAAAATTTTTCTAATTAAAAATATTAATAGCTACATCTAATAGTCCTTCAAAAGTATATTTTTTTGCCTGACTATCAACTCTTCCAAAAATCTTGTCACATATTTTTGTTGTCTGAGGTCCAATAGTTAATAACTTAATTTGATCAAAATATTCTAACCATTTTTTACCAAGTTTTTTTTCTAGTAAAAAAGCAGCATTTACTACGGTTTTACCGCTTGAGAAAATAATTGCATCGACTTTTCGATTAGAAATAATATCAATTGTTTCTTCCGGAATTGATTCAGGACATCTAGTTTCATATGCAGCAACCTCAAATACACGAGAACCAGCCTTTCTAAATTGATCTGCAATTAAATCCCTACCACCTGTTTGAACTCTTGGTACAAAAACTCGAAGTCCATAACCAGATACTGGGAAATTATCAATTAAACTTTCAGCAACAAATTCTGGAGGTATGAAATCAGCCTTTATACCAAAATCATCAAGAGTTTTTGAGGTTTTTTCTCCGACTACGGCGATTTTTGTTTTTTTAGAACATTCTTTTAATGAACTATTAAAGTATCTAAGTCTTTTATCCACAAATTTGATCCCATTACTACTGGAAAAAATAATCCAATGAAAATCATTTATTTGATTTAATGCTTCATCAAGAGGATTCAAATCATCAGGATCAGCAATACTTATTGCAGGTAAATCAAATACATTAGCGCCCTTGCTTATGAATATCTTTTTTATATCCAATATCCCTTCTTTTGATCGAGTAATAATTATATTTCTTTGATCAAGGGGTAGATCAACTTTTGGCATCCTTGTCCTCAACATTATGATTTTGATTTTTATTTTTTAATTCATCGAGAAGTTTCAAGACTGATAATCCTTTATCAAGAACAACATCGTCTTTAAAAATTATCTCTGGAACTCTTCTCATCTCAATTCTTTTTCCTAAACTATGCCTTATAGAGCTTTTAGCAGTATTCAAGTTTTCAACAATTTCTTTCCTCACTTTCTCTTGAGCAGTTGAAGTTATATAAATTTTACAGTGTTGCAAATCCCCTGATAAATCAATCTTAGAAATATTGACGAAATGATCTCTAATAAGATCATTTTCTAAATCATTCTGCAAAATAAGGGTTATTTCTTTCTTCAAAAGAGAAGAAACTTTTGCAAGACGGTAGTTATTTGGCATTATGATTGTAAATTTATTGGGTTTGTCATCGCTTGCAAGACAAAATAAACAGTTATGAAAGCACTTAAGACAGAAGATATCAAACCTACTATTGTGAGTGGATTTGATCTATTCTTGAATAAAGGTTCAAGCAAAGCAACAAGTCCCCCAACAATGATAGATATCAAATACTTTGGATATCTCGCAACATTAGAGAAAAATTCGCCCATCAGCTCCACAAATAGATTACTTTTTTAGCTAAGTTTTAACAAACATTAAACAGCATGATTACATTATATCAATTTAGGCATAGTGCTTTTTGTTTAAAAACAAGAATGGCTCTTCATGCAAAAAAACTACAATATCGAGTTGAAGAAGTAACACCTGGAATAGGCCAATTTGAAATCTTTAAATTATCAGGTCAAAAACAAGTACCTGTAATAGTCGATAGTAATGATCAAGTTATTAATGACTCTTCAACTATTTGCGAATATATAGATAAAAAAAATGAAAACAATCCACTTTTTCCCGAAGATCCAATATTATTTGCACAATGCAAACTTATTGAAGACTGGGCAGACACTACAATGGCTACAACTTGTAGAAAAGCTTTAATAAAATCTGCAATAGAAAATCCACAGCTAAGAACTGCATTACTTCCAGATGAAATACCTTCTTCAGTTAAAAGTATTGTTGATAAATTACCTTTTGAAAATCTTAGTAAAATTTCTAATGTAGTTTTCTCTTCTAAAGAGAATTTAGAACTCCAAAAATTACTAGAAGCTTTATCAAAATCCTTGATCAACAAGAAATATTTAGTTGGAGATAGTTTATCAATTGCAGATATTTCAATTGCTGCTCAATTATCCCTTATTAAATTTCCAAAGTCTGCAGGACCAATTCTTTCAGGGGAGGGGAGCCAAGAATACATAAACAATCCTTATTTAGAAAATCTTTTCATTTGGAGGAATAACTTAGAAGAATATCTTTTTAGTGCTAACTCTCAATAAATTCAAACTTCAATTTATATTTATTTGTTTTAATAGCGTGAATAGAAGGATCACCAACTTTTGAACCATAAGAAGCAACATATTGCACTCCACAAATTGATGGTTTGATTGAATTATCAACTTCCAATATTTCTTCGGAACATTTTTGAAATTTACTAATGGTCTCTACCTGATTAATCCTTGAAGCACCTGGCTTATGTGCTGTTTGTATAACTAGTTCATCTGCGAAAAAAATATCATTATCTTGGATCTGATTTCTCCCTGTAATTCTTGAATCAATATAAAAATCATCTTTTAAATAAGTAATTTGATTATTAATAGATTGAGGATCATTTACAACCTTGATTAAGGTTTCACCAAATATTGCTTTTCCAATTGATTCAGAATTTTTTGCACGATTACCAACAATTAAACCTGAATCATTCTTAAAGAAATTTACTTTATAAATAACTGGCTCTTCTGAATAATTAACTATATCTTGAGAAGTAACAAGCCAATGCCCCTCGAACCATTTAGGATAAATTAAATCCTTAGAAGTATCCGATAATTTAAAATTTGGTAAATATAATTCTGGCCATTGATTTACACGATTTTCCAAAAACTCTCGTACGTTAGAATCTACTAGAGCAAAAGAACTTTCTAAAAAAATTCCTTGAAAAATCAAGCAAAGAATTAATCCAAGAAGAATTTTCATTATGTCAAATCCACTAATAAGAGCATCAGATCATTATGTATTATTAGAGCCAGATTCAAAGGAAAAAATTGTATCAAAGCAAGAAGCAATTTTATGGTTAAAGAATTGGCTTAGTAAGAGAGAAACACAAACAATATATCAAAATATAGAAGATCCTGATCAGGATTTTTTTGAAGAATTATTGGAAAGCACTTACGAATTAGAAATAAAATTGGGATACGTTATAAAATGGTTTGCAGTAAGAATTGAACCAGATTAACTGATTATTTCTTTATGAATTGCATTAATTATTTTCATAGCAACTTCTTCAATATTTTCTTTTTTTACTTGAATTCTTAAATCTGCTTGAGAATACAAATTTTCTCTAGATTGAAAAATGCTCATATATAGATTATTTAGATTCTTTCCCTGTAAAAGTGGCCTATTTTCAATTTCATTTTTCAATCTTTCAATTGCTATATCTTTGTCGAGATCTATCCAAGCAATTATTCCCTGTCTTAAGATTCCCCAGTTTTCCGATTTGGTAACTATTCCTCCCCCAGTTGATATTACTAGTGAAGGAATTTTGATAGTTTCTTTAAGGCAGTTAGCTTCTAATTCGCGGAAATTATCTTCTCCTTCATCCCTAAAAATTTGATTGATAGATTTTTTTGCCAACTTCTCTATTAATGAATCTAAATCAATGTATTTATACTTCAATAATTCAGCCAGCTTCAAACCTGTTTGTGACTTACCAGAACCCATCATTCCTATTAAAAATATGCTTCTGCCCTTAATAGCATGAACTGTTTTTTCGATAATGGATTGTTCCATAAAGACAAAAGCGTATTTAAAACCTTAAGATAGTATTATCGCAGACAGGTATGACTTCTACACAATCCAAACCATCTCATGGAAAAGGACGTGAATGCGTCATAACTCGACGTGCCTGCTTTAGTTCTAGTCACCGTTATTGGCTTCCTGAAAAAACCCCAGAAGAAAATTTATCTCTTTTTGGAAAGTGCAGTATTGCACCAGGTCATGGTCATAATTATGAACTTATTGTTTCAATGGGCGGAGAACTAGACTCTGATGGAATGGTACTTAATCTCTCTGATGTAAAACACTCTATTAAAGATAAGGTTACTGGACAATTAGATTTTCGTTTTTTAAATGATGTCTGGCCTGAATTTAATGTTAATAATCAAGAAGGTATACTTCCTACAACTGAAGCATTAGTAAAAGTCATTTGGAGTCGTCTAAAGGATGATTTACCTCTTACAAGTCTAAGACTTTATGAAAACCCAAATTTATGGGCAGATTATTTTGGAAAAAACATGGAAGCATTTTTAACAGTACAAACTCATTTTGCAGCTGCTCATAGACTTGCAAAAGAAGAGATATCATTTGATGAAAATAAAAAAATCTATGGGAAATGTGCCAGAGTAAATGGACATGGTCATAACTATCTTGTCGATATAACCGTAAAAGGAGACATTGATAAAAGAACAGGAATGGTTTGCGACTTATCTGCCCTCCAAGAGATAATTAACGATTTAGTTGTTGAACAACTAGATCATACTTTTCTTAATAAAGACATCAAATTTTTCCATAATTGTGTTCCAACTGCTGAAAATATAGCTTTATATATTTCTGATATTCTCAAAAAACCAATACATAATCTTGGTGCAACATTACACAAAATAAGACTCCAGGAGAGTCCAAATAATGCTGCAGAAATTTATGTTGATCAAAAGTTAACCAATTCGTTTAAGTTGAAATTGGAAACTAGTTTAGTCACTCAAACTTGAATATCCCAAGAGTAATAATTGTTATAGCATCAAGTCTTGATGGGAGAATTGCATTTCCTAAAGGTGGAGAATCGCATCTTGGAAGCAATGAAGATAAAAAAATATTAAATCAAAACTTATCAATGGTTGACGCCACCATTTTTGGTTTAGGTACTTTAAGAGCTCATCAATCAACTTACCTAGTTAAAAATCTCACTTATAAAGACGAAGTAAATATATCAAAAAGCCAACCAATTTCTATAATTGCTTCAAATAGCAAAAAATTTAACAGCAATTGGAAATACTTTCGTCAACCAATTAGAAGATGGCTAATAAGCTCAAGTAAAGTTGATAATTTGTCGAATAATGAATTCGAGAAAGAACTCTTTTTCGAAGATTCATGGAAAAAAACTTTAATTTCACTTAAAAAACAAGGGATAAATGATTTAGCTTTGCTAGGAGGTGCAAAACTTATAAATTCATTTATAAAAGAGGATCTCATAACAGATATAAAAATTACAATAATTCCACGAATTATTGGAGGTAGATATACATGGATCCCTCCAGAACAAACAAATGCGATTTTTAATCTCAAAAGACTATGGGAAATAAAAACAATTAAAAATTTAATGAATAATGAAATCCATATTCATTACAAAAAAATTTGAAATAGTTTCAATAATAAATGAACCAAAAAATACATAATGTTGAAGTAAAATTGTCAATTCAGGAAATCTCCAAAGAGATATGGAATGAATTAGCAAATGAAATAAATAATCCATTTTATGAATGGACTTGGATTAAAAACCTTGAGATGTCTAAAAGTGTTTCAAGAGAAACTGGTTGGCAGCCTTTATATTTTGTTGCTTATAAAAATGAAGAAATACTAGGAATTGCCCCACTTTTTTTAAAAAATCATAGTTATGGAGAATTCATTTTTGACCAATCATTTGCAAGATTGGCTCAAGAGTTGAATTTAAATTATTACCCTAAATTAATTGGAATGAGTCCTTATAGTCCTGTAAATGGGTATCAATTTCTTTATAAAAAAAATACAGACAAGAAAGAAATTACAAATTTACTTATAAACCATATCGAAAGCTTTGCGATTACAAACAAAATCCTAAGTTGTAATTTTTTATATATTGATGAAAGCTGGGGCAACCATCTTAAATCTTTGGGATACTATGAATGGATAAACTCCAGCAGTGAATGGAGGAGTAATGGAGAAAAAACATTTGACGATTTTCTATCTAGATTTAACTCCAATCAGAGAAAAAATATAAAAAAAGAGAGGCAATCAATTACTAAACAAGACATTAAAGTAGAAATTTTTAATGAAGATGATATCAACCAAGAAATCCTTAAAAAAATGCATAATTTTTATGAACAGCATTGTTCGAGGTGGGGAGTTTGGGGAAGTAAATATCTAACTTCTAAATTTTTCGAAACACTGGTTGATAATAAAAAAAATGTTTTACTTTTTAGTGCATCAAAACATGATTCAAATGAAATTTTTGCTATGTCGATGTGCGTTAAAAATCAAAAAAACTTATGGGGTAGATATTGGGGTAGTCAAAGAGAAATATCTAATTTACATTTTGAATTATGCTATTACCAGCCAATTGAATGGGCAATAAAAAATAGTATCCATTTATTTGATCCTGGAGCGGGTGGTAAACATAAA
>CACLYZ010000019.1:0-22918 GCA_902611225.1 uncultured Prochlorococcus sp.
TTCAGCTTTTAAACCAGCATAAGCTCCAGGAGTATCAATAAATGTAAGAATTGGCAAAGAGAATCTATTTGCATGCTGCATTAATCTAAGAGCTTTTCTGTAACCTCCTGGTTTTGCCATCCCAAAGTTTCTAACTACATTTTCTTTTGTGTCCCTTCCTTTCTGATGCCCTAACATCAACACTGCTCTATTATTAATCGAACCTATTCCCCCAATTAGTGCCATATCATCGCCACCATTTCTGTCTCCATGTAATTCGATCCAATCATCACAAAACATTTGAACAAAATCCAAAGTACTAGGTCTTTGAGGATGTCTAGCTACCTGAATCTTTTGAGCAGGTGTAAGAGATTTAAATATTTCTTCTCTCCTCCTAGCAGCTAAGGTTTCAAGCTGCATCAGCACTTAAAATTACAGGTAAAGATTTACTTAAATTAGGTATAATAGATGAGGTATTACCAGAACCTTCTGGTGGGAATAATTGGGCTCCTTTAGATGCTGGCAACACACTAAAAGAGGCTATTGAGAAACACCTTAATGCTTTACTGCAAATGTCTGAAGACGAATTAATTGAGGAAAGATACAAAAAGTTTAGGGTTTTAGGTAAATTTATCGAAGCAAATAATATTGAGGAGATTTATAGTGAGGTCCCTCAAAAAACTGAATAAATTGAAACTAGCTTTTATAACGGGTGCTACGAAAGGTATTGGTAGATCTACCGCAATTACTTTTGCCAATGCTGGCTGGGATTTAATTTTACTCTCCAGGAATATGGATTTAATGGAGAAACTAAAGAGCGAACTGTTGCCCACTAAATCAAAAATTAACCTAGTAAAGTGTGATTTATCTAATCCTCTAGAAATAGAGCATTGTGTTAAGGAAGCAATTGAGAAGTATGGTTGTCCTTCAGTATTAATAAATAATGCCGGTTGCGCATTTAATGGCCCTTTAGTGGAAATGGATTTAGGTGAATGGGAACAAACTATTCAAATAAACCTTACAAGTGTTTTTCAAATTTGCAGCTCAATAATCCCTCAAATGAGAAAAAATGGTGGTTTAGTTATTAATGTAAGTAGTCATGCCTCATATAATGCATTCCCCCAATGGGGAGCTTATTGTGTTTCAAAATCTGCGTTAGCAATGTTTACTAAATGCTTAAGGGAAGAGGAGAGATCTAATTCAATAAGAGCGTGCACAATAACTCTTGGTTCAGTAAATACTCCTCTTTGGGACTCCGAATCAATCAATTCTGATTTTGATAGAACTTCTATGCTCTCCTCAAAAGAGGTTTCAGAAACCATTCTCTACATGGCTCAAAAACCTGAATCACAATTGATCGAAGACTTGACTTTGATGCCTTCTGGCGGAGCCTTTTAAACATTCTGTTTATCTGATTAATCTTAAAACAGTGATTTTTTTTAGTGCTATTTGAACCCGATTGAACAAGAGAATGTGATATAGTATATGAGCAATCAAGCTTTTGGAAGATACAGTTAATTAAGTTGCATACAATTTTCTGTTTAGAATTTTATGACCTCTACATTACCCAACGATAATATTAGAAACTTTGACGACCAGATTACTAATAAACTTATTTCTGAAATTATAAGAGACAGAATCAAGAATTCTGGTACAAGATTTAGTGCTAACGATAATATTTCTGATTTTATAAATCCTGGTGAATTAGAAATTTTAGAAAAAGAAGTAGCTTCAAGAGTCAAAGACTTATTAAAGTCCCTCGTAATTGATGTTGAGAATGATCATAATACTCAAGAAACTGCTGAAAGAGTTTCAAAAATGTATCTGAATGAAGTTTTTAAAGGTAGATATCATGAACAACCTAAAGTTACAAGTTTCCCTAATGACAAGAATCTTGATGAAATTTATACAGTTGGCCCAATTTCTGTTAGATCCGCATGTTCACATCACTTAGTTCCAATTCTAGGAGAGTGTTGGATAGGTATTAAACCTGGAAATAAAGTCATAGGACTTTCAAAATTTGCGAGAGTTGCCGATTGGGTTTTTTCAAGACCTCATATTCAGGAAGAAGCTGTAATGATCCTTGCAGATGAAATTGAAAAACTGTGTGAACCCAAAGGTTTAGGTATTATCGTAAAGGCTCAACATTATTGTATGAAGTGGAGGGGAGTCAAAGAACCAAATACCAGTATGATTAATTCTGTGGTTAGAGGCGATTTTAGGCACGATTTAAGTTTAAAACAAGAATTTTTTGAACTCGTAAAACAGCAGTCCGCAACTAATAATTACTAATTTCTTTTTAAAAACTTAAAAAGTTCTGTTGTTTTTTTAATATCTTTTAGACCTGGAGATATTTCAATACTACTTGAAATATCTAATCCATCTGGTTTAAAGTCAGTGAGGATTTGATCAATCCATTCAATTGATATTCCACCTGCCAACCACCATGGTTTGCTAAATTGCAAATTCTTTAAATAAATAGAATTTATTTTTTTCCCTGAACCTCCATAAGTTTCTTTATTCCAAGAATCAAGTAGTATTGCATCAACAAAATCCTCAAAAGGTTTTATTTTATCTACGTCCTTTTCTGTTTTTATTCTGAAAGCTTTCCATAGGCCAATATTTGGAATTTTTTCCCTTATTTTTTTGCAATAATCAATATCTTCATCTCCATGTAATTGAATGATAGTTTCAGTGGGGTTTCCTAGGAAATTTTTAATAATTAAGTCTATTGGACAATTTTGTACAACTGATACCCTCTCGATTTTTGGATAAAAATTTTCTAGGGTTTTAAATATTTTTTTCTTAATTTCAGCTGATACATATCTTGGAGACTCTTCAACCGAAATAATGCCAATAGCATTCGCTCCTAATTTAGCGACTTGAAGAGCTTGTTCTTCAGAAGTTAGTCCACAAACTTTAACTAGAGGATTAGTCTTGGGCATATCATTATCATGCATGTAAGATTAATATTATTGCTAAATATAGCGGAGATTATTTTTGAGAAGTTGGCAAATTTTTAAAATATGGGGAATTCCCTTTAAAGTTCATCCCTATTGGTTTGTTATTCTCTTTTTATTTTCATGGAGCATAAGTAATCAGGTCAATTTATCTTCTGGCGATATCTACAATAATAAAGAAGCTTGGATTATAGGGTTTTTAACTTCTTTTTTCTTATTATCTTCAATTGTTTTTCATGAGATTTTTCATACTTTTGTTTCACTTAATCAGGGTGTAAAAATAAAAAAAATAACTTTTTATTTTTTAGGAGCAATTTTTCAAATAGATAAGTATTGTCAAACTGCTTTAGGTAATATAAAAATTGCAATTGTTAGACCTCTTTTATGTTTCGCTACAGCATCTATCCTGCTTTTAATTAGTAATAATAGTGCATCTCAAGAACAAATAGCAGTTAATGTAATTTCAAGAGTAGGTACATTTAATTTATTCTTAGGCTTCTTAAATTTGATTCCAATTGGTTCTTTAGATGGGGGGAATTTATTAAAAAGTATTATTTGGCATTTCTCAGGGAGTAAAAATAAGGGAAGAAATTTCCTCAATAAAGTAAATTTATTATTATCTTTTGTGGTTTTATTTTTTGGGATAATTTGTTTATTTAGATTTAACTTTTACTTTGGTTTTATTCTTTCTTTTTTGGGCTTATTTGGAGTTAATTCTTCAAAATCTGAAAGTCAATTTTTTAAAATTGAAAACATACTAAAATTTAGTAAAGTTTCTGATATTAAACTAAAGCCTTTGAGGAAAATTGAATACGATTCAAATTTCTCAGAATTTAATAAATTTATAAAAAATAAGAAGGATGTATCGGATAAATATTTTTTTGTTACGAATAATGGTAGATGGACTGGTTTTGTTGATGAGAATATTTTAAAAACTGTTCCCTTAAAAAAATGGGGACGGAACTTTGTTGGAGATTTTATGAAACCAATCGATAGTTTTGAAAGTGTATCTTGTAACGATAAATTATGGAAAACTATAGAAAGACTAGAAGCAAAAAGCGAAGGTTTTTTATTGGTTCTCAATACTGCAGATATGCCTTTGGGGATAATAGATAGGTCAAAAATTGGAAACTTTGTATTGAATAAATTAGGGTTTAATTTGCCTTCAGAGATTGTTAACAAGTTTAACATTAAAAATCATTATCCCTTAGGAATTGAATTGCCAAGAATAATTAATTCAATGAAGCAGAAAGGAGATCTTTAATAATCCTTGTCATTAAAATTTTCTATTTTTTATTATCTATGGCAATATTTTTGAAATTTATATTTGATTTGTTTTTCACAAATGTATTTCTCAAATGTTTAACTATTTCATCATTTGTAAGTTTTAAATTTACTTTTGGTGGAGCTTCTTCTTTGAATAATTTAAACCACAAATCTCTTGAAGGATTTGTTTGAATTTCTCCATGTTGAAGGAATGCACCTTTTTTACGAAATTGAGCACTACCTATTCTCTTAAAACCATCCTGATCAACTAAATCGGAAATTAATGAAGTACCAAAACAATTTGTTTTAATGCTTGATTTTTGTAAATTACCATATTGTAAGTTTAGACCTAATTCTCTAAAACTTTTAATTAACCAATTATTAACCATTTCATAACTTAAAACTTTATAGTAAGATTTTTTAAATGTTAATGCATATGTTATTCCTCCTGAATGCAGTACAGCACCCCCTCCAGAGGGACGTCTAACAATATTAATTTCCCCATTTGATAATAAATTTTTCCAATGAAGAGGAATTTCCTTTTGGTGATAGCCAATTGAAAGCCAATCCCCAGTCCAATAGTAGAACCTCAATGTGAGAATTATTTCGGGATTCGAAATTGTCTTATCTAAAGAATTTAAATCTAAAGCCATTTGATCAAATCCAGGTAAATTATTTGTTGAAAAAATTAAAGCCTGATTTTCAATTCCCAAAATTAATTTTGTAGGTCTATTTATGATAATTTTCAATAAATTTTTTCTTTCAATTTGTTAATTACGTAACATCATTTTGTAATAGTGTTTCAAATCTTCTCTTTTCGGTGGAGAATATAGAAAATAATTTTTTTACCATGGAGCCAACTCAAACAATAAATCTTATTGCATTAAGCCTCATAGTTGTTATGCATGCAGGAGTTTTAGCATTAAGACTAGGAATTAGTTTAGGTAGGAACTAAAGTCTATTAGAAAATTTAAAATTTATAAGGTAATAATAAAGAAAGACTGAATTGATTTATTCAGTAAAATATCGAGTACTTAATTTGTCAAAATCTTTTTATAAAAATAGTATATTCATCAAAAAATATTTTGGGTCTGTATTTATAAAAAGACAACAGAAACAGGATAATTTTGTATCATTGATTTTTTTAATTATAAAAATTAGCTTTTCCCTTTTAGCAATAATAAGCCTGATTAAGCTTGGCTATAGTTCTAAAGTAAGGTTGACCAGATTAAGGGAAATTGAAGAATCATTTTTATACGAAAAATATAGATTTAATCTTTTAACAGATAAGTTTGATGATTTATTCTCTTCTGAAGGTGAGCAAAGATTTATGAAGGATCAGGATCAAATAATTTCTAGGGACATTATCAGAGTAATATGGCGTTGATAAGGATGATCTTGAATCATCCTACTTTTCATTTTTCAATTAACTTTTTTGCTAGTGAGTAAGAACATTAAGGGTTTAGTCCTAATAACAGGAACAACTTCAGGAGTTGGATTAAATACTCTAAAACCTCTTTTAAGATTTGGATGGGAGGTTATAGCAGTTAATCGATCAAATAAGAGAGCGATAAAAATAGCTGAGGAATTCTTGACAAAAGAGGAAGTTGAAAATGTTCACTTTGTAGAAATAGATCTTTCTAACTTGAATGATGTGAGAAAAGGTTGCGATGAAATATTAGAAAGATTTAAGAAGCCAATAAATTCTCTTATTTGTAATTCAGCAGTTTATAAACCAAGACTAAAAAGACCTGAAAGGTCTGCTCAGGGGTTTGAAAACTCTATGGCAGTAAATCATTTTGGGCATTTTCTTATGATAAACCTACTTATGGAAAATATTTTATCTTCTGAAAGAGAAATTGTTTTAAATGGCAAATCAACTGTATTTAAGCCAAGAATTACAGTATTAGGGACTGTTACGGCTAATTATTCAGAACTTGGAGGAAGGATTCCCATTCCTGCCCCAGCTGATTTGGGAGATTTATCTGGATTCAAAAATGGTTTTTTATCTCCAATAAGTATGGCGAATGGAAAGAAATTTAAACCTGGTAAGGCTTATAAGGATAGTAAACTTTGCAATATGGTGACCGTTCAGGAATTATCAAAAAGATATCCTGCAGAGAAGATTATTGTAAATTCTCTATATCCTGGATGTGTTGCTGATACAAAACTTTTTAGAGATACACCTTGGTTATTTAGATTCCTTTTCCCGATATTTCAAAAATTCATAACAAAAGGATATGTTTCACAAAGACTGGCAGGAGAGAGAGTCGCTCAAGTGGCAACTTATAAAGAATTTGCTAGACCATCAGTCCATTGGAGCTGGGGAAATCGTCAGAAAACTGGTAGAAAAGCTTTTTCTCAAAAGTTGTCAAAAAGAATAATTGATACGAAGACCTCTCAACAAACATATGATTTAACACGCCAATTGGTTGGATTAGATTAATTTAGACTAATCAAATCCTAATAAATCAAAAATTTCTCTATCTTTAAGAGGATTGCCTTCTAAAGGTTCTACGTTTTCAAGCATATTTTGGGCAAGAGATAAATATTCATTTTGAACTTCAATAACATCTTCAGTAGGTTCCATTTCAAAAATGGTGCATTTTTTTAGTCTTGATCTTCTAATGGCGTCCACATCTTTAAAGTGGGCCATAGTTTTTAAACCTGTTCTTTCATTGAATTTATCAATTTGATCTGTGTCTTTTGATCTATTTGCGACTACACCACCTAATCTGACTTTATAATTTTTTGCTTTTGCCTTAATTGCAGAGACTATTCTATTCATTGCGAATATTGAATCGAAGTCATTAGCGGTAACAATTAGACAATAATTTGCATGTTGCAATGGCGCTGCAAATCCACCGCAAACGACGTCTCCTAGGACATCAAAAATAACAACGTCAGTATCTTCTAATAAATGATGTTCTTTTAATAGTTTAACTGTCTGACCGGTTACATATCCCCCGCACCCTGTCCCAGCAGGAGGACCTCCACTTTCAACGCACATTACGCCATTAAAACCTTCAAACATGAAATCGGCTGGCCTCAATTCTTCACTATGAAAATCTACCTCTTCAAGAATATCGATAACTGTAGGAACCATTTTGTGCGTCAAAGTGAAAGTGCTATCATGCTTCGGATCACATCCAATTTGTAAAACCTTTTTACCTAATTTTGAGAATGCCGCAGAAAGGTTTGATGATGTAGTTGATTTTCCGATGCCGCCCTTTCCGTATACGGCAATAACTAAAGCCCCTTCTTCAATATTTATTTTTGGATCTTGCTTTACTTGAACACTTCCTTCTCCATCAAGAGGTCTATTTATAGTACTTGTCATTTAAAGCTTAAAAACACATTATTATTTATATTCTTGCAGTGTAAATACACATGAAATATGTTTCTAAACAAATATGTATTTAATTGTATTAAAAGTGGGAAATATGTTCTTATAACTGGATTTTAAGTATGAAATCTATTAAATTATGAGTGAAAATACTCATGACTTAATTATAGTTTATTAGTAAATAAATTAACTGAAATATGCTTTGGCATCGTAAAGAGTTTCATCGCTTATCTCTGGAATTCCTCTCAAGATTGCGTATTTTTCAGTGTTTGTTTTGACTTTACCTCTTACAAAAAATGGAACTTTTATTAATTCAGCTCTACCAGATTCAGTCCAGATAATTCCTTCTTTACTATTTTTTTCTTTTTTTTCGTCAGAATTTAAAATTTCCTTTGTTTTTGTAGCTGTATGTCCTAAATGGCTTTGATGACCATCAACAAACTCAAAGTCATGTTTGAACATATCAATAAGATGCTCTTCTAAGCCCATCATTAGAGGATGTACCCAGTCATCAAAAATCACATTTGCTCCTTCCCATCCCATTTGAGGGCTATATCTTGCAGGAACATCTTGAACATGCATTGGAGTACTAATTACCGAGCATGGAATGCCGAGTCTTTTTGCACTATGCCTTTCCATTTGGGTTCCTAAAACTAGTTCAGGGGAGGCTTTTTTCATGGCATCTTCCACTTCTAGATAATTGTTAGTTATCAAAGCTTCTACATTTAGATCTTTTGCAGTAGCTCTTACTTGCCTGGCCATCTCCCTGCTGTATGTTCCAAGACCCACTACTTCAAAACCCAGTTCTTCCTTTGCAATTTTGGCTGCAGCAATTGCATGTGTTCCATCACCAAAAATAAAAACTCTTTTGCCAGTTAGATAATTTGAGTCAACTGATTTTGAGTACCAAGGAAGTTTTGATTTATTTTCTAATTCTTTTTTATTCGTTAAAGGAAGATCTAATTTCTTATGAACTTCATTTATAAATTCAATTGTATTTTTTATTCCAATTGGAATAGTGTTTGTATATTCCATTCCAAAGTTCCTTTTAAGCCATTCGCATGAGGCTTCCGCAATTTCTGGATAAAGACAAATATTTATTTCAGCATCAATTAGTCTTTCAATATCATCTGGACTAGCACCTAATGGAGCAACTACGTTTGTATCTATTCCTTGTTCTGAAAGTATGCGTTGGATTTCGATTACATCATCTCTGCATCTAAATCCTAGTAATGAAGGGCCAAGTATATTGACTTTTGGCCTACGCCCAAATTCCTTCCACCTTAGAGGACTTATTTTCTCTGAATAGGTTACTTTTTCTTTTAAAAGGGTTCTTGTTAATTGATAAAAGGTTTCTGAGGCTCCCCAATTTTCTTTCTTGCTATAAGCAGGTAATTCAAGATTAACAATCGGCATATCAAACCCCATCCCTTTCGCAAGAGCCCCAGGTTGGTCTTGGATAAGTTCTGCTGTACAACTTTCTCCGACTAAAAGAGTTTTGGGTTTGAATCTTTCAACCGCTTCCTTAATATTTTTCTTCACTAATTCAGCTGTATCGCCTCCAAGGTCTCTAGCCTGAAAAGTTGTATAGGTTACTGGAGGCCTTTGCCCCCTCCTCTCGATCATTGTAAAGAGAAGATCTGCATATGTATCTCCTTGGGGGGCATGAAGCACATAATGAATGTCTTTCATTGAAGAGGCAATTCTCATAGCACCAACATGTGGTGGCCCTTCATACGTCCAAAGAGTTAATTCCATAGTTTTTAATGAGTTACTAAAGTTTTTGAAGTTAGTATTTGATTTCTTTTTAGAGGCTTGGAGAAGAGACCAGCCAAATCTGCGGCTTGATCAATTCCATGAATTGGACTGAATACCATTTCTATTGACCACTTAGTACTAATACCCTCCGCCTCAAGAGGGTTAGCTAAACCCATTCCACAAACTACTAAGTCTGGATTAGATTCTCTCACTCGATCTAATTGTTTTTCTACATGTTGCCCTTCGACAATTTTTGTATTATCCGGCAATAAATTAATCTCCTCTTTCATTAAGTCTTTATTTAGGTAAGGTGTGCCTACCTCTATTAGATCCATTTCGCATTCATTATGCAAAAATCTTGCCAAAGATATCTCCAGTTGCGATTCAGGAAGAAGAAATAATCTTTTCCCCTTAAGTATTTCTTTGTGCGATTCAAGAGCAAGTTTTGCTCTATTAATTAAAGGCGAAATAATTTCATGAACTTTAAGTTCACTAATTTTGAAAGCTTTCGCTGCAGCTAAAAACCATTCAGTACTTCCTTCTATACCAAGAGGAAATGGAGCCGAAATTATTTCACAACCGCGATGTTTTAGGTCTCGAACAGTATCACTTAAATAAGGCTGAGTTAATAAAACTTTTGTATTTTTGCCAATCTTTGGTAATTCTGTTGATTGACGGGGTGGGAAGCTCTCAATATTTGAAATTCCTAAATTTTTAAAAATCTTTTTAAACCTATCCTCTACATTATTTGCAAGAGTTCCAACTAATAATAATTTCTCCTCATCTGATGAATCCATCAATGGAATTAAAGCTTTTAAGGCGCCATCCTCTCCTTGGGTAAAAGTTGTTTCTATCCCACTGCCAGAGTAATTAACGAATCGCACTTGACCTAAAAATCTTTTATTTAATTTCTCTGCGACAGTGGCAAGATCTAATTTGATTACCTCACTTGGACAAGATCCAACTAGAAAAAGTGTTTTTATTTCTGGCCTTCTCGCAATAAGATCATTTACCACTCGATCTAATTCTTCATGAGCGTCAGCAAGACCAGCAAGATCTTTTTCTTCAAGAATAGCCGTCCCAAATCTTGGTTCAGCAAAAATCATAACTCCAGCTGCGCTTTGAATTAAATGAGCACAAGTCCTTGAGCCTACAACTAGAAAAAATGCATCCGGCATTCTTCTGTGGAGCCAAACTATTGAAGTTAACCCACAAAAAACTTCCCTGGGGCCAGTTTCCTTATTAAATTCAACTTTACTCATTAAAAATTTTCAAGAGCTTATATTTCAAGCTTGCATAAACTTTTTGATTTAAGAAAGTAATTAATAAGTTCTCTTACAAAATGAACATATTTAAAAAACTTATATGAATGTTTAAATACTTAAATGGGAATTATGAAAAAAACTTTTGGGGCGTATTTTAATTTCTGTAGAAGGAATTTCCTTGACTTATTTTTGAAATCTTCCATACATTTCTAGCTATTTTCGTTGCTAATAATCCTGCTCTTTCTAACTTAGATTTCCCGGGCTTTGCCCCAATTAAAGCTGTGACTTCTGAAGTAGTTAAAGGGGCTCCCGTATCTATAGCTAATTGTGTTAACTCCAATCTATCTCTAAGGTTTTTAAAATTTACTTTCTCTATTTTATCTTCTTCTAACCAACTAAAAGATGGGTCTTTCTGAGATAGTTTTTGCATCAAACTTAGGCTAACTAATCCAAGAGTTTGATCAGGAGTTAATTCTTTTTCAGTACCAGAAACATTTGGTTCTTTTTTTTGAGAAGTTCCCATAAAAATGCATATCTTTTACTTGAAGTTATCGTTTTGTGGGAAGCATGCAAGTAAATTTAATAGAAAAAATGAACCATTATCCGTTATAGTCGCGTGAATGGAACCAACTTCTAGTTTAAATAGAGGGAACCGAAAAAAAGGGAGTTCTCTTGTCACAGGATCTGAGGTGCAATCTCAGGCCAGTGGTGCTAGCTGTTTTATTACGACTGATTCAGAGAAGTCTTTGGTATCCAGACAAGCAAGCCAAGTTGAGCAAATTGAGTTGAGAACATATGTTTTTTTAGATTCTCTTCAGCCTCAATTAGCTGCATATATGGGTACGGTTAGTAGAGGTTTTTTACCAATCCCTGGAGATTCATGCCTTTGGATGGAAGTTTCACCTGGAATGGCCGTTCATAGAGTCACTGATATTGCCTTAAAGGCTAGTAATGTAAGACTGGGACAGATGATCGTTGAAAGAGCCTTTGGTTCTCTTGCGCTTTACCATAAAGATCAAAGTACTGTTTTGCATTCTGGGGATGTTGTTCTAGATGCTATTGGTAGTGAAGTTAGAAAAAGAACCAAGCCTTCAACAAGTTGGACAGAAGTTATTCGAGCTATTACTCCTGATCATGCTGTTTTAATAAATAGACAAAACAGAAGTGGATCAATGATTCAATCTGGGATGAGTATGTTTATATTAGAAACGGAACCGGCTGGTTATGTTTTAAAAGCAGCAAATGAAGCAGAAAAAGCATCAAATATAACTGTTGTTGATGTAAAGGCAGTTGGAGCTTTTGGTAGATTAACTCTCGCCGGGAAAGAAGGGGATGTAGAAGAGGCTGCAGCAGCTGCTATAAGAGCAATTGAAGAAATTTCAAATTATTGAGAATTTTTTAACTCAAAATTTTTTTAACTTAAACCTATCTCTTTTTTTAAAAAAGGTGACATAATTTTTGCAGCTTTACCTCTACTACCTAATTTATTTAGTTGTGATTGTGAGAGCTCACCGTAAACACAGTTAGCCTCTTTTACCCAAAAAATAGATTCGAATTCCCCATTTGGATATTTGGGGTTCTTAAGAATTTCTCCCCAGCATATTCCTGTTGTATCTTTAACTAAGTTTCCTGAGGGATCGCACAAAACCATACAACTTATAAATCTTGCACTCCTATAGGGGCTATCAGAAAGTTCATTAATTAATTTTTTAATTTTCTCATCATTATTTTTGGCATATCGAGCAGAATAAATTCCTGGTCGACCATCTAAAACATCTACTTCAAGACCCGAGTCATCAGCTAATGCCCAAGTTTTAGTTTCTAAAGCAGCTGCTTTTGCTTTTAGAAGTGCATTCTCAAAATATGTGTTTCCAGTCTCTTCAACATTTAAATATTCTGGTTGCTTCTCAACCTTTAAAGATAAAACATCCAGCATCTCTGAAATTTCAGATACTTTTCTTTGATTGCCACTCGCAATAGTTAGAACTGGAAGGTTCAAAATAACAAATAAATTTATTGTGAATATTATCTTACTTCAAAGCTTGATACGGAGACAGGAAAGGTTGAACATTCCACACCTGTGTAGACAGGGCCTGTCTCGTACGGAAATAACATAATGTAAATTTTTTCTTAACACAACAGTATGTTTTGATGCACTAACTAATTTGCATAAGTATTGACATATCAATAGTACCAAGGGTGATAAGTTTAACTTATGAATGATAGAAAAAACATTAATGGAGATTTTGTCGAAAACGCTTGACTTATAAGTACTTAATGAAGCATTCTTCGAATTGAACATTCCACATTTAGTATTTAGTAGACAATGGCTACAGAAACCATGGGTATCGCTCTCGGCATGATCGAGACACGCGGACTTGTACCTGCAATCGAAGCAGCAGACGCAATGACAAAGGCAGCAGAAGTTCGCCTTATCGGTCGTGAATTCGTTGGTGGCGGTTATGTCACAGTATTAGTTAGAGGCGAAACAGGAGCAGTTAACGCAGCTGTAAGAGCTGGTGCTGACGCTTGTGAAAGAGTTGGTGACGGTTTAGTTGCAGCTCACATTATTGCTCGTCCTCATAGAGAAGTTGAACCTGCTCTAGGTAACGGTGAATTTCTTGGTCAAAAGGACTAATTAAGTAAAGCAAGATTTATAAATTTTGCATAATAATTATTTTCCCTACACAGACCTAAATTTATCCTTATGAGTAAGAAGTATGACGCAGGGGTAAAGGAGTACAGAGATACCTACTGGACTCCAGAATATGTACCCCTAGACACCGATTTACTAGCCTGTTTCAAATGTACGGGTCAGGAAGGTGTCCCAAGAGAAGAAGTTGCAGCAGCTGTTGCCGCTGAATCTTCAACAGGTACTTGGTCAACAGTTTGGTCCGAGTTACTTACAGACTTAGAATTTTATAAAGGACGTTGTTATCGAATCGAAGACGTTCCTGGAGATCCTGAAGCTTTTTATGCTTTTATTGCATATCCTTTAGATCTTTTTGAAGAAGGCTCAATTACAAACGTATTAACATCTCTTGTAGGAAACGTTTTTGGATTTAAAGCTCTAAGACATCTACGTCTAGAAGATATTAGATTCCCAATTGCTTTCATTAAAACTTGCGGTGGTCCACCAAACGGAATCGTAGTTGAAAGAGATCGACTTAACAAATACGGAAGGCCTCTACTTGGTTGTACCATCAAACCTAAACTAGGATTATCTGGTAAAAACTATGGTCGAGTTGTATATGAATGTCTTAGAGGCGGTCTTGATTTAACGAAGGATGATGAGAATATTAATTCTCAACCATTCCAACGTTGGAGAGAAAGATTTGAGTTTGTTGCAGAAGCAGTTAAGCTTGCTCAGCGGGAAACTGGAGAAGTTAAAGGTCATTATCTAAATTGTACTGCTAACACTCCTGAAGAACTCTATGAAAGAGCTGAATTTGCAAAAGAGCTAGATATGCCAATCATCATGCATGATTATATAACTGGTGGTTTTACTGCAAATACTGGATTAGCTAATTGGTGTCGTAAAAATGGCATGCTTCTGCATATTCACAGAGCTATGCATGCTGTTATTGATAGACATCCAAAGCATGGTATTCACTTCAGAGTTCTTGCAAAATGTTTAAGACTATCTGGAGGAGACCAATTACATACTGGAACCGTTGTTGGAAAACTAGAAGGTGATCGTCAAACAACTCTTGGTTATATTGACAACTTAAGAGAGTCATTTGTTCCTGAAGATAGATCAAGAGGTAACTTCTTTGATCAAGATTGGGGTTCAATGCCTGGAGTATTTGCAGTCGCATCAGGTGGTATCCATGTTTGGCATATGCCTGCACTTCTAGCGATCTTTGGTGATGATTCCTGCCTTCAGTTCGGGGGAGGAACACATGGTCACCCATGGGGTTCAGCTGCTGGAGCTGCAGCTAACAGAGTTGCATTAGAAGCTTGTGTAAAAGCCCGTAATGCTGGTCGCGAAATCGAAAAAGAGAGTAGAGACATTCTCATGGAAGCTGCTAAGCATAGTCCTGAATTAGCTATTGCTCTAGAAACTTGGAAGGAAATTAAGTTTGAGTTTGACACTGTCGACAAACTTGATGTTCAGGGTTAACTCAAGTTTCGAAATCGAGGAGATTCATTCTCCTCAAACTTATTAAAATCTCGTTTTTACGAGTACTTTCATTCACATTTTGATTAATTATGCCTTTCCAGAGCACAGTAAGCGACTATCAAACAGTTGCAACCCTGGAAACATTCGGTTTTTTACCACCGATGACCCAGGAAGAAATATATGACCAAATTGCGTACATAATTGCTCAAGGTTGGAGTCCAGTTATTGAGCATGTTCATCCAACTGGATGTATGCAAACTTATTGGTCTTATTGGAAACTCCCATTCTTTGGGGAAAAAGATCTTAACTTGATCGTGAGCGAATTAGAGGCATGCCATAGAGCATACCCTGATCATCATGTAAGAATCATCGGATACGATGCTTACACTCAAAGTCAAGGAACAGCTTTTGTAGTTTTCCAAGGACGTTAAAGCTACTAATCGTAGTTAATATCTTTCTCCAAAAAAATTTTTTGGAGAAAGTTTTTCAAAAGTCTTTTTAAAGAATTTAAACTTGAAGATCATGTCAAAAAAAACCAGTAGAGAGATTGCACTTGAAAGAAGAAAGGCGATGAGTGATAGCGGTAAAAAAGCTGCTGCTTATTCTTCAACTACCAAAGATAGAGTTCGATCTTCTCAAGATATACAGATTTCTGGGACTCAGTCTTCTCCTAATAATCATAATATTTCTAAACCAGCTACAAAACATATTCCAAAAACTCAGGTAAACATAAATTCTTCAACAACTTTATCTAGTAAAGATTTAGTAATAGAGAGAAGAAAAGCAATGTCTACCCATGGGAAATCAGCTATAACTTCATCAGATAGAACCCGTACTGATGTTAAAAAAGAAAGTCCTGTAAACATAGTTAAATCAACTAAAAGTAAAAATCAAGAAAGTCAGGATTCAACTAGTACAGAATCTATGTCCCTAAAATCAAACGTTAAGAGAAGAATTAATCAGAAGAGAAAGCCTATTACTAATACAAGTAGAGATATTGTTTTAGCTAGAAGAGAAGCTCAATCTAAACATGGTAAATCAGCAACTAAACAAAATACTAGTGCCGCTTCATTAGCTAGGAGGGGAGACCCAGATTTAAGTAGTAGAGAAATTTCTCAGAGAGTGAGAGAGCTAAGAAGTAAAACTGGTGCCACAGGCAAAAAAGGTAATGGTAAATGTAGACCATGTGGTCCAAACAAAAATGGTGCCAAACAAAATATTGCAGATGCTAGCTGGAAAGTTGGTAATAGTGAAACTGATTCAGGTCAAATAGTTACTGGAACTCAAGCTAATAGATCTGTAAAAACTACAGGTAATGAAGCAAGTACATGCAGAACTGTAACTGGTACCCAATATATGGGAGCAGAAGTTATTGATCAATTTTGTCAAGATAGACCAAGTTATAAACAACCACTTAGATCTACTGTTACCTCTACAACATCAGGTAATAAAGTAACTGGAAATGAAGTTGGTAGATCTGATAGGGTCACAGGCGATGAGCCAGGGACTTGTAAAAACCTTACAGGTACCGAATATGTATCTTCTAATCAATCGCAGAAGTATTGTGGTGACGTCCCAAGAAATCCTTCAAAGGTTAAACATAGCACTACAACCGATGGATTAAAAGTATCAGGATCACTTCCTGGTAGATCAACCCTAGTTACTGGAGATGAATCAGGTTCTGGACATCAATTAACTGGAGATCAATATCTTGGCTCTGAGCCAAATCCAAAAGGTAAAGCATTTGAAAAAGTAGGCAGTTACAACACTCTTAATGGGAATAATGTAACTGGTACGGGGGTTGGAAGATCAGACCATATGACAGGCAATGAACATGGGAGTTGTAAGAATGTAACTGGCGATGAGTACATAGGATCTCAACAATATGAGAAGTTTTGCGGTTCAAAACCAAAACCAGAAGCTAGAAAAGTAGGTTTAAGTCTTTCTTCAAAGTCAAATTTAATAAGCGGCACTATGACAGGAAGATCAGAAATAGTAACTGGAGATGAACCAGGCTCATGCAAAGTGTTAACAGGAACACCATACGCAGGCTTAGATCAGATTAATGAAAATTGTAGTACTGAGATTTCAGAAGATATGAAATCCCGAGCAACAGTTAATTCAGGAAATAATTCAAATGCCAGACTTACAGGACAACAACCAGGAATTGGCGGAGTAATGACAGGTGCTAAGAAAGGTGCTTGTAAAAACCTAACAGGTACTCCCTATGTTGGAGGAGATCAGTTCTCACAAGCTTGTGATAATCTACCAAATGATACTGCTTATGCGAATCCGGAAAAGTCAGAAGGTAACTCTTGGAAGGAATTCTCTGTTAAATCACCATCAAGAGACAAATATTCTAAAAAAAATACTCAAGGTGTTACAGGTAATGAATATGAAAATGGTTCAAAGGTAACAGGGCCTTTTGATATGGCAGTTGATAAGGTCACTGGCACCGAAAAATTTAGATTTGAGCCGAATAAAAATATTACTTATAAACAAAAAATGGAAATTGAAGAGGCAGACCGTGCTGCAAAGACACCAGAAAAAAGAGTCGCATCAAGGATTACTGGTGAAGGACAATCAGTAGGAAATGTAACAGGTGATGATTGGGATCGCGGCGATAAGGTAACAGGTACAGAGGGAGCTTCTTCTAGAAAGCGAAATCCATCAAGAGCAGGATTTATGAGCGCAATGCCCCCTATGGAAGTTAAAAGAAATGAGGAAACAGAAAAACCAGATTTCTTGATAACTGGATCTAGTGGAAATACTCGTGAAGGACAACTTGTTACCTTTTCAGGTGGTGCAAGAGGTTAAGTAAATAATGCCTTTAAGAGGACTGGCTAAAGCCAAGAACTTCACATTGGGGCCAACAGCTCCAATGAAAACGTTTACTGAAAATATCCATGTACAAACTAAAGAATCAAATAATTTTCGAAATTCTGGAAAGTATCATAAATTAACCAATAATATCCAAAATGAAAATCTATTTAGGTATGAAAGCAAAATAAAAAGTGATTTTGATGAAATTGTTCCAACTCTCAAGGAAATTGCTAGAATTCAACATCACGAAGATTTTATAAATAAGGCACAGAAAATATCAAGAAAAAATTTGGGAATAGATTTACCCCTACATGTATTAGATAAATCTTGGGTTAAACCTCTTGATATGAGAGCTTTATATGCATGGTGTGCTTTCAAACAGCATGAGAAACTAAGCGACAATTTTTTTAACAATGATCCACTTGAAGGTGCTGCTGGAAGTAGGGATGCTGAAGACTTTGAAAAATTTCTCTTAGATTGTGGAATACACTTACTTGATATAACTCCTTGTTCAGATGGAAGATTAGCTCATTCAGTTGCTTATGTAATGAGAATACCTTTTAGTTCAGTAAGAAGAAGATCCCATGCTGGAGCACTTTTTGATATTGAAAATACCGTTAATCGATGGGTAAAAACTGAACATAAAAGATATAGAGAGAATGTTCCCAATGAAGCTCATAAAGATACAAGGTACTTAAAAGTTGTAACTTATCACTTTAGTTCAGTAGATCCTTTGCATCAGGGATGCGCAGCTCATGGGAGTAATGACGAGTTAGCTGCAGCAGAAGGTAGAAATAAATTATATGCTTTCAAAGAGGCTGTAGAGAATAGCTTTTGCTGCGGAGCTTCTGTGGATTTAATGTTAATTGGACTTGATACAGACACTGATTCATTAAAAATACATTTATCAACTAACGATGGCGGTATAGATTTAGAAAAAACTATTTCTACATTAGAAATTTATAATTCAACAATAAATTTCTCAAGAGAGGATGCAGAAAGAGAAATTTGCCAGACAATTTCTAAGCAATCTTCAAAAGATAAACTCAGTGGACTGGAAAAATTTACGTATAAATTAATTGTCAATAATATTTCTCAAATTGATTATGTTAAGAGTTTTCATAGTGGTTCTTACAAAGATATTGGACATGCAGAGAGGTTTATTGGAGTAGGTATAGGTTTCAAAGAAGTACATCTCAGAAATTTAACTTATTTTGCTCATTTAGATACAGTCGAAGAAGGGGCTCCAGATTTAGATGTAGGAGTGAAGATTTTTACTGGATTAAATGTTTCTCAAGATCTACCTATTCCGGTAGTAATAAGATTTGATTACTCTGGAAAAGTCCCCGGAGCGAAAGAGAGGGCGATAAATGATTGTGAAAGAGTTAATAATGCGATATCAATTAGATATAAAAATTTAGTTGATCAAGGGTTGTTACACACTTGCTCTACTATTAGAGATAGGGACAACATTCATTCCGCTCAAATTATTGGAATGTCTTTAGATAAAAAAACAGAGGAGGCTCACTAATTATGTTAATTTGCAAGGTTGTAAAACCACTTGTTTCTACGAATAGGATTCCTGGTTTTGAACATAAACATCTGCAGGTTGTATTAGATGGTTCTTCAAGAAAAGTTGCGGTTGATGCTGTTGGCTGTAAGCCAGGAGATTGGGTTATTTGTGTTGGAAGTTCTGCAGCTAGGGAAGCAGCGGGAAGTAAATCTTATCCAAGTGATTTAACGATTGTTGGAATAATTGATCATTGGGATCCTGAAAAGTCATAAAAAAGGAGGATATAAATTGTGGAAATTATGAAGGTACTTGGAAGGATGGTATGCACTCAAAGAGTCGCTGGCTTAGGTCATATGAATTTACGAATTTTAGAAAATAATAAAGGAAATAAAGTAGTTGCTGTTGATCCTGTTGGAGCAAGAGAAGGTAACTGGGTTTTTACTGCTAGTGGCTCTGCCGCTAGATTTGCATGCCCTAATCCAGAGGTTCAAACCGATTTAACAATTGGAGGTATTATTGATTATTGGGAGAGTGACTAAAAATTTTAACTTCAAAAATTTATTGAGAAACTTTGTTGAATGTATAGTGTTAATTAGTCTTGAATAAAGAATGTAATGTGGAATGAAAGAGAATCACCTTTGAGGATTGAAAAAAGATTTGAATTTGATCAATACTCAAAAATTAGTAAATTCATGGGGGAAATTGAGAAATTATGCAAAGAAAGGAATATCTATCCAAATATCAGCTTCGGTAAGAATTTTGTAAGTCTTTCAATATTTTTAGATAATAAAGAAATATCAGAAAAGGAAAAAGACTTTTCAATGGATATTGATAAATTTTATTTAGAGGATTAGTACTTTTTAATAATTATTAGGCTTTGCAATATCTCTTTTGATTAAAGCCATTAAATATGTTGGGGCTTTATATCTACCAGGTAGACATCTATTTAAAGTCTCAAGATGACTCCAACATACTGTCTTTTCTATATCTTTAACTGAGTTTCCTTTTAAGATTAATAGTCTAAGAGCTTTGCAAAATAAAGGGTAACCTGCTTCTAGTTCATCTATATTAAGCTTTGCTGCTGACATAGATCAAAGATGAATTATCAACTAATAATCTATACAACTATGGTGCACAATTGGTTCATATTTCAAATTTCTCAATAATTAGAAATTAATCTAGAAATGCGACGCAATCTATTTCAACTAAAACTCCTTTTGGTAGAGATGAAACTTCCACACAGGCCCTTGCTGGAGGATTCTCTATATTAAAAAAATCACTATAGATTTTATTGACAATTTGAAAATTACTTAAGTCCGTTAAGTAAATAGTTGTTTTTATTACATCCTCTATTTTGGCTCCACCAGCTTTAAGAACTTCTGCAAGATTTTTTAAAACTTGAATAGTTTCCTTCTCTATATCACCTAAACATGTTATTTCATTTAAAGCTGGGTCTATAGCAATTTGACCAGAACAATAGATAAAATCCCCAGCTTTTATTGCTTGATTATAAGGTCCTACTGGATCTGGAGCATTTGATGTTTTAATTACTTGTTTGGGGGACATTTGTTTAAGAAGATACCTATCTATTTAAACCCATAAATCTTTATTTGCTCTTAAAAAAGTAAATTCTTCTAAATTTTTTGCTCTTAAGAAAAGGTTTATTTTCATCTCTTCATCAAGTAAGAATGGAATTGTCAATTCATTAAGTGAAAGTTTTTTTTCAACTTCCGAAAGTTTATTTTTTATATCTTGATCTTTTGGTTTCAGATTCAATGCCCACAACATATTTCCCTTTGTATATTCATGTGCACAATATATGAGAGTATTTTTTGGTAAAGATTTGATTCTTTTTAGTGAAGAATACATTTGTTGATAAGTTCCCTCAAAAATTCTTCCACAGCCTCCAGAAAATAATGTGTCACCAATAAAAAGAACAGGATTTTCCCCATTCAAAAAGAAGGCAATATGTGAGCTTGTATGACCTAATACTTCAATTATTGTTACTTCTTCCCCTAAAATGTTTAAAGTTTCTCCATCTTCTACAGATACATTTTGAAAAGGGATTCGCTTTTTTTCTTTGGAGGAAGCAATCACCTTTACATTTGGCCATTTTTCAATGAGAGACTTCGTCCCTCCAATATGGTCTGAATGATGATGAGTTTGCAAAATAGCTTCTAAGTGAAAATTGTTTTCATTTATATATCTAATAACTGGTTCGTGAACAGATGGATCTACAACTACAACGGATTTATCTTTTACCAACAACCAAATGATGTTATCACTTAAAACTCTAAGTCCTATTATATCTCGAGCTTTATTAAATTCCATTGTTAAATTAGAATGAAGAATGCTTGGAAGAAATTGATCTATGATTACTATAGCTTTACCAAAAGGAGCTCTGTTAAAAGATTCAATTTCAACTTTTAAAAAAGCTGGGTTAGATTTCTCTAATGCGTTGGAAGAAAATAATAGATCATTAACCTTTGAATCAAATTGCAAACGGGCAAAAGCTCTATTAGTAAGAAATGGAGATGTGCCTGTTTATGTAAGTTATGGTCAGGCTGATTTGGGCATTGTTGGGTATGACGTTTTACGAGAATCTGATTTAAAAGTCGCAAAATTATTAGATTTAGGATTTGGGGGTTGTCATATGTCGTTGGCGGTTAAGAAAAATAGCAATTATTTAAAACCAACCGATCTTCCCGCGAATTGTAAAGTAGCAAGTAAATTTATAAAAACAGCAAGATCTTATTTTGAAGTATTAAATATTCCTGTAGAAATAGTTCATTTGACAGGATCAGTCGAGCTTGGTCCTATTACAGGTATGGCTGAGGCAATAGTTGATTTGGTGGCAACCGGAAAGACTCTCAAAGAGAATGGTTTAATTAAAATAGATGATCTTTATTACTCGACTGCAAGACTAATTGGAAATCCTTTATCTATGAGGTTAGATGATAATCATCTCAGAGATACAATTTTATCAATAGAATCAACTAATGCTTTATAGAAGATTAGCTAAATGTTTTTTAAAGATTTTAGAAGGATTAAAAAGTTAGGTAAATATTTAACTAAAGACAAAAAAACAATTTATCTAATCTTGATAGTTTTGTTACCTGTTTCTTTCTCTGGAGCTATTCAACCATTACTAGTTGGTCAAGCAATTACTATTCTAAAGAACGAAACTACAGATGTTTGGCTAAGTAAAACTTTCTTTGGGCAGTCGATAAATGCCATTATCGTAACTTTATTTATAACTGTTTTATTCAGATTAGTTCTGCAGGGATACCAAACTTACAATATCCAAGCAGTGGGACAACGTTTGACAGCAAGAATAAGAAGAGCACTTTTTGATCATTCAATATCTTTATCTCTTAAGTATCACGATAAAATGCCTGTGGGGAAATTATTAACAAGATTAACAAATGATGTTGATGCTTTAGCAGAGGTTTTTGGGAGTGGGGCAGTTGGAGTCATTGCTGACTTTGTTAGTTTGATAGTAATTTCTTTGACAATGCTGTCAATTGATCGGGGGCTTGCCATTTTATTACTTTTGACTCAAATCCCAGTTTCATATTTTATTATCTGGCTTCAAAAACGTTATAGAAGAGCCAATTATCAAGTAAGGGAAGAATTATCTCAACTAAACTCTGATTTTCAAGAGAATCTTCAAGGTTTAGAAGTCGTTCAGATGTTCAGAAGAGAGGCATTTAATAGCCAGAAATTTTCCAAAACTGGGGTTGCTTATAAAAAAGCGGTTAATGGAACAATATTTTATGACAGTAGCATTTCTGCATTTATAGAATGGATTTCTCTTGCCGCAGTTTCCTTGGTTTTGGCCGTAGGAGGATATCTTGTTACTTCTGGCAATATTGGTTTAGGAAC
>CACLYZ010000020.1:0-18906 GCA_902611225.1 uncultured Prochlorococcus sp.
CCTTTATGATCTTGGCTACTTTAAATCTATCAATAACAATGGGAAAGAAACGAAAATGAAAACTTTATTTAATTCTAGGCAATTTCATAAGGCTTTGGCGCCATGGATTTTTCTTCCATTATTTATATCTTCAATTACTGGAGCTGATAGAACTGATATACAACTTGCTGCTTTGGAGGCTTCGACTCAATGCCTAATTTTGACTGGTTTAGGGGATCCTTTGTCACAATTGATTCATAGAGCGGAAGAATTAGAGGTACCAATTTTAAAGGTGGAATTAGACACTCTTACCTCCGTAGAAATTATTGAACAAGCTTTTGGTCATGTCAGAATACATGAATCAATTAAAGCGTCTTACGCTATTCAATTAGTTCAAGAGCATGTGAATCTAAAAAGAATTCTCGAAAAGATAGATTTTCCCTGCAATTTTTCAGATAAATGCTAATTTCAAATATAGGAACTTTATTATTTTGAGCCGCTCTTTAGATTTACCTGCAACTGAAGGCGTTGATGCCTTAGCTCAAGAACTTGCAAAACTCCAAGATAATGGGAAAAGGAGAATTGCTTTTTTGGGTAGTCGACACGTACCTGTTGTCGATATCCACTTAATTGAGTTGATAGCAAGGTCGTTAGCAGAGGAAGGACATAATATCCTTACTTCTGGATCTCAAGGAGTTAATTCGGCAGTTATACGAGCTGTCTTAGATATTAATCCATCACTTTTAACCGTTTTATTACCACAAAGTCTTGATAGGCAAATACCTGAAATAAAGGATCAACTTGAAAGGGTTATGCATTTGGTTGAAAAAAGTGAAAATGATGAATTACCTTTGCCACTTGCAAGCAGTCTTTGTAATCAAGAAATAATTACTAGGTGCGATCAATTAATATGCTTTGCCTTTCACGATAGTGAAACTTTGCTAAATAGTTGTAGATGTGCGGAAGAAATGGGGAAAGTGGTTAGTTTGTTATTTTTTGATTAAATTAATCCATTTCCCCTTATTAAAATATGATTTATGCTAAAAATATTTAGCGTTTGATAATTTACTATGGCAGAAAGTTTTTCATTTGATGTGGTCTCTGACTTTGATAGACAGGAATTAGTCAATGCTTTGGATCAAGTAAAAAGGGAAATAAAGTCTTCACGTGAAATAAATTTGATGAAAAAATCTAGCAGAATTGTAGCTACTGTTTTGAGAGAAATTAATGACTTAATTAAACCTGGAATGAGTACAAAAGATTTAGATGATTTCGCAGAAAAGAGGATAAAAAGTTTTGGAGCTGTGCCAAGTTTCAAGGGCTACCATGGATTCCCTTCCAGTATTTGTTCTAGTATTAATAATGAGGTTGTCCACGGTATTCCAAGTAAAAATAAAATAATTAAAAATGGTGACTTGGTTAAAATTGATACAGGGGCATATTTAGATGGTTTCCATGGAGATAGTTGTATCTCAATTTGTGTAGGAGAAGTTAGTCCAAAGGCTCAAAAACTTAGTGATATAGCTTTTAAAGCATTGTATGCAGGGCTTTCGAAAATCAAGGCAGGGAATACACTTCTAGATGTGGCTGGGGAAATCGAAGACGTTGTTGTAAAAAATGGCTTTAGTGTTGTAGAAGATTATACAGGTCATGGAGTTGGACGGAATCTTCATGAAGAACCATCGGTATTTAATTTTCGGACCAAAGAGTTGCCTAACGTCGTCCTTCGCGAAGGAATGACATTAGCTGTGGAACCTATTGTTAATGAAGGGACTAAATTTTGCAAAACACTAAATGATAGATGGACCGTAATAACAAAAGATGGAAAACTATCGGCCCAATGGGAGCATACAATAGTTGTGTTAAAAGATGGTATTGAAATATTGACAGATCGAGATTTTTAGGCATTAAGATTTATATTTATAGATAATTTGGCAATATATAAAATTTAAAAATTCTTTCAATGGGAAAAGTATATATGTTAAAGGGTTTGGACTAATTATTACTAAATAATTTTTTGAATTGGCTAAATCATAAATTTTTTTAGAAACAAATTTGGGACTCATTATTCCGAGAGGATTTAATTCTGATTTAAAAGGCCCTAAGATGATTTTTTTAATTATTAATTTTTTCTTTGTATTTTTGTCCAGTAGATTTTTTTTGAAAGAAACTAATTGACCAATAAGGGATTTACTAATCTCATATGACGGATTTAGGGCGGGTAATATTTCTGCTTCAGATGTGTTTATCCAAATCTCTTTTTTTATTAGTGAATCAGACGTTAGAGCAATATCTTCAAATAAATTTAAGAATTTGAATTTGCTTAATGCATTTATCTCTATGGATTTTTCATAATTGGAATTTTCTCTACTCAAATCATAGATACCATGGTTCAAAATTAAAATATCTATCTTTTCTAATTGTTTTTTTAATGATGACTCCTTCCCACATTCCCATGTAATCCATTCATTTGGAGATTCAAGATTTATTTCATAATTAGTTTTACTATGAGTAAATCCAATGACTTTATACCCTTTTTGACGAAATAACTTTGTTAATTCCTTCCCTAGCGCACCTGAGGCTCCAGTAATCCCTATAGTTTTTTCGTTTTTAGTTGAATTTATCATTTTTAATGATTTTGATGAGATACCAAATAATTAAAATAAATTTTCAAAAAATTATTTATTTTTTATTTAATTAAAACTCATAAATAATTGTTTAGTTATGAAAAAAATATTATCTTGAACCTATTGATAAATAAATTTACTAATTATGAGCGATATATTATTAATTGGTTCATGTGAGCCATTTAGTGGTAAGTCTGCAATGGTTCTTGGGATAGCAAAAAGACTTTTACAGGAGAAAAAAAAAGTACGCATAGGAAAACCTCTGGCAACATGTATTGAACTTACCAATCTTCCTTCAATGTCTTATGAAGGATTAATAGATGATGATGTTAAGTTTATTGGGTCTACATTAAATATCAAAGAAGAAAATTTAATTTCTTCGGTAGGATTATTGGATAATATATCAGCTGAAAAAAGAATCTTCAATAAAGACTTACTCCCAGGAAAAGGGTTTGATCAGATTGAAGGATTGGTGAATGATGATTTTGAAGGTCTTAATATTTTAGAGGCAGCTGGAAGTCTTCATGAAGGTTTGATTTATGGCTTAAGTCTCCCACAACTAGCTAAGGATTTAGATGCAAAAGTTCTAATTGTGAACTTATGGGAAGATTGTAAAAGCGTGGATGCATTACTTGATGCGAAAAAACAATTAGGTGACAACTTGGCGGGAGTGGTATTGAACGGTGTGCTGCCGCAAGAAGTTGAAAAAGTTAAAAATGAAATAATACCTTCTCTTAAAGATCTGGATATTGAAGTGTTTGGGGTGATGCCTAAATCACCACTGCTTAGAAGTGTCACCGTTGGTGAGCTCGTAAGAAGACTAGATGCCCAAGTAATTTGTTGCCCTGAAAAAGATCAATTACTTGTTGAAACCTTAAGTATTGGAGCAATGGGGGTAAATTCTGCAATGGAATTTTTCAGAAGAAGACGAAATATGGCTGTAGTTACTGGAGCTGATAGAACTGATATACAACTTGCTGCTTTGGAGGCTTCGACTCAATGCCTAATTTTGACTGGTTTAGGGGATCCTTTGTCACAATTGATTCATAGAGCGGAAGAATTAGAGGTACCAATTTTAAAGGTGGAATTAGACACTCTTACCTCCGTAGAAATTATTGAACAAGCTTTTGGTCATGTCAGAATACATGAATCAATTAAAGCGTCTTACGCTATTCAATTAGTTCAAGAGCATGTGAATCTAAAAAGAATTCTCGAAAAGATAGATTTTCCCTGCAATTTTTCAGATAAATGCTAATTTCAAATATAGGAACTTTATTATTTTGAGCCGCTCTTTAGATTTACCTGCAACTGAAGGCGTTGATGCCTTAGCTCAAGAACTTGCAAAACTCCAAGATAATGGGAAAAGGAGAATTGCTTTTTTGGGTAGTCGACACGTACCTGTTGTCGATATCCACTTAATTGAGTTGATAGCAAGGTCGTTAGCAGAGGAAGGACATAATATCCTTACTTCTGGATCTCAAGGAGTTAATTCGGCAGTTATACGAGCTGTCTTAGATATTAATCCATCACTTTTAACCGTTTTATTACCACAAAGTCTTGATAGGCAAATACCTGAAATAAAGGATCAACTTGAAAGGGTTATGCATTTGGTTGAAAAAAGTGAAAATGATGAATTACCTTTGCCACTTGCAAGCAGTCTTTGTAATCAAGAAATAATTACTAGGTGCGATCAATTAATATGCTTTGCCTTTCACGATAGTGAAACTTTGCTAAATAGTTGTAGATGTGCGGAAGAAATGGGGAAAGTGGTTAGTTTGTTATTTTTTGATTAAATTAATCCATTTCCCCTTATTAAAATATGATTTATGCTAAAAATATTTAGCGTTTGATAATTTACTATGGCAGAAAGTTTTTCATTTGATGTGGTCTCTGACTTTGATAGACAGGAATTAGTCAATGCTTTGGATCAAGTAAAAAGGGAAATTTCTCAGCGCTACGATCTTAAGGGCACAGATACTTCAGTTGATTTAGATAAAGAAAATATTTTTATAATCACCAATAGCGAACTAACCTTAAATGCTGTCAATGACATAATTAGACAAAAGGCAATAAAAAGGAACTTATCTTTAAAAATATTTGAATACGGTGAAATTGAAATGGTTAGTGGCAATAGAATTAAACAGGCAATTTTATTAAAACAAGGAATTAAACAAGAAATTGCAAAAAAAATCAGTAAAAATATTAGAGATCAAATAAAAAAAATCAATGTCAGTATTAATGGAGAAACACTCAGAGTTGCTAGTAAGAGTAAAAATGATCTTCAATTAGCAATTAAGCTTGTTAGTGAATTGGAAGAGTCTTTGAACATTCCTCTAAAAGCAAATAACTTTAGATAATATCTTTAGTATGATTATTTAAAAATATGGCAGGTAATTCAGAATCTCTTATTAAATCATTGATTAAGAAGGTAAAAGAATACCCTCGTTTTTCAAAAGAAGAATTAGAGAAATTTTGTTGGATGGCGGTGCATGAGCATAAGCATGGTGTTTTACCCTCTGAATATGACATTAGAGAGATAGATGAGGAGCTTTATTTGAAACTCTTGAAAGAATTTAAATCAAATATCTACTAATATAAATATCTACTAATAAATATCTTTATATAAAATTTCAATTATTAAAAAAACATTTTAATTAAATGTCTTACTAATGCACTAATTAATCTATTTAAATATCATTAACTATAAAGATAAAATTTAATGTCAACATCCTTTAAAAATGTCACACCAACAGGTCCTGGTGGGACAGCAACATTACTGATTGTATTGTCTTTCACAGGCTTTCTTTTGCTCACACAATCTCTATTTGTTGTACCTTCTGGGCAAGTTGCAGTTGTTACGACACTAGGTAAAGTAAGTGGCCCCTCTAGGAGAGCTGGTTTAAACTTTAAACTTCCATTTATTCAGTCTGTATATCCATTTGATATAAAAACTCAAGTTCAGCCCGAAAAATTTGAAACTTTGACTAAAGATCTTCAAGTTATTAGGGCTACTGCTACTGTTAAGTATTCAGTAAAGCCTAACGAAGCAGGAAGGATTTTTGCAACAATTGCAAGCAGAAATAGCGATGTTTATCAGAAAATTGTTCAGCCATCTTTGCTAAAAGCTCTGAAATCAGTATTTTCTCAATATGAGCTAGAAACTATTGCTACTGAATTCGCAGTAATTTCTGAGAAAGTTGGCGATACCGTTTCACAAGAGCTAAATTCATTTGATTATGTAGATGTTAAAAGTTTAGATCTTACTGGATTAGAGATCGCTGAAGAATATAGAGCTGCGATTGAACAAAAGCAAATAGCTGGTCAGCAATTACTAAGAGCAAAGACAGAGGTTGAAATTGCAGAACAAGAAGCTCTTAGATATGAGACATTAAATAGAAGTCTCGACGATCAAGTACTTTTCAAATTATTTCTCGACAAATGGGATGGCAGTACGCAAGTTGTTCCTGGCTTACCAGGTTCAGAAGGTGGCTCTCCCCCAGTAATAGTTGGTGGTAGAAGATAATTATTTAGAAATAATCTTTCTAAAGTTTTAATCATTTACTTATTTTTCTTTAAGGAAATACAAGTAGATGATTATTTTTTTATTGCATTGAAAGATTCGTCAAAAGCTTCGATGGTTTTATCAATTTCTTCTTCACTGTGAGCTAGTGATGTGAAACCAGCTTCAAAGGGGCTTGGCGCTAGATAAATTCCTCGTCGCAGCATTTCTCTATGCAACTTACCAAAAAGTTCGGCATCATTTGTTTTGGCTTCATCAAAGTTCCTTACTGGCCCATCGCATAAGAAAAATCCAAACATAGCACTTACACTTCCACCATTGATAGCGATGCCGTTATTTTCTGCAGACTGAATTATCCCTTCAATTAATCTAGAAGTTGTTAAATCAAGTTTATCGTACGTACCATCTTGTTTGAGCAGTTCAAGAGTTTTTATTCCAGCAGTCATCGCAAGAGGATTGCCGCTCAAAGTACCTGCTTGGTATACCGGTCCTGAAGGCGCTACCATTGACATAATTTCTTTCTTGCCTCCATAAGCTCCAACAGGTAGGCCTCCACCAATTACTTTCCCAAGGGTGGTTAAATCAGGAGTAACCCCAAACTTTTCTTGAGCGCCTCCATAACTTATCCTAAATCCAGTCATTACTTCGTCAAAAACTAATAAGGATCCATTCTCCGTGGTCAATTCCCTTAATCCTTCCAAGAATCCAGGTTCTGGAGTAATAAATCCAGCATTTCCAACAATAGGCTCGAGTATAACCCCTGAAATGGCATCAGGATTTTCAGAAAATAATTTTTTTACTGCTTCAAGGTCATTGTAGGGTGCAGTAAGTGTATTAGCAGTTGTTGTACGTGGAACACCTGGAGAATCTGGTAAACCCAGAGTGGCTACACCAGATCCTGCTTTCACTAAAAACATATCCGCATGACCGTGATAGCAACCGTCAAATTTAATAACTTTATCTCTTCCAGTGAATGCTCGCATGAGTCTCAAAACAGCCATGCATGCTTCAGTTCCACTATTAACAAATCTAACCATTTCTACAGATGGGACTGCATCTATTACCATTTCAGCAAGTTTGTTCTCTAGAACGCATGGAGCTCCGAAGCTCGTGCCTTTCTCTATTGCTTCCTGTAATGCCGTTGTAACTTCGGGGTGGGCATGTCCACATATAGCCGGCCCCCAACTTCCTATATAGTCAATATATCTATTTCCATCAATATCCCAAGCGAAAGGTCCTTTAACTCTATCAAAAACAATTGGTTGGCCACCAACAGATTTAAAAGCTCTTACTGGAGAGCTTACTCCTCCCGGCATTAGTTGTTGGGCTGCAGAGAAAATTTCTTCAGATTTTGTGTAATTTAATATGTCAGTCACAATTTAGCTAAATGATGTTTTAAGAAAAATCTTGTCATGTTCTAAATTAGAAATAAGTAAAAATTTTGTCAATCAGATTGAAATTCTACATTATGATATTTTTATTGCGATAGTTTGCATTGTAAATTATTAATTTTAAAGAAATCATTATAAAAAACAATCTCACTTTTGATAACTCTTTATTAATAAGCGTTCTCAGGCATTAAATAAATTCAATTTATTTTATTTATATTTCGAAGAAATTATCCTCATCCTCAAAAAAATCTACATTTATGTCGTTTAAGTTAAGATCTATCATTACTGGGGCATGATCACTTGGACGCAGATTACCCCTAGGTGAGCTGTCTATGACACAACTTTTTAGTTTTGATGAGAGTTCTTTGCAGATATATATATGGTCTATTCTCCAACCTTTATTTAATTCAAATGCGTTATTACGGTAATCCCACCAACTCCAATGGCCAGTATTTTGTTCAAAAATCCTGAACGAATCTATTAATCTTTTTTTCAGAACATTATTTAGTGCATTTCTCTCTATCTCAGATGCCATTATTCCTCCTTCATATTTCTTTGGATCATGAATATCTAAGTTAGAAGGAGCAACATTAAAATCACCCATAAGACAAATTAACTCTCCTTTTTTTTCTTGATCATCCAAAAATGAGGATAAACAATTTAACCAATTAATTTTGTATTCAAACTTATTAGATTCTAGAGAAGATCCGTTTGGCACGTAAACATTTATAATTTTAATGCCGTTAATATCAGCAGAAATCAATCTTTTTTGATCTAGGAAAATTTCGATATTTTGATCAAAGTCGGTACAACCGTAAAATCCTTTTTTAACATTTTCTGGCTTTATTTTAGAAATAATAGCTACACCATTGTATGATTTTTGCCCGTAAACCTCTACTGAGTATCCTAACTTTTCAAAAGGTTCAATAGGGAAACTATCATCCATCACTTTTGTTTCCTGCAAACATAGAATATCTGGATTGGCTTTATTAATCCAATCTATTATTTGTGAAAGTCTGGTTCTTATAGAGTTAACATTCCAAGTTGCTATTAACAAATTTCTACCATATTATGTAAAATTAAATTAGCAAAAATTTTTGGTGTTAAAGAATTTTGAAATTAAATAAAATAAAAAATTATTTTTGCAAAAGCCTACCTAGAGTAACTACTTTTGCAATTTTTTTTACTTTATTAATTTCCTTGAAAGGTGATTACCTAAATGCTGAATATTTATTTGAAGAATTAGAAATTGATACCTCAACTAAAACAGAAGATGATAATTCACTTCCAACTAATCCTTTTGAACTTGTGGAAATGATTCGGAGACAAAATAGTTTGAATGATGCGACTGATCCTTCTGATGCAATTGACGATGCGTTAAAGTCTTTTAATAGTTTGGAGGAAAATTGAGAAATTTAATACGATAAATTGTAATTTTCAAATTTTTAATATGTTAAAAAACCCTATCCCAAAAGTTACTAACCAACTACAGCATAGAGCAATAGGTATTGTTAATGGTAAATTTTCTCCCCTTAGTAGTGAGCAATTAAATAAAGGCTTTTTAATCGACAATAAAGACGAAAAAATTGAAACAGTAATACTAGGTAAAGCATTATCGCTTTTAAAAAAGCATATTGATTTAAAGAAAAGTTACTATTGGATTGTTTATCCAAAGAATAAAAATACTCAAAACTTGCATTTACAGGTTGCAGGCATCTGGGAGCCCTATCAACTGAATGATTTCCCTAATGATTCTTCAAAAACTAATTTCTCAAAATTATTAGAAGAATTAGATCTAAAGGATAATTATTTTTCTGTTAGAGGAGACTTAGTTTTTGTCAACACTCAAAAGAAAGAAATTGTTATTAAAATTTGCCCTGCTGTAAAGTCAAAAAAGTTAAAAAATAAAAATTTTAAATTAGTCATTAAAGGAGAGCTTTCTCTTGAACTTCTCCATAGCTTTGTAAGTTTAGATATCAATAGAGATGGAAATTCTTTGAAATTAATAAATTACGAAGTGATTGAAAAAAGTCTTTCTGAAAAAAACTAGAATGAAAGCCTGATATTCAACGCAATTTTACCAGTCAAGAAATCTTTGATTTATGGAAGATGTTTTAATTGAATGTTCTCCTGGTATCTCTGGAGATATGTTGTTAGGAGCTTTTTATGATTTAGGGGTGCCTAAAAAGGTCATTGAACAACCACTTATTGATATTGGATTAAAGGATCTATATCAACTAAATTTTATAGAGTCAAAAAGTTGTTCAATCCGAGGAATAAAGACAAAGGTTGAGAATATTGATTGTAGTCCTATTAAAAGAACTTGGAAGAGTATTAAGGAACTAATTTTAAAAAGCTGCATAGAAGATAAATTAAAAAAAATAATTTATGGAGTATTTGAGTCTTTAGCAATTGCCGAAGGAAAAGTTCATGGCATTAAATCTGATGATGTTCATTTTCATGAAATTGGAGCTATAGATTCATTGGTGGATATTATTGGTGTATGTGCTGCATTGAATTACTTAAATCCTAAGAGGGTTTATTGTAATGAACCAACTTTGGGGAAAGGTTTTGTTCAGACTGAACATGGTAAATTATCTGTACCAGCTCCTGCTGTAATAGAGCTAGTAAGACAAAAAAATATCAAGGTTTTATCAGATTGGAACTCAATAGAGGGCGAACTCTCAACACCAACTGGTATTGCTTTACTTGCTAATCTAGTCGACTATCTAGAACCTCCTTCAAAATATTCTATTAGCTCTTATGGAGTAGGTATTGGAAACCTTAATTTCCCATTCCCTAATTTGGTAAGAGTTTGTAAAATTACTTCATTTAATAATTCTTCTATTAATGATAATGAACGAATTAGTCCAAAGCGTGAAGAGATAATTATTCAAGAAGCATGGATTGATGACCAAACACCCGAAGATATATCTAATTTTGTGGAGAAACTTAGAATCGAGGGAGCTTATGATGTTTCTTATCAAGCTATCAATATGAAAAAAAATAGAATTGGATTTTCTATTCAAGCAATCTTGCCCATAGAGAAAAAAGAATTTTTTAGGCGATTATGGTTTGATTATTCCAATACTATTGGAGTACGTGAGAGAACTCAGTCAAGGTGGACATTACTTAGACGCAGAGGAGAATGTTCAACGATTTTTGGAAATATAAAAGTTAAACAAACTTTGAAACCAGACGGATCAATAATTATGAAACCAGAAAATGATGAGGTTTTAAGATTAAATTTAGAGCATAAAATATCAACTTACGAAATAAGAAAAATAATAAAAGAATCAAGTAAAAAATTTAAAGCATTTGAAAACTGGAAATGAGATTTAATATAAGTAATCAAACATATTTCAAATTCCTTAAAAAAATTAATTTAGGTGGTTTAAAGAGTATTTTCTTTATTTTAAGCTTGTTATATTTTTGCATCTATTTTTTTGATAATGTTGATCAAATTTCTTTTGATGTCAATTTAGAAAGAAATGGAATTAATCTATTTTTTTCATTTTTATTTTGTGTTTTAAGTATTTACTTGAACGCTTATGCATGGAAATATATTGTTAAATGGTTCGGGAAAGAATTTAAAAGTAATAATTTAGTTTCTTTCTATGTTTTAACCAATATTCTTAAATATGTTCCTGGAGGGGTTTGGCATTTTGTTGAAAGATTTAATTTTATAAAAAAAATAAGTAATCCACAGATTGCTTTATATTCGACGCTTATAGAACCTTATTTTATGTTGAGTGGATCTTTTCTCTTGGCATCAATGGGATTAATTTTTTCACCACTTTATTTTTTTTTAATTTTTCCTTTATTATTCTTAAATAGAAAATTTATTTTTTTGATATTAAAAATATTAGGGTCTCTTAAGGGGAAAGTATTTGAGGTTTTGAGACTTCCAAATTCAAAGGGCCAATTTGAAGAGAGAATAAATATAGTTTCTTTTTTCCCTTCTAGAGCTTTATTTCTTGAAATTGGTTTTGTTTTATCAAAATTTTTTGGGTTTTATATTTGCTTAAATACTTTTTATATAAGTAATACCCTGAACATCATATTTTTATTAGTAACTTTTTCTTTGTCATGGTCCATAGGCTTGGTAGTCCCAGCAGCTCCAGGAGGAGTTGGCGTTTTTGAGGCTTGCCTCCTTTTATTTGTTGGCAAAAGTATTCCAGAAAATATAATTCTTATAAGTTTAGTTTATTTTAGGGTTATATCTACCTCGGCAGATTTGTTGTTAAGCTTACCTTTCTTAATAAGAAAAGTGTCTAAAAGAATTTAGTGTTTTTTCTCTAAACTTGGTATCAATGTCATTGATGCAATAAGGCCTAAAGTCATGATAAGAATTGCCGGTAATATTGCCTCTACCATTCTTTCATCTCCAGCATATTGATATATTCTCACAGATAATGTATCGAAATCGAATGGTCTTAAAATAAAGGTTATGGGTAATTCTTTTATCGTGTCAACAAAAACTAAAAGTGATCCTACGAATATTGGTCCTTGGAGAAGAGGTAGATGAATTCTTTTGATGATCCCCAGCCAATTCTCTCCTAGTCCAAGTGCTGCTTCATCAAGACTAGGAGAAATTCTCTCAAGACTTGAATCAATAGAACCCTTAGAGATAGTTAGAAATCGGACAAGATAACCCCAAATTAGTAAGCAAATAGCAATAAAACTAAATTTTGAAGAAGAAATGCTTATTAAAGATAAAGCTAATACAGTTCCTGGGATTGCGTAACCTATTCCCGCAAGATTTGTTATTAGTCCTAGTAAAAAGCTTTTATTTGGGCGTCTGACTAAAGAAATTATTAAGGAGAATAGCATCGCTATTAATGCAGTTAAAAGTCCTAGACTTATGGTCCTTAACGATAGGCTAAGTAATTCTATAGATAACCCTTTTTGAATTAGATCTATATTGAGTAGAACCCAAAAACATGGAATCCCAAAAGAGAAAATTGGAGGAAATAAAGATATTATTATTGCTAAAAAAGCTCTAGTTTTATTTAATTCCCATCCTTGAGAATCTTTTGATGCAGGATTTTCACTCCACCTCTTTGATTTTTTTCTTGATAACTTTTCGAAAATAATTAAAGTGAAAATGATTAATAAGGCTATCAAAGATAATCCAATAGCACTTTTTGGATTACCCTCAATTATCCAATTTTCAGCTATACCAGTAGAAATACTTGGTATGTTTAATAATGCAAATGTACCTAACTCATTCATTACTTCCATACACATTAAACTTATTCCTGTTATTAGTGCTGGTAACGCCATTGGGAAAGCAATTTTAAAGAAGCTGCTCCAAGGCCCTACTCCTAATCCTCTACTAGCATTGATTTGATTAACTCCAAATTTATTAAAACTTTCGTTAGCAAGAATGAATACATATGGATAAGTAGAAATTGAAAGTATTAATACCCCCCACCATAAACCAGTTACTTGATACCCAAAAATACTTCCTAAATCCTGCAAAATAGCTGTTATTAGATATGCTGGGGCAGCTAGTGGAACTAGTTGACAAATACGGAGAATTTTTCTGAACTTAAAATCACAATTTGAAAGTAACCATCCATTTAAAGTTCCTAACCCGCCCCCAAAAAAACTTGTAAGTATTAAAACTTTTAAAGTGCCTAATACCTCTTTCCCTCCAGCAATGCCTAATGAAAAATTTCCACTAATAATGTAATCAATTCCCTCTAGAAGAAAATTGGAAATTGGAATGATTACTAAAAGTGAAACAATAAACGAAGTGAAATAAAGAAAATTTAATTCTGTTAATGTTTTTTTAAGCCCTTTAATGCGTATTTTCAAAAATTAATTAAATCCTAATATGAACTCTAATCTGAATTAAATCTACATGATGACAGTTGATTTTTAATAGTTTGGTGATCTAAGTTTTTCCCAATTAATACTATTTTGTTAGATTTTTCTTTTGTCCATTCCTCATCATCTAGAGAAAACCGCTTTCCAGATAAGTGAAAAATGTGTTTTCTTTCACTTTCCATAAACCATAATATTCCTTTTGCTCTAAATACATTTTGTGAGATTTGATTATCTAAGAAATATTGAAACTTCCTTAAAGAAAATGGTTCAAATGTCTCATATGAAACTGAGGTAAAACCCTCGATATTATTAATCAAATCGTGAGAATGGGAAGAGTGATCGTGAGAATGGGAAGAGTGATCGTTTGAATTTTGTTCTACATTTTTTTTATTTTTCTCGAATTCAAAAGTATCCGTTTCAAATAGACCAACGCTCATTATTGTATGTAATGAAACTTCACTATTAGTTGATCTCAAAATCCTTGGCTCTTTTTTTATTTTATTTATAAACTCCTCTATTTTCTTTAATTGTTTTTCATTTACTAAATCAGATTTATTTAGAAGAAGAATATCTCCGTATAAAATTTGAGAATAGGCGACACTTGAATTGTTAATTTCAAAATCAAAATTTTCTCCATCAATGACGGTGATAATCGAATCTAATCTTACTTTTTCTCTAAGATCACCAGCCGCAAAAGTCATGGCTACTGGTAATGGATCTGCTAATCCTGTTGTTTCAACAATCAAATAGTCTAATTTTTCAGCTCTTTCTAAAACTTTGCATACTGTATTTAATAATTCGCCATTGATAGAGCAACATATACATCCATTATTTAATTCGATCATATCTTCTGAGCCTTCTATTATTAAGTCATTATCTATTCCGATTTCTCCAAATTCGTTAACTAAAACAGCTGTTTTAATACCAACTTGATTTTTTAAAATATGATTTAGAAGTGTAGTTTTGCCAGAACCTAAAAATCCACTAATAATAGTAACTGGCAATAAATTTTTAGACATTTTGAATAGTTGAAAACAAGTTTATATTTTTATTGATCGAAAATTTTGTTGATTTCCGAAGCTAATGTTTGATCCAGATTCGTAATACCTCCTAGATCATGTGTATTTAATTTAATTATTACTTTTGCATAAACATTCTCCCAGTTAGGATGATGATTATATTTTTCACAGATTAAAGCAACCTTAGTCATAAAAGCAAAGGCTTCAATAAAATTAGCGAAGTTAAATTCTCTTTGGATTTGTTTAGATTTAATTTCCCAGCCAGGTATTTTGACAACTAATTCATTCAATTCTTCATCTTGCAAAATGTAGGGTTCCATAAAATAACAAATCTGACTTATTACATTATAAATATCTTACTTTTTCTCACCAATTATATGTACATTAATGATTCTTTCTTTTGGATCAAATCGATGTTCCCATAAATAAACTGCTTGCCATGTGCCAAGCATAATTTTCCCGTCTTGAAAACTCAAAGATAAACAAGTGTTTGTTAGGGATGTTTTAATATGAGCTGGCATATCGTCAGCACCTTCTTGATAATGTTTATAGGATATTTCTTCTCTATTTTTTGATAAGGTTAAGTAGGAATCATAGGGAACTAACGATTGCATATACTTTTTTAGGTCCCTCAATACATTTGGATCTGCGTTCTCATTAATAGTTAAACTGCAACTTGTATGAAGTGAAGTTAAATTTAAAATTCCGGAATTAAAATTATTTTTTTCAACACATAAATTTAAATCATTTGTGATATCAATAAAACCCTCGCCATGAGTTTTGAATTTTAATTTTGAAAATATTTGTTCCATATAAGTTAAAACTTAATTAATCAATATCCTATTATGGATAAAGATGCATGTTTTACTGCAGACAGTAAAATTTTTATCTTAAGATAAATTTAATTTCCATTTAAATCTTTGGCTGAAACTCATTGGAATAATCTGGGTGCTTACCTTAAAGAAACACAAATATTAGGTTCAATCCAAAATACACTTTATTGGGATCAGAATACTGGAATGCCAAAGAAAGGTGCTTCTTGGAGGTCTGAACAACTTACTTATATTGCAAAAGCATTGCATGAAAGAAATTCTTCCGAGGAATTTTCTAATTTAATACAATCTGCTAAAAATGAATTAGCAGATATTGAACGAAATTTTGATAATCAACTTTTCATAAAAGATAAAGAAAGAAATATTAGTCTTTTATTGAAGGAATTTAATAGAGAAAGAAATTTAGATCCTAAATTAGTTGAGTCTTTAGCAAAGGCTAAATCTAAAGGGTATGAAAGCTGGCAAGAAGCTAAGGAAAAATCAGATTTTAAAATTTTTCTTCCTTTCTTTGAAGAATTAGTTAAATTGCGGATTGAAGAGGCAAAACAAATATCAGATCAATATTCACCATGGGAAACTTTAGCCCAACCCTTTGAGCCTGAATTAACTTTAAAGTGGCTGAATAAAATGTTTCAGCCTTTGAAAGATACTCTCCCAGAGTTGATTAGAGGGATTAATAAACCTAAGAAATATAACTGGGATTTGAGCACAGAATCTCAACATAATTTATGTTCTCAATTACTTGATGAGTTTGGGAGAGATAAAGATCTAGTTGTTGTTGGTAAATCTCCCCATCCTTTTTCGATTACATTAGGGCCTAATGATTACAGGATTACGACAAGAATTGTTGAAGGCGAACCATTATCAAGTTTTTTAGCAACTGCCCATGAGTGGGGGCATTCTATTTATGAGCAGGGTTTGCCATCTCAAAGTCATCAATGGTTTGCTTGGCCTTTAGGTCAAGCAACCTCTATGGGTATTCATGAAAGTCAATCTTTATTTTGGGAAAATAGAATAGTTAAATCCAAATCTTTTTCAAAAAGATTTTTTAACAAATTTGTTTCAGCTGGATGTTCTTTTAATAATTATTTAGAACTATGGAAATCTATTAATCATTTGGAAGCAGGATTTAATAGGGTTGAAGCGGATGAATTGACTTATGGCTTACACATATTAATAAGAACCGAACTTGAAATAGATTTAATTGAAAGAGGTTTACCTGCTGAAGATATTCCAACAGAATGGAATAAAAGATATGATGAACTCCTGGGAATTAAACCATCTAATGATTCAGAAGGTTGTCTTCAAGATGTTCATTGGAGTGAAGGGGCGTTTGGATATTTCCCCTCATATTTGTTAGGACATGTTATAAGTGCGCAAATATCTTCTCAAATGGAAAGAGACATAGGTTTGATTGACAACTTAATTGAAAATGGTGAATATCAAAAGATCATCTTTTGGTTAAAAAATAATATACATAAATATGGCAGATCAGTTAATTGTATGGAGTTGGTAAGAGCTGTAACTAATGAAGAACTATCGCCAAACTATTTTATTAATCATTTAAGGTCTAAAATAAATGATTTTTGCTGAAACATTACTTTTAAAGAATTTGGTTAGGTGTGAGGATGTAAGATAAACAAAAATAATTTCTTGATGGCAAATCTTAATCAGTCCCCAAGCAGGGTTACCCCAAATTTATTGCACATACTAAATGCTTTCACTGACAGCTCAAATACAATAATAAACACTATTGTTGAATTGAACTCTAATACCATAAATAAATATGAATTAATTACAGAAACGGGCCATCTTAAACTTGATAGGGTAGGTTATTCATCACTTGCGTATCCTTTTGCTTATGGATGTATTCCAAGGACATGGGATGAAGATGGAGATCCCCTTGATGTAGAAATTGTTGGGGTAACTGAGCCATTGATACCAGGATCTATTGTGGAAGCAAGGATTATTGGGGTGATGAAATTTGATGATGGTGGAGAGGTCGATGATAAGGTAATAGCGGTTCTCGCAGATGATAAAAGAATGGATCATATCTCAACTTATGTAGACCTTGGAGATCATTGGTTAAAAGAAACAAAATATTATTGGGAGCACTACAAAGATCTAAAAAAACCAGGAACATGTACTGTCAATGGTTTTTTTGGGATAGAAGAAGCTGTTAAAGTGATTAAAGATTGTGAAGAGAGATACAAAAAAGAAATTGATCCTAAATTAGTAAATTAACGAATTTTATTTTTCTCTAAATTTTTCAAATATTTCGCTTAATATTTCTTCGGCACCTTGCTGCTTTAATTTTTTAGCTAGTTCTTTGCCTACTTCTTCGGGATCATTAATATTGCCAATATATTGATCTTTAATAAGCCTTTTCCCATCAAGAGATGCAACCATACCAGTAAGGCAAAGTTGTTCATTCTGAATTTTACTATTCACACCTATTGGGACTTGGCATCCACCTTCAAGCTCTCTTAAAAAAGCCCTTTCTGCTAGACATCTTTGACTGGTGGGTTTATCTTCTAAGATATTTATAATTTCTAAAACTTTTTTATCATCAGATTTACATTCAATGCCTAGTGCTCCTTGGCCAACGGCATGAAGGGAAACTTCACTTGGGATAATCTGGTGAATTCTTGATTCAAAGCCTAATCTCTTTAAACCAGCGGCAGCAAGAATTATACAATCAAATTCTCCTGCATCTAATTTTTCAATTCTTGTAATAACATTTCCCCTGATATCTTTGAAAACAAGATGTGGGTACTTATTTCTTAATTGTGCAAGTCTTCTTAGGGAGCTTGTTCCAACAATCGAACCTTCAGGTAAGTTTTCTAATTTATAACAGTCATTTTTTTTGTTTACTACTAAAGCATCTGCAGGATCCTCCCTTTTTGTAATGCATCCTAATTTAAGGCCACTAGGCAAATTGGTCGGTAAATCTTTTAGAGAATGGACTGCTATATCTGCATGTCCTACGAGCATTTGTGCTTCAAGTTCTTTTGTAAATAAGCCTTTGTCGCCTATTTTTGCTAAGGCTACATCAAGGATTTTGTCACCTTGAGTTGCCATAGCTTCTATAGATACCTCTAAATTGGGAATATTCCTTTCTAGTTGATCTTTAACCCATAAAGTTTGAACCATTGCTAGCTTGCTTCTCCTACTAGCTATTTTTAGCTTAAAATTAGTCATTAAATATTATTTTGAGTTTGAATTAAAAATTAAGTCGAATTTATTTTAAGCTATTATTTTGCCAGTTTTTAAAGCTAATTATTATACTTAACTTTTTTTATTTTATATATTCTTTTAAAACCCCATTTCGATTTGGATGTCTAAGTTTTCTTAGGGCTTTTGCTTCTATTTGTCTAATTCTTTCTCTCGTCACATCAAAAATCTGGCCAATTTCTTCAAGAGTTTTCATTCTTCCATCATCAATTCCATATCTCAATCTGAGAACATCTCTTTCTCTTGGACTAAGAGTGGCTAATACTCCTTCCAAATCTTCTCTTAGCAAAGTTTTAGAAACATCTTGCTCTGGATTTTCTATATCAGCCTCTATAAAGTCTCCTAGTCTTGAGTCTTCTTCTTTCCCTATTGGAGTTTCTAAAGAAATAGGAAGTTGCGCACTTTTAGCTATAAATCTTAATTTTTCGATTGTCATTTCCATACTCTCAGCGATTTCTTCTTCACTAG
>CACLYZ010000021.1:0-18266 GCA_902611225.1 uncultured Prochlorococcus sp.
CATCCGATACAAAGAATAAAAACTTGGCAAGTAATAGCGCAGAAATTCATTCTTTAAAAAATGAAATCGATTTATTAATTAAAACTAAATCAAGGCTAGATAACGAGCAATTAAGGCTTGAAAAGGATTTATCTAGATTCGAAAGCAGGAAGGAAGCTTTAAACGAATCTAGAGGTTCATATGCTCTCAGAATTCTCTTGGAGGCAGGGTTAGAGGGTATACATGGTTATGTAGCTCAACTTGGAGAGGTTAGTGAGAAAAATAGATATGCATTAGAAATTGCTGCTGGAAATAGGTTAGGACAAATTGTTGTTGATAATGATCATATTGCTGCAAAAGCAATTGAAATTCTTAAAAAGAAGAAAGCGGGAAGATTAACTTTTTTACCTTTAAATAGAATTAAAAGTCAAAAAAAGAATTATGCAATTTCAAGATTTGAAAATAATAGGGAGAGTGGATTTATTGATAAAGCTATTAATCTAATTACTTTTGATGAAGTTTATTCAGATGTTTTTCGATATGTTTTTGGAGATACTTTAGTTTTTTCAGACTTATCCTCAGCTAGGTTATCTACACAAAAAAATAGGTTGGTTACCTTAAGTGGTGAATTATTAGAAGCAAGTGGTGCTATTACAGGAGGCAGTAAGTTAAATAAAGATTTGGCTTATAGGTTTGGAAGTAACATTGATATTGATGATTCCAGTCCTATAAAAGAAAGATTATTAGTTATCGAAGAAGCTTTAAAAGAGTCAAATAATGATTTGATACTAAAAAATAATAGACTTAGTAAATTAAATTCTAACCGCAGTCAAATAATTGAGGATTGTGCATCATTTAATAAAGAAATTGAAGTAAATCAAGATTCTCTTAAAGCTGTCTCGCAAAGAATTGAAGATTGCAAATCGAGATTAAATAAACTTGATACTGCTAATAATTTATTAGTTAACGAGTTAGGTCATTTAAAAAATCAATTGAAGCCTTATCACGATAAGTTTGATAAACTGCAAACCATTCAAAAGGAAAATTATGAAAAAAATCAAAAATCTTCATTAATAGCTTTTAATGAAGATTTTAATAATCTTGATAAAAAACTTGAATTACTTATTAAAGAGAGAAATACATTACAAGATAAAAAGAATCAATTTGCTCTAAATAAAGAGCGTATCAATAATTCATTAAAAATTACTTTACTTCAAGAAAAAAACTTGCAGGAATCTATTAAACAACTCGCAATTGCTCATAGTGAATGGATTGAAAAAAGAGATCAATTTAAAAAAGAGCTTTCAGATCTCGATAATCAAAAAAATTCTCTAGAGAAGAATTTAGGTTTATTGAGAAGGAAAAGAGATGAATTAAACTCTTCAATTTCAAATAAAAGGCAAGAATATAATAACTATCTGTTAAAGCTTGAATATCTTGAAAGGGACATGCATTCCCTTAAAGAAGAGATGCGGAGCGAGAAAATAAAATTAGAAAATTATAAAAAAGATCTACCTAATCCTTCCCCGGAGTTTGGAGAATATGAAGGGAAGAGTCTCGAATCTTTGCAATCAGATATTTCAATTATAAATGCAAAACTAGAAAGCTTAGAACCTGTCAATATGTTGGCTCTTGATGAACTAGAAGAATTAATTGAGAGATTAAATGGTTTGCGAGAAAAATTAGAAATTCTATCTAATGAAAGATCTGAATTATTGCTGAGAATTGAAACTGTATCTACGATGCGTCAAGAAGCTTTTATGCAAGCATTCACAGAAGTTGATAAACATTTTAGAGAAATTTTTGCAAATTTATCTGATGGAGATGGATTTCTTCAACTTGAAAATCCTAATTCTCCTTTAGAAGGAGGATTAACTTTAGTGGCTCATCCCAAGGGAAAAAATGTCAGAAGATTAGCTTCTATGTCAGGTGGTGAAAAATCGTTAACTGCTTTAAGTTTTTTATTTGCTTTGCAAAAGTATAAACCTTCTCCTTTTTATGCATTAGACGAGGTTGATAGTTTTTTAGATGGTATTAATGTTGAAAGGTTGTCAAAACTAATATCAAATCAGTCATCAAATGCTCAATTTATAGTCGTAAGTCATAGAAGGCCTATGATTAGTGCATCTGAACGAACAATTGGGGTTGCGCAAGCAAGAGGTGCTAATACTCAAGTTCTTGGGTTACCAAATGCTGCATAAACCCACTTTTTTAAATTTATACGTCAGAATGATAAAAAGAAATTTATGAGCTTGTCTAACACATCTGCTAATAAGAATCTCCCTAACTCGGTTCCTAGTGAACGTTTATGGTTAAGGTCAGAATTAATGGGAACACAAGTGATAACTACTGATACTGGAAGGCGGCTAGGCGTAGTTGGCGAAGTTGTTGTTGATATTGATAGAAGAGAGGTGGTCGCTTTGGGACTAAGAGATAATCCACTTACAAGATTTTTACCAGGTTTGCCAAAATGGATGCCTTTAGAAAGTATAAAGCAAGTTGGAGATGTCATATTAGTTGACTCCCTAGATTCTTTGAGTGAAAGTTTTTCTCCAGAAAGGTATGGGAAGGTAATTAATTGTCAAGTGATTACAGAATCTGGACAACTTCTGGGAAGAGTTCTTGGCTTTTCTTTTGATATTGAGACTGGGGATTTGATATCTCTTGTTATGGGTGCTGTTGGTGTTCCGCTTTTAGGCGAGGGAGTTTTAAGTACTTGGGAAATACCTGTTGAGGAAATTGTAAGTAGTGGTACCGATAGGATTATTGTTTATGAAGGTGCTGAAGAGAAATTGAAGCAACTAAGTAGTGGACTACTCGAGAAACTTGGAGTCGGGGGTTCTTCATGGGATGAAAGGGAAGCTAATGGATATTCAGCAAATCTTGTACCTGTTGAGAATCAGTTACTTTCAGGTTCTGAATCAGAACAGGAAAACAATGTGGTCGAGGAATATGAAGAAGTTCTTGAACAAGATGATTATGAAGATGATTATGAAGATGATTATGAAGATGAACTTGAATATGTTGAAATAAAGGATTTTGCAGATGAAATAAATAACAGAAAAAAGCTATACATGGATAATGATGATTCTGATCAGATAGAGAATCAAAATAGTGTTAATCAAATAGATGAAAAAAACAATGTAGAGTTTAATGAAAAGAAACAGCCAACTTCAAAATTAGCTTCTAAAAGACCAATTCAAAATGCAACTGAAACTTTAGATATTGAACCACTAGATGAACAAAATTTAGTTCAAGATAATAAAAAGTCAGAAAAATTTGAAATTGATGACCCCTGGTAATTGTTAAAGTTTTTTTATTGAATTAATAACTATAGCAGCAAGTTTTTTTGCAGCACCTTTATTTCCTCTTTTTTTCTGAAGATTATCCTTAATAATTTTTAATTGGTCTCTATTTTTAATAAGAAATAATACTTCTTTTGCAATTTTTATTGGCGAAATATTACCTATCCTTTCAGGGACAATCATTCTTTTAGCTTTAATATTTGGCCAAGCAAAAAACTTCTTTTTTTTAAAATATAAATTTTTAATTATAAAAGTTAGGAATCTATTTATAAATGAAATTTTTCCTATTACTCCAAAAATTCCATCCCACGCATTCATCATATTTAAATGTTGAGTTGGCAGAATAACTAACATTGGTAGACTAATTGCTGCTAATTCTGCAGTATTTGCTCCTACAGTTGTAATTGCAAGATCACATTCTTTTAATATTTCATAGCAAGGATGTTTTTTGATTAGATAAATCTTTGTATTTTTTGATGTTTCAATTACATAATCAAAACGAGAGGATTTGAAGTTTTTAATTGTTTTGATTTTTGATGAGTAATATTTAGCAATTGGATTGTTGTCGCTTTGAAAGAATAAATATTCACTTTTATCGGTAGTTGGTGCAATGGGAATTATAAAGTTTATATTTTGATTTTCTTCAGCGATATGATCTGCAACTTCTAAGAAGAAAGGAATTCCAACAGAAAGCTTTGCTTTCTTAGAACCAGGCAACAATGCGATGTAGTGTTTTTCTTTATTTCTTAATGATATTTCGCTATTAAGTTTGATATCTGCCATCAAGTCGCCAATGACTTTACATTTATATTTATATCTTTTAGGTATTAACTCTTTTACTTTTAAGTTCATGGCAGCAATTTCGTCGGTCCATTTAGGCCATCGCGCAACCCATTCAGCATATGTGATATTTAAATAACCTAATCTTTTAGCTAGTAAAATGCTCCAAAATTGATCCCCACCAAGGAAAATAACTATCCCTTTTTTTGGCCAATCAGCAAAAGAATGTGGCTTTATTAATAATTTCCAAAAACTTTTGGATTTTGTAATTAATTCGAATTTATTCCATGAATTTGCAACTAAAAATTCTTTACCAGTGGCATTTGGGCAAGGAACAAGGACTAACCTAAGAGAGAAATCTTGCTTATCTTCATCCCGTAGTGAATTTTTTATTTTGTTTAGCTCATCAACTACAGGATTTACCCATGTAGTTAATTCACCAGGACCATTGGAAATTATAACTACTGCAACTGATTCTTTTTTCATTGCAGTTAAGCCAGAATACATCAAATGCGGACGGCGAGACTTGAACTCGCAAGGCCGAAGCCACACGCTCCTTAGACGTGCGCGTCTACCAATTCCGCCACGTCCGCAAAGGGTTTTTAGCAGCCAGGAGATGCTTAAACCTTAAAAATATCATACATTATTGGCTGAATTAAGAATGTAGTTCGAAAAGAGTTTTTTTGAATATGATGAATAATTTTTCTATTGCATAAAACAAATATTTATACATATATAACGTTTTAGGTTGTATTGTAAAAAATGTCCTCTGATCACTAAAAAATTTTGTTGAATACTTTGGCAAATAATTTTTTATTTTAAGTCATTTCATTTCTTCAATTTTATTTTCATAATGGTTGAAAAAGTTTTAATTGCTAATCGTGGAGAAATAGCTTTACGAATTGTCAGAAGTTGTAGAGAACTAGGTATTGCAACCGTTGCAGTTTTTAGCACTGTAGATAAAAAAGCATTGCATGTGCAGCTTGCTGATGAGGCGGTTTGCGTAGGAGATTCATTAAGTAATAAGAGTTATTTAAATATTCCAAATATACTTGCTGCTGCTACATCGAGAGGAGTTGATGCTATTCATCCTGGTTATGGATTTCTTGCGGAAAATGATAAATTTGCTGAGATGTGTAATGATCACGGCATAGTTTTTATTGGCCCATCTCCTAAAGCTATTAGATCTATGGGGTGATAAGTCTACAGCTAAAGAAACTATGGAAGCAGTTGGAGTTCCAACAGTACCTGGTAGTAAAGGCTTGTTATCAAATGTTGATGAGGCTTATAAATTGGCAGATGATATTGGCTATCCGGTAATTATTAAAGCCACTGCTGGAGGAGGTGGAAGAGGTATGCGGTTGGTTGAAAACTCTGATAATCTAGAAAAAATGTTTAAAGCAGCTCAAGGCGAAGCAGAAGCAGCTTTTGGTAATGATGGTTTATATATGGAGAAATTTATAAAGAAGCCAAGACATGTAGAAATTCAAATTTTGGCTGATAGGTCGGGTAATGTTGTTCATTTAGGAGAGCGAGATTGTTCAGTTCAAAGAAGACATCAGAAGTTACTAGAGGAGTCTCCTAGTCCTGCAATTAATACTGAGCTAAGAAAAAAAATGGGGAACGCAGCTATTGCTGCTGCAAAAAGTATCGGCTACGAAGGGGCGGGGACAGTTGAATTTTTAGTTGATGGTGATGATAATTTTTATTTTATGGAGATGAATACTAGGATTCAAGTTGAACATCCTGTTACTGAAATGGTTACAGGAGTTGATTTAATAGCTGAGCAAATTAAAATCGCAAGCGGAGCAAACTTGGAATTTAATCAGGATGATATCCATTTAAACGGTCATGCCATTGAATGTAGAATCAATGCTGAAGATCCTTCTCACAATTTCCGGCCATCACCCGGAAAAATAACTGGGTGGCTTCCTCCTGGTGGCCCTGGTGTAAGGGTGGATAGTCATGTCTATACAGGCTATGAAATTCCTCCTTTCTATGACTCCTTAATTGGTAAATTAATAGTATGGGGAAAGGATCGTAATACTGCAATTAAACGTATGAATAGAGCTTTAAATGAATGTGCAGTAACTGGTATTCCTACAACAATTAACTTTCATCTAACCTTACTTAATAAATCTAAATTTAAACAGGGTAAGATACATACTAAATATGTAGAAGAAGAATTATTGCCAAATTACTGAGAAATAATTAAAAAATTTTTATGAAATATGTGAATGCAATGCAAGTTTTATAAGCCCTTGCTGACCGACTAATATTTCTCTTAAAAAAGCTTATAATTCCGATCCAAATTACGGGTCCAACATCAACGCCTCCAATAGGAGGAATTAGTTTTCTTGTTAAATTAAGAATAGAGCTGGATGGTATTGAAACTAATAACCATAGACCTTTACTTAAATCAATTTTTGGGTACCAAGTAAGTATTAATCTTATTAGAAAAACTATCGTTAGATATGAAAGAGAAATTCCTAAACTAATATCTAAAAGTTGAAAAGAGTTTAAAAGCAAGGAAATCACAATTATTTAATTCATCTTAATAAATAACCCATTGAAACGTATTTAATTCGTATTATAAATTGAGAATTTAATATTTTAAAAAGTGTTTCAAATCTCAAATTTATTACTAGCCGCAGATTTTTCTGCTGAAGTTGCAAATAATTCCGCAGTGGGAATGATAGGTAGTTTTATTGCTGCTGCCTTACTTATCGTTATTCCAGCCACTGCATTTTTGATTTTTGTCAGCCAGAAAGATTCCCTCGATCGTACTTCTACTGGAAGACGCTAGTTTTTGTAAAAGTTTTAAGTACACTATATATATAGGGGATATAAGTAACCCTTTAAAAAATAAATTTTTGGAGAAAGAATGTGGTCAATGCTAGTCTCAATTGGGCCAGTATTGTTGGTATAGTTCTCGCGGTATGTGGAGGAGGCCTTTATTTTTTGAGGTCCTTTAAGCCTGCCTTGGCGCGGGATTATGATGTTTTCTTCGCAGCAATTGGACTTTTGTGCGGAGGAATATTATTTTTTCAAGGCTGGAGGTTAGATCCTATCCTTCAGTTTGGTCAGTTTTTATTAGCAGGAACTACAGTTTTTTTCGCATATGAAAGTGTGCGATTAAGGGGAGTTGCTACTGATCAAGCTAGAAGATCATCTTATTTTGATGATGATCCTATTTCTGATGTTCCAAGAAATTCTAGAGGTCGATTTAATGACGATTATGATAGGTTTGAAGAATCGGAAAGACCATCTAGAAGATTTAAACCTCAAGAAGATGAATTTGAAGAAGACTATACGGAGGGGAGATCTCGTAGGAGGAATGTTTCAAGAGCCATACCCTCTGCTGCAGCCAGTAGAAGTAGGCCATCTACAAGGGAAATAAGTCAGTTTGAAAATGACGAGCCTATAAGAAGGAGAAGACAGACTTCTGAAGATAGAAATAGGAAACAACTAGAAACAAATAACTTTGGTGAAAGAAGAAATTTATCTCGCGATGAAGTTAAAACAGGGTCAAGACCCAGAATGAATCGTAGAGTTTCTACACAAGATAATATCTCTCCTCCTGCTGATTCTTCTCCATTAAGAAAGAAACCTACTAGATCCCCTATTAGGCAGCAAACTTCAACAACTCAAGTAGAAGATGCTTCCTTTAAAGAGGCTAATCAAGCTAAAAAACCACGTGAGACTCGTAGAGTAAGCTCTTCAGCTAGATCAAGTTCAAAAAATCAAAATAGTAGATATAACGTTGGAACTAACAAGAAAAAACCTAGAGATAACAGTTCTAGATTTGATGATTAATTATAGGATTCCTGCCCATTTTAAAAATGATTGTTTACTAAATAGTTCAATCAATATTATTGAGAGAAATCCAATCATTGCAAATCTTCCATTAGTTTTTTCAGAATAACTACTCCATCCAAATTTATATTCATTTTTAATTTCTATCGAATTTTCATCTAATTGATTTTCTCCAATTTGTTCATTGATATAATTTGGATCTTTCTGCTGTTCTATAAAACTTTCACTCTCTAGATTAGTGACATCTGAGTTAGTTTGTTCTTCTTTCGAATTCATTTTTTTTGTTAATCTTTAAAATTATACTTATCAGACGTCAATAATTTCCAGTCTCCCTGTCCATTTAATTCTAAAATATTCTCGTGAAAATCTTTCAAGCTAGGTCTATGTCCAACACTAATAAGAGAAAGTTCTCTTTCCTTAAGTAAACTATATAGTTTTTTTTCAGTGTTAATATCTAAAGCACTTGTTGCTTCATCAAGTACTGCAAATCTTGGAGAATTTAGTAAGAGTCTTGCAAAAGCCAATCTTTGTTGCTCGCCCAAGGAAAGAATTCGTGGCCAATCTTGTTTGATATCAAGATTAGGATACCTATCCACTAAAGTTTTTAAATTTACTTCATGAAGTACAGAAGTAAGATGTTCGTCACTAAATTTCTTGACTTCTGTGGGATAACATAATTGTTCCCTTAAAGAACCAAGTAGCATATATGGTTTTTGAGGTATGAATAATAATTCCCCAATTTTTGGTTTTTTAATTACTCCCTGATCGGGTTCCCATAAACCACTAATCATTCTTAGTAAAGATGTTTTTCCGCACCCAGATGGCCCTACTACCAAAAGTGATTGATTATTGTCGATGCTCAAATTTAAATTTTTAATTATAGTTTTATTTGATCCTGGTGGGCGAAGGTCAGCATTATTAATAAGAATTGAGGGGTAATCTGAAATAACGTTTTGATTGCTTGTTGGATTGGTTTGACTAATGGATTCAACTTTTGATTGGAATCCTTCTAATCTGCCAATACCAGCAGTAAATTTTGCAAGTTCTTCGATTTGATTAACAATGAAAAATAACGAACCTTCAACCATTCCAAATGCAAAGCTTGCCTGAATAAAGCGACCATAATCAATATCACCTTTAAAATAAGGGATTGCCATTATTAAATATGGAAAGAAATTTCCAGCATAATTAATGGATCTTCTCATGACGTCTATTATTACTCTCCATATAATCAGTAAATTAAAGTTTCTCACCACTTCTCCTAAGCGTCTTTCAGTTTCACTTTGCTCAGGATTCTCTCCAGAGTAAAAGGCTATTGATTCAGCATTATCTCGAATATGTACTAAGCCATATCGAAAATCTGCTTCATATCTGAGTTGATCAAAGTCAATCTTCACAAGATTTTTTCCAGCAATTAAGAGGATAGAAGTTGCAAATGCGGCGTAACCAAATAAAGAGAAAGTAAGTGTCGTACTAATACTCCATAAAATAAGAATATTAAGTGAAAATGTTAGTAGGGCATCAAAAATACCTAATGTGAAAGAGAGACTTTGCCCAGTAAAAGCTCGGGTATCATCTGTGATTCTTTGATCGGGATTATCCACATCGGTTTGTTCTTCATCATTGGGATTTAACTGGTAATAAGCTTTATTAGTCATATAATCTTTAACTAGACTTTTTGAAAGCCATTCTCTCCAAATAATTCCTAACTTATATGTAAAAAATATTTGGGACACCCGTATTGGTAGAGCCACAGCGAAACAACAAGCGTAAATCCCCAATATCCGATAAAATCCATCTTCTTGTTTTTCTACTAAAGCATTTGTTAAATCTCTTGCAATGAATCCAATACCTGCGTTTATTCCGTTTACAGCTAAAAGCATTAATACAATTATCGCAAGGAATAACCAATGTAACCATCTACGGTTTTTTAATTGACGTCTTAAGCTAAAAAAGCTTCCTGATCCAATTAGAAATAATGCAGAGAAAAGCAATCCCCAACTCCCAGCCCAAATTGAATTGACAGTGCTTACTACACCTCCGAAATACTTTTCGAGAAAAATTGGTTGAAAGCTTTCAAAAAAACTTATTATTCCTGTGAGACCAACAAGTACTACTCCACCAACACAAAATAAAAGAGAAATCAAAAGCCATATAAACTGGAATCCATTACATTGATCTATGGGAAGAAAAAACGGCTGAGATAGCTTCCTTAATTTTTGTAATTGGTACAGTATTTTGGATTTATTATTAACGGCTTTATTCATTACTCGACTAGTGTTATGAAATAAATTATAACTTTTAGTAGTCTATTGACCAAAGCCAATAAATGAAAGTGCCCAGTCAGGTAAATTCAAGTAATTCAAGAATGTTGCATCAAATTCATGAACTTTTGGAAAAGATTTATCTAATGACCACCATAGTAGAAAAGGTAAATTAAATAAAATTTGTAGTTGCCATTTATAAGTTAAAACATGCCAAATTTTTATTAACTTAGTTTTCAGTGAATCATCTAGCTCTTCCCAATTTTTTGAAATTAAATTGAATAAATTTTTAGATTCTGTATTTAAGGACTTTGGAGTATTCATTTTGTTTTTTTTATTTATTTATAACCCATTAATATTTCTTTCGAGAGTTTTAACCTGGAGGCCAATTCATTTTTCTTCCAGATAAAAAGTGAATATGTAAATGAAAAACTGTTTGTCCAGATTCTGCTCCAGTGTTAATTACTGTTCTCCAATTAGTTAAATTTTTTGATTTAGCTATTTTGCTACCAACAAAAAGTAAATGCCCTAATAAATTTGTATCTTGCTCAATACACTCTAATAAACTGATTATTGGTTTTTTAGGAATCACTAAAAAATGTACTGGAGCTTGTGCCTGGATATCATTAAACGCAATACAAAACTTATCTTCATAAAGCTTATCGCAGGGTATTTCTTCATTAATGATTTTTTGAAATATTGTTGTTTCAGTCATTAAATTAATTAATTGAGATAACGTCTTTTTTGTTAAACCCTTCTTTTAAAAGTTCTTTGTTCAAATCATCTTTTGATGTAACTCTATCTACAAATAATATTCCATTTAAGTGATCCATTTCGTGTTGAATACACCTCGCTAGAAGTCCATCTGCTTTCATTTTACGTGGTCGTCCCATTTCATCTCTAAATTTTAATTTTATAGTTGATGGTCTTACTACATTCAAGTAGACGCCAGGTATACTCAAGCAGCCTTCTTCGTATGAATTAAGGGTTGTTCCAAAGTCTGTAATTTCTGGATTGATTAATATTAAAGGTTCTGCTGCTGAATCTTCAAAATTTATGTCTATGACAAGAAGCTCTTTGTTGATTCCAATTTGAGGTGCAGCAAGTCCAATTCCTTTAGCTGCATACATGCTTTGAAGCATTTCTCTAGCAAGTTTTCTAATCGATTCGTCAACTTTAGTTATTCTTTTGGAATTTTGTCTTAATACATCATCACCAAGTTTATAAATGTCTAGAGATGGCTTACCTGGTTGTTCTTTTGCAATTTTTTCTGCGTTTCCATTTGTTTTTGACTTTTTTGCAAGTTGTGAAAAATGGTTTGCCACGTTAAAAAAAAAGGTTTTATCTTAAGAGTTTAGCTATAAAAATACTAGCACTTTAATTTGCATTCTTTATAGTTTTTTTAAATGAGTAATGATGATCAGTTAAAAGTTAGCCAAACTGTATCTAAAAAAAAATCTTTTAAGGAATTAACTATTGTTAGGGATATCATTTTTTGGATTGATCTTGTTGGTGAAGGTCAAAATGAAAATGCTATTTTTGCAAGACCATTTAATGAAAAAGAGGCGTTTCCTCAGAAATTAACAAGTAAAAAATATAATATTAAAAATAACTTTCATGGATATGGTGGTAAATCTTATAAATGTATATATTTAAAAAATAATTTTTATTTGATATGGATAGATCAGATTACCAACGCAGTATGGTTTCAAATTTTTAAAGAGGTAGCATCGAATTATAGAAGTAAAAAAAGATATCTCGATTCAGTTCAAGAACCGAGACAACTATCTAAATCAATTGATGGAAATTTCGATTCTTCATTTGTTATTTCTCAAAATTTTTTTTTGTATGGTATTTGTGAAATAAATAATAGAGATTACTTATTTTCTTTAAACTTAAAAAAAACTAAACAAGATATTTACCGAATAAAAAAATTTAAAAATTTCGCTGGAGAATTATCTTCAAATACTTCTGTTAGCTTACTTTCTTGGGTTGAGTGGGATTCTCCATACATGCCCTGGGAGAAAAATGATCTTTGTTTTGCTCAAATTGACTTAGATGGAGAGATAACAAAAATAAAAAAATTCTCAGATAAGCTGATTAATGCTAAAAAAAACGTTTCTTTTTTTCAACCTTATTGGATAAGTGAAACTCTTTTAGTATGTTCTGAAGATAGTTCTGGATGGTGGAATTTATTGTTTTTAGATGCTAGTAAAATTGAGAATATTTTTATTAAAAAAAGAGTAGAGAGAAATTTTGTTGAATATGGAGTACCTCAGTGGGTCTCAGGAATAACATTTTTTTCAGGGGATATAAAAGATTTATTTTGTTTGGCAAAAAAAGAAAAAAATTTAGTAGTTGAACAATATAAAGATCTTCAATTCGTCAAAGAATTTTCTACTCCTTTTACCTCTATAAGTGATTTTAGTGTTTTTGAGAAGAAAGTAGTTTTGAAAGGTCATGGATCGGATTTTCTTGGAAATTTACTTGAAATTGATTGTAAAAAGGAAGTTTTATTAAATGTTTTTGAGGAAATAAATGCTGAATGTATAAAAGATTGTTCAAAACCTGAATCTTTTTGGTTTAAAGGTTTTGAAGATAAATCTACTCATTCTTTTTTATACAAGCCGCTTGTTGAAAAATTTAGAAAACCACCGCTTTTTGTTAGAGCTCATAGTGGACCAACTTCATTTTTTGATGGATCATATAATTCTGAAGTTCAATATTGGACGTCGAAGGGTTTTTTTGTTGCTGAAGTCAATTATGGAGGATCATCAGGATTTGGCAAAGCATATAGAGAGAGGTTGAATTATAAATGGGGTATTGTTGATTCTTATGATTGCAAAGCACTAGCTCTTGAATTGATTCAATCAAATCAAGTAGATACTGAAAAAGTGGTAATTTTTGGGAATAGTGCTGGTGGGTTAACTGCCTTGAATTGTTTATTATATGGGTCTATTTTTACGGCAGCAATTTGTAAATATCCTGTTATTGATTTGAAGGATATGCATCGCAACACTCATAGGTTTGAAAAAGATTATTTAAATTCTTTGGTAGGAAATTATGCAAAAAATCATGATGACTATATAAATAGATCACCGATAAATTATATTAACAAAATAGAAAAACCTATCTTATTGTTTCATGGAAAAAAAGATATAGTTATTTCTTATAAACAATCTTTAAAAATTCAAGAAATTTTGATGCGGAATAATAAATATTCAGAAGTTATTTTTTTTGATAATGAAGGGCATGGGTTTAGAAATATTGAAAATAAAGAAGTAGTAATGCAAAAATCTCAGGAATTTTTAAAAAATACTTTGAATATTTAAGAATTGATTTTTAGAAAATCAATAGTATCTCGTAATTTTTCTATAAACATATCAATTTCTTCCTTATTGGTTGTGAAATTCATGCTGATTCTAGCTGTTGATTTAATTCCAATGTATCTGTGAAGAGGTTGACAACAATGGTGACCACTTCTGATGCAAATTCCTTTTGAATCAAGAATTTCGGCAATATCGTTTGAATGTATATTTTTTACATAAAAGGTGGCAAGTGATGCTCTTTCTGGATCTATCTCTGGTGATGGACCTATGATTTCAACATTTTCTATTGCACTTAATTTTTCAAATAAATATTTAGTAATATTCTTTTCATATTCATGAATTTCATTCAATCCAATAGTGTTGATATAGTTAATTGCTTCTGCAAGACCTATTGCTTCTGCAATGGCTGGAGTTCCAGCTTCAAATTTATGTGGTAACTCGGCCCAAGTACTTGTCTCTTCAAAAACATCTTGAATCATTTCACCACCTCCAAAGAGAGGAGGAATTTTTTCTAGGATTTCTTTTCTTGACCAGAGGAAACCAATACCTGTAGGACCGCAAAGTTTATGTCCTGATCCCGCTAAAAAATCTATATTAAGATCAATAACATCTAGTTTTTGATGGGCCAAACTTTGACATGCATCTATTAAAACTAAAGAACCTTTTTGTTTAGCTAATTTAGTGATCTCTTTGATGGGATTACAGCAACCTAGAGTATTACTAACATGTACTAAGCTAACGAGCTTAGTTCTAGATGTTAGTTTTGATTTAAAATCGTCTATATTTAATTTCCCATCTTTATCTATACCTATAAATTTTAATTTGCAATTATTTTTTGCTGCAACCATTTGCCATGGAACAATATTGCTATGATGTTCCATTATTGATAAGAGAATTTCATCGTTTTCTTTTAATGAAGATTCGCCCCATGATCTAGCAGCTAGATTGATTGCCTCAGTAGCATTTCTTGTGAAAATAATTTCTTTTGTTGAATTCGCTTTTATAAATTTGCTAATTAAATATCTTGCATTTTCAAATTCTTCTGTCGCTTTAGCACTTAATTGATGTGCACCTCTATGTACATTGGCATTAAAGTTTCTATAGTATTCATCAATTTTTTCTAAGACTTGTATTGGTTTTTGAGTGGTTGCAGCATGGTCTAAATAAATAATTTGCTCACTACTTTTTAAATTCTTATTTAAAAGAGGAAAGTCTTTCTTTGTTATTTCAGGAAAATTTTGAATTGTTTCCATTAATTTTCATTTAAAAGTTTATCAAGCAAATCCCATCTATCTTTTGAAACGGGAATAAATGAAATTATTTCTTGAAAGTAAGAACTTAATTGTAGTTTACTTGCTTCTGTTAATGTGATCCCTCTTGTTCGCATATAAAAAAGTTCTTCTTCATTTAGTTGTGAAATTGTAGCTCCATGTTTGCATTTGACATCATCAGCAATTATTTCTAATTGGGGTTTGGTATCTATTTGTGCGAGATGTGACAAAAGTAAATTTCTGCTTAATTGAGAAGCATCAGTTTTCTGGGCAACTTTTGGAACTATTATTGAACCTTCAAATATTGCATGTGATTTATCATCAGCGAGTGATTTATTTATTTGATCTAGAAATCCATTTGGCCCATCAAAGTCTATTTTTGTATAAGTAGAAATTTGTTCATCTTTTTTTGTTATTTGCATACCTTTGATATTGGTTTTAGCGTTTCCTTCAGATTGTTTAACACGAATTTCAAATCTTGCATAATTAAATCTAAAATGTAGAGATCCTAAATTGTATTCGCTATTTTTTTGTTGAATTACATTGAGAGAATTTAATAGATTTGATTTGTTTACACCGTAAGAAACAACACCATGATTTAGGGAACTATTTTCTTCTAAACAAAAGAACGTTGATTGAGATAATGAAGAGTTGTCTTCACCAAGATTTACTTGTAATAATTCAACATTACAATTCTTTTCTAAAAATATTATCAGGGTTTTTGCGTTTAAAGAATTACTTGATGCATGACTAAAGATTTCAATACGAGGAATTTTTGATCCATTTATTTTTAATCCTAAAATATTATTTTTACAACTTAAAGATAGATTTAGTATGTCACTCCAATTTTCGTTTTGATTAAAAAAAGATATTTGTTGCTTGATATATTTTTGTAATTCATCCTCACTTAATTGCTGTATTGAATAATTTTTCTCTATTAATTTAATTTGGCAATTCTCACCAATTATTAATCTAATAGTACTTTGAGAATTTTTCGCATATGGTATATCAAATTTTGAATTGTTTTCATTAACTGAGTAATCTAAAAAGTTTGATAATTTTGATTTATTTGAAAGTCTCCATTGTTCACTTCTTGGATTGGGGAGGGGACTTGATTGTAATTTATCTAGACAGATTTTTTGTATTTCTGTTTGATTATCAATCGATTTATTGGTTTTTATTTTTTCAATAATTTCCATTTATTTAAGTCTCTTTTATAAAGTTATCAGTCCATTCATATCCTCTCTTCTCAAGCTCTAAAGCAAGATCGCTCTCACCAGTTTTTATGATTTGTCCGTCTGACATAACATGGACATAATTTGGTTTAATTTCATCTAATAATCTTTGATAGTGGGTAATAAGTATAATTCCAGTTTGTGCATTCGATATTCTTTTAATTCCTGATGCCACTATTCTTAGAGCATCGATATCTAGACCAGAATCGGTCTCATCTAATATTGCTATCTTTGGCTCAAGTAAAGCCATTTGCAGAATCTCATTTCTTTTTTTTTCACCTCCGGAAAAGCCTTGATTTACGCTCCTTGAAAGGAATGCCTGATCCATTTTCACAATTTCTAACTTTTCTTTAACTAATTCTTCAAAGTCAAAAGTATCCAATTCTTCTTTGTTGAGGAATTTCCTTCTAGCGTTAGTTGAAACTCTAAGAAATTCAAGATTACTAACACCTGGAATCTCAATTGGATATTGAAAACCAAGAAAAATTCCTGATTGAGATCTCTCTTCAGGTTCAAGAGAGTTTATGTTTTCACCTAAAAATTTTATGTCGCCATTTGTAATATTATACGAGGGATGTCCTGCGATGATTTTCGAAAGAGTACTTTTGCCACATCCATTTCTTCCCATAATGGCATGGATTTCTCCAGGATAGACAGTAAGTGAAACCCCTTTTAAAATTGGAAGATTATCAGTAGATGCAGAGAGATTTTTAACTTCTAAAATTGGATCTGATTCTTTCATTTTACTTTGCATTTCAGTTTAGAAATTAATTAACCTACTGATCCCTCTAGTTTAAGTGCTAGTAACTTATCTGCTTCAGCAGCAAATTCCATGGGTAATTGATTAAATACATCTCTGCAAAAACCGCTGACCATCATAGATACTGCCTCCTCAAATTCTATACCTCTGCTTTGGAGATAAAAAAGTTGGTCTTCTGAAATTCTACATGTACTTGCTTCATGCTCAATTTCAGAATTGGGTTGTTGAGATTTGATGTAAGGGAATGTATTTGCAGAAGCTTGATCCCCTATCAACATTGAGTCACATTGACTGTAATTTCTTGATCCTGTAGCTTTTGTTCCTATTTTGACAAGACCTCTGTAGCTATTTTTTGAGTTACCTGCACTAATACCTTTGCTAACAATAGTTGATTTGGTCTTAGGACCAATATGGATCATTTTTGTACCGGTATCTGCTTGCTGAAGATTATTAGTGAGAGCCACTGAATAAAATTCTCCTACAGATTCTTCCCCTAAAAGAAGACAGCTAGGATATTTCCATGTAATTGCAGACCCTGTTTCAACTTGAGACCAACTAATTTTACTTCTCTTGCCTAAACATTTTCCTCTCTTGGTGACAAAATTAAAAATTCCGCCAATACCTTCTTCATCACCAGCATACCAATTTTGCACTGTTGAATATTTTATTGAGGCGTCGTCTAATGCTATAAGTTCTACAACTGCTGCATGCAGAGTATTTGTATCAAACATTGGAGCCGTACAACCTTCTAGATAACTTACAGAACTCGATTCTTCAGCAATGATGAGTGTTCTTTCGAATTGTCCTGAATCTCCACTATTGATTCTGAAGTAGGAAGATAGATCCATAGGGCAGGTAACACCTTTTGGGATATAAACAAAAGAACCATCACTAAAAACTGCAGAATTTAGTGCTGCAAAATAATTATCACTAGCAGGTACTACTGTACCTAAATATTTTTCAATCAAATCCGAGTGATTTTTTACTGCTTCACTAATTGAGCAAAATATGACTCCATGCTCAGCAAGTTCTTCTCTAAAAGTTGTGGCTATGGAAACACTATCAAAGACAGCATCTACTGCTACATTTGTGAGTTTTTTTTGTTCCGTGAGAGGTATTCCTAATTTGTCAAAAGTCTCAAGAAGTTTGGGATCAACTTCATCTAAGCTAGAAATTTTTTCTTTTTGCTTAGGTGCAGAGTAATAAATAATATCTTGATAATCAATTTTTTTATATCCTAATGCTGCCCAATCAGGCTCTTTCATTTTTTGCCATTTTTTAAAGGCTTTTAATCTAAAATCGAGAAGAAATCTTGGCTCTTCTTTTTTCTGTGAAATTAATTTTATGATATCTTCATTTAATCCCTTTTCTATTTTTTCAGTTTCAATATCAGTAACGAAACCATATTTGTAAGGCTCTTTTACTACATCTTTAACTAAATTTTCGTTGACCATGTTATCCAAAAATAACTTATTACAATTAGCTTTATATACTTTAACGAAAGATACCCCCAATATTGAGTTTTTT
>CACLYZ010000022.1:0-16903 GCA_902611225.1 uncultured Prochlorococcus sp.
TTTTCGATCCTCAACAGAATCTTATGTTAAATCCTCAGATCGCTTTAAAACCTCTAATAGATGATTTAGATTCTTTATTGAACATTTCAAAACTTACTCAAATGGAAACTCCTACAGTAATTACATAGAATTGAAAGTAATGATTTGTCGATTTGATTTATATGCATTCAGAAAATTTATTTACTAATTATTCTCAAATAGAAAACAATGCACCTTTGGCAGATAAATTAAGACCAAGGAATTTGGAAGATTTTTTTGGTCAACAACCAATCCTGAATGAGAATTCGCTTTTAAGAAGTGCAATATTAAACGATAAGATTAGTAATTTTATTTTTTCTGGCCCTCCGGGTGTTGGAAAAACTACACTAATTGAAATTATTTCTTTTAATACGCGTTCAAAATTAATTAAGTTAAACGCAGTATTATCAAGTGTTAAAGAATTAAGAAATGAAATCGCTAATGCAAAAGATAGATTAATAAATTCAAAAAGAAAAACAATTCTATTTATTGATGAGGTTCATAGATTTACATCAGTTCAGCAAGACGCTTTATTACCTTCAATAGAAAATGGAACTATAACTTTTATTGGTGCTACAACTGAAAACCCTTTCTTTGCTGTTAACAAAGCGCTTGTTAGCAGGTCTCGTATTTTTACATTACTTCCTTTGGCAGAAAATGATTTGCAGAAAATAATACAAAAAGTCATTACTCACTATTCAAAACAAAAAGATTCAAAAAAGGTTTATTTAACTCAAGATGCTATAAGTCATTTAAGTAAATTTTCTGGCGGAGATGCAAGGACATTAATCAATGCGCTAGAGATGGCCATTGAATCAACTGCTGAAAATGATGCTAAAGAAATCAACATTAATCTCTCAATAGCAGAGGATGCACTACAAAAGAAAAATATTGTTTACGATAAAAATGGTCAAAATCATTACGATGTAATAAGTGCCTTTATCAAGTCCATAAGAGGTTCTGATCCAGATGCAACTTTATTCTGGCTTGCGAATATGCTGGAGGCTGGAGAAGATCCTAATTTTATTTTTAGAAGACTACTTATATCTGCCAGTGAAGATATTGGAATAGCTGATCCTAATGCCATAGTAATTGTACAATCCTGTTGTGATGCTTTTGATAGAGTTGGGTTTCCAGAAGGATTATATTTTTTAACGCAGGCTTCTTTATATTTAGCTATTTCTCCAAAAAGTAATAGTACGAAAAGTATTTTTAAAGCAATTGAAACAATCAAATCTACCAACGCTTTTGATGTTCCACTTCATTTAAAAAATAATTCTAATAGTTATGTCAATCCTCATAATTATCCAGGTAATTGGGTTGTGCAAGAATATCTTCCTAAATCTTTAAGAGGTTTAAAAATATGGGAACCAAATAATAATGGATGGGAAAAAACTCAATATGAAGAACTGCTTAGAAGAAAAGAAAATTAAAAATTTTTCGAACAACAAATAATCTCAGGATTAAAAGAAGTTTTTTCTTCGTAGGCTAAAGCGATAGTCCAATTATGAAAGTTAATCTGTGAATAATTTAAATGTATATTTTTCTTCTTATGAATTAACTCTTTTGGCTTTTCAAAAAATTGCCAATATTTAATGTCTTTAGCTATTTTTCCATGATCCCATTTTATAGCTGCTTCAACAGCACACCATTGATTTAATATCATATTTTTTGTTAAATAATTATTATGGTTTGATTTATTGGTATCAAAAAAATATTTTTTTGCAAATTTTATATGGTTAAAATCTCTATCTGTTCTCTCAATATCAATCCCTATTTTGCTTTTATGCCAGACTATAGTAATGGCATCTTTACAATGACTTAAACTAATATTTCCCATGCCAGAGGGTAAACTTGGAGGTTCTCCAGGTTGAGCATTTATTGGAATTTCTAGGGGGTCTAAATCAAAAAGTGTTGAAAGTGATTGTCGCAAATAAGCTCTTGTTTCTAAAAAAATCTTTGATCTTGCGCTTGTTAGGTTTTTTGCAGTTTTAATTTCCTCTACCGTTGCGACATATTGCACACCTTTAATCTCATAAAACCAAATTTTTGGTATTTTATATCTATACTTATTTAATAATTTCAATGGCTCTAAAGGTTGGCGACAAAGCACCAGAATTTAAATTAAAAGATTCTTTTGAGAAAGAAGTTTCTCTTAGTGATTTTAAAGGTAAAAGAATAATACTATATTTTTATCCAAAAGATAATACTCCAGGATGTACTAAAGAAGCATGTAATTTTAAAGAGAATTGGGATTTACTCCAAAAAAATAACATTGTTGTGCTTGGAATTAGTAAAGATAATGCATCCTCTCATCAGAAGTTTATAGAAAAATTTAGTTTACCTTTTATTCTTTTAACTGATCCTGAACCTTTTAAGGTTTCTTCTGATTACGATAGCTATGGACTTAAGAAATTCATGGGAAAAGAATATATGGGAATGATGAGAAATACTTTTTTGATCGATACTGATGGTAACATCGAAAAAATCTACTTAAAGGTAAAAGCAGCAATAATGGCTGATCATATAATTGCAGACCTTGGGTTAAGCTAATTTTTTATGGACAGGTGGTGAATAATCATCCCCTCCATAACTAAATCAGGAGCATGAATAATATTTTCTTTTTGAGTCTTTAGAGATTTTGTGAGGAGTTTAGAGTCTCCTCCACAGATTACTAAAATATCGTTTGCTGGATTAAATAAACTATTAATCACCCCAGTAAGAGAGTTGATTACTCCTTTTAAAATTGCTTCTTCTGTATTTATTAAAAAATCTTTGATCGGAATATCATATTTTTTGGGAACTGTAAGATTTGTTGTATTTTGTTCCATTGACTTTAATTGTGTTAGAAAACCTGGAATAAGTTGGCCTCCAATAATAGATCCATTTGAATTTAATTTTGTTATCGATAATATTGTTCCAAAATCTGCAATTAGCAAATCTTTTTTTAAAGGGTTTTCAATAATTTTTAGAGCTGCAATACAAGCAAGAGCTCTATCAATTCCAAAATAATCAGGAAGATTTGATAAATGAATATCTTTAGTTTTTATCTCATTTTCTTTTTTCAGCAAAAAATTTGGTAGTTTTCCTACAGAAGCCCAAATTAATTGATCAAGATCTACATTTTCGGGAACTTTTTCCTCTTTTTTGGTATGAAAGAATTTAGATTGCTTTTTAGAATATTTTGCCCAATGAAGCCTACTATTGCCTACTAATAAAAAATTTATATCTGAGAACATTGTTCTATGATCAATTTAATTATTAGTGTGTATTCCACATTCTTGTTTAATCCCACCAAATCTTGTATCTCTCCCCTTTGTTTCAATACCATCGGGACTGCTTGAATGCCAATCTCCTACAGAAGAATAACCTTTAATAAAAAGAGGATGGGCAGGTAAATTATTCTCTTCCATATAATAAAAAATATCTTTATTTGTCCAGTTTAATAAAGGTCTTAAAGAGAGTCTTTGACGAATCCTGTCTAGGAATTTCATTTTGTTTCTATTGTCTGTTTGACTAGATCTAACTCCGCTTGCCCAGCAGGAAATATTATATTTTTCTAGACCATTTTCTAAAGGTCTTATTTTTCTCAATTCATGATACTTATCTAAATCACTCTCTTTATTTGTTTCCCAAAGTTTTCCGTATCTGGCCTCCATTCTTGCTGGAGATAATTCACTTTGTAGAACTTCAACTTCTAAGGCTAAATTATCAATTAGCTTTTCAGCGTAATGGTATGTTTCTGGAGGCAGATAACCTGTATCTATCCAAAATATTTTTATTTTTTTTTGTAGATATAATTTACTGACCATATCTAAAAGGACTGATGACTGTATACCAAAACTTGTTGTAATAGCAAATTGATTATCAAACTTTTCATAACCCCACGAAAGCATTTCTTGAGGATTCATATCTACTAGCTCTTGATTATGTTTCCTCAAGTTAGTTTGAATATCTTTGTGGATTTTTTCAATCATTCTTGAATTTGGTTATGAGTTTAATGTTATCTCGCTTAATTTTAAAATTATTCGTATATTTTAATAATACATTTACAGATAACAATATTTCTCTAATGAAATCAATACAAAAACCAATAGTAATAGTTGGAGCAGGTTTTGCAGGTATGACATTTGCTTTGAATTTAAAGAATCTTAATCCTTCTTTCCCGATTCTTGTAGTTGATTCTGAAACTAACTTTATATTTAAACCCTTAATGTACGAAGTTTTAAGTAAAGAAATAAGAAGTTGGGAAGCCACCCCAAAATTTGCAAATATTTTTTCTGATAAGGGCATAACTTTTTTAAGAAATTGTTTGACTAAGATTTCTTTCAAAGAAAATATACTTGAATTTAGTGACAATTTAAAATTAAGTTATCAGTATCTCGTAATCTGTACAGGATCTATTCCAAATAGTTTTTTTGTAAAAGGTATAGATGAAAATTGTTATTTTTTTAATGATGTTCACGATCTAAATAAATTAAATTCTTTTTTAAAAAAATCACAAGATACTGCGTTACATAAAAAGTTATTCATAGTTGGAGGTGGTCCCTCTGGCATTGAGTTGGCATGCAAAATTAAAGATATATTTTCAGACCAATTTGAAATTAATGTAATAGAAAAATCAAATGAAATCCTCAATAAAAACAAAATTTTTAATAGAGAGCAAGCAGAGAAGGCATTAGAAAAAAGAAAAATAAACGTTCTTTTGAATTCCATAGTTAAAGAAGTCTCAGAAACTAAAATTATTATTTCTAGTGAGGCTGGAATAACTTCTTTGGATAAAGATATTGTTATTTGGACAGCAGGTGTTACACCTAATTTGTCTTACTTAGAAACTGATCAAATAACCAAAAAATTTGGACGAATTTTAGTTAATAATAATTTGCAAATAGAAAAATATAAAAACTGTTTTGCTATTGGCGATATTTCAGTTATTGAAGGAATGGAAGATTTACCCTTAACTGCTCAGGTCGCTATGCAGGAAGGAAATCATTTGGCTAATAATTTAGAACTTTTAATTCAAGGAAAGGATCCACTACCCTTTGAATTTAAAGACAATGGTGAAATGATTAGCTTAGGAATAGGCGAAGCTTCAATTTCGGGGCTTGGAGTTACTTTATCTGGGAAATTGGCTTTTGAGGCAAGAAGACTAATATATGCTTCCAAGTTGCCTGATATTACTGAAAGCTTAAAATCTGCATCTTCATGGATATTCCAAAAAAAATCTATTTTTAAAAAGTTTCTTAAAAAAGATAATTCTAATTAAACTATTTTGATATTTTGTTTTTGGGTATATTGAGTTAAATAAGTTTCGTATGAATTTAATTTCAGTAGTTATTAATAATTTTGATGCGTTTATAACGGTAGTTGTTTTAATAATGTCAGTAATTTTATTTATTAAAAATACTATTGCGCCAGAATTGACTGGTTTGTTATGTGTTGGAATATTCATAGCTACAGGGGTCCTTTCTCCTGAAAAAGCTTTAGCTGGATTTGGTAGCCCATCCTTAATTACTCTTATGGGTTTATTTGCAGTTTCTTCTGCATTATTTAAAAGTGGTGCTTTAGACAGAGTAAGAGAATTGATTTCTTCTGAAGGTATTAGAACTCCAAGGAAATTAATTTCTTTAATAGCTTTTTTGATTGCTCCAATATCTGGAATTGTTCCTAATACTCCAGTAGTTGCATCTTTGTTACCCATAATTGAAGGTTGGTGCGAGCGGAGAAATATATCACCATCAAAAGTTTTATTACCTCTTTCTTTTGCTACTTTACTAGGTGGAACCCTGACATTATTGGGTAGCTCAGTAAATCTTCTTGTAAGTGATATTAGTCAGCAATTAGGTTATGGAGCTTTGGAATTATTTAGTTTGACTTCAATCGGAATTCCCGTATGGCTTATAGGTACAACCTATATGATTCTGGTTTCTGACCTGCTTTTGCCAGATAGAGGAAGAGATAAGGAATTTATTAAAAATGGTGATTTGAATATATACTTTACTGAAGTGACTATTCCCTCTACTTCAGAATTAGTTGGACAATCTGTCAGAAATAGTAGATTGCAAAGACGATTTGACGTTGATGTTCTGGAATTGCAACGAAATGGAAAAGTTATTCTTCCCCCTTTGGCTGATAGAAAGATTGAACCAGATGATAGATTAATAATCCGCGTAACAAGGGCAGACTTATTTAGGCTTCAGCAAGAACATACTATTCTGTTAGGTGAAAACAAAACATCTTTCGATGGAGGTAATGTTTTCTCAGATGATGAAGGTACTAAGACCTTTGAAGCCCTTTTACCTGCTGGCTCAACACTTGCTGGTGCAAGTTTGAGAGAATTAAGATTTAGGCAGCGGCATAATGCAACAGTTTTGGCACTAAGAAGAGGCCAACAAACTGTTCAGGAGAGATTAGGCCAAGCTGTTTTAAGGGCTGGAGATGTTTTATTATTGCAAGCACCTTTAGATTCAATAAGAGGTTTGCAAGCTAGTAATGATTTACTTATTTTAGATCAATTCGAAGATGATTTACCTTTCTTGATAAAAAAGCCTATATCTATTGGAATTGCAATAGGAATGGTGGTTTTGCCTTCGGTTTCTAATATTCCATTAGTAGGTTCAGTTCTTTTAGCAGTCATTGCTATGGTTGCTTGTGGATGTTTAAGACCTGCAGAGATACAAAAATCAATTAGGTTAGACGTTATTTTATTGTTGGGATCTTTATCATGCTTTAGTGTGGCTATGCAAGTAACAGGATTAGCAGATTTAATTGCTGTCAATCTAAATTTTGCCCTTAATGGAATGCCTCTGTATTTTGCACTAGTCCTAATTTTTGTATCGACAGTTATTCTTACACAATTTATAAGCAATGCTGCTTCAGTTGCTTTGATTTTGCCTGTTGCTATTGAATTCTCAAATGTTTTAGGGATTTCACCAAGTGCCTTAATAATGCTTGTTTTATTTGGTGCAAGTCAATCTTTCTTGACTCCAATGGGTTATCAAACAAATTTAATGGTTTATGGTCCTGGAAGATATAGGTTTTTTGATATCGCAAAATACGGAGCTGGATTAACACTTATAATGTCTTTTACGGTACCAGCATTGATAATTTTAAATTACAGGTAATATCGTGAAATTCACAAGTAAGGTTTATAAGTTAAAAGATGCTTACAAAAAGCTATCTGTGCCTCAATTTACTATTGTTACAGGCTTATTTATTATTTGCCTTGGAACTTTAATTTTGAGTTCTCCATTATGTTCATCTTCAAAGGTTGGCTTATGGGAAGCATTTTTTACATCTACTTCTGCTATTACCGTAACTGGTTTAACCATAATAGATATAGGTGATGATTTAAATTTCTTTGGACAGGTTTTCTTGGCTTTTATGCTTTTATCAGGTGGTCTAGGATTAATGGCTATTACAACATTTTTACAAGGTTTTGTTGTAAAGGGGACAAAGCTAAGAACTAGATTAGACAAAGGAAAGACTCTAGATGAATTTGGAGTTGGAGGAATTGGTCGAACTTTTCAAAGCATTGCTATTACTGCGATTAGTATCATATCCTTTGGCGCAGTTGTCTTATATTCTTTTGGATTTGTAGATATTCAAAATAATTGGGAAAAACTATGGTATTCGATTTTTCATAGCATTTCTGCATATAACAATGCAGGATTTTCGTTAATGTCAAATAGTCTTCAAGACTATAGAACAAATTATTTGGTGAATAGTGTTTTTGTTTTTCTCATTGTTATGGGTGGATTGGGCTGGAGGGTTATTGATGATATTTGGAGTCATAAAAAAAATCTTTCTTATAAGAAATTAAGCCTTCATTCCAGATTAGTTATTAGGACAAGTTTATCTCTAATATTATTCGGATCATTAGGATTCTTTATCACTGAATCATTGCTAAATAGTCAATTTTTTAATGATTTAAATTTGTTTGAACGGTTAATGTCATCTATTTTCGAAACTGTTAGTGCAAGAACTGCAGGCTTTACAAATTTTCCGATTTCTTTGAACTCTATCTCAGATACAGGACTCTTATTATTAATGACGCTTATGTTTATTGGAGCAAGTACAGGAGGTACTGGTGGAGGCATAAAAACTACTACATTTATTGCTTTAATGGCTGCAACTAGATCAACTTTAAGAGGTCAAAAAGATGTAATTATTAGCAATAGATTAATTTCAGATAAAGTTATTCTAAAGGCAGTTGGAATCACAGTTGGATCTTTGCTTTTTGTTCTTTTAATGGCAATGTTGCTTAGTACAACTAATACTTTTGTTAAAAAAGAATCATTCACATTCCTAGAAATTTTGTTCACTTGCATATCTGCATTTGCAACAGTTGGCTTTGATATTGGTTTAACCGCAAAATTAAATCATTTTGGTCAATTTATTCTTATTGTGGGTATGTTTGTGGGTAGACTGGGAATCCTTTTGCTTTTAAGTGCACTTTGGCAGGCTCTTTATAAGAGTAGAATAGATAGACAAAAGAGAATTGGCTATCCTAGGGCTGATCTATATGTTTAGAATTGACTGAGTTTTATTATGGCTGATTGGTGGCAGTGGTCTCAAAAGAGAGAAAATGAAACACTCACTTTTGCAGTTGTTGGCGTTGGAAGATTTGGAACGGCAGTTTGTCGAGAACTTATTAGTAATGGTGCAGATGTTTTGGCTGCAGATTATTCGGAAAAAGCTATTGATGATTTAAGGCAATTAGAACCTTCGATAGAAGCTAGAGTTGTAGATTGTACTGATGAAGAGTCTATGAAGGAATCGGGAATACTTGAAATGAATACTGTTGTAGTGGGTATTAGTGAACCTATTGAAGCAAGTATAACTACAACTCTTATTGCTAAGGATAGTGAAGGTAGCAAAGTGAAAAGAGTAATAGCGAGAGCTACCAGTGACTTGCACGAAAAAATGTTAAAAAGAGTAGGTGCAGATAAAGTTGTTTTCCCATCTAGGATGCAAGGAGAAAGATTAGGTTTAGAACTAGTAAGACCAAACTTAATCGAAAGATTGGAACTAGATAATCAAACCGGTATAGATGAAATAACTGTTCCAGAGGAATTTATTGGAAGATCTTTAAGAGATTTAAATTTGAGGAAAAATTTTTTAGTAAATGTTCTCGCTGCAGGACCTGCTGAAGAGTTAACAGTTAATCCTCCAGCAAAATATATTTTGGAAAGAGGAAATATTTTGGTAGTCATGGGTAAAACTGTAGATTTACAGAAATTGCCTCAAAATTAATTATTTTTAATCAGATTTTTTATAGTATCTAATCCTTTGAGGAGCTCTCTTTAATCTTCTGACGCTTTGTTTTTCAAGTTCATCTCTAAATTTATCAGTATTTAAATTATTTTCTGAAACAGGCGATTTATTTTCTTTTTCGAAATATTTTTTTATACCCTCTTGAATTAACACTTTTGCCATATTACTTACTGTTCTAGATTCATTATCGGCCAAAATAGTTAATTGCTCACAGATTAATTCTGGAAGAACTACTTGAATTCTAGGGGATTTAGGCTTCCCATTAGTTGAGTTTTGGCGGGTAGCCATGAGTCAAAGCTGATAACTGTTACTTATTATTATACACAGTTAGTCAAGGATACTATCTTTGTGTATATTATTAGTAAGGAAATTTATCTCCGTATCAATTAATTGTTTTATTGTCCCATGAAAAATTCAAGAAAAATTGATTCTCCTAAAAGGTCGATAATTGATAAACCGAAAAAAAGATTAGTTAATTCTGATTCTCACGATAATGAAAATAGTGACGTTTTGGTATCAGCTGTAATTAGTCCATATTTGTTAACTCATCTTCACCATATTCTTCAGCAGTCTGAGTATTATGCTCAAAAAGATGGTAGAAAATCTCACGCAGCTAACTTTGCGAAATTAAGAAAAGTTTTATGTTTAGACGCAAGAAGTATGGCTGATGCCTCTGCAAAAGAGATAAAAGATGTGGATAATGATTTATCTAATAATAAATATAATGAACAAAGTGTAGCTTGAGGTAATAATCTATTAATACATAGATTTTAAAAACATGTCCAGTAATGCTGAAAAGCTCTATAAGTTAATAGCCAACGATTCCAAAAAGAAACAAAGTCTGTTTATGACAGCCTTAACTAATCCCAAAAGAGCCTTAGATAAAATATGCGATATTGGCAACGAGTTAAATATTTCTGTGACTAAAGAAGAGGTTATTGAATATTTGAGTACTATTGATGATGAGGCAACTAAAATGTGGTTAATCAAGGCTCGAGGAGGTCTTTAGGAAAAGGTTTCGAATAATTATTATCTGGATTAGGAATAGGTTTTATTCTTTTGTTATAGCCTCCTCCACCAGCTAAAGTCCAAAAAAACCAATAACTTGGGATTGCAAGAGCTGCAGCTATGAAAATCACTACAATTTGTTCTATTCTTTTCATGATTTAATTTTATTCCACAAAATATTTTTTAGTAAATAAGCCACAGATTTTGTAAATTCTATTTTTAAAACAGTGATTAGATTTGAAGATGTAAGCAAAATTTATTCCACAGATGTTGTTTTAAAAAATATTAGTTGGGAGATTAAGAAAGGAGAAAAAGTTGGCTTAGTTGGTTCTAATGGTGCAGGTAAATCAACCCAATTTAAAATTTTAATTGGAGAGGAAGAGCAAACAAGTGGAACAATCATCAAAGAGGGAAATCCTAAAATTGCCCATTTAAAGCAAGAGTTTGATTGTAATTTGAATTTTTCAGTGAGACAGGAATTAGAAAGTTCTTTTAAAGATATACAAATTGTTGCCCTTAAACTTTTAGAAATTGAGAATAAAATGAAATCTTTGGATATAAAAAAAAATTCCGATGAACTTGAAATATTTGTAAATCAACTCGCAAAATATCAAGCAAAATTTGAAGCTTTAGGTGGTTATAAAATGCAATCTGATGTAGAAAAAATATTACCAAAATTAGGCTTTTCTATAGAAGATGCTGATAAATTAGTTGGCAATTTCTCAGGTGGTTGGCAGATGAAAGTTGCCCTTGGAAAAATAATCTTACAAAAACCTGATTTACTTTTACTTGATGAACCAACTAATCATTTAGATTTAGATACTATTTTTTGGTTGGAAGAATATCTATCCTCGCTTAAAATTGCAGTTATAATAATAAGCCATGATAGATATTTCTTAGATAAATTATGTAAAAAAATAATTTTTGTAGATAGAGGAACATCTGAAACATATAATGGGAACTATTCTTTTTTTGTCGAACAGAAATCTTTGAATGAAGAATCACAAAATAAGGCATATCAATTACAACAAAAAGAAATTGAGTTGCAGAAGAGGTATATAGATAGATTTAGAGCTAGTGCAACTAGAAGTTCTCAAGCAAAGAGTAGAGAAAAACAATTAAAAAAGATTTCTAAAATTGAGGCTCCTATAGCAAACTCAAAAAGTCCTGTTTTTAATTTTCCAGAGTGCCCTCGCTCAGGAAAATTAGTTCTAAATATCAAAAATTTGTCTCATAGTTTCGAAGATAAAATTCTTTTTTTAGATATTAATTTAAAGATTTCTTCTGGGGAGAAAATAGCAATTTTGGGACCTAATGGCTGCGGCAAATCTACATTGCTTAAAATTATTATGAAAAAAATATCTCCTGAAATTGGAGAAATTAATCTTGGTAAACATAATATAATTACTAGCTACTATGAACAGAATCAGGCTGAAGCACTTTCACTTGACGAAAGGGTTATTGATTTAATATTTAATAAGTCTCCAGAATGGTCCCAAAAAAAAGTGAGAACATTTTTGGGGGGTTTTGGCTTTCAAAATGAAACTGTTTTTAAATATATTAAACAACTCAGTGGGGGAGAAAAGGCAAGATTAGCATTGGCGCTAATGATTATTAATCCTAGTAATTTCCTTCTTTTGGACGAACCAACCAATCATTTGGATCTGCAATCTAAGGAAAACTTAGAATTAGCAATTAAAAATTATAAAGGTTCATTATTAATCATTTCTCATGATCGGTATTTTATTTCAAAGGTTGCAAATAGAATTATTGAAATTAAAGATTCAAAGTTATTTTCATATGATGGTAATTACGAATATTTTTTAGAAAAAACCCAAAGTCAAAAAATTTGATTATTTTTAATAAAATTTACAATTGGCTAAGTAAGATCACTCATTTATCTTTACATGGTTTACCGTCCTTTATTAATCTTAAAAATACAAAAATAGGTTTAATAATTTAAATGAAAAATTACGATTTCCAAGAAAAACAGTTTCAAATTTCTGATCCTATTGAAAGTTATTTTGAATGCATTACCACCTGTGATATAAGAGATGGTAGATGTATTTCTAGATGTGTGGAAATACTTAAAAGGAATGACAATTAAATTTTTTAGTTATTTTGTAGATTAGTAACATCAGTTGGTATTACTTTTAAATTAATAAATTTATTTTTACGTTTCAATAATATATTTACTTGTTTTTTGATACCATTTTTACTAATTTGTTTTATTACATCTGATGCGGTTTCAATATCTTTATTGCCTATTTTAATTAAAATATCATCTATCTTGATTCCACTTTTTTCAGCTGGACTGTTCGGTACAACAAATCCAACTTTTACGACATTATTTTTTCTATCAGAAATATTTTCTTCTATTAGGCTTATTCCAATCATAGGATGTATTACTTTCCCATTGTTTAAAAGTTGATAGGCAATTTCCTTAGCTTTATTAATTGGGATTGCGAAACTCAACCCCGCTCCTGGTCCTGATCTTATCAACGTATTAATACCAATTACTTCTCCATCGCTATTCAAAAGTGGACCTCCAGAATTGCCAGGATTAATAGCAGCGTCTGTTTGTATCAGTTCAAGTTTTTTATCATATATTCCTAATTGAGTTACGTTTCTATTTAGATTACTAATAATGCCAAGCGTAACTGTGTTTTCCAGTCCGAATGGATTTCCAACTGCTATTGCCCAATCACCAACTTTAATCTTTTCGGAATCGCCCAATTTTGCTTTTGGCCAAGGCCCTTTCCCTTCAATCTTCAGCACAGCTAAATCAGTAAAAGAGTCTTGGCCTATCAGTTTAGCGTTTAATTTTTTGCCATTAGTTAAACCAACAATTACTTTATCTGATCCATTCACTACATGAGCATTGGTCATTACAAGTCCATCTGCAAATATAAATCCACTTCCTTGGTTTTGCTCTATCCTCGGTCGATTTTCCTGAGGCAAATCTAATCCAAAAAATCTTTCAAAATATGGGTCTAGAAATAGTTGAGAATTTCTTGGAAAATTTCTTTTTTTAATATATCTTTGAGTATCAATTGTAACCACAGCTGCACCGGTTCTTTCAACAGCTTTAGTTATGAAAGATTTGTTTGAAAATAAACTAACTTCATTAATTTTTGGTTTGCTTAATGGTTGGGATATTACTTTTGCAGGATATGTAATGCCTAATGGAATTAATGAGACGATTAGTAGTAGCTTTTGGATGTATCTTTTCAATTTTTAATTTTCTTATGTTCTTCGAGAGATTTGATCCACCATGTTAGTGTAATTTAAATATAACTAGTAATTTAATTAATTGAATCTAGAGAATAATTTAGTGACTTAAAATAGCTAAATTTCTTTTTTTCGGGCTATGATGTAAAACATATAACCACCTAATTTATAAGTTAAATGACTATTCTATTTCCAATTATATATTCTGCGGCCTTAACTTATTTAGTGTGGAAAGCTTTTAAAGTAATGTCTAATGGTTGGGGTATATCTGATAATAAAAGTCAACGTTTAAATACTTCCAGTTTTAAACAAAAAAAGTACACAATACATCCAGAACTTTTAGATAAATCAGGTAACATAACAGAAGAGGAACTATTAACAGTAAGATTTTCGAATGATAATGACTCTACATTAGAAGAAAAAGGTTCAACAACTGATTAATCAAAATACATCTAAGGAAAAAAATTGGAATTAAGAACAAAAATTGTTTCAGCGGTAATAAGATCTCTCAAATTACCACCAAGGTTTCGTTTGAAAATGGTTAAAGAAGATCCAGTGAGACTTGAACTAAGCCTTACTCCTTCTTACGGTAAAAAACCAGTTATTGTTGGAATAGTGGAATCTTTAGATTTAGTCGCGCGAAGAGATAGAGAAGGTAGACTCCCCAGAGACCTTCAAGGAACTTGGGACTGGACTGTAAGACATGGAAAAGTTAGTACTGGAGGTTGGAATCCTATGTTAAAAGAAGCATTGCAAACAATGTTTGATACAGGATTGCCAGCAATTGTATATGAGGAATTAACTGGAGATGAGTATCGACCTGTTGATGGTGTAAGACATGTTAAATAAATAATTTATTATTTTTCATAAAATCTTCCTTAAAACGTTAAAATGATTTGATAGATAATTTAGTTAATTATGAATAAAGACAATCAACCAAGATTTGGTTTTGTAAATTTTGCAGAAACTTGGAATGGCCGTATGGCAATGATGGGTATTTTGATTGGACTTGGTACTGAATTAATTACTGGACAAAGTATTCTTCGACAAATTGGGATAGGTTAGCAATTTACTTAATTTCTTCTGCTTTTACATCAATTGTACTTTCGCTAGGCTTGTTAATTAATTGATTTTTATTATTTATATTCTCTAAATCTGCACCACAATTCATGCAGGTTTCACTTAAACCTAATGATATTGCCCCACAATTACTGCATGTATTAATTTTAGATTTGTAAGAGTTAAAACCCATAAAGACTAAAACTAATAATAGAAGAGGAATTAAAAGTAAAAGAAGTAGAATATTTCCAACAAAGCTAATGAAAAATTTAAATCCAAAAATTGTAATAACTATAAGTATGAATAATGAGTAGGTAAGAAGATTTTTATTAGCTTTAAGAAAATAATACACCTTATTTATAATTTCTTTTTTTATTTACTAAAATCATACTAGCAATTACTACACTCCAACACTGTCCAAAATATAAAATTACTCCTAATAGCCATACCCACAAAGTAAGTACTAGAAAACCTCCAATAAAACCGTATGCTTGAAATCTTACTCCAAGTGAGAGAATACTTTTACTTACTGCTAGGTTCAAAGTGGTTAGGCCAATTCCAATGAGAAAAGATCCAGGTAGCAGTGGTTTCAATGGAACTTTTCTACTGGGTAAAAGTGCTTGTAATAAAAGAGCCATTAAAGAAAAGCCAAGTAGTGGTATTGCAAACTGACCAACTTGTAATAACGGCAACTTTAATAATAAATCAGAAATAAGATTATTAGATTTTGAAAGATTTTCTAAAACGTTACTTGGGATCATCCTAAGATTTGCACTAATTTGATCTAGTACCATCAAAAAACCAATAAAGAATACAATTAAAAAGGCTTCAACTCTATTTCGGAGAAACTTCGAAGCTTGCACTCTCCAAGCAGCATTAACTTTTTTAGAAGGAATTTCGTCCTCCCAAAGCCTATCCGAACCTCTTTGAAGAGATAGATATGCATTTCCTGCTGTAAAAAGCAAAAACATAGCCCCAAGAATTCCTGCCCCAAAACCTTGATCTATTAAATTAAATAATGTTGTCTCTACTAACTCAACTACTGAAGGAGGTAAAAGCTGAGCAGCAATGGCAATTATTTGTTGATCTAATCCTTCTTGTTTTCCTAAGAACCATGAAGCTATTGAAAGAGAAATTAGAAGAATGGGAAAAAATGATTGAAGTGTGTAGTATGCAAATGCAGCGCTTAAATCGACACAATCAGATTTGCTCCATCGCTCACAAGCTCCCCATAAACTTTTCAGTATCCATGTTGAACTTCTCTGCATATTAATTTTCTTCAAATATTTATTTATTTACTTAATTTTTATTGTATCTGATTAAGAAATTTTTCAAGCAATTTTTTATTTATGATGCAACTATTTTGCTAATAACAAATTGCCCCATGGCTTTAAAATTTCAAATTTTTCAATTGATCTACAAGCAATTAATGGAAAATTAACATCGCTCAAGTCTTCTCCTGAAACTAAATTTAAAGGATCTGTTTTTAACCACTCTATAGAACAATTGAGTTCTTCTAATAGCAGCCAGGCTGCTGCAATATCCCATATCTTAGGAGTTGATTCTATTGCTCCGAAAGTTTGTCCCATCGCTACACTCGTAAGATTTAAACTTGATACACCTAAGAGTCTGATTTTGCCAGGAAATACTGAGTTTGGTTTTTTTTGTAAAATTTTTATTGATCTACTACATAAAGAAATGCATTCACTTTGACGATTATTTTGGCTAGGATCAATTTTCTTGTTATTTAACCAAACCCCTTTACCTTTAATGGATACAAACTTTTTTTTCAATGTAGGAATTATTAAAAAAGAAGATTGTGGTTTACCATCAACGAACCTTGCTACAGATATAGACCAGTAAGGAATACCGGCTGCAAAATTTGTTGTCCCATCGAGTGGATCGACCACCCAGTAAGCTCTTGAATTTGGAATTAACTTTTGCCCTTCTTCACTCAGGACGCCTTCACCTGGAGCTATTGAAGCTAAGCCATCTACGATTGTTTTGTCACTCCATAAATCACAACTTGTTAATAATGATCCATCTGCTTTATTGCTGGCACTAATATTTCCAAAATCTTTTGTTTGACGTTGACTAACCAATTCAAATAAAGAATCTAATTCACTTAGTTGCTTATTGGTTAAATTTGGTGGATTCATCTTTATATATTGCAAATAGACTCTGTATCCTTAATTTTAGTATTATTCCTATCTAAACAATTTTTACTTTTAGCAAGGAAAGTTAATCTTTCTAATTCATCTATATTCAGATTGTAATTATATATTGCATTAATATTTTTTGATTTCGCATT
>CACLYZ010000023.1:0-16619 GCA_902611225.1 uncultured Prochlorococcus sp.
GAGCCAATCTCGTAAATTTTCATCAGAACTACTTGAAAACCTTGCAGAGGCTTGGTCAATATCAGCTAAAAGCAAATCTAAACAACCGACTAGAGGCATTGAATCAAGACCTGAAAAATTTAGTTTCTTTAAAATTCTCCTCGCTTCAAATAATTTTTCTGGCTTTCTTCTAGAGAAACCAATAGCTGTTAAGGATAGAAACGCTAAAAATCCTGCTTCTAATGATCCTCTTTTTTGTAATTCAAGAAACAAATCAACCTGTTCTTGCACTGTCAAAAATGGCTTAATTTGTTGAAAAAAAGCTTCAAACTCTTGCTGATTTAAATAATCTTTATACTCAGATTTATTATTACCTTCCAAACCACCTCTTTTGATTATTAAATTTTCCAACATACTTAACCCTTTTTTATGAGACTCTTGATCATTTAGATCTCTACTAAGTAGATCTAGGATTCTGTAAGGAAGCAAAGCAACCAAATCTTCTTCAAGTTCTTTTCTTATTTCTCCAAGCTTTCCCATTCTTTGTAGAAGTTGTATACCCTCATGTAAAAAGTCTGCAGCGTTCGAATAGGATCTAAGCTGTTGTTCTTGAATTGCAGAATCTCTAGCTGTTAAAGCAGCCAATAATGTTAAATCAGCTTCTCTACTACTTCCTAAAGCTGGAGTTTGTGGGGGTTGCAATGCTTTTCTCGTAATTTTAAAAGCTTCTTTTGGTGAACCTGATTCCCAAAGAAGTATTAATCCTGCTACTTCTCTATTTGAGGAAAAATCCAATCCAGAATTCCCATTTAATAACAAATTTTCGTACTCTCTTCTGCTTTCTGGATCTGTAAGTAGATCTGCAGTGAGGCGAAGCAGCTCAGATCTTTGGGTTAAAACTTCATAAGTAAAACCTTCATCAGGTGTTTTATCTAACCGCAATTGAAACGCCCTTAATATTTCCTCAGAAGTTGCAGAGGGGCTTACGCCAATTAAACGGAAATGGTCTAAAGGAAGTTCCAAACAAATATCCTATTGAAAATTCTTAGACAAATTTTATCAAGTTAAAAAATTTTTTCATAAGGTCTTACAGAGTTATTAAAAAAAATCATGAAAATCGCCCATCACGGCTTAGAATGTTAACAAATCAAAACTTCGTAAAGGTATTTTTCTTGGAAACACACGTAGAGAGAATCTCAAATCTTCAAGACATAAAAAAAGCCGAATTAGATCGAGAAACCGGATTATTCCTTTATGAAGACATGACGCTTGGTCGTAGGTTTGAAGATAAGTGTGCGGAGATGTATTACAGGGGAAAAATGTTTGGTTTCGTACATTTATACAACGGTCAAGAGGCTATAAGTACGGGAGTAATTGGCACCATGAAAAAGAAACATGATTGGTTTTGTAGTACCTATCGCGATCATGTTCATGCATTAAGTGCGGGTGTTCCCTCATTTGAAGTAATGAGTGAACTTTTTGGTAAATCCACTGGTTGTAGCAAAGGCCGAGGTGGATCCATGCACTTATTTTCAAGAGAGCATCACCTACTCGGAGGATATGCATTTATTGGAGAGGGGATTCCAGTTGCCTTGGGGGCAGCCTTTTCAAGTAAATACAAAAAGGAAGTTGCTGGCAACAGTAATAGTGATTCCGTAACTGCAGCATTCTTTGGGGATGGGACTTGCAATAACGGGCAGTTTTTTGAATGCTTAAATATGGCCCAGTTGTGGAAATTACCCATAATTTTTGTTGTTGAAAATAATAAATGGGCTATTGGTATGGCTCATGATAGAGCTACAAGTAATCCTGAAATCTGGAGAAAAGCGTCTGCTTTTGGTATGCACGGCGAGGAAGTTGATGGAATGGATGTATTAGCAGTAAGAGGAGCAGCACAAAGAGCAATTGAACGCGCCAGAGCAGGAGAAGGTCCCACACTTTTAGAATGTTTAACTTATAGATTTAGAGGGCATTCACTCGCAGATCCAGATGAATTAAGGTCTGAAAAAGAGAAGGAGTTTTGGGGAAAAAGAGATCCTATTAAAAAATTGGCCAAAGAAATTATTGATGGTAAATTCGCTACTGAAGAAGAATTAAAAATTATTGAAAAGAAAATTGATGCAGAAATATCGGAGTCTGTTAAAAATGCTATTGAAGCACCTGAACCGCCTTCAGAAGAATTAACTAAATATATTTGGGCAGATGATTAGATTAAATACCGCTAGGTAATTTTCTGGTTAAATTTCTTAATTTTCTTAGTGCCTTAAGTTCAACTTGTCTTACTCTTTCTCTAGAAACTTCCAATAATCTTCCAATTTCAGCAAGCGTATGTCTCTCATTTGCATCAAGTCCAAACCTTAATTTAAGAACATGTTGTTCTTGCTCGCTTAAATGACTTAACCACTTACCAAGTTGCTCTTGATGCATTTTTTGTTCAACTTGATCCAAAGGTTCTTCATTATTACTATCTGCAATCAAATCACCTAAAAAACTCCTGCCATCATCACCATTTACAGGAGCATCTAAACTGCTTGTAGACAAGGCTTGTCTCAAAACAGAGTCCAGTTCTTCAACATCAATTTCCATTGCTTCTGCAATTTCAATTCTGCTTGGCATTGCACCAAGCTTATGAGCTAAATCTCTACTAACTTTTCTTATAGAAGCTAACCTTTCACTTAAGTGGACTGGTAAACGGATCGTTCTTGATTGACATGCAATTGCTCTTGTCATACTCTGCCTAATCCACCAAAAGGCATAAGTAGAAAACTTATATCCTCTTGTCGGATCAAATTTTTCAACAGCCCTCTCCAAACCAAGAGAACCTTCTTGAACTAAATCAAGTAATTCCAGACCTTTACCTTGATATTTTTTTGCCACACTGACAACTAATCTTAAATTAGCTTTCATCATTCTTTCTTTGGCTCTTCTTCCAATTTTTATCGTTCTTTTTTGCTGAGTTGTAAAATCATTAATCTTTTCATTTAATTGTCCATCTTCTGTAAGAATCATCATCTTTTGGACTTGGTTGCCCAATTCAATCTCTTCGGCAGGGGTTAATAAGGGAACTCTACCGATATTCTGCAAATACCAACTTATTGGATCATTACTCCTCCTTTTGGGTTGTTCTGATTGAGTTGGTAATGATGAAACCATTTTTTGACCTATTTAGGTAGTAAGACTCTCCTACACTTTCGAAGAAATAGCCAAATATTTAATGCGCGCTTCAGATTTCAAGTAATATTTGTACACTTATGTGTTTAAAACTATAAATAACTCTCTTAAATTGTTTCTTTCAAGATATTTGTCTCATTTTTATATTTCTCATTAATTTTGACAATTCGTCACCAATAGCAGAAGCATTTGACCCTTTTTTGCACTTTGATGCAGCAAATGAATGTAAAAGTACATATTTAGCAAAAAAATCTGTTGTTATATTTCTATGGCAGGTTAAATCAATCGCAGAACTGCCAGCTATAAATCCAGATAAAAGATCGCCCAGTCCAGCTCGAGCTGTCTGAGAATCTGTTCCAAAGAGTTGCCATGCTTTTTTATTATCAGCAACTATGCTGTTAGCTCCCTTCAATAAAATACTAATATTAAATTCTTTTGCCGCATCAAGAGCTAGCCCTAAATTAGTATCAGATTTGAAATTAGGGAATAACCTTCGAAATTCTTTGCTATGCGGTGTAATCCATGTTTTAAATTTTCTCTCTAAAAAGAAATTTGACCCCAACTTAGATTTCGAAATTCTATTAAGTGCATCTGCATCCAAGATCAATAATCCTTCAAAAGCCATAAGATAGTCTTTTGATTTTTGCCAATCATTATTATCAATTCCTATTCCTGGACCAACAGCTAATGAATCAAATGCACTTAAATCAATATTCTTTAATGCACTAAATAAAGATGCATTCCCATCATAGTTAGATTGCATAGTTTCTTTTAAAACTATTTCTGGGGCAACTTGCCAAATAGATTTAGCAACTATCCCAGGCAGGACAGCAGAGATAAAGCCTGCTCCACTTGATATAGCCCCTTTTAATGCTAAGTAAGCAGCGCCAGGATATTTTTCACTTCCGGCTATTAATAATGTTCTACCTCTTTTATATTTGTTGGAATTTTTTGGTAAAGAAGGTAAATCAATATTTTTTACATCTTTGTAAGTAACCTTAAAAATCTTTTTATCAACTTTGGACAGTTTACTAATAGGCACCCCAACATTTATATGGTGCAATTCTCCAATAAAAGGTAAAGCAGAATCTTGAGTCAACCCAATCTTATGAAGACCTATGGCCAAGGTATAGTCTGCCTTTACTGCGTTATCAAAGAATGGCACTCCTTTATCAGGACATAATCCTGTTGGAATATCAATACTTATTACCTTGCCATATTTGTAATGAAATTTTTGATTAAAAAGTTTAATTAATTTATTATCAACTTTTCTTGTTTGATTATTACCAAAAACTGCATCAATCCAAAGCTCTTTCCCATTTGCATCAGGGGGCTCTACTAATTTTGTGACGCCAATAGATGTAAGATAATTAAGGTGGTTATTTGTTAATGTTTTTTTTATCGGGAATGGACACCATACCTGGACATAAAAACCTTTCAAAAAAAGCTCTCTGGCTATTACGGCACCATCCCCACCATTATGCCCAGGACCTATAAAAACAGTTATTCCATGCTTTAAAAGAGGTTTCTTTTTTAAGAGCCATCTACTAATTTGGATACCAGCTTTTTCCATTAATGCTTCTTGTGGCATACCATCAGAAAACATTTCTTTCTCTAGTATCAACATTTGCTTTGAATCAACAATTAAATGTTCAGAGTCAATTGTTGGCCATTCAAATTCGTTCATAATGAGTACAAAGCAATTGAAGTACTTTTTCAAAAATTTAAACTTCCATGTTAAAGACACAAAAGGATAAAAAATTAGATAACTTTTTCTCTTCTAATAATAAAACTAAAAAGAAAAAAAATATTATTGTAGGTCTTTCTGGTGGTGTAGATAGTTCCCTTTCAGCTGCTCTTCTTGTAGAAAGAGGCTGGAATGTTGAGGGACTAACTCTTTGGCTAATGAAAGGACAAGGCTCATGCTGTTCTGAAGGATTAGTAGATGCTGCTGGACTTTGTGAAGATTTGGGAATTAATCATAAAATAATAGACTCAAGAGAAATTTTCGAAAGAGAAGTAATTAAAAAAACTACTGAAAGCTATGAGAAAGGATTCACTCCACTGCCATGTTCGATGTGCAACAAGAATGTGAAGTTTGAAGAGATGCTTAATTACGCAATAAACAAAAAAGACTTTACTCATATTGCGACAGGACATTACGCAAGGATAAAAAAATCATCTTATGCTGAAACACTTGATTGCAAGAGCTTTGTATTTAAGGACTTCCTTCTTCTCAGAGGTGCTGACGAAAACAAAGACCAAAGTTATTTTCTTTATTCTCTTTCACAAGAAATACTAAGCAGATTAGAATTTCCTCTTGGTGAAATGAAAAAAGAAGACACGAGAAAGGAAGCCCTTAGATTAGGCCTTAGAACTGCTAAAAAACCAGAAAGTCAAGATTTATGTTTAGTTGAGCATTATGGATCAATGCAGATATTTATCGACAAACACATAGAACCCAAAGAAGGAGAAATAGTTCATGTAAATGGGAAAGTCCTAGGAACGCACAATGGTATTCAGCACTTTACTGTAGGTCAAAGAAAAGGTTTAGGCATTGCTTGGCCTGAACCATTATATGTAAAAAGCTTAGATAGGGTAAAAAATATAGTTTATGTAGCAGATAAAAGTGATCTATTAAATAGCGAAGCAATAATTAGTAAGGTTAATTGGGTTTCAATCGAAGAACCTAAGCAAGAGATACAAGTAGAAGCACAAATCAGATATAGAAGTCATCCAGTAAAAGGAACTTTAATCCCTTTGAAAAATTTAGATAATCCAACTAAAACATTTAAATTAATATTTGAAGAAAGTCAAAGTTCGGTAACTCCCGGACAAGCTGCAGTTTTTTATAAAGGAGAAATTTTATTAGGTGGCGGATTAATTAATTAATTTTCCAAAATAAATTTAATCCCATAAAAAATATAAACAATAACAAAATAGGTTTATCTCCAAATTTTGTATAGAAGGTCTCATCGGATGAAAAATTAGGGAAAACTACTTTATTTTGCTCCACATTTAAATCTAGAAGTTGAATTATTTTCCCATCATCTTTAACTAAACCCGAAGGACCAGTATTTGATACAAGTAGATTATCTTTTTTATTTTCAATACTTCTCAATCTTGCCAAGGACAGGAATTGATTATAAAGCTTAGTTGGATAGGGATCTAAATTTGCTGCAGTTATTATTAGTTTTGCACCGCTATTAATAGCCTTTCTTATTTTCAATCCATTACTAATTTCATAGCAAATAGCCACTGCTAGAGGTTGTGTAAATTTAGGATCAAACAATCTTGAATCAGAGCCAGGTTGTATTCCTCCTACAGCAGATAATCCTCTTGAAAAACTATCTAGAAATCTAGGTGTTTTTTCACCTAATGGAACAAGTCTATGTTTATCTATAAATGAGGTAAAAGATTTATCTCCAATTTTAAATCCGAGTAAAGAACTTCTTAACTCATTATGAGAATTTCTGAAACCTCCTGCCAAGGTATTAACCTTAAAGCCTTTAGATGAATAAAAATTATTAGATAGAGTTCCTTCAGGCGCAACAAGAAGTTTCACTTTGTTTGATAAAGCATACTTTTGGGCAATAGATAGCTTTTCGTCAATAAATTCATCATTTATTTTTAATTTTTCTCTTGTTGGTATATTAGTTTGCCAAATAGCTACTGGATATTCATAATTTCTTTTATTTGGAGTTGTTAAACCTCCAAATAAATGTAAGAAAATAAAAACCAAAAGTCCTAAAAGAAATATTTTTTTAAAGTAAAGTTTTCTGTTCCATCTACCTTGAATATAAAAAATCCAAAATCCAATCAATATTTGTAATACACATAAACCACTTGCACCAATCCATCTTGCCAAACCAGCAAGATAAATATCACCTGGGATAAGACTCTCTCCTAAACCTATCCAAAAAAAAGGTGTTTGAGAAAGTATCAATTCACCAATACCCCAAGTCAAAGATAAAAAAAATACTTTTACTGTTAAAGGCAATATTTCCACTTTAAAAACATCTTCTTTCCAGAGAATAATTTCAACTAACAATCCCCATAAAAAAACTAATATCCCACCCAAAGAAGCGCAAAATAATAATATTGAAAGGGCGATTATTAAACTTGCAAGCCATGAAAACCCAAGCCATGTCAATGGATGAAGATCAAAAAGCCAAGAATGACTTATCAAAACGAAGAAAAAACCCCACCAAAAATTTGATATTTTTCTCTCACTTCCTTTCCACAAAATAAATAAGGATATTGGCATAAAAACCAGCCAAAAGTGAGTTGAAACAGAAATTCCTCCTAAAATTCCTCCTAAACAAGGGTAAAAATATTGTCTTAGACTTTTAAGCTGAGTCGGGATTAACAATCTAAAATTTCGAAATTAAATTTATAATCACTCATTTATTGTACCTTCATTCTGTAGACTTAGTTTTAGTAACTTTCAAAACTTAAGTGAAAGAAGTCTTTATTAGTTTTGCAGTTTTTGTTTTTTGTGTTTCATTAACTTTGTTCAGTCAATTTAATTCACCACAAGTTGTTAATGCTACCGAATCAGAAACTCAGTCAGCACAAAAAACACCTGTTGCTAAATCATCAAATGTCTCAAATAATAATTTATTTGAACTAGACCCATCAGATCCAAATCCTATACTTTTCGCTATGGCAGAAGAAACACCATCAGACAACAATTCAAGGACTACAGAAAGTGGTTTAATTATTACAGATATCGTAAACGGGGAAGGAGATGAGGCTATTGCAGGGCAAACAGTTACTGTAAATTACACAGGAACACTAGAAGATGGGACACAGTTTGATACCAGTATCGGCAGAGCTCCATTCAGCTTTCCCTTGGGTGCTGGACGAGTAATAAAAGGTTGGGACGAAGGTGTAGCAGGCATGAAAGTTGGAGGCAAAAGAAAATTAACAATACCTTCGGAACTTGGATATGGATCAAGAGGAGCTGGAAATGTAATACCTGCTAATGCGACTTTAATCTTTGAAGTTGAATTATTAAAAGTCAATTAAATTAAGTAAGAAAATTATCTAAGACTTTTCAATTTAGTAAATCTCCAAGTAATATATATACAACACCAAATATTTGAAATGTTAAGTAAATTCATCAATTCTTTTCTAGATAAAAAATCCCCAATGACAGTCCATGCTCACTGCGATGGTCCTTGTGGTGTTTATGACCCAGCATCTACGAGAGTTGCAGCTGAAGCAGTTTTATCAATGACAAAAAAACTTATTGCATTAGAAGCTCCTTCTAGCACTGATTCAGCAGAGTGGGCTGCATACAGTAATACATTCTCTAGATATGTTTCTGTTAAAGAAGAGCAAGCAAAAGAAACAAAGAAAGAGATTCTAATTTTGTGGACAGATTACTTTAAACCAGTTCACTTAGAAACTTATCCAGACTTACATGAAACCATTTGGAAGGCTGCCAAATTATGCAGTGCATGCAAAGTTAATATTGACTTAGCCCAAGCTGAAGAACTTATGAGTTATGTAGAAAAAATTCATAATATTTTCTGGGCTTCAAAAGGAAGATCAGACGCTTTTGTAAAAGCTAGTTAATCAGAGTTATTTTAACAAGTTTTTTTGATTTTATTTTATTTTTTTTAGGTTTAAGAAAAACCGCGATTATTAGTGGTGAATCGATGTTTCCTTACTTAAAAGAAGGTGACATTGTATTTTTTAAAAAATATAAAAAGAATAAATCCATACTTAAAAATCGACAAATAGTTATTTTTAATCATCCAATTAAAAATAAAAACCTAATAAAAAGGATAAATTCAGTAAATCAAAATAACATTGAGGTTATTGGCGACAATATTGAATTTAGCGAAGATAGTAATAAATTTGGATTAATCAATAACGAAAAAATAATTGGGATTGTCACCTCTAAATTAATTATTCCTAAATTAAAAAATTTTTTAATTCAAAAAAACAGAAGCACTTCTTTGAATCCAAAATAATCCCAAAGAAAAGGAAAGCCCTCCTGCTACAGCTATTAATCTTTTAATAAATTTTTGACTTGCTTTAAAGGTAGTAAAAGATATTAAACAAGTAAAAAGATTCATACTTATGAGTGAACCAATCAAATATGAAATCAAATATAAGCAAGCGCTTGTTAAAGGTAGTGCTAAAGCAGGAAGAACTGCAAGAAAATGTGAACCTCCTGCTATACCGTGAAGCAAGCCTAAACCAGTCAAAGCATGTGAGTGCTTATTATTATTTTTTTGTTCATTAACATGAAAGTGAAAGTGACGATGAGCAATTCCATTCTCATGCTTATGGGAATGCGAGTGGATACTTAATTGAAAAGAATTTTTTATAGCAAATAATCCAACAATTAGAAGTGAAATACCAACTAGGAATTCGGCAATACTAGAAAATTTGTTTAATGGCGTAATATCCTTAATAAAAATCGCTAGAAAAGCTAACAAGAGGACTCCTGAAGAATGTCCCAAGCCCCATGAAAAACTATTTTTAAGAGCTTTTTTGGGATTATTAATCGCTGCTGGTGCCATTGCAATTAGATGATCAGCGCCACTAACTACATGCACAAACCCTGCGACTATACCTGTTAAAATTACAGCCTGCATATATATTCAGTACAATTCTGCTTATTCAATTTTATAGCACGATTTGAAGTCAATATTAAATTGAGTTAAATAATTTCTTGAACGATTGTTCAATATCAGCTTCTCTCATAAAAGTTTCACCAATTAATACTCCCTTGATTCCAATAGATCTAAGCGATTCTAAATCTTCGGCACAATTAATTCCAGATTCACTTATGGGAATAATATTTTGTTTTAAAAATATATCTGCATATGTATTCATCAATTCTGTTGATGTTTTTAAATCCGTTTTAAAAGTCTTTAAGTCCCTGTTATTTATTCCAATCAAATTAAAAGATTTTAACTTTAGAATCCTTTCTAATTCATGAGAATTATGGACTTCAACAAGAACACTCATCTTTAAATTATCAGCAATTTTCTTTAAATAAATTAAATCGTCATCACTTAAAATCGCAGTGATTAATAATATTGCATCAGCACCAGATACCCTTGCTTTATAAATCTGATAAGCAGAAATAATAAAATCTTTGCAGAGTAGAGGGAGATTAGTTGATCTCCTTACAGTTTCGAGTATTTCATAACTACCTTGAAAAAACCTTTTATCGGTAAGTACTGAGATACATGATGCACCCAATCCTTCATAGCAAATAGCTATGTTTTCAGGGTTAAAATCTTTTCTAATAACTCCTTTACTCGGACTAGCTTTTTTTATTTCAGCAATAACTCCTGGTTTTATTTTTGACTCCAAAATATTTTTATAAAAATCTTTGGGAGTTGGAAGTTTTTCAATCTTTTTGATGAGATCTTCTAAAGAGACTGTTTTTTTAAAATTCTTAATTTCAATATCCTTGTGCCATACAATTTCTTCCAGAATATTTTTTGCTTGTGCTTCTCTATGAGGGACAGCATATTCTAAATTTTCTACCCTTACTGTTGGATTTGGTGGCCTGCGTCTTATCTCCATTAATTTTAGAAATTATTTTACTTGAGAAGCCGCTTGTTTATATGCGACCTCAACTACTTCACTAAGAGTAGGATGAGTATGAACTTCTTTAGATAATTCAATTACATCTTGGTTCCTTGAAATAGCGTTCGAAATTTCTTGAATTAAATCAGCTGCATGTAACCCAAAAATATGAGCACCTAATACTTTCCCATTATCTTTGTTGAAAATCAACTTTAGCAATCCATCACTCTCCAATTCAGCCAATGCTTTTGAATTAGCCTTAAAGAAACTTTTGACAACTCCCAAAGTAAAATTTTCTTTTGTAGATATTTCTTTAGCTTCAACTTCAGAGAGACCAACTGAACTTATCTCTGGGTGAGTAAAGGTTGCTGCGGGGATACTTTTATAGTTAATTTCTACATTACCACCGCAAATATTATCAACAGCAATAGTACCCTGCGCTGCAGCTGTATGGGCAAGCATTAGTTTGCCCGTTACATCTCCAACAGCCCAAATGTTAGGTATTATTTCATCACCATTCTTAACTCTCATTTGATCATCTACAGGAATGAACCCTTTTACTGTTTCGATACCAACCGACTCAAGGTTTAAGTTATTACTATTAGGACTTCTGCCAGTTGCGACTAGTACAGCGTCAACTTCTAAAGTTTCTACAACTTCCTTAGATTTTGCATCAGTCAGTTCTATTTTTACAGGGCATCCAGGTGTTATTTTTGTCGCAAAGACGTTTGATTTTGTGTCTATATCTCTTGCTTGAATAAGGTTCTTCTTAGCAATTTTAGTGATGTCTGGATCAAATGTTGGCATAATATTCTCCAAAGCCTCGATCATGGTAACTTCACAACCAAGAGCGGTATAAACATCAGCAAATTCTAGACCTATATATCCGCTTCCAATAATTGCTATCCATCTTGGAAGCCACTCAAGTTTAACCGCATCATCGCTAGTAAATACGGTCCTATTATCCAAAGTTATTCCACGGGGCACAAAAGGAGAAGAGCCTGTTGCTATAACAATATTCTTACATGTGAAAATTTTATCAATTCCTTTTTTATCTCTTACACCTACTTTTTGATTTCCTTCAATTCTTCCAATGCCCAAAATAATTTCAACTCCACTTCTTTTAAGAGTTTTTGTTAAATTTTCTCTAACATTTAAAACTAAATTATTTGCATGATCTGCAATTTTTGATCTCTCGAACCTTACTGGTGAAGCATGTATACCAAATTTAGCTAAATGTTCATAATTAGCTATTTCTCTAACTTTTCCACTTGCAGCCAAAAGAGCTTTAGATGGAACACAACCCTTGTTAACACAAGTGCCTCCCATATCAGAAGATTCTACTATTGCGACTTTCAGTCCCTTACCAGCAGCATGTTTAGCGGCATCAAAACCTCCATATCCTGCTCCTATTACGATTAAATCAAAATCAAAACTTGAATCAGTCACTTTTTATTTATTTATTTAGAGGTGTATGCGACTCTTTTTCGTTCTAGTAATAACGGAACTGCAACACAAGCCACATTCAATGATTCTACAATCTCGCTATGCGGAATTGTAATTGTTTCATTAAAAGCTTCTTGAATTTTTTTATGAATACCTTGGCCTTCATTACCCAAAATTAATGCTGTACGTCTAGACCAATCAACTTCCCAGTAAGGTTTTGAAGGTTTTTTTGAACTCTCATTATGGCTACTAGTAGAAAAAATCTTAAATCCTACATTTGATAATTCAGACAAAGACTTAAGTAAAGAATTTAATATTTCTTCTTCAATGCCATCAAATCTTAAAAATGGAAGATGAAAAACTGCACCTGAAGATGCTCTTAATACCTTTTGGCCTAATGGGTGCGCACCTCCAGCTAAAAAAATTGCATTAACACCCGCAGCTAAAGCGGTTCTAAATAGATTACCCATATTCCCAGGATCTTGAATTCTGTCGAGAACAAGAACAAAATCGTCTTTTCTATTAAATTGATAATTAGGTATTTCTGAAATCTTTACTAAAGCTGCTATCCCATCTGGATTAATTGTTGAAATCGCAGATGCCAAGACTTCCTCTGAGACAATATTTATTAATGACTCATCAAATTTTTTGGTTAGATTTTGATTCTTTCTTAGCCATTTTTCGGTAACTAAAATCTTAGAGGGATTTTTTCCAGACTTCAGCAATTCTTCAATGAGATGTGTACCCTCCATGCAAAAAAAGTCTTGATCTTTTGGAGATGATCCTCTTTTAAATGATCTAAATCTTTTAACTAGATTATTGTTTTTACTAGTTATTTTTAAAAAAGTATTTTCTATGAGTATTTTAAAAATTTGTTATCAACTATATTTTAATTACATAAATATTTTGATCAATTATTAATTAAATTTTATTTCCCAAGAAATCAAAAAAATACATTTTCACTTTTAATTAATATTCATGACGTTACATAGGGTGGACTTAATATTATTAGTTTGTCATGATGAATATAATACATTAAGTCTTAATGATTTGCGGAAGCAAAACGAAGTCATATCTTAAATCGCAAAATTTAAAGATTCTTGGCCAAGGCAAGTTAAATGGAATAGTTGAAATAAGTGGTGCGAAGAATTCCGCCTTAGTTTTATTAGCCTCATCATTGCTAACTAATGAAAAAATAATTCTTGAAAATGTACCTTTTCTCACTGATATTGAAAAGATGGGGAATATCTTAAAGAATTTAGGAGTGAATTTAGTTCGTAAAAATAACCAACTAGAAATAGATCCAACAACTGTTTCGATTAAAGAACTTCCATATGAACTTGTTAAAGGATTAAGAGCTAGTTTTTTTTGTATAGGTGCACTATTAACTAAATTTGGAGAAGCTCAGGTACCGTTGCCAGGTGGATGCAATATTGGTTCAAGGCCAATAGACGAGCACATTAATGGATTAATCGCACTAGGAGCAGACATTATTATTGAAGACGGAATTGTAAAGGCAAAAACAAGGGGGGACCAAAATAGACTTCATGGCACTCATATTAAATTAAATTGTCCAAGTGTAGGTGCGACTGAAACTTTAATAATGGCAGCATCTTTAGCCAAAGGAAGAACTACTATTGAAAATGCTGCTAGAGAGCCTGAAGTTCAAGATTTATGCCAAATGCTTAATAAAATGGGGGCAAAAATTTATGACTCCGGTAAAGAAACAATTATTGTTGATGGTGTTAATAAGCTTGGCGGATGTACCCATAAAGTAATTCCAGACCGAATAGAAGCTGGAACTTTTCTAATAGCTGCTGCTGCAACTTCCTCTTCAATAACAATTTCTCCAGTAATCCCTCATCATCTTGAAGCTGTCACTAATAAGCTTCAAGAGAGTGGGAGTAAAATTACGATTAAAGGTAATTCGATTTCTATCAAGAGTAAAGAGATTAAAGGAGTAGATATTGAAACAGCTCCTTTCCCAGGCTTTCCTACTGATTTGCAGGCACCATTTACAACTCTAATGACAATTGCAAATGGTGAATCAAAGATAACTGAAACAATTTTCGAAAATAGAATGAATCATATTTATTTACTTAATGAAATGGGCGCCAGTATAAAACTAAACAAAAACGTAGCTCACATCAAAGGTGTTAAAAGAATTAATGGGATGAATCTAGTTGGCTCAGATTTAAGGTCATCAGCTGCATTAATAATTGCAGGAATCATCGCAAAAGGTAGTAGTAATTTCTATGGATTAGAACATCTAGATAGAGGTTATGAAAATTTTGAATTAAAACTAAAAAATTGTGGTATAAAAATAATTAGAGAGATAAGTAAAAATACTTTTGAGGAGAATAGATATAAAATTGAACCAAACTCTGAGAATCTTTCAAAACTCGAAGCAGCTTGATCTTTTCCAAAATATATTTAAAGCAAAGAAAGTTGATTCAAACGTAAGCAATATTGATTAATGAAACACAACCCAAAAATAATATAAACAAAACTAGAAAGCGATTAGACCAAATTTTATTTAAACCATTAAATTTGAATTCGTTCATGCCCAAGTTCCACTATTAGATCCGAATGTTGTAAGTATAGTTACTGCAATAAAAAGATAAGGGACAAATTTAAAAGATAATTTTTTAGCTTGAGTTTTAGACATTTGTTTTTTTATCAAATATAACACAATATTACTAAACATGAAGCTATCTCCTTTAAAAAAGACTTTTAAGCACATTTAATCACAAAAATGTATCAAAAATGTTTAAATTTTCTTTTTTTCCCTCATTTCTTGTCAGCGTATGCAGTAAATAATTCTATATTTTTATCGAAAAAAGTAACTATTAACAAACGTTATCTTGATAAGTTTTCCTTGACCAAAACAATAGTCAATAAGTTGATTTTTGTTATAATAAAAAAGTTAATTTTTTCAAAAGCCTTGGGAGCGTGGTGGAATTGGTAGACGCACCGCACTCAAAATGCGGCACCTTCGGGTATGTCGGTTCAAGTCCGACCGCTCCCACTTTGATGAATACCTATAGTCGATTCGATATATCTTTCAAAAAAGGAAAAGGTTGTTGGTTATGGGACAAAACAGGTAAAAAGTATCTTGATGCAGTAGCTGGCATAGCAACTTGTAGTCTTGGTCATAGCGACAGAGTTTTAAGAAGAAGGTTATCAACTCAATTAAAAAAGATTCAGCACATATCCAATCTTTACAACATTGAAGAACAAGAACAATTAAGCAGAACTTTAACGAATATGAGTTGTGCTAAAAGCGTCTTCTTCTGCAATAGTGGTGCGGAAGCAAATGAATCAGCAATTAAATTAATTAAAAAATATGGTAATACAACAAATAAAGGTAAAGAATCAATTATTCTCGCAGCAGAATCCAGCTTTCATGGAAGGACTCTTGCAGCCTTAAGTGCCACTGGACAGCCCAAATATCAAAAAGGTTTCGAACCAATGATTCAAGGGTTCAAATTTTTTAAATTTAACAATTTTGATTCGGTAAAAAAATTATTTGAAGAGTGTGAAAATAATGATCAAAAAATTTCCGGCGTTTTAGTTGAACCAATACAAGGAGAAGGCGGCGTAATTCCTGGAAGTAAAATATTTTTTAAAAGCCTGAGAGAAATATGTGATAAATATAATTCTCTTCTCATTTTAGATGAGGTTCAAAGTGGAGTAGGTCGAACTGGAAAAATGTGGGGTTATGAGAATTTAGGAATTGAACCTGATGGATTCACCCTTGCAAAAGGATTAGGAGGAGGTCATGCAATTGGAGCATTATTAGTAAAAGAAAAAGCCAACATTTTTTCTCCAGGAGATCATGCAAGCACTTTTGGGGGGAACCCATTCGCCTGTAAAGCTGCCCTAACTGTATTAGAAGAAATCAATAGAAGAAATATTATTAATAATGTTTATCTGAGAGGGGAACAATTAAGTGCTGGGTTTGAAGAATTGTCAAAAAAATTTCCAAATATTATTAGCGGGAAAAGAGGTTTAGGTTTAATACAGGGTCTTGTGATAAATGATGATTATGCTGATGCAAAAAAAATTACATTAAAAGCTTTTGATAAAGGATTACTTGTAGTTCCTGCAGGAGGAAATGTTGTAAGGATTGTCCCACCATTAGTTATATCTCAAAGAGAAATTAATATTCTTTTGAATAAGCTAAATTCAATTTTTGAAGAGTTATAGCAATTTAAATTTTGAAAAATGCAAATTTAAAATTTTTTGAATTATCACCCAAATATGAAAGGGATAATATCAAGTTAGGTTTATCAAGAATTAAAAAAGCACTTCAAGAACTTGGTAATCCTTGCGAGAATATCCCTGCGATACAAATTATTGGAACCAATGGGAAAGGATCAATCGCAGCATATTTAGAAAATATACTTTTTGAAGCTAAAAGGAATTTTGGCGTAACGACATCTCCCCACCTTTTGGACGTA
>CACLYZ010000024.1:0-15704 GCA_902611225.1 uncultured Prochlorococcus sp.
AAAAGAATTTTTAAAAATCAATCTGGGGCAGTAACTATCGCTATAGCAGAATCAAAAAATCAATATAATCCAACCCATGGCGAAATTCACATTATTGGAAGTGGGCCTGGTGATATCTCTTTCCTAACCAATAATGCAAGAAAAGCACTTGCAAGATGTACTGTTTGGATTGGATACAAAATGTATTTAGATTTAATAAAACCCTTAAAAAGGAATGATCAGATTTTAATTGAAAGTAAACTTACTGAAGAAAAAGAGAGATGCAGTAAAGCAATTAAACTAGCTGAAGAAGGAATAAAAGTGGCTTTAATTTCTTCAGGTGAATCTGGATTTTATGGAATGGCAGGTTTACTTTTAGAATTACTTCAAAAAATCAAAAAAGAATATAGACCTTACTTTGAAGTACATCCAGGTATAAGTAGCGTTCAATTAGCTGCTGCGATTAGTGGAGCACCACTAATGAATGACTTTTGTTTAGTAAGCTTAAGCGATAAATTAACTCCATGGTCTTTAATAGAAAAAAGAATTGAAGGAGCTCTAGTGGGTGACTTTGTAATAGCTTTATTTAATCCTCAATCCATTGAAAGAAATTGGCAGCTAAAAAGTGTAATAGATGTATGTTTACAATCTAGGCATGGTGAAACTCCAGTTTTAATAGCTAGACAAGTAGGGAGAGAAAATCAAACCAAAAAATTTTTTACTTTAAACACCATTCCTTTTAAAGAGATTGATATGTTATCAATCATTATTATTGGCAATTCTCAAACAACCTTAGTTGACGAAATATTTCTTACTCCCAGAGGATATTTACAAAATTAAGTTTAGATAATCCATAATTTTATAAATAGAATGATTTTCTTTGCTTTTTCTTTATAAGAATACTAATCTTTTATAATAATGATGTAAGAAAATTAATTGAAAAATATTGGTTTAATTTTGTTTGACATTGATGGGGTAATCCGCAGCGTAGAAAATAGTTACAGACTCTCATTAAAAAAAACAGTTTACAAATTTTCCGGATGGGAGCCAAGTTATATAGATATTGATAATGCAAAAAATGAAGGGATCTGGAATAATGACTGGGATTTAAGTTTAGAACTTATAAAAAGATGTATAAAAAAAGAGAACTTAAACCTTAAAATTCCTCCAAGAGAGGAGATAGTAAAATGTTTTGAAGAGTTTTACTTTGGTGGAGATCCAAACAAAGATAGTAAATACTGGTCTGGTTACATAACAAATGAGGAGTTATTAGTTGATAAAAAGTTTTTTGATTTAATTCAAGGTAATGGAATAATCTGGGGTTTTGTTAGTGGTGCAGAGTCGGCTTCTGCAAAATTTGTTTTAGAAAAAAGACTTGGACTAAAATCACCTCCATTAATATCTATGGGAGATGCCCCCGACAAGCCTGATCCTAAAGGTTTTATTAAATTATCAAAAAAGCTTATTGGAGATAAACTTGGCGAATCAAATATTCCCATTGCATATGTAGGAGATACTATTGCAGATATAAATACAGTTATAAACGCTAGAAAGGAAATACCATCTCAGAAATTCATAAGTATCGGAATAGCTCCCCCTCATTTACATTTAGATTCTCGATTAAAAGAACGTAATTCTTACGAAACAAATCTTAGAGATGCAGGAGCTGACTTGATTTTAAATTCTATTTATGAACTTAAAGATATTAATCTTGACTTGTTTTAAAACAAATATTAATTAAAAATTTTCTAAATAAATCACGGAGAGGGAGTTACTCGGAGTGAGTCTTGAAGGCACTCTATGACAAGTATAGGGAAGGCAAAAAGATGATGATAATGAGAATTATCCCCTAATTTATCCCCTGAGTTTATTTGTTAATTTGGAGTATTTTATTTTTTCCCTCGATCTCTACACTCTCATTCGGTAAACCAGTTTTACCTTTAATTTCATCTCCAAGTGATATCCACCATCTATAGTCTATTTGTTCAAAAGCAAAAAACACTTTGTAGTAAATATCATTTTATATAACTATCTAAAGTTTTCTCATCTGAAACAACAATGAAATCATCAAAGTGAATCGTTTGGTCGGGGTAACTCACTCCAACTACTCGATCTCGATAGACACCAAGTCTGATATGACTTCGATAATACTGTCCACGCCAATCATAAGTGACACCATTATAATCAAATATCAATTCCCCATCCTTATAGACTCTGACAAAACCATCGTTATCTCTTGTATTATAGATTCCAATCTTATATGTACTCCATTCCCCTAATGGAGTCACTTTTGCTGTACCATCAACATCTCTATCTTTATATTGACTTCTGAACTTTTCCCATCTTTGAACCCAATTTCCTTCATAGTTTTTATACTTTGTATCAATACGATTAAGGTCCTTTTCCTTTTGACTCATAGATCGACGTGCATCTCCTCCGGTCTGTCCTCCTATTTTTAATCTATTTCCATTTTTTTTATAAGTTAATCCTATCAGAGGACTGACTTTTCCTGTTGATATCATATTTTTGAATTGAAAAAATAATACTCTGTCGTCGATATGAGTAAAATCCTCTGGAAGTCTCTTTTTGAAACTGATCCATATTTCTTTACCTAATACTCTTTTGGGTTTGACCTCAAATTCTGCTCTTTCAGTTGTTTCCTTTGTCCACCCTTTCTGATCAACATTCCATCCATCTTTTACTGTCACTGCAAGATAGGTATTACCATCAGGGTCTTCTTTAATTTCAAATGGTTTTCGACCTGTACCCTTATCGTTAGTCGTAAATTTATTGGTTGTCAATCTTCCTACATTTTCATTTTCAAAGTCCTCAAAGAAATTCCAAGGGGATTTTGTTTTTTTATCTACAGAGTCTGGAACAGGTACCTTTTCCCATGAGTATGAATTACCACTGGTAAAACACATCAATATGAGAAAAAGGTATACAAGTTTTTTCATGTCCGAAAAAAATTTTGTGTATTTTAGCACCATCTTTTTTAATTTTTTGTCAACTCATTTTGATAACTTAGAACTTTATCCCCTAACAAGTAAAAAAATATCCCCTTCTTTATCCCCTAACCCTTGAAAACTTTATGATACGATATGATCCTTCCTGATACTAATTATTTCTCAATCATGCTTCATAGCAAGTCATATGAGCATTTTTAGAACTATATGAACCTTTCTGAAACCAAATAATCACGGAGAGGGAGGGATTCGAACCCTCGACAAAAGTTACCTCCTGTAACTCCTTAGCAGGGAGCCGCTTTCAACCACTCAGCCACCTCTCCATTTCTTATACATTATCAATTTTTATGCAAACATTCAAAATTTTTTATTTAATCGAAATGTCTAATCTACTTGAACTTTCGGTAATCTATTTTTAAAAGAACAAAGAATTTCCCAAGGGATAGTATTAGATTTTCTTGCCCATTCAAGAGGAGAAATTGTTTTATCTCCATCAGATCCTAGTAATACCATGGTACTACCAACTTTTATTTCATTAGAATCTGTTATGTCTACCATCATTTGGTCCATAGTTATAGATCCAACTTGAGGATAAAATTTATTATTATGGATAACGTTAATCTTGCCTGAAAGATTTCTTGGTACACCATCTGCATAACCAATACTTAATACAGCTAACTTAGTTTTTCTATTACTAACAAATTTGCCCCCATAACTTACACTGACACCTTTATCAATAGTTCTTATAAAAGCTACTTTTACCTTCAAAGATAAAGCTGGTTTAAGAGATAATTTTTTATTTAATTTTGACAAAGGTTTATATCCATACATAGATAATCCAACACGTACCATGTGAAAATGGAAATTTTTATCAAGAAGCATTCCCGCTGAATTAGCCAAATGAATTTTGATATTTTTATTTCTATCAGCATTAATTTGCTTTAATAATTCCTGAAACTTCTGCCTTTGTAATTGTGTAATACTTTTTGGATCTGATGAGTTTAGTTCATCTGCAGATGATAAATGACTATATATTCCCTCAATAGAAATATTGTCAAAAGATTTGATTTTTTCAAATTGCTGAATAAATTTATTGTATTCAAATCCTAATCTTGACATTCCCGTATCAACTTTAAGATGTAAAGGAAATTTCAATCCAAAGTGCTTACCAATGTTATTGCAAATTAAACATTCTCTGATACTACTGATAGTTGGCATAAGATCATTTTTAAAACATATAATAAGATCCCTTTTTGTATAAAGATTTCCAAGGATAAGTATTGGTTTTTTAACTCCAGAAGAACGAAGCTTAATGCCTTCACTTAATGTGGCAACACCTAATTGAGATGCTCCACCCTTGATAGCATACTCTGATACTAATTTCGCATCATGTCCATATCCATCAGCTTTAACGACTGCCATAAATTGACAATTTTTACTTAATTTTGATCTTAACTTTCTAACGTTTGTTTCTATTGCTATACCTTTAACTTCAATCCATGCTCTTTGTTTTAGATCTATATCTTTTTCAAAATTTGGAAATTTGTCAAAATTAAATACCTGATTTGTTTGACTATTTTGCATTAAATTCGCACAAATATATGCGCTTATAGAAATATACAGTTAGCATGACATGTAAATTGTATTTTGGCATGGGCCAGACTCTAGTTTTAAATGCATCTTATGAACCTTTAAACATCACTTCTTGGCGAAGAGCAGTAATTTTGATGATTAAAGGTAAAGCAGAAAGCTTAGAGGAAGATAAAACATATTCAATACATAGCGGGAAAAAGTTGCCGACAGTTATAAGACTTCGTTACTACGTCAAAGTTCCTTTTAGAGAGGTTTCTTTAACAAGAAAAAATATCCTTCTGAGAGATAATAATGCTTGCCAATACTGTAACTATAGAGGAAGTGACCTATCAATAGATCATGTTTTACCGAGAAGCAGAGGTGGAACAGATAACTGGGAAAATGTTACTACAGCATGTCTCAGATGTAATGTACAAAAAGGTAATCGAACCCCCGAAGAGGCGAATATGCCCTTAAAACGTAAGCCTTATCGTCCTTTAAGTAATCTAAATTTTGAAGCTACAAGACAAATTGACTCTGGTAGGCATAAAGAATGGAGTAAATACGTAATAGGAGTTGCAATCTAATAAAAAAATCTTAATTTACTTCTTTATTAAAATCTTCCATCATTCTTTTTTGTTCTTGCGCTATGCATGCATTAATGACTTCTTCTAATTGACCAGCAAGAATTGGCTCAAGAGAAAAATTGGAACCTAATCTATGATCAGTTGTCCTGTTATCTTTAAAATTATAAGTTCTGATTTTTTCACTTCTATCGCCTGTTCCAACCTGGGAAAGCCTTTGTGATCTCTCTTTTGCATTGGCTTCTTTTATTTGAATTTCATACAATTTAGCTCTTAAAATTTCCATTGCTCGTTCGCGATTTTGCAATTGAGATCTCTCTTGAGTACAAAAAACTCTTATTCCTGTAGGCTTGTGGAGAAGATCAATCGCTGTCTCTACCTTATTAACATTTTGTCCCCCTGCACCTCCTGATCTTGCTGTTCCCACCTCTAGATCTGTTGGATCAATTTTAACCTCAACAGGATCAGCCTCAGGCATAACGGCCACTGTAGCAGTAGAGGTGTGAACTCTACCTTGAGATTCAGTAGCTGGAACTCTTTGGACTCTATGAACACCAGCCTCAAATTTAAGTTGACTATATACAGAATCTCCCTTTACGGAGATAACTAACTCCTTAAATCCACCCATATCTGACTCGGAAGCACTAACAGGTTTTACAGACCATCCAATTTTTTGTCCATATCTTTCATACATTCTTGCTAAATCACCTGCCCAAATACAAGCCTCGTTACCTCCAGCGCCTGCTCTGATTTCTAACATTACACTTCTTTCATCTCTTGGGTCTTTTGGCAATAAGGCGATAGTAGTTTTTTGAATCAGTTCACTCTTAGATTCCTCTAGAGTTATTAACTCCTCATTTATCAAAGATTCCATTTCTTTATCATTTCTATTCTCTTTTAGTAGATTTTTTGAATCTTCGATTTCTTTATCAGTATCAAGCAACTTATTAAAATCAATAACCAAAGGTTCCAATTTTGACCTTTCTCTTGCTATTGATTCTAATTTTTTTGGATCATTAGCTATATCAGGATCTGCAAGTTGCACTTCCAAATTTTCAAAACTTTCTGAAGCAGTTTTCAACCTTGCAATTAATGTTGAGTATTCCAATTGAAATTATGCTTAATTTTTGAAAATTCTATTTTTTAGAATCTTTTTCTTCTTTTTGCTCTTTTGATGTAGCTGAATTAGCTGAACCCATTCCATATTTTTTCATAAATCTATCAACCCTACCTTCTGTATCAAGAATCTTCTGAGTTCCAGTGAAGAAGGGATGATTACCGCTCCATACATCAACATTTAATTCAGGCTGCGTAGAGCCAGTTGTCATTACAACTTCTCCATTACAAATAACTTTTGCATCTGGATACCATTTTGGGTGTATTTCTGATTTTGGCATGATTTAAATTCCTTTAACGTTTGGAGAATTGAGGAGCTTTTCTTGCTTTTTTAAGACCATATTTTCTTCTTTCCTTAGCTCTAGGATCTCTACTGAGATGACCTTCAGTTTTTAGGGGTTTTCTATTGTCAGGTGATAATTCACAAAGTGCTCTTGCTGCTCCTTGCTTGATGGCATCTGCTTGACCAGTCAATCCACCCCCAAAAACATTTACAAGAATATCATAAGAATTTTCAAGGCCTAATGTTTGCAAAGGAGCTTTTATTGAATTTAGGTGAAGAGGATTAAAGTTTAAGTAATCATCTCCAGAACGACCATTAATTTTTATAAGTCCATTTCCTGGAGTCAAGCGAACTCTAGCTACTGAAGTTTTTCTTCTTCCAGTTCCCCAGTAAACAGCTTTGTTTTTTATTTGGCTATTCATTTTGATAAATTAACTATTTAATAATACAGGATTCTGAGCAGCATGAGGATGATCAGCACCTTTATAAACTTTTAGTTTTTTAAATTGCTGTCTTCCTAACGAGTTGTGTGGCAGCATACCCTTAACAGCTTGCTCGATGATTCTTTCAGGAATTCTGTCTTGTAGAGACTCAAATTTTTCAATTTTCATTCCTCCGGGTCTTCCAGAATGTCTTCTATACAACTTTTGTGATGCTTTTTTACCTGTGACCTCAACTTTTTCAGCATTAACAACAATGACGAAATCTCCAGTATCTAGATGAGGTGTAAATGTTGGTTTATTCTTACCTCTCAACACAGTTGCGATTTCTGTAGCAAGTCTCCCAAGTGTCTTATCTTTTGCGTCAACTAAAAACCAATTTCTTTCAATGGTTTCTAAGGATGGAGTAATAGTTTTATTCATTTACCAAATTTATGAAAATAAATTAAGTTAGTTTTAAATTCTACCTTATTGGAGGAATATTAAACAACAGTTTTGAATGATTTACGTAAAAAATTTGCTTAATTAAACTTTACTTAAGAAAAACCCTTAATTAAAAATAAAGGGAAAAAATCATTGTTATTAATCTTTTTAAAAACATTTTCTTCATAAACAGCATTTACAAAACATAACCCCTTAGCTGGAGCAGATTCTTTAACATCATTTTTCTTTTTGTTAACCCATCTATCTGTAAAAGTTTCAGGGGATATCTTTTTTTCTCCAACTAAAACTAGTTGACCAACAATTAAACGGACCATTCCATATAGAAAACCAGAAGCTTTAATATCAATTAAAATCAAATCTTCTACTCTTTTAATATCTATATTTTTTATTTTTGTAATAGAGTTTGTTCTGTTACTTCCACTTTTCTGAAAAGCAAAAAAATCGTGTTCTCCTTCCATTGTCTTAGATGCATTAAACATTAAAACTTCATCTAATGATTTTTGATATCTATGCCATGACCAATTATTGATAAACAAGTTAGGAAATTTACTGTTATTAATGACATATCGATAATGTCTATATATTGCTGAATAGCATGCATGCCAACTATCTTTAACCTCAACTGATTCCAAAATCCTAATTGTTGAGGGTAAAAGACCATTTAAAACATCAGAATAACTATTCCCTGGTATTACACAATCAATATCAAAGTGTACTACTTGCCCTGATGCATGAACCCCAGCATCAGTCCTTCCTGCCGCAAAAGTCTTTACTGTATGATTTGTAATCTTTAAGAGAGCTCTGTCTATAATTTCTTGGACAGTAGTTGCATTTTTTTGTTTTTGCCAACCTGAATAATGCGATCCGTCATATTGGACTAGTAAAGCTACCCTTTTCAAAAGTTATTTTCTAGTAAAAGCCCCAATATTAACTAGCTTAAACAAGCTCAATTATTGCCATCTGAGCGTTATCACCTTTTCTAGATACAGTTCTGACTATGCGTGTATAACCACCATTTCTGTCTCCATATCTTTCTTTTGCTTTTTCAAATAGTGAATGAACTAATTTCTTATCATAGATATATCCAATAGCCCTTCTCCTGGAAGCCAAACTTCCATCTTTGGCGAGTGAAATCATTCTTTCAGCTTCATTTCTTAGAGCTTTTGCACGAGCTTTTGTTGTTGTTACTCTACCTTCCCTAATTAATTGTGTAGTTAAACCTCTTAGAAGTGCTTTCCTCTGGTCAGCAGGTTTACTTAATAATGGAATTCTTAGTTGGTGTCTCATAATCTTAAAAATTGTTAAACAGATGTTCTGCTTTGTGGAATAGAAATACCGATGCGCTCAAGAGCCTCAATAACCTCATCTGCAGATTTAGAGCCAAAGTTTTTAATTTCAAGAAGATCTTCATAACTGAAGCCCATTAAATCTGAAACTGAGTTAACTTGCGCTCTTTTCAAACAATTATATGCTCTAACGGACAAATTTAGTTCCTCTAGAGGAATTTGAGCTTCAGGAGATGGTTCAGGTTCTTCAGGAATTTCCTCAACCATTGTGACGGTAGCAAGGGGTTGAAAAAGTTCTATTAACTGATTTGCAGCTTCAGCAATAGCATCGTCAGGACTTGTTGAACCATCTGTTACGACTTCCATTTTTAATCTTTCTCTTCCCGCTCCACCTTCTGCTACAGCAGTTTCATCAATCGTAAAATTCACTCTTTTCACTGGCATAAATACAGCATCTATTTGAAGTAGATCAATAGCAGTAGTCTCTTCACTCTTACGGTCAACGGGTCTGTATCCAACACCTCTTTCAACATGGATTTCCAACTCTAAATTATGACCCTCCTGAATAGTCGCGATCGGCTTTTCGCCATCAACAATTTCAACTTGAGAGGAGAATTGGATGTCATTCGCCTTAACATCCATTGGACCACTCGCTACTAACCTACCGATTTCGAGCTCTGGATTTGAACTATTTATTGATAGTTGCTTGCAATTCAAAAGAATATCTAAAACGTCTTCTCTAACTCCAGGGATAGTAGCATATTCATGATTAATTCCCGATATTCTTACTGCAGTAACTGCACTTCCTTCAAGTCCTCCCATAAGGACTCTTCTAAGGGAATTACCCAAAGTTGTAGCTTGTCCCCGTTCTAGAGGACCAATTAAAAAAGTGCCTGTTTGGGAGCGATCATCTGCTATTTGATGGTCGATTCTGTCAATCTGGTATTGCAACACGGAAAATAATGAGGTAAAGAGTTTTTTTGGGGGGTTGAGAATGGTTAAGACCTAAACGCGTCTCCGTTTAGGTCTTCTACATCCATTATGAGGTAATGGAGTTACATCTCTTATTAGAGTTATTTCTAATCCAGCCACTTGTAAAGCTCTTATGGCCGTTTCCCTACCTGCGCCAGGCCCTCTAACTAGTACCTCTATTTGCCTCATGCCTTGATCAAGTGCTCTTCTAGCTGCAGCTTCAGCAGCTGTTTGAGCAGCAAATGGCGTACCTTTCCGAGCGCCTTTAAATCCACTTGCGCCTGCAGAAGACCAAGAGATTACATGGCCAGAGGTGTCCGTAATTGAGACGATAGTATTATTAAATGTGCTTTGGATATGTACCACACCATTGGGTACATTACGTTTAGATTTCTTTGAACCTGTTTTTTTTACTGTAGCTGCCATAATGTTTTAATTTAAGACTTCAATTTGTAAATAGATTTAGTTTTTTATTTTTTTCTTCCAGCAACTGTTTTCCTAGAACCCCGTCTTGTTCTTGCATTGGTTCTAGTTCTTTGACCTCTTACTGGAAGGCTCATTCTATGTCTTCTTCCTCTTACACACCCTATATCTTGTAAACGTTTTAAAGCCATTCCCTCTTTTCTTCTCAAATCCCCTTCTAAAGTGAATTCTTCTGTAGCACCTCTTAGTTTTTGAACATCAGAATCTGAAAGGTCTTTGACACGAGTATCAGGATTTACACCCGTATTAGCAAGAATTAGCTTTGATCTCGTTAAACCAATTCCATAGACATATGTAAGTGCAATTTCAACTCGCTTTTCGCGAGGTATGTCAATTCCTGCAATCCTGGCCACGTGTTTTGAATAAGTAAAAGTTTGAATTTAAGGGTTAAAAATTAACCCTGACGCTGTTTATTGCGAGGTCTTTTCTTGTTAATAACATAGATTTTACCTCTTCTCCTCACGATCTGATCGTCAGGACTAATTTTTTTGACTGAGGATCTGACCTTCATAGGTGTTTAATAAATAAAACGTTAATGTTATATTCTACATCATCATCAGGCAATTTTTTGGTTGATATCAGAGGAAATAGTTTTTAAATCTCTATCAGCATCAATATATTCTAATAATGAGAGGTCCTTAAAATATTTAATTAATGGTTCTGTAGTTTTTTTATAAATGTCAACTCTTGTTTTAATTGTATCTTCCGTATCATCTTTTCTACCTCTTAAAAGCAAACGCTTAATTAGTACTTCTTCTGGGATATCTAAATAAAAAACTAATTCCAAAGGTTGATTTATTTCATCCAAGACTTGATTCAATGAATTTACTTGAGACAAATTTCTTGGGTAACCATCTAGAATCCAACCTTTATTATCCTTGACTAAATTTTGTCTTACTATCTTTAATACTAGTTCATCACTTACAAGTTCCCCTCTATTCATAATATCCTTTACCTGAATACCAAGGGAAGTATTCATTTCGATTTCTTTTCTTAATAATTCACCAGTAGAAAGGTGCAAGTAAGAATTAGTTTGACTTAGCAATTCCGCTTGAGTCCCTTTCCCTGCTCCAGGAGCTCCTAAAAATAGTAAATGTTTCTTCATTAATTGTTAATTATTCCTTCATATCTTTGTGAAATAACATAAGTTTGAATTTGCTTAGCAGTATCTATAGCAACACCCACAAGAATAAGTAATGAAGTTGCTCCTAAACCTTGAAAGGTCTGAACATTTGTAGCTCTCTCTACTGCAGCTGGAATTATAGCTACTGAACCAAGAAATAATCCTCCCAATAAAGTCAACCTATTTTGTATACCTGATAGGTAGTTTGCTGTATTTGTTCCTGGTCTAACACCTGGTATAGCTACCCCTCCTTTCTTTAAATTTGAAGCTACATCAACTGGATTGATAGTAAGAGATGCATAAAAATAAGAGAACCCCAAAATTAAGGCAAAGAATGTAAGTGCATATGGCCATGGATTAGAAGATCCTGGATTTAAACTACTGGCTAACTTGATTAAAACTGGATTACCCGTAACATTCGCAATAGTTATAGGTAAAAAGATTAAAGCAGATGCAAATATGATAGGCATAACTCCTCCTGCATTCAATTTCAAAGGTAAATAACTTTGCCTTGTGGGAAGGAGTGTTGAATTTCCTATCTGCCTTTTTGCACTAACAATAGGAATGCGTCTAGCTCCCTCTTGTACAAAAATGATCCCAACAATTGTCAGTAAAAATACTCCAAGTAAAACTGCTATGCCTAAAACATCTCCTCTATCGCCAGTTTGAGCTTTTTCAATAGTTGAACTTAGAGCCTTAGGTAAAGTTGAAACAATATTCAAAAAAATTACTAGTGAAGCTCCTTGACCTATCCCTTTCTCGGTAATAATTTCACTAAACCACATAACTAACATTGAGCCAGTAACCAAGGCAATGGAGGTTTGCAAGACAAATGTAGTTTCACTTATACCCTGAATAGCATATTGTCTGAGAATTAAGGAAAAAATTATACTCTGCAAAAACCCCCATCCTAATGAAACATATCTAGTTATTTGAGCAATTTTTCTTCTTCCCGCTTCTCCTTCATTTTTTTGTAAATCTTCAAGCACAGGCAATGAAGCTGTGAGAAGCTGAATAATAATTGATGCGTTTATAAAGGGAAGTATGCCTAATGCGAATATTCCTAAGGTTGAAATTCCTCCTCCAGTAAAAATATCTAAAAAGCCTATTAATTGCCCCCCTTGATCTATAAAACTTTTAAAAGCAACCCTATCAATACCAGGTATAGGTATATATATACCAAGTCTTACTAAAAGGAGAAGTCCTAAAGTAGTTAAAACTCTACTCCTGAGCTCTTTATTTAAAAATAATTGGGAAAGTATTTCAGAAGCGCTAGGATTTCTACTTTTGTTGACAAACATTTTGAAGCTTACCTAAATTTTTAGTAAATTTATTTATTATTTATAAGCTCACAGGATCCACCTGCGTCCTCAATTTTTTGTTTTGCAACTTTTGTAAATGCATGAGCTTGGACTTTTAGCTTTACATTAATTTTTCCATTACCAAGGATTTTTAAAGGAAATTTTGGTTTGAAGATTAATCCCTTCTTAACTAATGAGTCAAGGTTAACTGTATCGTTATCTTTGAAATCATTTAATTTTTCTAAATTAATTATGGAAAAATTCTTTTGATTAATTATTTCAAAGTGCTTTAATTTTGGAACTCTTCTATATAGAGGCATTTGGCCACCTTCAAAACCTGGCCGTGTAGGTCTTCCAGAACGTGACTTTTGTCCTCTCATTCCAAAACCACATGATGCACCCTGACCGGCTGCAATTCCTCTACCCTTTCTTAGTTTTTTCTTTCTTGAGCCAGAGTTTGATTTAAGTGTATTTAATGTTGAAGTCATAATTTTAAGAATAGAGCTGTTCAAGTGAGATGCCTCTCTCCCTTGAGGCAGATTTGTGTGTTCTTAATTGAGAAAGAGCTACCATAGCAGCTCTTGCATTATTCAAAGGTGTTTTACTACCCAATCTTTTTGCTAAGACATTTTTTATACCGGCTAATTCTAAAACAGTTCTTATTGAACCACCAGCAATTACACCTGTACCTGGGGCAGCTGGTCTAATTAGTACATTAGCTGCACCATCTCGACCTTTAGATAAAGTGGGTATTGAATTATTTGGGGTTAAAGGCACCCTAACAAGATTCTTTTTACCATCTGAAACTCCCTTTCTCACCGCACCAATGACATCACCTGCTTTACCAACTCCAACTCCAACTTGACCTTTCTCATTACCAACAACAACAATTGCTCTAAAACTCATTTTTTTCCCACCCTTAACAGTCTTAGAAACGCGTCGAATTTGAACAACTCTTTCTTGCCAATCAGAATCTCTCTCTAAATTTTTTGAATCACCTCTTCTATTTCTTTTTCGATCATTACGATTATTCTTTTTTTGTTCTACGGGCATAGCCTCAGGAACGTTATCGTTCTTAGATTGAATTTCTTGTTTGGTTGGTGTGTCAGTCATAATAAAAAATTAAGAATTAAAATTCTAGGCCAGCTTCACGAGCAGCGTCTGCAAGTGCCTTTACTCTGCCGTGATATAGATTACCTCCACGGTCAAAAATAACTTGCTTTATCCCTTTTTTTATCGCTCTCTTAGCTAATAATGTTCCTACAATGGAAGAAGAATTACAATCAGAAGGTAATTTCTCAGATTTTTCTCTTAGTTCCTTATCAACAGTTGAAGCTGAACAAATAGTGGTTTGAGCGCTATCATCTATAACCTGTGCATAAATATGGTTATTGGAGCGAAAAACAGACAATCTTGGACGCGTTGCATCTCCAATTAAGTATCTCCTTAATCTTCTATGCCTTTTTTGGGTTTGTAATTTCCTTGAAAGTTTGGTCATTTTTTTAATTGGAATTATTTTTTGCCAGATTTACCAGCTTTTCTGAGAATTCTCTCATCATGGTATTTAATTCCTTTTCCTTTATATGGCTCTGGAGGTCTAATTGATCTGATTTTTGCTGCTTCATTGCCAACAATTTCCTTATCAATTCCAGATACGGTAACGTTTGTATTACTCTCAACTTTGTATGTTATACCATCAGGGGGGATCATTTCTACAGGATGACTATATCCTGCACTTACAACTAGATTTTTACCTTTTACTTGTGCTCTTGATCCAACGCCAACAATTTCTAGTTTCTTTGAAAAACCTTGAGTAACCCCTTCAACCATATTTGCAATTAAAGCTCTACATAAACCATGTCTCTGCCTTGAATATATTTTGGTTGTGGTAGGACTTACGACAACAGTATTATCTTTCTTATCAAAACTAACTCCATCAGGCATGAGACGTTTTAACTCACCCTTTGGGCCCTTAACTGTGACTGTTAATCCATCAAAATCAACTGTAACTTTCTCTGGAATAAGTACTGGTGTTTTTCCGATTCTTGACATGATTAATTCTCCTTAATAAACATAGCAGAGGACTTCGCCGCCAATGCCTTGCTTTCTAGCATCGCGATCACTCATAACGCCTTTAGAAGTTGATATTATGGCAACTCCAAGACCTCCAAGAACTTTTGGTAAACCTCTGGTATTTTTATATATTCTCAAACCAGGTTTACTAACTCTTTGCATAGATCGAATAGTAGGAAATTTGTTTTTTCCACTATATTTGAGGCCGAGTATTATTTGTGATTTATAACCTTCACCTTCCTCATTAATATCAGAAATGAACCCCTCTTTTTGAAGTACTTTGGCGATACTTAAGGACATTTTTGAACCTGGGATTGTTGTGGTTGTATGCTTTTTTTGACTCGCATTTCTAATTCGAGTTAGCATATCTGAAATAGGATCGTGATTTGACATAGTTTTAATTTAATTCTTACTAAAAGGCATTCCTAACTCCTGCAAAAGAGCTTTACCTTCTTGATCTGATTTTGCACTAGTGACAATAGTTATATCCATACCTCTTATTGAATCTATTTTATCAAAAGAGATTTCAGGAAAAATCAATTGCTCTTTCACGCCAACGGTGTAATTACCTCTCCCATCAAAACTCTTTGGATTAACTCCTCTAAAGTCTCTTATTCTTGGTAAAGCTAGATTTATAAATCTCTCCAAAAAAGAATACATCCTGTCTCCTCTCAAAGTTACAGTACAACCAATAGGCATGCCCTCACGAATTTTAAAACCCGCGATAGCTTTTTTGGCCCTAGTTACTAAAGCCTTTTGTCCTGTAATTAGTGCTATTTCATTTAAAGAGGCTTCAAGAGCTTTCGAATTCGAAGCTGCTTCACCAAGACCTCTGTTAACGTTGACTTTGACAACTTTAGGTACTTGATGAATATTTTTAAGACCAAGGTCCTTTAAAAGTTTTGGTCTTATTGATTCTTTGTAGCGATTTTTTAGAGTCATAATTTTTTGTTAATTCTGGTCTTTGTCAGAATTGATAAATTAGAAAAAGTTGAAATCTGGTTTCTGATGAAAAATTAATCAATTACTTCACCAGTTTTCTTCAATCTTCTTTTCTTAACCCCCTCTTTATCAATAAAGTA
>CACLYZ010000025.1:0-11474 GCA_902611225.1 uncultured Prochlorococcus sp.
TCTTAGCAATTTAGAAAAATATGGCAATACGTCAGCAGCCACTATTCCACTAATGATGGATGAGGCTGTAAGAGATTCTAGAATTAAACAAAATGATATTATTGCTACAAGTGGTTTCGGCGCTGGGCTAAGTTGGGGTGCAGCCCTAATTAAATGGGGTTAAAAACAAAATAGGAACATTATGACAGTTGCATGGGTATTCCCTGGACAGGGTTCGCAAAAAATTGGAATGGCTAAACAAATTGAAAATTTGCCGAGCACAAAAGATAGGTTTAGTTATGCTTCTGAGGTATTTGAGAGAAATTTATTTGAAATTTGCGAGTTAAATTCTGATCCAACAAATCCTCTTGGTGATTTGAATAATACAAGAAATACACAAATCTGTCTCTTTTTGGTTGAATCAATTTTATTAGATGCTTTAAAAGAAAATGGTTTTAAACCAACTTATGTTGCTGGCCATAGTCTGGGAGAAATAACTGCATTATATTGTGCTGATGTTTTTTCATTCGAAGACTGCGTTTCACTAATAAAAGTAAGATCTCAATTGATGGTAAATGCTGGGCAAGGATCTATGGCAGCAGTAATTGGTTTTGATAGAAATGAACTTGATTTATTAGTCAAAAACAGTGAAGATGTTGTAATTGCTAATGATAATAGCTCTTCCCAAGTTGTCTTATCAGGATCTAACGAAGAGCTAGACAATTTATCGAAAGAAATTTCTTGTAAAAGATTTCTAAAATTAAATGTTTCAGGTGCATTCCATTCACCATTCATGGATGAGCCTGCAGTTAAATTTTCTGAGTATTTAAAACAGATTAAGTTTAAAAATCCTTCTTTCCCAGTAATAAGTAATTATTACCCTTCACTATGTGACGATCCAGATGAGCTTAAAATTAGATTGGAAAATCAAATGTGTAATGGTGTAAGGTGGCGAGAAACTATGGATTTAATGGCAAAAGATAATGATCTTCATTTGGTTGAAGTTGGCCCATCAAATGTGCTGAGCGGTTTAGCAAAAAGACATATAAAAGATTTAAAAATTTCTCAAGTTTCATCCTCTAATCAAATAACTTATTAATTAAGGTATGAAAAATGATGCTTTTCAGAAATTAATCTATCAATTAGTTAGCAAACTTTTTGTATTACCAATTTATAAATTTGTATTTAGAGGTCATTTAATAGGTATAGAAAATATTCCGCAAAAAAATGCTTTTATAATGGTTTCTAATCATGGCTCTTTGCTTGACCCTCCTTTGTTAGGACATGCCCTTGGACGTAATATATCTTTCATGGCCAAGGCAGAGCTTTTTAAAATACCTTTACTTGGGTTGATTATCAAGGCTTGTGGAGCTTATCCTGTAAAAAGAGGAATTGTTGATAAAAATACCATTAAAACAGCATGTAAAAAATTATCAAATGATAATTGTATTGGAATATTTATTGATGGTACTCGTCAAAAAAATGGCCGAGTGAATAGGCCCAAACAAGGAGCAGCATTATTAGCCTTTAAAAATCAAAAATTATTATTGCCAGTTGCAATAGTTAATTCTCATAGACTAATAAGGTTTAAATTCTTTATTCCTTTGTTTTCAAAAATAGTTATTAAAGTGGGAAAACCTGTTCAACCTCCTCAGGGTTCATCTAGAGATGATTTGAATTCTGTAACAAAGCACCTTCAAGATAAGATTAATAATTTGATTGGATGAATATTTAGTTAATTGGAGAAATAGGGTAAAGAGGTAAAACCTTTCTCCAGGAATCTACATTTGAATTTAATAAATTTTTATTTGCTAAGTCTAATAGTTCTTTTAAATCTTCTTTATCATCATAATTAGCCTCAAAAGTAAGTTCTGTACTATTAAGTTCTTTGATAACTTTTGGTAAAACTGTTTCTCGAATGACTAGATCCGAGGAGTTTTTTTCTTTATGACAAATTTCATATTTACCTGCAATAAAACCCTTTCGTTTTAATTTTTTATAAATCCAGAATGATTTTTTGTTTGTAAAGATATCATTTTTTGATGCAATTCTTTTTGCCATTATTTCAAATGAACTAAAACTGTTTAGAGGACAATTTATTTGTTGTGAGATAGTTCTTGCTAAAACTACAATAAGCCGTGAAGCATTAAAATTTGCTGGCCCTATGCTGACAGATAACTTATTTATTTTTTGTAAATTTTCTTTGGAAATGAATTTGTTAAGATCATTAATTAAGTTGTTACAAAGGTCATTATCAAATTTTTTGATAAATAATTTATCAGATTCAGGGGTATTGTTTTTTCTATACCCAAAGCAAAAAGAATTGTCTGTGCTATGAATCACTAACGTTGGGTAATTTTCTCTTTGTTTGAATTTATTTATCATCTATTACCTTTAAACAGGTAATTCCATACCTGGATTACACTTAGACCATTTACCAAATTCATTTTCAAAACTTTCACAAGATTGAACATCCCAATCAGTTTTATAATCACCATTATTATCTTGAACTATATTGACATGAATGAATGGTTTTTTTGCTTTAAAATCAGGCAGATCACAAATATGATCAACACCATGATTATTCTCAACATCATGATATGTGATACATCTATCAACCCATTTACAGTTGATGCAAATGCACATAATTAATAAATAAAATGAAAAGTAGTATTCACACAGATCATACACTAATAATTGATGAATTAGAAACAAGTATAAAATTTCATAATTTGGATTTAATATTAAGTTTTTTACCTAAAGGATCATATTTGGTTGGTGGTTACATAAGAGATATTATTTTGGGAAGAAAAACTGAAAAGGTAGATTTTGATATTGTGGTACCTTTAAATGCAATTGAAATTGGGAAAAAAATTGCAGATAATATTGGATCAAAATTTATAATTTTAGATGAAAAAAGAGAAGTAGTAAGAATTATTCTTAATCATATTTATATTGATATTGCCAATCAGGTTTCATCTACGATAGAAGGAGATTTGTGTTCTAGAGACTTTTCGATTAATTCAATTGCTTTTTTATTTGATAAGAAGTGTTTGGTTGATCCATTAAATGGTCTTAAAGATATAGAGACTTCTTTGCTCAGAACTCATTCTGAAAACAATTTACTGAATGATCCTTTACGAATATTAAGATGTTTTCGATTTGTTTCAGAATTGAATTTTAAAGTTGATCTTAATTTAATTACTTTCATTAAAAAAAATAAAGAGAAATTATATCTTGTTGCTAAAGAGAGAATTAATTATGAAATACAGAAAATAGTACATGGAGCCAATGCTCTTGATGCAGTATTGTTGATAAAAAAATTAAATATATTTGTTACTGATAATTTGTCTGAAGATTCTTTTTTTTTGGATTTAGAGAAAATTAATTATGCAGAACTTAATAAGGAAGAAAAAGAAAAATTTTTACCAACATTTTTTATTGCTCAAATTTTAGATGTTATATCTTTAGAAAAACTTAAATTTAGTAAAGCTGAAATTACAAAAACTAAGTTACTGCGAAAATGGTACTTTTTGTTGAAGAAAAAAAATATCGCTCGATTAACTGAATCAGATAGATTTGCGTTACATAAAGAATTAGAGATGTTTCTTCCAGCTTTTATTTTCTATTTACCTGAAAATTTACGATTAGATTGGCTTGATAGATGGCGTAACAACGATGATAAATTATTTCACCCTTCAAACTTACTTAATGGTGACGTAATCAAAAAAAATTTGAAGATAAAGGATGGACCCATCTTAGGAGAGCTTTTACATTATCTTTCTAAGGAACTTGCATATAAAAGATTAAATAATTTTGATGAAGCTATTTATAAAGCAAAGCGATGGATTGAACAAAATGCGCCAAAATGTGATTAAATACACATAGTTTAGTTTTGTTTAGAAGTTCAGACTTCAAAATCATTTTTTAAAAAATTTATGAGCATTCGCATTTACATTGGCAACTTACCACAAGGATTTAATCCAAAAGAATTTGATACTCTTTTAAAGTCAGTTTCTGATTCGATTAGATTTAAAGCAGTTTTAGATAAGGATACTAAGGAGTGTAGAGGGTTTGGTTTTGCAACAACTAATAATGAAGATAATGCTAATTTATTAATTCAAAAGTTAAACGGTTTTGAATTTAATGGTTCTAAATTAAGAGTAGAGCTATCAGAAAAGAAGGATTCTGCTTCAAACAAAAGAAATAGTGGAAAATTAAACAAGAATAAGAAGAGGAAAGACTTTAAAAAAATTGTTCATAGTGATGCTCCTAATTTGGAAGCTCCTGACCCAAGATGGGCTGGAGAATTATCTAAATTAAAAGATTTGTTGGCTAATCAGAAGACACCTGCTTAATTATTTAATTCGGGAAATCAAAAAAGATATTGGGATCTCAAGAGCTTTGACTGAATTTTTTACAAAAGCTCTATTGTTAAAAACATCATAATCTAATCTTTCAATAGAATCTAATATGCCTCTATAAAGACGTAAAGAAGTCCACACTGGCCATCTTGCGTCAGAAGATAGCCACTTAATACCATCTTCAGACTTTTGGAACCATTCGCGAGCCCTTGTTAATTGAAAGTTCATTAGTGATTTCCACTGCTTGTTTATTTTTCCTTGTAGAAGTTCATCTTCAGAATAATTAAATTGTTCAATATCCGCTTGCGGGATATAAATTCTTCCTCTCTGTCTATCTTCTCCTACATCCCTCAAGATATTTGTTAATTGATTTGCAATTCCAAGAGCTATAGCTGCTTCGGAAGGGTCAGGCATAGCACTCCATGGGGCTGATGTATAAGCACTATCAATCCCCATCACATTTTGAGTCATTAAACCAACTGTCCCTGCAACTCTATAACAATAGAGTTTTAATTCATCAAAATCTTTGTATCTAAATTTATTCAGATCCATTCTTTGCCCATCTATCATGTCTAGATAAGGTTGAATACTTTGTGGATATTTTTCGATCGTATCTAATAGAACTGAGTCTAATTCAGATTTAATGTTCCCTTTAAATACATTTTTAGTATTTTCTTCCCATTCATCTAGATTATCTGAAAGCTCATCTTGCGATTTAGTTGAGGCTTCTACGCTATCCATAATTTCATCTGTTCTTCTACACCATACATAGATAGCCCAAATAGCTTTTCTCTTTTCTTGAGGTAATAGAAGAGTTCCCAAGTAAAAGGTTTTAGCCCATTGTTGAGTTTCTTTTCGGCATATCTCGTATGCTTGATCTAGTTGAGAAATTGAATTTTTCAAAAAGTTTTAGATGAATTTTTAAATTACTGGAATGTAAATCTCATGAAGAAACATTTTGAGGAGTTTTGGAATACTCCTTATTGATTGATTCCGCGCATAATTTACCACTTAAGACAGCTCCTTCCATAGATGCTAAATATTTTTGCATAGTATAATCACCTGCTAAAAAGAAGTTTTTTATAGGAGATTTTTGACTAGGTCTGAACTCTTGGCATCCAGGAACTGCTTTATAAACAGATCTTGGAGTTTTGACTACTTTATATTTTCTTAAGTTTGTTTTATCGTCTCCCATGAAATGAGTTGGGAATAATTTTTTGAGTTCCTCCATAGTTGCATCAACAATATCCTGATCACTCCTATTTATCCAATCTTTTGCTGGTGCAAAAACCAATTCAAGCATTGATCTATTTGGATCTTCATATTCTTTGCAGGTGATACTCATATCTGCATAAACACTGAGGAGAGGTGATCTGCTGAATAATAAATGATCAATATCTGTTAATTTTTTGTCAAACCATAAATGGATATTTATGACTGGCACACCATTTAAACCATCTAATTTAGAAAATGCATCTAAACCTTTCCATTGTTTTGGGATCATTAATTTGAAGAGATCTACAGGCATTGCACTTACATAAGCATCAGCCGTTAGCTCTTTCTTTTCGTTTTTATCTAAAGAGGCAACAGTAAAACTTTTAACAGTGCTGTCCTCATTAAGATTGATTTCTCTTAATGGACTATTCATGTGAACTTCACCACCACGAGCAGTAATATAATCAACCATTGGTTGGCATAGCCTTTCTGGAGGGGCTCCGTCAAGGAATGCCATTTTAGAACCATTTTTTTCTTGTAGAAATCTGTTTAATGCAGTTAATAAAACAGTAGATGATATTTCATCCGGTCCAATGAAATTAAGAGCTTTACTCATAGCTATAAAAACTTCATCATTAACTCTTTCCGGTATATTGTGCTCTTTTAGCCAATCTGTCCATGATTTTGTATCACATTTATCTAAGTACTTTTGGCCTCTCAACATTGCTGGCACTAAACCTAATCCAAATAGAATCTTTTCATTCCATGAAAGCATATCATTATTGCTTAGTATTGCTGATACACCATTAACTGGAGCAGGTATATCGGGAAAGTCGAATCTACTGTAAGTTCCAGGCTCTGAGGGCTGATTAAAAATCATTGAATGACTTTTCCATTGGAGTCTGTCTTCAATGTCTAGTTCCTTAAAAAGTTGCAACATATTTGGGTAGGCTCCAAAAAATATATGTAACCCAGTTTCATACCAATCTCCATCTTCGTCCTTCCATGCTGCAACTTTTCCACCTAAAACATCTCTGGCTTCAAGTACAATTGGAATGTGTCCATTATCTACTAAATATTTAGCGCAAGATAAACCTGCTAAACCAGCACCAGCAATTACAACACGCATTATTAAATCAAGAAATAAATTAACACTTACTAATAAGCTACATTAAAGTTAGAACATAATAGTTTTTTTCGTTGATTATTTTGTAAAATTATGGAAAAAATGCTTTTAAAATCGACTACTAGGCATGTAAGAATTTTTACTGCCGAAGTGGTTGATGAAGAATTAAAGTTTCATCCCAATAAGCTAACTCTTGACTTGGATCCCGATAATGAATTTATTTGGAACGAAGATTCTCTAAACAAAATAAATGAAAAATTTAATGGATTAATAAAAGAGAGAGCAGGAAGGGATTTAGATGATTATGAACTTCGAAAAATAGGATCAGAAATTGAAGGTTTGATTAAATTTTTGCTTCAAAATGGTCAGCTCAGCTATAACCCTGATTGTAGAGTAATGAATTATTCAATGGGTTTACCAAAGACAAATGAGGTGCTGTGAATAGAAGATCATCCTCAAATGGAAGGCCAAGGAGAGGCTCAAATAGAAGTTATTATCCACCAAATCCAAAGGACATGGATCCGTATGGTCAAAGAAGCAATAGATTGCCTGCTTCTTCTGAACAAAAGATCAACTTTAGTACAGGAACCATTGCCGTACTTGCTGGAGTATTAATTTTAGGAGTTGGTATTGGGAGTGCTATTACCAGTACAACTGATGGTGGGCAGGGAAATATAGCAAGTCAACAACAATTAGATATGGCTGTTCCAGATCCTGAATTTTGCAGACAATGGGGAGCTAGTGCTTTTGTAATCGATGTTGAAATGTATACGACTCTAAATCCATCTACGAGTTTTGTAACGCAACCAGCTCTTCAGCCAGGGTGTGTTATTAGAAGAGAGAATTGGACCGTGTTACAAAAACAGGGCGCAATTAGTAATGAAGACGTAAGAGAATGTAAGCAAAGGATGAATACTTTTGCTTATATTGGTTCTATAAGAGATAAGCCAATAGTTAAGTGCGTTTATCAGACTGATGTAAATGAAAATAAATTTATAATAAAAGGTGATGGACAAGCTGAAGACGGCGGAGTGGGTATTAACAAAGAAGCAATACAGTTTTGATCGATATTATATATACCTCAAAGGGCTTTCTAAACTAGCAAATTGTGGGAGAATGTTTTTCTTAAATACTTCTGATGCTCTTGATGTATATCTTGACGGATTAGTAATTAATTTAAGTTCTCTTTTTACCTCTAAATCAGCAACGAATGCTTTGTGGATTGTTCCAGCCGATAATTCTCTTTCAATAGAAACAACAGGCAAAAAGGATGCTCCTAAACCTGATTGAACTGCATTCTTGATTGCTTCAAGAGAGTTAAGTTCCATCTCAATTTTTAATCTTTGAATATCAAGCCCAGAATCTTGGAGAAGTTTGTCAACAACTTTTCTTGTTGTAGATTGTGAGTCTAATGTTACAAAATTTAATTTGTATAAGTCTTCTTTTAGCAGCTCTTTTTTGGTCGAAAGTGGATGTTTAGATGGTAAAACTAATGCCAATTCATCAGTTGCATATGGAATTACTTGTAGCAAATTTTCCAAATCTCCTGGTAATTGTCCGCCAATAATAGCTAAGTCAATTTGTCCATTGGCGACACTCCAACCAGTTCTTCTCGTACTATGAACTTGAAGTTGAACTGATACATCAGGGTATTTTTGTCTAAATAGTCCTATCATTCTCGGCATTAAATAGGTACCCGTTGTTTGGCTCGCTCCAATGACAAGAGTTCCACCTTTTAAGCTATTTAAATCTTCAATAGCTTTGCAAGCTTCGTCGCATTGATTCAAAATTCGTTCACAATATTCAAGTAATAGTCTCCCTGCTTCAGTCAATAGAGCCTTCCTACCACCTCTGTCGAAAATTGTGATTTCAAGTTGTTTTTCTAAATTTTGTATTTGTAAACTTACGGCAGGTTGGGTTACATATAAGAGATCGGCAGCTTTTTTAAAACTTCCTTGAGCTGCTATAGCTTTTAATATTCTTAATTGGTCGAGTGTAAATGGTAATTCTGGCATCTATTATGCCTACAATTTCTTATAATTCTAATGCTTAGGAGCATTCTTGTTAAGAATAAAATTTATTTGAACAATTTAAATTAATGGAGACTCATAAAACTTCGCTTATCATCTTAATTTTGATTTTGATTTTTGCGGTCATTCATAGTGGGGGGGCTGCTTTAAGAATCAAAGCAGAATCTATTATGGGTCCGAGATTATGGCGGTTATGTTTTGTTTTTTTAAGTTTGCCATCTGCAATTATCTTGATTAGTTATTTTTTAGCGCATAGATATGACGGAATCAGATTATGGAATTTACAGGGCAATAATTTTGTTTTTATGGTCGTTTGGTTCTTAACTGCAATAAGTTTTTTATTTTTATATCCCGCTACTTACAATTTGCTAGAAATACCTTCCGTTTTAAAACCTAAAGTACGAATTTATGGAACTGGGATAATGCGAATCACAAGACATCCACAAGCATTTGGTCAGATAATTTGGTGTTTTGCTCATACTCTATGGATTGGTACATCATTCACATTAGTAACTTCTATTGGCTTAGTTTTGCATCACCTTTTTGCAATCTGGCATGGAGACAAGAGATTAGCAAATAGATTTGGAGAAGAATTTGAAAATTTTAAAAAAAATACTTCCATAATCCCTTTCTTGGCGATACTTGAGGGGAGGCAAGAATTTAAGATTAAAGAATTTTTTAGGTTATCTCAAGTTGGTATATTAATTGCAATAACTGTACTTTGGTGGTCTCATCAATATATAAATATTGCTGTTAAAACATTTAATTCATCATTTTTGTCTGAATTTTTCAATTGACAGTTTAAAATCAAAATATAAGTTCTTTAAAAAATGCCACAAGCTTCAGAAATTGCCTGGTTAATTCCCGTTTTCCCACTTATTGGAGCAGTGCTTTCTGGTTTAGGACTAATAAGCATTAACAAGAAAATTAATAATTCAAGAGAAATTGTTTCTGTAGGTCTTATTTCTTTCGTTGGAATTTCTGCGGTAATTAGTTATAAAGCTTTAATTGAACAAGTTAATGGTTATCAATCAGTAGAAAAATTATTTGTATGGGCCAATGCAGGGGATTTCACAATTCCAATGGGATTTGTCCTGGATCCTTTGGGGAGTTTAATGCTTGCGTTAGTAACTACAATAACTTTGCTTGTGATGATTTACTCTCATGGTTACATGGCGCATGACAAAGGATATGTCAGATTTTTTACATATTTAGCATTATTTAGCAGTTCAATGATGGGATTAATAGTTAGTCCGAATTTATTAGAAATTTATGTTTTTTGGGAATTAGTTGGAATGTGTTCTTATTTATTAGTTGGTTTTTGGTATGACAGGGATGGCGCTGCACACGCTGCACAAAAAGCATTTGTTGTTAATAGAGTGGGAGATTTTGGTTTATTACTAGGAATTCTTGGCCTATTTTGGGCAACAAATAGTTTTGATTTTAATGAAATAGCTACTGGAATTTCTCAATCGATATCTGACCATTCGATACCCATTTGGGCTGCTTTATTACTTTGTTTTTTAGTTTTTCTAGGGCCAATGGCTAAATCCGCTCAGTTTCCTCTGCATGTGTGGTTACCTGACGCAATGGAAGGTCCTACACCAATTTCTGCACTTATCCATGCTGCAACAATGGTTGCAGCAGGAATCTTTCTTGTAGCAAGACTTCAACCTTTGTATTCAATATTCCCCTCTATTCAGTTCATTATTGCTTTAGTTGGTACCATTACTTGTTTTTTAGGAGCCTCTATAGCTTTGACTCAAATGGATTTAAAAAAAGGTTTAGCTTACAGCACAGTTTCTCAGCTTGGGTATATGATGCTCGCAATGGGTTGTGGAGCACCAGTAGCAGGAATTTTTCATTTAGTAACTCATGCTTGTTTTAAAGCAATGCTATTTTTGGGATCTGGTTCCGTAATACATGCTATGGAAGAAGTAGTTGGCCATCAACCTGTATTAGCTCAAGATATGAGGTTGATGGGCGGTTTAAGAAAAAAAATGCCATATACAGCAACAACATTTTTAATAGGTTGTGTAGCAATTAGTGGAATTCCCCCATTGGCAGGTTTTTGGAGTAAAGACGAGATACTCGGAAATGCTTTTATATCATTTCCAGCTTTTTGGTTTGTAGGACTTCTAACAGCTGGCATGACTGCTTTTTATATGTTTAGGCTTTATTTCTTGACATTTGAAGGGGATTTCAGAGGGGAGAATAAAGAATTGCAAAAAGAGCTTCTAATAGCCTCTAAAACAAACCTAGATGAAGAAAATGAAGAAGAGCATGAAGAACACGGCTCTATTCATGAGTCACCCTGGTCAATGACATTTCCCTTGGTATTTCTAGCTGTACCGTCCGTAATTATCGGTTTTATGGGACTTCCCTGGGATAGCAAAATTGCAAATTTACTAGATCCTGAAGAAGCAGACACTGCTGCAAAAGCATTCGAATTAAAAGAATTTTTGCCTTTAGCAATTACGTCAGTACTTATTGCATCAGCTGGGATCATTATTGCTTATCAGGCATATTTTGTGAGAAAAATTAATTTATCAGTTTTATTTGCTGAAAAGTTTCCTAGCATCAACCGATTTTTATCCAATAAATGGTATCTAGATGATATTAATGAAAAACTTTTTGTTAAGGGTAGTAGAAAACTTGCTAAAGAAGTTTTAGAGGTTGATTCTAAGGTTGTCGATGGCGTTGTAAATCTTACAGGACTTGTAACTTTAGGTAGTGGCGAAGGTCTAAAATATTTTGAGA
>CACLYZ010000026.1:0-11090 GCA_902611225.1 uncultured Prochlorococcus sp.
ATATCTACCTCTTCGATATAGCTGGAATTCTCTTTCCTTCAATGAATATGTTTGAGAAGCTCTTTTTTCAATAATGGGCAAATATGAAGGGAGGAATGCTTGCCCACAATTTTCCGCTAAAGAAAATAAATTATCCCAATTTAAATTAGATCTGCCAATATTTTGTGAAGCTTTTGATGCCTTTCCATTTTGATTATTTCCTCTATAAATATTGCCTGAACCATCTTGATAATCATAAAAAATACCTCCTATCCCTCTAGATTCATTTCTATGCTTCAAGAAGAAATATTCATCACACCATGGTTTGAAAACTTTATGCAAATCTTTACCAACTTTCTCACAAGCTTTTTTATGCTCGTTATGAAAATTTCTCACATCAGAAAGATAAGGATAAAAAGGGGTTAAGTCTGCACCACCTCCAAACCACCAAACAGGACCAGCTTCAAAATATCGATAATTCAGATGGACTGTAGGAATATAAGGATTCTTAGGATGTAACACCATTGAAGTTCCCGTAGCAAACCATTTATGACCTTTTGCTTCGGGCCTTTGGGAGATTATAGATTGGGGTAATTCATTTCCCTGTACTTCGGAGAAATTTACACCTGCTTGCTCAAAAATAGAACCATTTTTCAACACTCTTGATCTTCCACCGCCACCTTCGTCTCTTAGCCAGGATTCTTCTGTAAATTTTCCTTTGCCATCTACATTTTCAAGCCCTGAACAAATTTTGTCTTGTAGAGTTAATAAGAGATTTTTAGTTTTTTCTCTCGAATTTTTAGGAGGTTCTTTCAACATGTATTTAGTAAATCTTGAAGAAAAAAATTTTTTTGGTTAATTATAAGTTTCTCTTTATAATTTCTCTTAGGGGGTCCTTATTGCCTATTATTTGATAGTTCGACATAGTTCTTAATCTTTTAAACAGTCGACTACCTTGTCAAAATATTTAAAAATTTAATGACCACAATAGAAGATGCGAATTTTGCTTTACAAAAAGTTCTAGATGCTGGATCACAGAAAAATGTAATTGAATTAGCTTGGATTAAAAATGTAAGAGTAACTATACCGAGAGTAATCGTAACATTATCATTACCATCGTTTGCAAATTCTCAGAGAGATAGAATTGTACAAGAGGTTAGAGAATTACTACTGGATTTTGAAGATATTGATGATGTTCAAATAGAGATAGATAATAATCCTTCCAAAACAGAATCTCAAAATCAAAGTAATGCGCCTGAGTTGCAGAAGATTGATGGAATTCGACATGTCATAGCTGTTAGCAGTGGTAAAGGTGGAGTTGGAAAAAGTACCATTGCAGTTAATCTCGCTTGTTCTCTAGCTAAATTAGGGTTAAAAACTGGTTTGCTGGATGCGGATATATATGGACCTAATACTCCCTCTATGATGGGAGTTGCCGAACAGAATCCAAAGGTTACAGAAGGTAGTGGCAGTGATCAAAGGTTAATACCAATAAATAAATATGGAATTTCATTGGTATCAATGGGTTTCCTCATAGAAGAAGGTCAACCAGTGATATGGAGAGGACCAATGCTTAATAGTATTATCCGACAATTTTTGTACCAAGTTGAATGGAATAATCTTGATTTTTTGGTTATTGACTTGCCTCCAGGAACAGGAGACGCTCAAATTTCTCTTTCTCAATCTGTGCCTATTTCTGGAGCTATAGTTGTCACTACCCCTCAACAAGTATCTTTGCAAGATGCAAGGCGGGGATTAGCAATGTTTAAACAACTCGGAGTACCTTTACTTGGAATTGTAGAAAATATGTCAGTATTTATTCCGCCAGATATGCCAGATAAAAAATATGAAATTTTTGGCAAAGGTGGTGGACAAACATTAGCTAAAGAAAATGACTTACCATTATTAGCTAAAATTCCTATTGAAATTCCTCTCGTTAATGATAGTAATAAAGGTGTACCAATAACAGTAAGCCAGCCTAATAAAGAAAGTTCTATTGTATTTGGTAATTTAGCTGAATTAATTAAGAATCAATTTGTTGATAGATAATTGATGTTTAAGAGAATTTCTTTATTAAATAAAAGAGGATTTTTTCAAAAAAAAGACAATTTTCAAAGAGGTTTAATATTTTCTCCACTACTTATAATTCCCCTTTTTTTAGTCATTATTTCCGGTTTACTAATAAAAAGTATTCAGGGTGATCTTTTAGTATCGAACTATTTAGCCCATATCCTTACTGGTTTTTTAGGTTATTTTTTAGCATTTTTTATTTCTTATATACCCTTAGAAAGAATTAGAAAGTATGTGGCCCCATTTTATTTTTGTACTTTAATATCCTTATTACTAATTTATTTTTTTGGGATTTCAGTTTCTGGAGCTCAAAGATGGCTAAACTTGGGTATATTTTCTTTTCAGCCTTCAGAAGTAGCTAAACTTAGTACTGTATTTACTCTTGCTTTAGTACTCGACAAAAAAATAATTCTAACAATAAGAGATTTAGTGTTGCCCATATTAGTAGTAGTTATTCCTTGGTTATTGATTTTCTTTCAACCGGACTTAGGTACATCTTTAGTTTTACTTTTTTTGACAAGTGTGATGCTCTATTGGTCGCAAATGCCCATAGAGTGGATTTTGATATTAGTGTTTTGTATTATCACATCTATATTTTATCTAACCTTTCCAAATCTTCTTATTTTCTGGATTCCAGTTATAGGATATCTTGCTTATAGATCTTCAAAAAAGAAAATTATTTTTTCTGCTCTCGCTATTGCATTCCATTTATTAGTGGCAAAATTGACACCAATTTTGTGGGAATATGGCTTAAAAGAATATCAAAAAGATAGATTAGTTTTATTTTTAGATCCTAATAGAGATCCATTAGGTGGCGGATATCATTTGATACAGAGTCAAATTGCAATTGGTTCTGGAGGATTATTTGGGACTGGTTTGCTACAAGGTAAGCTGACTAATTTGCAATTTATACCTGAACAACATACTGATTTTATATTCAGTGCTTTAGGGGAAGAATTAGGTTTTGTGGGTTGTACTATAGTCTTATTTTTGCTCTTTTTTCTGATTAAAAAACTTATTAATACTGCATCAATAGCTAGGACTCACTTCGAATCTCTAATTGTTATTGGAATAGCCTCAACTTTTGTATTTCAAATAATTATTAACTTATTTATGACTATTGGATTAGGACCAGTTACTGGGATTCCCCTTCCTTTTATGAGTTATGGTCGAACTTCATTGGTGACTAATTTTATATCTATTGGATTTGTTTTATCTATATTGAAACGTTCTAGATCACTAAGAAGTTGATGAAATCACAAATAACTATAAAAAAAATTCAAGAGCTTTTAATTAAAGGATTTCAAACCATATATGTGGATGATGATACATCCAGAAGAATGTGGTGGGCTTCTTTAGAAGTTATTCAAAAAGATTTCCTATCTCAGAATTTTAAACAGGGAGGGGTCTGGGTCGCCTCGCCTTTGCCAGCTTTTAATGATAAAAAATTTTTAAATCAACTTCATGGATGGCTTTGGTCTCCTGAGGGGTTTCCATACTTTCAAAATGAGAATGCAGGCTTTTTACCAGTCAATAATTCAGAAAAGATAAAAAAAGATTTCGATTTAGTTAGTAATTATAAAGTCTTAAATCTTTGTCAGGAAGATGGCTATGAACCTTTTTTGATGATAATCACCCCAAATTTTCAATGCGTATTATCAATTGTAGGAGAAAAAGATAAGAAAATTATATTAATGAAGTGTGATGAAGAAAGCCTAAAACTTTCAATAGAATTAATGCATGCAAAATTAAATCAAGAAAATTATGAGGAAGGTGTAAAATTTCGTAATGCAATCAATAATTTAGGAAACCTTAATATTAACAATCAATTTGAAAAATTATTTTGGCCAATATTATCGGCAAAATTAGCAAATAATACGCCAAGTATCAATATACAGAATTCTGCGAAAAATGATGAAAAAAATGTGCAAATAACTGAAGCAAAATTATTACGTGCAATTTCTCATGAAGTAAGAACCCCTTTGGCAACAATAAGAACTCTAATAAGTTCTACTTTAAAAAAATATAAAATGGATGAATCAATGAGAAATCGTTTAATTCAAATAGATAATGAATGTAATGAACAAATTGATAGGTTTGGTTTAATCTTTAATGCAGCAGAATTAGTTAGTAATGAAGTCCCATCATTGAATAACCTGGCGAAAATTAATTTAGCCGAAATTTTTAAAAAGCTTGCTCCTTTATGGAATAAACAATTAAATCGACGTGGTATCTCTTTGAAGATAGATATCCCCAAACAACTTCCACAAATTTTAAGTGATTCTGAAAAATTAGAATTAATGTTAAGAGGATTAATTGATAAAAATACCAGAGGATTAAAAGAAGGTAGTACATTGATTTTAGAATTAAGGCCAGCTGGTCAAAAACTCAAACTTCAACTCAAAGTACAAAAATTAGATAACAATCAAAAAGAAATTATAAAAAAAGATAATGGTTCTGATATTGGTCCAGTTTTAAATTGGAACCCTCAAACTGGAAGTTTACAACTTAGTCAAAATGCTACTCATAAGTTGTTAGCTAGTTTAGGAGGGCATGTTACAAAAAGACGTGATACAGGTTTGACAGTATTTTTTCCGATTTCAGATGCAAAATGAATTGAGAATAAAATTATATATATTATTAAATAATGTAGTAAATTTCCTATAAATTTTGAATTTTGCAAAATATGAATGCTAATTTCTTATTAGAAATAACTCAAAATTTAGGATGACTGAAACTTTAGTTGGTCAATTTCCAAAGCATATAGGAAGTACTGGGGGTTTATTAAACTCAGCAGAAACCGAAGAAAAATATGCAATTGTATGGAAAAGTTCAAAGGAACAAGCATTTGAATTGCCCACCGGTGGAGCGGCTATTATGCATGAAGGTGATAATTTAATGTACTTTGCAAGAAAAGAACAATGCCTTGCATTAGGGACACAATTAAGAGCCTTCAAACCAAGAATTGAAGATTTTAAAATCTACCGAATTTTCCCAGGTGGCGATATTGAATTTTTACACCCTAAGGATGGTGTTTTCCCTGAAAAAGTTAATGAAGGCAGAGAGAAAGTAGGTCATAATCCTAGAAGAATAGGTGAGAATCCTAATCCAGCTGGTTTGAAATTTACAACTAAGAATACTTTTGATTAACTTCCTTAAAGTTGATATAAAAGAAAAAAATAATTATAATTTGGGCTGACATTATTAATATGATCAGCTCACAGAAAGAAAGTTTTTTAAAGGCTTACAAAGAAGGTAAAAATTTTATACCTATAGTTGAAACTTGGCCCGCAGATTTAGAGACTCCATTATCGACCTGGTTAAAATTATCATCAAAAGATTCCCATGGTGTTTTTCTTGAATCTGTTGAAGGTGGGGAGAATTTGGGTAGGTGGAGTATTGTTGCTACTAAACCTCTTTGGGAAGCCGTTTGTTATGGAGAAGAAATAGTTAAAACTTGGAATAATGGCAAAACTGAAACACATAAAGGTGATCCTTTTAATATTTTAAGAAGTTGGACAAAAGAATACAAGTCAACCACGCTTGATGACTTACCATCAATTGGACAGTTGTATGGCTCTTGGGGTTATGAATTAATAAATCGAATAGAACCAAGCGTTCCAATAAATAAAATACCAGAAAACAATATCCCTTATGGTTCCTGGATGTTTTTTGATCAGTTAGTTGTTTTTGATCAAATAAAAAGATGTATTACTGCAGTCGTTTATGCAGATACAACTTCTTCAAAAGAGTACTCAATTGAAGAGTTGTATTTAAACTCAATTTCTAAAATTCAGAAAACTAGAAATTTAATGAGAGTTCCTCTAAAAGAAACTGAGTTTTTAGATTGGAATGAAAATGAGAATTTGAATTTAGATCTAGAAAGTAATTGGGAGAAAAAAGATTTTGAGGATGCAGTTCTCTCTGCAAAAGAATACATAAGAAAGGGAGATATCTTCCAAATAGTTATAAGTCAGAGATTCCAAACTCAAGTCAATAATGATCCCTTTAATTTATATAGAAGTTTGAGGATGGTTAATCCATCTCCATACATGTCATTTTTTGATTTCGGCTCATGGTATCTGATAGGTTCAAGTCCTGAAGTAATGGTTAAAGCAGAAAAAAATAAAAATAGTCAGATTGTTGCAAGCTTAAGACCAATAGCTGGTACGAGACCTAGAGGTATTGATAATCAACAAGATTTGGAATTAGAGAAGGAATTATTAAAAGATCCAAAAGAGATAGCTGAGCATGTAATGCTAATTGATCTTGGGAGAAATGATCTTGGAAGAGTTTGTGAAATTGGTACTGTTAAGGTTAAGGATTTAATGGTTATTGAGAAATATTCACATGTTATGCATATAGTCAGTCAAGTTGAGGGAATCTTAAAAAACAATTCTGATGTATGGGATTTGCTCAAAGCATGCTTTCCCGCTGGGACAGTTACTGGTGCCCCAAAAATAAGAGCTATGCAATTAATTAAGCACTTTGAAAAAGATGCTAGAGGACCTTATGCTGGTGTATACGGATCTGTTGATATTAATGGTGCATTAAATACAGCAATTACAATAAGAACCATGATAGTTAAACCCTCTAGAGATGGGAAATATGATGTATCAGTGCAAGCAGGAGCTGGAATAGTTGCTGATTCTTTTCCTGAAAATGAATATCAAGAGACGATAAATAAAGCAAAAGGGATACTAAAAGCACTAGCCTGTTTGGATAAATAAATGAGTCAAAATAATCTATATAAGGGTTTTGAGGTGGAACTTTTCACAGGTTCTTCAAATTCTCATATTGGTGTTTCGGCTGAAATTGAGAAAAAATTTCCTGATTTTGTAAAAGAGCCAGATAACAGAAACGTTGAATACATAACAACACCTGAAAAAGACTACGGTTCTTTATATGAGAAATTAATAACTCCAAGAAAAAAGTTGAGGCAGTGGCTAAATACTAAAAATTTGACAATCATCCCTTCATCAACTCTTTGTTTTAAACACGATATTCAATTTCAAAGATCTGATATTGACAACGTTTATCATCAATTTATTCAAGATAATTATGGAATCTCTATTGCAACTTCAAGTGTCCATATAAACATAGGAATAAATGATCTAGATAAACTTTTTACAGCTATAAGACTTATAAGATCTGAGGCTGCTCTATATTTATCATTAAGTGCTAGTTCACCTTTTTTAAATAATAAAATTACGAATAATCACTCTCAGAGATGGATCCAGTTTCCTAAAACACCAAGTAGGGTTCCTTTTTTTGTAAATCATAATTCTTATATCGACTGGATAGAGGAAAATATATCTAATAAAAACATGCAAAATATTAGGCATTTTTGGTCGTCAATCCGACCTAATGGTCCCCAAAGACCTTTAATTCTTGATCGTTTGGAATTAAGAATTTGTGATTTTGTTCACGATATTAATCTGCTTTTAGCGATAACGGCCATGATAGAACTAAGAATTTTAAATCTTTTTGAAAATATAAATACTCTAGATCCACTGAATGCTAGTACTTTTTCTATGGATGAGTTGTCAGAAATATGTGATCAAAATGAAATTAATGCTGCTAAAGATAGTCTGAATTCAGAGTTAATTCACTGGCAAGATGGCAAAAGAGTTATTTGTAGAGAATGGATTCAAAATTTATTATCAGATTTATCATCCACAGCAGAAAATTTTGGTATCAAACATCTTTTAGATCCCATCTATAAAGTACTTGAAGAAGGTAATCAATCTATGAAATGGATAAATCAATATGAAAAAGGGCTTTCTATTGAGCAGATAATGAAAATTTCTATCGAAGATATGATTAGGAATGAGGCCTAGAATGTTTGATTATTTAAATAACATTTGATCTGAAAATTTTCACTTGTGACATAATGATTATATGGAATCTTTTCGACAGATAAAAAATAATAACGTGGATCTGATAAGTAACAATGATCCACTTGATAAAAATCGTCTTTTAATTGAAGATCTCTGGGAATCTGTGCTCAGAGAAGAATGCCCAGATGATCAAGCAGAGAGATTGATACAACTTAAAGAATTAAGTTATTCAAAACAAATTGATGGTGATAGTTCTAAAACTTTTAAAAATGAAATAGTTGATATTGTAAATTCTATGGATTTGGCAGAATCTATAGCAGCAGCAAGGGCGTTTTCATTATATTTTCAACTCGTGAATATTTTGGAACAAAGAGTTGAGGAAGATAGATATATTCAAAGTTTTACCAATAAGGATGTTCAAAAATCGCCCGATAATCTTGATCCTTTTGCCCCAGCATTGGCTAGGCAAAATGCTCCAGTAACTTTTAGAGAACTATTTTACCGGCTGAGAAAATTAAATGTGCCACCAGGAAAATTAGAGGAGTTACTACAGGAAATGGATATTCGTTTAGTTTTTACTGCACATCCGACGGAGATAGTAAGGCATACGATTAGACATAAGCAAACAAGAGTAGCAAATTTGTTAAAAAAAATACAGATTGAGCAATTTCTAACAAAAGAAGAAAAAATTTCTTTAAAAACCCAATTAAAAGAGGAAGTAAGACTTTGGTGGAGAACAGATGAATTGCATCAATTTAAACCTTCAGTTTTAGATGAAGTTGATTATGCCTTGCATTATTTTCAGCAAGTTTTATTTAATGCTATGCCTCAATTAAGGGGCAGGATCGCTGAAGCACTTACCGAAAATTATCCAGATGTTCAGTTGCCCTCAGAATCTTTTTGTAACTTCGGTTCCTGGGTAGGCTCTGATAGGGACGGTAATCCATCGGTGACTCCGGAAATAACATGGAAAACTGCTTGCTACCAAAGGCAGTTGATGTTGGAAAGATACATTATTGCGACGTCTAATCTTAGAGATCAATTAAGTGTGTCGATGCAATGGAGTCAAGTCAGTTCCTCCTTATTAGAGTCACTCGAAACTGATAGAGTTAAGTTCCCTGAAATATATGAAGCTAGAGCTACAAGATATAGATCAGAACCCTACAGATTAAAATTAAGTTATATTTTAGAAAAACTTAAGTTAACACAAGAAAGAAATAATTTATTAGCTGATAGTGGGTGGAAATTTGACTTGGAGGGAGAAACTGATAACAAAAATCTAGATAAAGTTGAAAATTTATATTACAAGTCAGTAAACGAATTTACTTATGATCTCGAACTAATTAAAAATAGCTTGATTAGTACAGATTTAACTTGTGAGTCTGTAAACACCTTACTTACTCAGGTTCATATTTTCGGATTTTCTTTAGCAAGTTTAGATATTCGTCAAGAGAGTACAAGGCATAGTGACGCTATACAAGAGCTTACAAATTATCTTGATTTATCTGTTCAATATGACCAAATGTCTGAGGAAGAGAAAATTAAATGGCTTATAGACGAATTAAATACAAAAAGGCCTTTAATTCCATCTGACGTTAACTGGACAAAAACTACAGAAGAAACCTTTTCGGTTTTTAAAATGGTTAAGAGACTACAGCAAGAATTTGGAAGTCGCATTTGTCATTCTTATGTAATTTCAATGAGTCATAGTGCATCTGATTTGCTTGAAGTTCTCTTATTGGCAAAAGAAATGGGACTTCTTGATCAAAATTCACAAAAGTCAAAATTATTAGTTGTTCCTCTTTTTGAAACTGTGGAAGATCTTAAAAGAGCACCAGAAGTAATGGAAAAGTTGTTTAAATTAGAATTCTATAGATCATTATTGCCAAAAGTAGGAGAATCTTTTAAACCTCTGCAAGAATTAATGCTTGGATATTCTGATAGCAATAAAGATTCAGGGTTTGTTTCTAGTAATTGGGAAATTCATAGAGCCCAAATTGCTCTTCAAAATCTCTCAAGTAGAAATAACATATTGCTAAGACTTTTTCATGGAAGAGGTGGTTCTGTAGGCAGAGGAGGAGGGCCTGCTTATCAGGCAATATTGGCTCAACCAAGCGGCACTTTAAAAGGGCGAATAAAAATAACAGAACAAGGTGAAGTTTTAGCTTCTAAATATAGTCTCCCCGAACTGGCTTTGTACAATCTTGAGACGGTAACTACAGCGGTAATTCAAAATAGTTTGGTAAATAATAGACTTGACGCTACTCCAGATTGGAATCAATTAATGTCAAGGTTGGCAGAAACATCAAGGTCTCATTACAGAAAATTAGTGCATGAGAATCCTGATTTGTTAAATTTCTTTCAAGAAGTCACTCCAATAGAAGAAATAAGTAAATTACAGATATCTAGTAGGCCTGCTAGAAGAAAAAAAGGTGCAAAAGATTTGTCAAGTTTAAGAGCTATTCCATGGGTATTTGGTTGGACACAAAGTAGATTTCTTTTGCCAAGTTGGTTTGGAGTAGGTACTGCCTTGTCATCTGAATTAAATTCAGATCCACAACAAATTGAATTATTAAGAGTTCTGCATCAAAGATGGCCATTTTTTAGGATGCTCATATCTAAGGTAGAAATGACATTATCTAAGGTGGATTTGGAAGTTGCTAGATATTATGTTGATACTCTTGGCAGTAAAGAAAATAAAGATTCTTTTGATGATATTTTTGAAGTAATTTCTAAAGAATATAATTTGACAAAATCTTTAATACTTGAAATTACTGGTAAAAATAAGCTCCTAGAATCTGATAGAGACTTGAAATCATCAGTGAGCTTGAGAAATAAGACAATTATTCCATTAGGGTTTTTGCAGGTTTCACTTCTAAGAAGATTAAGAGACCAGACAAGACAACCTCCAATAAGTGAATTCATTTTAGATAAAGATGAATCTAGAAGAGCTTACAGCAGAAGTGAACTATTGAGGGGGGCACTTTTAACTATTAATGGGATAGCAGCTGGCATGAGAAATACAGGTTGATAATTGCAATATTTTTCTAAAAAAAAACTTGTTCTTCCAGAAGGTTATTTTGTTAACTCTTCTCAAATTCCATTAGCTAAAGAAGTTAACAAACTTTTAGCTAACTGTAATTGTGAGACATTTCCAATAAAGCCTCTTTCTGAGGCTATTCAGAAAAGTAATTTCTTTTT
>CACLYZ010000027.1:0-8627 GCA_902611225.1 uncultured Prochlorococcus sp.
CGATTGCCAAGCAATAATTAAAATCATTAAAGTGCCTAAAGTGACATGTAATCCATGAAAACCAGTAAGAGCATAAAAAGTACTTGCAAATAAATTATCGGTTAATCCAAAAGGTAAATGAAAATATTCAAATAATTGACATATTAAAAATATAATTCCAAGAAAAGCAGTAAAAAACAACCATTTTTGGGAATCAGAGTTTTTATCTTTTAAAAGTGCTTTACCTGCTTTATGGAAAGTTGCACTACTAACAAGTAATAAAATTGTATTGAGTGTAGGTATTGGTAGTTCTAATTCATAAATAGCACCATCAGGTAACGGATTTACTGCTTTATAAGTTAAATAGGCAGCAAAGAATCCAGCAAAAGTCATTCCATCCGCAATTAGGAAGGTTATTAGACCAAACATTCTGAAGTCTTCATGTGTTTCATTTACTTCAGAATTATTTTCTTGAATTTCTTTTGAGCTATCTAGGGTTGTCATATGTTTTTATTTTTGTTCGGAAATTTCTTTACCAAAACCATAAGGTTCTTCAACTAATGGAGCTTCTCCTTTCCAATTTTCAACTGGAGGTGGAGAAGATGTTAACCATTCAGGTGTAAGAGCATTCCAAGGGTTATCTCCAGCATATTTTCCGTTTCTCACACTAATGAAAACGTTAATTAAAAAAGGAATTGTGCTTATAGCCATCAAAAGAGCCCCAAGGCTACTAATTTGATTAACGAACTGGAATTGAGGATCATATTCAGCTACTCTTCTCGGCATTCCATTTAAACCGAGCCAATGTTGAGGAGCAAAGCACAAGTTAAATCCAATAAATGTAATGATAAAATGTAAAATTCCCAATTTTTCGTTTAGCATTTTCCCTGTTACTTTTGGGAACCAATGATATATCGATGAGAAAATAATAAAAACAGTCCCGCCATAAACTATGTAATGAAAATGGGCTACAACGAAATAGGTATCATGTACATGAATATCAAAAGGGACCTGAGCCAAGGCAACTCCTGTAATACCTCCAAAAACAAAATTTATAATAAATCCGCAAGAGAATAACATTGCACTATTGATTGAAATTTTACCTCCCCATAATGTTGCAACCCAATTGAAAAATTTTATCCCTGTGGGAACAGCAATAAATGCTGTCGCGATAGTAAAGAACAATCTCATCCAAGGGGGAGTTCCACTAGTAAACATGTGATGAGCCCAAACAACTAAACCTAAAACAACTATCCCCATTATTGAAAAAACCATTGTTGTATATCCAAAAAGTGGTTTTCTAGCATGTACAGGAAGTATTTCACTTACTAAACCAAAGGCAGGAAGTACCATAATGTATACAGCTGGATGAGAATAAAACCAAAATAAATGCTGATAAACTACGACATTGCCACCCAAAACAGGATTGAAAAAACCTGTATTAGCGATGATATCGAAGCTAAGTAGAATCAAAGTGCCTGCTAAAACAGGAGTTGATAAAACAACTAATAGACTTGTCCCAAGCATTGCCCAACAATACATTGGCAATTGCATAAGTTTTAATCCTGGCCTTCTTAATTTGATAATGGTCGCGATAAAGTTTATACCACCAAATATAGAACTGCCTCCAAGTAATAGAACGCTAAGAATCCAAATAATTTGTCCTGATTGAGGAGTAGTTATACTCAAAGGAGGATAAGCAGTCCATCCAGCCTGAGCAGCACCTTCAACAAAATAGCTCGCTACCAGCATCAAACCTGAAGGAGGAATTAACCAAAAAGCTACAGCATTTAATCTTGGGAATGCCATATCTCTCGCACCTACATAAAATGGAATTAAATAATTTCCAAAAGCTCCGTTAACTACAGGCACGATCCAAAGGAAGATCATTATTGTTCCATGCAGGGTTAAAACTTGGTTATAAACATCCCTTGGCATAAAATCAGACATTGGACTAGCCAATTCTATTCTTATAGCGCTAGCTAAGGTTCCTCCTATTAAATAGAAAAGAAAACCGCAAACTAAGTATTGTATCCCAATTACTTTATGATCAAGGCTAAAACTGAAGTATCTAAGCCAGCCTTTAGGTTGAAGGCTTTCGTTATTAGTATTTTGTGGATCAATTGATATTGTCATAAATTTACCTCTGGTTTTTTATTTTTGTTAAACCATTCGTTGTAATCAGATGCTTCTTCAACAATGATGGAAGCTCTCATTCCGCCATGATATGGGCCACATAATTCTGCGCAAATTATCGGATATTTTCCTACTTTCGTAGGAGTGAAATTTAGAATAGTTGGTTGTCCAGGAATAATATCCTGTTTAATTCTGAACTCTGGTACCCAAAAAGCATGAATTACATCTTTTGATTCCATTTTCATTGATACTTTTTGATTAACAGGAACGTGCAGTTCTCCTGATATGAAATTGCCCTTGGGATAATTGAATAGAAATGCAAATTGCATAGCTGAAACTTCAATTGATAAATTATTTATTGCTATCTCATTATCGGAAGTTTGACTTATTCCAGCCCATATTTTTTCGGTGTTAGAACTCATCATTTCGTGGTTATGATTTAGTTCCTTCATCCCTCCCATTCGATCGTAGATGTTGTAGCTATATAAACCTATTAATAAAACAATTATTGAAGGGATAATTGTCCATACAATTTCTAAGCTTAAATTTCCCTCTAAAGCTATACCATCTCCTACCTGATCATTTCTTTTCCTAAATTTAAATAAGCTAAAAATAACTGCTATTGTCATTCCTATAAAAATAATTAATCCAATGATGAAAAGAATTTTAAAAAGTTCATCGTAAATTGGTGCATTAATACTTGCTTCAGCTGGGAGCAAATTTACATTAAAACCAATCCAAAAAGATATAGCAAAAACGAGCGAAATAATTAGTATTAAATAAACGTTTTTATTTAACAATTGATTTCTAAAAATTTGTATTTATATCCTCAAGATATTCAATTTTTTTAATCCTGCATCCTTTGTTAAAAGAAAAACATTTAAATTCACAACTTCTTAAGATTTATGAAATAAAACGCGTATTATTAATAACTTTTTAGAGTTAATTGTCAGGGAAAAAAGATTAAATTAGTCAATTATTTTTTAAATTAAACATATTAATTTTAAATTAATGTTTGGTTTTTGAATCTAATTTATTATGCAAAATAATAGGTTTTATACATTTGATTAATACCCAATTATATAAATCAAAATATCTGACAATTTTTAAAAGGTTGGGAAGCCATAGTGTACTAGCACTCATTGCACTAATTGTAATTGGAGGTGCTACGAGAGTCATGGAGGCGGGACTTGCCTGCCCAGATTGGCCATTATGCTATGGATCTTTTTTGCCTTTTAATCATATGAACCTAAGAGTATTTCTAGAGTGGTTTCATCGTCTAGATGCTTTTCTGGTTGGAATATTAATTCTTTTTAAATTTGCCCTTTCAATTATTTGGAAAAATGAAATTCCAAATTGGTTACCTAAAACTTATTCATTATTACTTTTTCTCGTTATTGTCCAAGGAACTTTTGGAGCTTTAACAGTAATAAACCTGCTTGATTCATATACTGTTACTGGCCATCTTTTAATAGCTTTTCTACTTCTCATCACAACAATTTCAATAAATCAAAATTTAGAAAATGAAGTCATAGAAGATTCATTAATTTGGTGGAGATTATTATTGTTTGTTCCTCTTTTACTTACTCTGATTCAATCTTTTATTGGAGTAAGGCTTTCTTCAACCTGGTCAGCACATATTTGCTTATCTTTTAGTAAACAATGTCTAATTCTTGATACTCATAAATTATTTGCTTTCCCAATTGCCTTTTCAATTCTATTGATTATTGCCTCTGCAATTTATAAGAGAAGTTTGTTTAACGAAAATTGGAAATATCTCTCCGCACTTATTTTTCTCTTGTTTTCCCAAATTGCTTTGGGTGTTTTAAGTCTTAAAACAAATTTGAATGAACCTATTTTTATTATCGGTCATCAACTTAACGCCTCTTTATTTATTGCGATATTAACAACATTAGTTTTTAGAAATCCTTTAGCCAAAAAAGGTCTAGACCACTGTCAAAATTCCCAAATGGCTGGTATCAATTCATGAACAGTAGTAACTTAGAAAACTTGAACTATAAATCTCCTATTAGGGATGAAGTTGTACCTTCAAGAAAAAGATTAACTTTGCCGCCTTGGCTTGAAGTAGCAAAACCTAGATTAATCCCACTTTTATTGGCAACAACTTTGGGAGGAATGGCTTTAACAGAAGAATGGCCTTTATCTTCCCCGAAACTTATCTGTACTTTAGGAGGAGGCGCTTTGGCGGCAGCAGCAGCAGGAGCTCTTAATTGCTTGTGGGAAATGGAATTAGATAAAAGGATGACAAGAACTAGCAAAAGAGCCTTGCCAGCAGGGAAGTTATCATCTGAGACTGTATTTTTAGCTGCCGTATCATGTACTTTGGCAGCCTCGATGCTTTTAGTAAGTGGTGTAAATTATTTGGCTGCGGGTTTAACTCTTCTTGGTTTATTTAGCTACGTAATTTTATATACAGTTATTTTGAAACCTCGTACAACAAAAAACATTGTTTTCGGAGGAGTTGCTGGTGCGATACCACCCTTGGTTGGAGCATCTGCTGCTACAGGGCATGTAGGTCTTAGTGGTTGGTGGTTGTTTGGTTTAGTAATGTTATGGACCCCAGCTCATTTTTGGGCACTTGCAATTTTGCTGAAGGATGATTACGCATCTGTTGGTATTCCTATGCTCCCTTCCGTTAAAGGATCTGTTTTTACTGCTAAAGCGATTTCTCGTTACGGATGGGCAACAGTTTTGATGAGTATAATGGGAGTCTTTGCTTTACCTGAAGGGGGTCTTTTATATGGAATTATGTTATTGCCATTTAATGGAAGACTTTTGCAATTAATAAATGAATTAAAGAAATCTCCTGATGATCTTTCAAGAGCAAAGTCTCTTTTTAGGTGGTCTATTCTCTACATGTTTGGCATTTGTCTCTTGTTATTAATTTCCAGAACCCAACTATCCGTAGAATTTGAGCAACAAACTATGCAAATATTTTTATCTATTGTATCCCTGCTTAGTAATTAAATTAGATGTAAAATGTTTTTTAAGTAAATAGTAAGTTTGATGAATTATATAAAAGTTAAAGGGCTCTCAAAATCTTATTCAGATATCAATGCATTAAAAAATTTATCGATGGAAATTGATGCTGGCACATTATTCGGAATACTAGGTCCAAATGGTGCTGGCAAATCAACACTTATAAAAATACTCGCTACTTTAATAGAGCCTGATAGTGGAGAAGTTTTTATAAATAATATTAATCTGATAAAAAATTCAAGGAAAATCAGAGAATTAATTGGTTATGTTGCCCAAGACATTGCACTTGATAAAATATTAACTGGACGAGAGCTTTTGGATTTCCAATCAGATTTATATCACATCAACAAAAATAAAAAATTTGAAAGGATAAAGAAATTAATAGATCAATTAGAAATGAATGATTGGATTGATCGTAAGTGCGGAACTTATTCAGGGGGAATGAAAAGAAGAATAGATCTGGCAGCTGGACTTCTACATTTGCCCCAAGTATTAATTTTGGATGAACCTACAGTTGGTTTAGATATTGAAAGTAGAAATATTATATGGCAACTTTTGAAAGATTTGAGAAATAATGGAATGACCATTATTTTAAGTAGTCACTATCTTGATGAAATAGATAAATTGGCAGACAGATTAGTGATAATTGATGATGGACGAGTTATAGCAAAAGGGACTCCTGCAGAGCTCAAAAATAAATTAGGAGGAGATAGAGTAACTTTGAAAGTAAGAGAATTTAGTAATCAGGAAGAAGCAAATAATATATGTAAAATTTTATCTTCAATAGATGGAATTAGTCAGATTATCATAAATGAAGCTCAAGGTTTCTCGATAAATTTCGTAGCAGATAAGCAAAAAGATTTACTTACGAAGCTAAAAGTGGAATTGGCTTTCTCAAAGTTTGAAATTTTTTCTCTTACCCAAAGTCAGCCAAGCTTGGATGATGTATATCTTCAGGCAACTGGGAAAACATTATTGGATGCTGAAATTTCTATGGCAGGGAAAAGAGACCTAAAAAAAGAATCAAAGCAATCGATGCGATAAAAAAACTTTTGGTTAACTAACTATAATGAATACTAATTACTGCTAATTATGGAATTACAACAGTATAATTTATTTTTTTTATATCAAGAAACATTTGCCTTAACAAAGAGATTATTTATTCAATTAAAAAGAAGGCCATCAACTCTTTTAGCAGGAATATTACAACCAATAATTTGGCTTTTTTTATTTGGGGCATTATTCTCTAAAGCTCCTGAAGGTTTTTTACCAGGTGTTGATTCTTATGGTAATTTTTTAGGGGCAGGACTTATTGTTTTTACTGCTTTTAGCGGAGCCCTAAACTCTGGTCTTCCTTTAATGTTTGATAGAGAGTTTGGATTTCTTAATAGATTACTTGTGGCTCCTTTAAGCAGTAGATTATCCATAGTTTTATCTTCTTTTTTTTATATAACAATCTTGAGCTTTGTTCAGAGTGTTGTAATAATGATTGTTTCATACATTTTGGGTTATGGATGGCCCAATTTATATGGTTTAGGAATTGTATTTACAACACTAATTTTATTAGTTCTTTTTGTGACATCAATAAGTTTATGTTTAGCGTTTGTTTTGCCGGGACATATTGAATTAATCGCTCTTATATTCGTAATAAATTTACCTCTTCTATTTGCGAGTACTGCTTTAGCTCCAATCTCTTTTATGCCAAATTGGCTGGGCTGGTTAGCTTCATTAAATCCATTGACTTTTGCTATTGAACCTATTAGGACTGCCTATACACAAACTATGGATTTAGAATTAGTGGCTTTACATGCCCCATATGGTGATTTAACTTGTAAGAGTTGTATCTCAATTTTATTTTCTTTAACAGTTTTTTCCTTGATTATTATTAGGCCTCTGTTAAATAGAAAGTTAAATTAGAAATTTTATGCTTTTAAAAAATCATTTAATAGAAGTTTTTAAACAAGCCTCTTTAGAAAATAATTTTTTGCTTAAAGAAAATATTGTTCTTAAGTGGGTCCATAGATTTGGGATTGATTCATTAAATGATTTATTAATCCATAGTTCACTACAAAAAGAAAATCAAGAAGAGATCTCTTTAATTGATGAAGTGCATGAAGAAAATCAAGAACAAATTAAGCTTGAATTATCAAAAACTTTTGAAAATATTGAAGAAACAAAGTGGGAATCAAATGGCTTGGAAACTGCTAGCAGCAAAGAATTATCTAGCAAAAATCAAAATTCTAATAAAATAAATCAATTTACTGAAACCCCAAAATTACCCTTACCTTATATTAAAAATTTAAGAAAGTGGATTAACAACGATAAAAAAGCTAGTTAGCTTTTACATCATACCCGGCATTCCCATGCCACCCATTCCTGGCATTCCCATGCCACCCATTCCTGGCATTCCCATGCCACCCATTCCTGGCATTCCCATGCCACCCATTCCTCCCATTGGATCTCCACCTGGTCCTCCAGGGGCTGCGGCTTCAGGCTCTGGAATGTCTGCCATCGCAACTTCTGTTGTGAGGAGCATAGCTGCAATAGATACTGAATCTTGAAGAGCTAATCTTATTACTTTGGTTGGATCTAATATTCCTGAATCTTTTAAATCCTCATATTTTCCTGAATTAGCATTAAAGCCTTTGTTAAGTCTTTTAATTTCTGCGACAACTACATCTCCATTAAAACCAGCATTTTTTGCTATTTGTTTGGTGGGTTCCAAAAGGGCTTCTTTTATTATATTTATCCCTGTTCTTAAATCTACTGAAGATGTTTCACTTATATTTAAAAGGTCATTTGATATTTCAATTAAAGTTTGTCCTCCTCCAGAAACAACACCCTCTTCAATAGCAGCTTTCGTAGCATTAAGGGAATCTTCGATTCTCAACTTTTTATGTTTCATCTCTGTTTCTGTAGCAGCTCCTACTTTGATAAGAGCTACTCCTCCGGCTAGTTTGGCTATTCTTTCATTGATTTTGTCCTGATCATACTCAGATTCAGTTATATTAACTTCTCTCTTTAATTTCTCTACTCTCGCTTTAACTAAATCTTTAGTGTCTTCGAAGGCAACAATTGTAGTTTTATCCTTTGTGATAGTTATTTTTTTTGCTTTTCCTAAATCATTAATCGATACTTTATCAAGTGTCATCGATTTATCTTCGCTAATTAACTTAGCCCCTGTAAGAATTGCAATATCTTCGAGGGCAGCTTTTCTTCTCTCACCAAATAATGGAGCTCTTACGGAAGCAACATTTAAAACTCCACTATTCTTATTTAAAACCAGAGTGGTTAAAGCCTCTCCTTCGATATCTTCAGCAAGAATTAAAAAAGGTGAGCCTGACTTCTGAATTTCTTCAAGTATTGGAACTAGATCAACTAAAGTTGAGACTTTTTGATCAGTTATTAATATTTTGGGATTTTCAAGTTCACAAACTTGTCTTTCTTGGTCTGTTACAAAATATGGAGAACTATAACCTCTATCAAAAGACATGCCTTCAGTTATATCTAAT
>CACLYZ010000028.1:0-8149 GCA_902611225.1 uncultured Prochlorococcus sp.
TTCGTTTGGGTGATGTGCATAATCATCATATAAACTTCTTTCATCTATTTGCCCTCTAAATTCAAATCTTTTTTTTGGGAGTTTCAGATATTTTATATTTTTCTTAATTTCTAGAAAATCTACTCCTACCATTCTTGTAGCTGCTATTGCCGCGGTGATATTAGATAGATTATGTAATCCTGGAATTGGAATATTTAAACTACTAATAAAATTTTCATTTTCATAATATTTCCCAATTGTGTACTTTGAATTAATTTCAGTAGGAATTATTGCATAAGCTACGTTTTTAGCTGTAGTGTTTGACCACTTATAATTAGAATAAAAATTATTTCTTGAGAATTCACAATCAAAATTAAATAGTAATTTTTTAGAGTTTTTAGCAAAACTTTTAAAAGAAGATATGACTTCACTTAAATTAGAAAAGTGATCGCAATGATCATAATCAATGTTATTGATTATTCCGATATCAGAATTATATTTGTTAATTGTCCCATCAGATTCATCAACTTCAGCCACTAAGAATTTTGTATTTTCTAAATGACAATTAGAGTTGTAAATAGGAATTATTCCTCCAGTTATTGAAGAAGAATTACTTGTACATAACTCAAGTATTGTAGATAGAAATGTACTGGTTGATGTTTTTCCGTGGCTGCCGGCTACCGCCAATGTAGTATAATTCCGCATTAGCATTGCGAGTATCTCTGAACGATGTTTTATTGATAAATTTTTTTCTCTACAGTATAAAAATTCTTCATTTTCTGGCTTGATCGCGGAGCTTACAACAAAATTAATCAATTTGTTGGTAAATTTTGAAATAACAAACTCAATATTTTGTCGAATTTGAGAAGTAAAGATTACTGCACCTAATTTCTCCAATTTTTTAGTTTCATCGTTTTTAACTAAATCAGATCCTGAAACTGAACAACCTCTTTTAAGTAAACCTATTGCTAATGCTGACATTCCAATACCTCCAATCCCAATAAAATGAAAATGACTTTTCAATAGTAATTTTTTATCCAATGTTTATCTTTTACTTAAATCAAAATAACTTCTAGGAAAAATTTTGCTATTTTTTCTTAAAAAAAAAATGTTTTTTTTCTTGAATTAATACAAAACTAGACTTATTTGCTTAATAAATTAAAAAAACCTTACGTTATTGCACAAAATTCAGTATGATCAGCAACTTAGGTTAATCATTTAGAAATTATTAGTTATGACTTTGCGTGTTGCAATTAACGGCTTTGGCAGAATTGGTCGAAACTTTATGCGTTGTTGGCTTAGTAGAGGGGCTTACACCAATATTGAAGTAGTTGGAATTAACGTTACCTCAGATCCTAAAACTAATGCTCATCTATTGAAGTATGACTCTGTTCTTGGCCAACTTGATGGTGTTGATATTCAATATACCGATGATACTTTTGTGATTAATAACAAGACAATTAAATGTTTTTCTGATAGAAACCCAATGAATCTTCCTTGGAAAGACTGGGGTGTAGATTTGGTTATTGAATCTACTGGAGTATTTAATACAGATGTAGGCGCAAGTAAGCACTTAGAAGTAGGAGCAAAAAAAGTTATCTTGACTGCTCCTGGTAAAGGTGATGGCGTTGGTACTTATGTAGTTGGAGTAAATGCTGATACATATAAACATAAAGATTATGATATTTTGAGTAATGCTAGTTGTACAACGAACTGTTTAGCTCCAGTAGTTAAAGTTTTAGATCAAACTTTTGGTATTAACAAAGGTTTGATGACTACAATTCATAGTTATACAGGGGATCAAAGAATTTTAGATAATAGTCATAGAGATCTAAGAAGGGCTAGAGCCGCAGCTACAAACATAGTTCCTACTTCTACAGGTGCCGCAAAAGCAGTAGCACTCGTATACCCAGAAATGAAAGGCAAATTAACAGGAATTGCGATGAGAGTTCCAACTCCTAATGTTTCAGCTGTGGATTTTGTTTTTGAATCTTCTAAATCTGTTACAGCTGAAGAAGTCAATAATGCTCTCAAGGAATCATCTCTAAGCTCGATGAAAGGTATTATTAAGTATGGAGATGAACCATTAGTGTCAAGCGACTATGCAGGTACCAACGAGTCATCAATTGTAGATAGTGACCTAACTATGTGTATAGGAGATAACCTTGTAAAGGTTCTTGCCTGGTATGACAATGAGTGGGGTTATAGTCAGAGAGTTGTAGATTTAGCAGAGATTGTTGCTAAAAATTGGGAATAATTAAAAGTGTTTGAAAGGTTTATTATTAAATAATTTGTTTTTTGTATTATCTTTAAATTCTATTGATGGTTCACCATCAGAAAAAAAACCAATTTCCTTAATATCTTTATCAAGTTTAGTTAAATTTTTTGCCCATTTTTTTGGCAATGAGAAAACTAATTCATAATCTTCACCTCCAAAAAAATAATATTCATCCCATTTATCTCCTTTAGGCCAATCCTTATCTTTAGGTATTTTTTCATAATTTATAATCGCTTTACAGTTGCTAGCTATTGCTAAATCTTGTAAGGCTTGAAATAGGCCATCACTGCTATCAGTGCATCCTATTCTCTTTATTTTTTTATTGGAGCGAGTTTTGAGGAGATTATTTATGAAATTTGGGTAAACTCTAGGGCGACAAAAATGTTCAATTGATTTTATGATTAATCTTTTATTAATTGAAAATTCATTATTGAAATTATTTTTATTTTGTATCAAAAATCCCAGTTTGCTAAGACCATGAATTCCTGTGGTTAAGATTATGTCTCCTGGTTTACATGCATTTCTTCGCAATTCAAGTTCACCTTGAATTCCAAAGGCTGAAATTGAAATGATTTTTTCATTTCCCTTTGAGCAATCTCCTCCTAAAATTATCCCGCCATATTCTTTTAATGCTTTATTTATTCCTTTGTACAGGTCTTCAACCCAAATCCACTCAGTTTTAGCAGGTAGAACTAGGCTTATTGTAATACCTATAGTTTTTTTGCTTCCACTAGATAACAAGTCAGAGATGTTGCTTACAACTGCTTTCCAACCAAGGTCTACAGGACAAATAGTAATGTCATTAAAATGAACATTTTCTACCAAAGAATCAGTATTAACAAGTAAATTTTTATTTTTAGTTTTGATTAAAGCGCAATCATCCGAAATTTGGTTTTTAGGCATAAATTTTCCTAGCCTATTTATTAATTCTTTTTCTCCTATTTCTTCTAATATTTCTTTATGCATTTAATTTGAGGTTTTCAATCCCTTCTAAAACATCAATTGAAATTATTGTGTCATCTTTAGTAAGCTCTTCTAGTACATCAAAGCCATCTACAACGTAACCAAAGGCAGCATTCCTCCCATCAATTAAATTGCGACCTGCTGGATTTAATTCTGCTTCATATAAAAAGAAGAAAAATTGCGATGACCCATCATCAACTTCGGTATTTGAATGGGACCATCCTAGAGTTCCAAGTGTTGCAAAAGGTAATGTTGGCGTTTCTGTGTAAAGACCTAAATCTTCAAAAGTTTGGTTATAAAAAGTATCTTTTTCATCAGGAATTCTAATTTCTAAGGGGACGTGACGTTCTTCGTTTGTTTCAGGATCTATATAACCAATATCTTCACCAATTGGATCACCTGTTTGCAGTACAAAAAATTCTTCTGCTCTGTTGATAGGCAAATCTTTGTAAAAGTTTTTTGAAGATAAATCTATAAATGCTCCTGCAGTAAGTGGAGCGTTAAATCCATCTACAATAGCCTGCATATCTCCTTTGGAAGTTTTTATATTGACTTTTGCTCTGCCCAGTAATCTTGGTAAATTATCAAATTCCTTGGGAATAGAGTATGGAAATTCATTTGGTAGAAAATATTCTTCTAATCCACCTATTTTGTCTAAAGCATCTCTTCGGGTCGCTATAAATGAGTATTTATCTTTTGATTTGGAGTAATCTTGAAGACTATCAAAATTTTCTTTGAGCTCTAAAAATGTTTTTTCAGCAATTTTCTTTTTATCGTTTGGTAATTCTTGAATAATTTTACTCTGGTATTTTTTTAGTAAAGATTGACATTTTGTAACAGTTTTCGTAAGAGCGGGCCATCTTCCTCCTCTTACAAGGTCACTAGTTTCTTCTAATTTGTGCTGAAGTTCTTGCAATTCAACTTGCTTGATAGGGAGTGCGTTTCTGAGGATTGCACTAGGATCTTTTACTGCATTTCCAGTAGGTAAATCAGCTAGTACTTGAACCGGTTTTAAGAAAAAAACCTGTAAAATTACAATCGAAATAATTAAGATAAGTTTGTTCTGATTTGATAAGAATTTTTGCATAGCACTCTCGCAGGTTTATGATCCTTGGGGATGTAATACAGGAATGATTTCCAGTAACGATTTTCGCACAGGTACTACCATCGAACTGGATGGTCAAGTTTGGCGTGTTGTAGAATTTCTACATGTCAAGCCTGGTAAGGGTTCTGCTTTCGTGCGAACAAAATTAAAATCAGTTCAAAGCGGCAACGTTGTTGAAAAAACTTTTCGGGCCGGAGAATCAGTACAGCAGGCTATCCTTGAGAAGTCTAACCTGCAGCATACTTATCTGGAGTCTGGTGATTATGTTTTTATGGATATGACAAGTTTTGAAGAGACAAGACTAACCTCTGAACAAATCGGCAAAGGCGCAAAGTATCTGAAAGAGGGAATGGAGGTTAATGTAATTTTTCATAATGGTAAAGTTTTAGAAGTAGAACTTCCAATATCTATTACTTTGAAAGTTACAGAGACTGATCCTGGGGTTAAAGGTGATACTGCTAGTGGGGGCACTAAACCCGCTATTCTAGAAACAGGTGCTCAAGTTATGGTTCCTTTATTTATTTCTGAAGGAGAAATGATTAGAGTTGATACTCGTAATGACAGTTATCTTGGACGTGAAAATTAATGGCTATGAAATTAGATCATGATGACTTAAATCGCTTAATAGAGAAAATCTCTACAAGTGATATACAGGAGTTCTCGCTAGAGGGAGAAGATTTTAAACTCGAAATAAAAAGGAATGTATTTGATCAGAATCAAGTTATTAATAATTTAGTGACTGATACTTCATTTGATAAGCAAACAATTGCTGATCAAAAAACTATTAATGATAATATCCCAGTTGTTCATGAGCCTGAAGCGCCTCAAGTGGCGCCCCCAGGGCGTTCTGACCTCACTGAAATTACTTCCCCTATGGTTGGGACATTTTATAGGGCTGCGGCGCCTGATGAGGAACCATTCGTCGAAGTAGGGAATAACGTTAAGGTCGGTCAAACTATTTGTATTTTGGAAGCAATGAAGTTAATGAATGAAATTGAATCTGAATTTAATGCTGAAATAGTAGAGATTCTTGTTGAAAATGGAACTCCTGTTGAATTTGGTCAAGTTTTAATGCGTGTTAAGCAGTCTTGAATTGTTAGTCATTTCTATGGCAGCCTTAATAGCCTCAATCATGCTCTGAGATTGAGCAATTCCTTTGCCAGTAATATCAAATCCCGTTCCATGATCAGGAGATGTTCTGATAAAAGGTAAACCGATTGTGGTATTTACTGAGTAATTAAGAGCTATCACTTTCATTGGGATTAAACCTTGATCATGATACATAGCAAGAATGCCATCATGCTTTTCAGCATTTTTTTCATGCCATGCTTTTACAGAAGAATTCCAGCAACTATCTGGTGATAAAGGGCCTAATAATTTAATCCCTTTATTCTTTTTATTCCAAGTAACTAATGCATCATTGAGCCAATCTTTTTCTTCATGACCTAAAATACCCTCTTCGCCGGCGTGAGGGTTTAATCCTGCTACTTTTAAAGTAGGTTTATCAGTATAGGTATCACAAAAATCTTTGAAAAGATCCAATTTAGAGTGGATTAATTTTGTAGTTAATTTCTTGGGAACCTCAGAGAGGGGTATGTGGGTTGTAGCTAATAAAGTATTAAATCTCCAACCTGTAATTGGTGATTTAGCTGTGAATAACATGCCAACGTTTTTTACTCCACATGATTTTGCTAGTACTTCAGTTTGACCAGAGAAATAATGACCTGCCAGAGACCATGATTTTTTGCAAATTGGTCCAGTTACAAGTGCCGAATTGGGATATTGTTTTACGATTTCTATTGCTTTTGTTAAATATTGGAAACTTGAATTGCCGTAACCTGCTTTAGGGTCGTTACCTGATGAAGAAATTTCGAGATCATGTATCTTTAAATTTTTAGGATTTGCAAGGTTTTCTAATCCTAATGATCTAAGGTATTTATATGTATTTTGTAAATTTTTTTTTGATCCAACTAATATATAGTCAATATTTTTTGGTATCTGATTAGAACAAAGTGCTTTTAAGATTATTTCAGGTCCAATACCCGACTCATCTCCGACGCTTAATACTACATTCAATATTTTATTTGTATTTTGAAAATTCATAAAAAGTTTAAATTTATTTTTTAACTATTCAGATAGCAATTTTTTAATCCTAATTTATAGTTTTTATAAATTAGTTTATATCCGAGAGTTTCGCATAAAAGTTTGTTTGAAACTCTTCTATTTTCCATCCAAAAAGATTGAGCAATAGGTGATAATTCATCTTTTGCATCCTCAAATAATATTGGCTTTGGCATTTTTAAACCAAGTAATTCGTAGCAATATTGAATAACTTCTATCTGAGAACAGGGTTCATCATCTGCAATATTAATGATTTGATGAAACTTTAAATAATCTTTATTTTGTAATAAAAAAATAATCGCATGTGTAATATCAGCAACATGAACTCTTGAAAATACTTGAGCTTTTTTTAAGATAACTCGAATTTTTTGATTTTTGATTGCTTCAAACGTGGATCTTCCAGGTCCATAGATGCCGGGCAATCTAAAAATTTGCACGGGCAAACTAGATTCAATCCATTTTTTTTCACAATTTAATCTATTAAGGCTTCTTTTTTGAAAAGGATTAGGCTGATCTAACTCAGAAACCCAACCACCTTCGGTGTTTCCATATATTCCTGTGGTAGATAAATATCCAACCCATTCAAGGGGTAAATCTTGTAGTTTACTTTGAAGGCTTTCTAATACTGGATCATTACCATTTTTGTCAGGAGGTATACAACTAAGAATGTGCGTGACTCCATCAAAAATTTCTTCATCAGGAACCACACCTTTTTCACTGTTGAAAATAAAACTATTTGGATCTTTGCTTGCAGATCTTGAGCTCGTTAAAACAGTGCAACCCAATTTTCTAATAGTTTTTGCAAAAAAACTACCGCTGAAACCACATCCCAAGATTAAAAATTTATTTTTACTTCCAAGTAAACTTGCAGGTTTATTCATACTGGGTTAAAGTAGTACATATGTATTAATTAATAATGAAGATAGCTTTTGAGCCCGATTTAAAATCAAAAACTTTCTGTATTAGCAAAAGTTACCCCCTTCTTGTAGAAAAAAAATCCAGTTTAGTTAGTTTTAAATTCTATCAAAAGTTATTTGTCTTTCTTATTTCATTTTTGACAATTTTAATATTCCCAGAATCTCCAAAAGAATTGGAAAATATATGCGAGAAATATAATTCTAGAAAAATATGTAATGTTTGGTAGTCAAGCTGCGTTATATTCTGATTCATCTTTTATGTAATTTTTATTTTTTACTTTAAAATTAGGATTAGCCCATTGTAATAATCTAATAGCTAATCTTAAATCTCCTTCTAACCAAGCTCTTATAGCCATTGCTCTTCGGGGATCATAAAATTTTTGCCTTCTGTACCAATACAATGCATTTTTATCCGATTTATCTCCATTACATGAAAGACATGCAGGGACGCAGTTTTCTGTTGTACTTAAACCTCCTTGGCTTCGTGGTATTACATGGTCAATAGATTCAGATTGTTTTCCGCAATATATACAACTTTTTCCAGTAAATTTATGAATAGATTTTCGCCATTGTCTTAATCTGAACTTAGGACATAAGTCCTCTAAAAACACCGCATCATTAATATGCATTCAGAATATTTAGTTAAATAAATAATCGCTTGAATATATTAAAAGTCAACATTCATTTATATTTTTTAGACTAAATTTGCCATTAAAAAAATGATTTAGTGTGTTTAGATACACAATAGTATTTATAAAATTTAGGAAAAATTATTATCTTTTGAAA
>CACLYZ010000029.1:0-7495 GCA_902611225.1 uncultured Prochlorococcus sp.
CTCGAGCATTAATCCTTAGGCAAAGTTGGGAAAAAGTATCAAGTTCCGCAAAAAATGGAGAATTAATTAACGTTTTAATAAATGGATTTAACAGAGGTGGTCTTACGTGTGATGTAGATGGATTGAGAGGATTCATCCCAAGATCCCAACTTGAAGATGGTCAAGACTATCAATCTTTTGTTGGCAAAACTCTAAAAGTAGCATTTCTTGAGGTAAATGCAGAATCCAGAAAATTAGTTCTTTCTGAAAAGAAAGCATCATTAGTCTCTAAACTAGCAAGTTTAGAATTAGGTCAATTAATTGAAGGAGAAGTTTTAGCAGTAAAACCATATGGTTTCTTTATAGATTTAGGTGGAGCTAGTGGACTTCTTCATCAATCCTCACTAACAAATGGATCGATTCGTTCTTTAAGAGAAGTTTTTAGAGAAGGGGAAATGATAAAAGCTTTAATATCTGAAATTGACCTCGAAAAAGGGCGAATTGGTCTCAATACAGCACTGCTAGAAAACTCTGCGGGTGAATTGATTATTGATAAGCAAAAAGTTATGCAAGAAGCTTCAGAGAGAGCACTAAAAACTAAAGCACTCTTCGATAAAAAAGAACAGGATAAATGAACATTAATAAAACGATGGGGTCAAGTCTTAAATTAAAAATTTCAGATTGGGAACTAGACTTCTACTCAAGACCAATTATTGAATCAAATGGAAAAAAAAGGTGGGAGTTAATTATTTGCTCTACAAGAAGTTATAAAACAGAAGATATTTTTCTTTGGAATAAAAAATGCCCTGCCAATGAAGTTAATTCAGTATGGCTTATAAAGGCACTAAATGAAGCAATAAGTGAAGCAAAAAAACAAGGGTGGGGGAAACCTTCAATAGTTCGATTCTGGAGGACTTCAATGAAATCAATCATTAAGAAATCCCTAGAGGCGGTAAGTATTGAGGCCCTTGTGAGTAGGAGAACTTATGATTTATTAGATAGAATCGAATTCCTTGAGAAAGAGATTTATCCAAAGGAAAAAGGTTATGTAAGAGGTGTATTAGCCCCTACTTTTACTTCTAAAATGGAAAACCCTCCTACCCCTTTACCAGAAGAAGTAAGGGGTGATGCTTTAACCATCTCTGAAATATCAATTGGAGAATTAAAATCAGCAGAAAATTGGCCTATTGAATTTGGAGAAATTTTCCCAATTCAGCAAGATTTAGATGATAATTACTTAGTTCCAGGATTAAGACTATTTAGCAAAGATAGATCTTTGGCACTTTCTGCATGGTTCAGTTGTTTAGAACCTATTAAATTAGTCATCAATAAGAACCAACTCATACTTGAAGCTTCAGAAAACGATAAGTGGCTGGTTACAGATTTGCCAGAAAAAGATGCAAGCATTTTGAGTGCAAAATTTTTAGAGAATAAAAAAAATTCTTTTGACTATCAATTTATTTCCATACAGTCAACACCATACATCGAAAAATTTGCAGGATTCTGGATCTTGAGAGATATTGAATTAATTTCATAAATTCAGTTTAGGAGCAGGAACTATTCCATACAAAGAAATATATTTCTCAAAAGCTGAAATTTTTATTCAAAACAAAAAATTTGAGTATTATTCATCACCTATCCTTAGTCAAAATAATTTTAAACATGCATATTTTACAAAATCAAGCTCTGAGAAATTTCTTCAATTATTAGGGAATAACTTTAATGAAAATTACATAAATTGTGTTTCCAATCAAATTCACAGCAATGTGATAGTGTTTGGATCACATTCGGGAGAAGGTATTAAGACTGATGCAGATGGTCTTGTTGGTAATAAATGCAATCAAAACTTATGGGTTTACACAGCTGATTGTATGCCAATATTTTTTGCAGATAAAAGTACAAGAAATGTAGCTACCTTGCATTGTGGAAGAAAAGGATTAGAAAAAAAAATAATCAAAAATCTTGTTAAAATTTTCGATAATTTAGGAACATCTAGAGATAACTTACTTGTTGCAATAGGACCAGCTATTTCGAAGGAACATTATCTAGTTGATAAAATGACACTCAAAGAATTTTATAGAAAGGCCGAAAACAGAAACATAACGATCAATTTGACTGAAGCAGAAAAAGATCCTTGTTTTAGTGATTCAAATTACTTTAAAGAGAAAAACTTAAATCAACTCGATCTTAAAAGATGTGCTTATAGACAACTTTTAAATGAGAACATTCCCAATAGAAATATAGACATCTCAAATTTATGTACATACAAATTAAAAAATCAATTTAATTCCTGGAGAAGGGAAAAAACATTCTCAAGACAATGGAATTTTATTTGCACATAGAGATAGTTAACTTGGACAAATTTCACTAGTAAAGTCTTTAGCGACTAGTAATTCGGTCATCTCCTTAGTACCTTTAATGTTAAAAACTTTGGCTAACAAAACATTTTCTTTGAAACCAAAAGGTTTAATTTTCACTTTGCTTCCCCTTGGGAATTCACTCTTAAGTAAATTAGTTGCTTCAAGCTCATCATTTTCATTTACATCTACACAAAATAGTCCAATTGTTAAATTCCTATTTTGATCCCCAACCAAAATAGTATTTGAACTTTTAATTTGAAGAATTTCGGCCGAGTTAACTATTACAGGATTAAAAAAAATCAAGCAGGCTATAATTAAGATTTTTGATAATTTTTTCAATTCAGAAATATCTTAGTTTTTAAATTATCCTAAAGTTAATTTATTAAAATGACGAATTAAAAAAATTAGTCTTCACAATTAATATATCCAACCATTTGAGCATTACTTTTACCAGGAGGAACCATTGGATAACAATTTTCACCTCTTCTGACAAGAATATTAATCAAGGCAGGGCCGTCATGTTCAAGCGCATTTTTTAATTCATTTTGTAATTGTTTTCTATCAGAAATTAAATATCCTTTAACTCCAAAAGACTCAGCAAGTTTTACAAAATCAGGTTCACCACAACTCATATCAGATGAGGAATATCTTTCATCGTAGAAACTTTCCTGCCATTGTCTTACCATCCCTTGCCAGCGATTATTGATAATAATCAATTTCACCTTTAGACCATATTGAGATAAAGTTCCTAATTCTTGAATATTCATTAAGACACTTGCATCTCCCGCAATACAAATTACATCTGAATTAGGTAAGGCTACTTTTACACCAATTGCCGCTGGCAATCCAAAACCCATAGTTCCTAAGCCTGCACTACTAATCCATTTTCTTGGAGAATTCCTTAGATATTGAGCAGCCCACATCTGATGTTGTCCTACATCTGTAGTTACATAAGCTTCTGGTAAAAGTTCCCTCACTTTTAAAAGAACCTCCTGAGGATAAATTTCTCCTTCTTTAGGCGGGTCAAATAAAGGGTGTTTATTTTTCCAAAAATCAATTTTTTCTAACCAGTTTTTCGTCTTAAAAGTAAATTTGTTTTTTAAAGATTGTTCATTAATTTTGAGAACAGCTTTTGAAACATCAGAAACAATTGCAACATCTACACGTCTATTTTTATTAACTTCTGCTGGGTCGATATCTATATGAATTACCTTTGCATTAGGTGCAAAAGTATCTAATTTTCCTGTCACCCTATCATCAAATCTAGCTCCAATAGCAATTAAAAGATCGCATTCTGTAACAGCAAAATTTGCGTAAGCAGTTCCATGCATTCCTAACATCCCTACTGATAAATTATCTTTTTCATCAAAAGCGCCCTTCCCCATTAAGGTTGTGGTAACTGGTATTTGATAATTCTTTGCCAAAGTTTTTATTTCATTATGGGCCCCTGAAGATATTGCCCCACCTCCTACGTATAGAAGAGGTCTCTCAGAATCTTCTATTAATTTAATTGCTTTATTGATATCGCAATCATTAATTTCTCCATTCCTTTTAAATCCTTTAGGAATAATCTCACCAGGCAAAACTCTTTGATAATTAAAGAACTCCTGACCTACATCTTTGGGTATATCAATTAAAACAGGACCAGGTCTTCCAGATGAGGCTATAAAAAAAGCTTCAGAAACTACTTTCGAGATATCTGAAGGATCTCTTATTACCCATGAATGTTTCACTATTGGAAGAGTTATGCCAAAAATATCAGTTTCTTGAAAAGCATCTGTCCCTATAGCAGGTCTTGGGACTTGACCTGTAACTACAACTAGGGGGACTGAATCCATTTGCGCAGTGGCAATTCCAGTTACCAAATTTGTTGCACCTGGGCCTGAGGTTCCAAAACATACTCCTACTTCACCAGTAGATCTCGCATATCCATCAGCCGCATGTGAACCACCTTGTTCATGCCTAACCATATAATGCTTTAACCAACCTTCTTGTTCTGCCTTATGAACAGCATCATATATTGGTAGTATGGCTCCCCCAGGATATCCAAATATAACTTTTACTCCATGAATTTTTAAAGAATCCATTAGTGCATCTGCACCAGTTATCCAAACCGGATTTTCATGATTTGAACTACCCTTTGAAAAGGATCTCGAAGAAAGGGTCACTAAAGAAATTCAATATTTACTATAAATTTTAAACTTAATTAAATACTTTTGCCTCATTTAGAAATGTAATGTCAGAAATTTATTCAAAATAATCTTTTAATAAATCAAAAATTATCAAATAAATTACAATTTTTTATTATAAAATGCCTAATTTATGTAGAGGTCCAGAGCCTGAAATAAGTTCAATAAAAAGCACAAGAAAAATAATCATTGCAACCCTTCCGTTCCACACTTCTGAACTATTATTCCAACCCCATTGCCACTTCTCTTGGGGATAAAGTTTAACTTTTTCAGGCAACTGTGAAGCCTCCTCTATATTCACTAGAGGTCCCTCCAAGCAGGAAATAACTAAATCACTAAGGCCTTCAATAAAAGTAGGATGAGTATTTAGAGCCTTAACTCTCCGAAAGTTTTTAATCCCAGCCTTTTCAGCAATTTCTTTATATTCAATATCAATTTCTTGCAATGTTTCGATATGCTCTCCAACAAAACTGATAGGAACCACAATCAAATCATTAACATTTGACCTTCCAAGATCCGCTAAAACTTCTTCTGTATAAGGCTTCAACCATTCAACAGGACCTACTCTACTTTGATAAGAAAGAGTATGGGGATTACTATGCCCTAAACATTTTTCTAGCTCATTTATTATTAATAGAGAACAATCTTCAATTTGTTGCTTGTAAGGGTCACCAGCCTCCTCTACATAACTCTTAGGAACTCCATGAGCAGTGAAAAATATATGGGCATTTGAAGGTGATTCACAAAGGGAAATTTGTTCAGAAATTAATTCGACCATAGACTTTAAATAACCTGATTGACTGAACCAACTCCTTACACATCTCATGGGAACCTTTTTAAATTCATCATCAGAATCTCGTAATTTTTTTAATTCCCTAAAGCTCGAACCACTTGTACTTATCGAAAAATGTGGATACAAGGGTATTACAACAACTTGATCTATGCCATCTGCTTTCATATCAGCAATAGCTGATTCTGTAAAAGGATGCCAATATCTCATCGCAATATAGGTAGTAGCATTAAATCCCTTATCCCTTAATTTAGATTGTAATTCTCTTGCTTGTTGCTCAGTTATCCTTCTGATAGGTGAACCTCCACCTATCGAAAGGTAAGCCTGTTGTGAAGTAGTACTCCTAAGCGTACTAATTAACCAAGCAAGGGGCTTTTGAAACACAGGGAACGGAGTCCTGATTATTTCTGGATCAGAGAAAAGATTGTATAAGAATGGGCCAACATCAGTAATGCGTTCAGGCCCTCCTAAATTCATTAGTAAGACGCCTATTTTATCCATTTAAACTTTATGGAGATTGAAAATCAACATTAAAAACGTCATTATATGGTCAATTATATAAGTAAATGAACGTAATTCAGGAAATTAATAATGTCAATGATAAATTTGCTACTCAAGGCAGCAAGCTTAAAATTGAGAAAAGAGGAGAGAAATTAAATATTCGTGGTTCACTACCCTCCAAAGAAGATAAAAATAACTTTAAAATTCAAAGAATATCTCTTGGTTTAAAAGCAGATATTTCTGGATTAGAGGAGGCCAAAAAAAAATTACAATTAATCAATTTGCAATTGGAATTGAATCAATTTGATTGGATTAATTGGATAGGCAACTCTTATAAAAAGCAAATAAAAGATGGTTTTGAATTCCCAAATAAATTAAATCAATTTGAGGAATTTTTTTTTAAAGAAAACAAAAGTGATTTTCTTGCCAGCACTAGAAAAACCACCTGGAGAAGTTCTTATAAACCATATATGAAAAGAATCCTAAATATTTACAATGATTATGAAAATGAAGCTTTGGAAAGAATATTTCAAAAAACACTTGAAAGTTATAGGGAAGGTACCAGAAGTAGGAAACAATGCGCTACTTCTCTGAGTGTTTTGGCTAAGTTTTTGGATATTAAACTACCAGAAGATTGGAAATTAAATTCTAGAGGTTATGGTCTGAACAAAGCAGGATTTAGGGATCTACCTAATGACGAATTAATAGAGAAACTTTGGGAAAGGATACCAAACAAGTCTTGGAAATTTGTTTTTGGTCTGATGGCTACATATGGATTAAGAAATCATGAAGTATTTTTTTGTGATTTAAGTTCTCTTACTAATTATGGGGACAAAATTATTAGAGTTTTACCTTCGACTAAAACTGGGGAACATCAAGTTTGGCCATTTCATCCTGAGTGGGTGGAAAAGTTCGAATTATCAAAACTTGGAGAAAATCCAGAACTTCTACCAAATATTAATAGAGACCTTAAATTTACAACCTTACAGAATATTGGAAAAAAAATCACAGACCAGTTTAAGCGTTACTCTTTACAAATAAAACCTTATGATCTAAGGCATGCTTGGGCAGTTAGAACAATTTTTTACGATTTACCTGATACTGTGGCTGCCAGAATGATGGGACATTCAGTTAGTTTACATACTCAAACTTATCACCACTAAGTTTTAAGAGAACTCTTTTGTAAGTCATTCAATAATTGTACTTTTAAGACCTTAGCAAGTAAATGTGCCAAATTTATTTTTTGTTCAGATATTGCTTGCGTCTTTAAACATTTCTAAACCTGCCTAAATAAAATTCAAATAAAATTTATTTCAACTAAAATTCAACGCACTTTTGTGCTTTTATTCCTTGCTCTTTGAAAGGATGTCTTATTAGTTTCATTTCTGTAACTAGATCAGCGTAATTGATGATTAAATCAGATGCTCCCCTTCCAGTTAAAACAATATGATTTTTTCTATTATTTAAGCTTTTTAAAAAAGTGATTATTTCTTCGGGTGCAAGATAACCAAGTTTTGTCGCAATATTAATTTCATCAAGAATTATAAGTTTATAAGATTTGTTTTGGATGTATTTTTTTGATAGTTGCCACGCCTCTTGAACTAATTTTTCATCTCTTATTCTGTCTTGTGTTTCCCAAGTAAATCCCTCTCCTAATGAATGCCAAGATATATTTG
>CACLYZ010000030.1:0-7297 GCA_902611225.1 uncultured Prochlorococcus sp.
CATCAGTTGCCTTATTGATAGTTACACATTCTCTGAAAGTATTATTATCTCCAATAATTACTTCAGTATGGGCACCTTTATATTTAAGGTCCTGGGGATCAAGACCTATAAAAACACTTGGGAAAACTTTATTATTAATTCCAATTTGTGTTCTTCCTGAAATAACAGCATTCGCTCCTATTTCAGTTCCTTTTCCGATAGTCACATCAGGACCGATAATAGCTCCTTGAGAGACAATAACTCCATCATGTAATTCGGCACTTGGATCAACAAAAGCATTTGGGTGGACTTTGACTCCACTAAAGCTTGAATTTAATTCAGTATTTTTATGATCCATATCTCTAATCAACTAATGAAAACATTAATTCTCCAGCACAAACCAACTTACCATCAACGTGCGCCTCACCTTTGACCTTCCCAAATCTTTGTCTTTTTATAGACAATAACTCACAAGAAATTATCAATTGATCGCCTGGCACAACTGGTTTTCTGAATTTAACATTATTGATTCCAGCAAAGACGAAAAGTCCTTTAGGAAGATCAGGCATTTGCGTTACTATTAATCCACCAACTTGAGCCATTGATTCAACAATAAGAACGCCTGGCATCAAGGGTCTTTCAGGAAAATGTCCCTGAAATTGAGGCTCATTTATAGTTACATTTTTTATTGCAACCGCTTTCTCCCCAGGGATATGCTCTATGACTTTGTCCACAAGAGCGAAAGGATATCTATGAGGCAATAAACCAAGTATGTGCTCGGAGGAAAGTTGATTATTTTCACTGGATAATTTCTTTTCCAAAACAAATAAAGATAAAGTTAATTTTTTAGCGATGAGGCTAACAAAGCATTTAAAGAATGTGATCCTTTATAAACTAAAATTTGAGCCTTAGGTAACCCTACCAAAGCCAAGTCCCCAATTAGGTCTAAAATTTTATGTCTTATTGGTTCATTATCAAATCTTAATGGTGGATTAACCCATTTATCACCGTCACAAACAAGGGCATTTTCCAAACTTCCGCCTTTTATTAATCCAAGTTCACTTAACTCTTGGAATTGATCTTTAAAACCAAATGTTCTAGCAGGAGCAATCATCTCAACAAAACTTTTTGGATTTAAGTCAATCACAAAAGTTTGATTTCCAATCGCTTTATAGGCAAAATTTATCGTCGATATAATTGTAGTTTTTTTTGATGGGGTAGCTGCTATTACCGAGCCTTCTTTATTAATAATTATTGATTTATTAATCTCTTGAAAGAAATTATCTGGTCTAAGCGCCTTTTTTATCCCTACTTCTTCAAAATCTTTAACCCACTGTATTGCTGATCCATCTAAAAGAGGAATCTCTTTCCCATCAACCTCAATATGAATATAACTTAACCCACACCCAGCCATTGATGATAGTAAATGCTCAATAGTATATAAATTTCGGCCTCCCAATTTAACTGCCGTACAAAGCATGGTACTTCCAATTAAATCCTGTGTTAACTTAAAAATCTCCCCAGGTTTATCCCTGAAAGAGACATAATATCCTTCTTTTTCATAAGGAGAAATTGTAACTCTTGTTTTTTCTCCACTATGAAGGCCTATACCTTCTCTGGAAATAACACCAGCCAAGGTATAGCAAAAATCATAATTAGCAGGCCAAGAAAACACTTAGAACTTCCATCCAACTCCAAGTGTATATCTCCAATCTCCACTTAGGTCCTTACTAGCAATATCTAATCTTAATGGCCCAATTGGCGTTTTTACTGCAACCCCTCCTCCGAGCGAATAACCAGAACCTGATTTCTGTAATAATTTACCGGGTTTTCCTGGAACATCATTTTGAGATCCTAAATCACTTCCTGCATCAACAAATAAAGCTCCTGATATCATTCTCCAAACAGGGAATCTGTATTCTGCAGTACCTTCAACAAAACTTTTACTTACAGCTAAATCACAAGATCCCCAGCCTCTAACTGATGATGTTCCTCCCATACAAAATGATTCATAAGGAGGCAGTTCCCCAAGAATAGTTCCAGCCTTAAATTGAAAACCAATAGCTTGAGGACAATCTTCACTAGTAGCTTTACTAGATTTACATGCTTTGGTTAAATTGATCAGTTTTGTCGGTATAAAATAAGAGTATGATGCTCTCATTCTATTAAAAGTTGGAGAATTTTTTCCCATTGAAACAAACTGTTCAGTACCAAAGGTAAATTTATTCCCTGCAGTTGGGTTGATGGAACTGTTCAAATTATTTCTAGAAGTACTCGCGATAATACTCACTAATGTATTTTCATCAGGGCATGAACCATCATTTGGAGTAAATCCAAGACAGATAATATCATTTATATTTCCAGTTGTTGGAGTCTGATCACCATAAGGTTTTATGTTTCCATCACCATCAATCATCTTTACTTTCTTAAAGTTCATTCCTGCAAGAACTCTCCATTTAGCGACCTTAAATGGATCTCCACCATTTAATGGTCTTGAGAAAGAAAATCCACCTCCTGTTTTTTCTAAAACTATTGATGAGAAAGTATCAGAGTTTGAAGTATTAGTATCATCTACTGCGTATAAGCGCCCATTATTTTCACTTCTAAATTCTTGTGGATAATCTCTGCTTAAAAAAAGATTTGTTCTAAAAGATGTTTTATGTTTATCTCCTTTAATCCATGGATCAGATAATGAAAAATTATAGGTATTTGAATATTCTCCGAAATTTAGATTTAAATTTGTAGACCATGCTCTTCCTAGTGTATTTGTTTCTTGCAAACCAATTGAGGCGAAGATACCTGCACTATTACTATAACCAAGTCCACCTGTTAAAGATCCTGTTCTTAGCTCACTCAAGTCTAAAAAAATTATGACTTGACCAGGATTTAAATTATCCGGTCCAAGCGAAACCTTTACATCATCAAATAATGATGTGGCATAGAGTCTACCGATATCAGCTTCTAAAATTTTTCTATTAAAAATAGTGCCAGGTTGTGTTTTTAATTCTCTCTTTATAACCCAGTCTTTTGTTTTCCCTTTTCTAGGTTTTTCATCAATAATAAATTCACCATCAGAATTAGGGAATCTTATTTTTACGTCAGAAATAATACCCTCAGAAACTTTTAATTTTACTACTCCGTTCTCAGAGATTCTATCTGGGCTACTAATTCTAGCTAAAGAATAACCCTCATTTTCATAACGTTCTTTAATTATTTCTATCTTATTTTGAAATTCCTTTAGGTTAAGAGTTGTCCCATAATAATTTTTAAAAATTTCATCTACGTACTCATTGGAAACTATAGAGTTTGCAGGTTTAAGTTCAACTTTCTTCAAGATTGGATTAGGCACTACATTTACTATCAGCCTCACACCTAGTGGCCCATATTGAGACTTTATTTTAACTCCTGAAAACCAACCACTAGCATATATTGCATTAAGATCTTGATTTAAAATTTGATTATCAACAATACTTCCAGGCTTTATGCTCATAGAATCATATGCAGCTAATTCAAGTTTTCTACCCTCAGGATGATTTTCCCAACCTTCGATAATTATTTCTGAGATAAGAACACTTTCTTTACTAATTTCATTATTATTTTCTGCAAGGAGAAATTTTTTATCTTTTTTGAATATCAATCCTTTGAAAAAAAACATTATTAATATTTGGTATTTCTAAGGTTTTTATTGACTGATCAACTTCATTTGGCAAATATTTAGCAGCAAGTTCTGAATTATTTGATATCAAAATTAAAGGAGAGCAGGCAACATTTATGAAAACCTTTCTAAATTTTAAAAAATGTTTTTGCATAGTACCTGTGATTAAGATAAATAAGTCGTTATTCACCAATTAAGTTTAAGAAAATCGTTAATTCTTCGGTGGATTTCACTATAAGCTTCAATTAAACCACCTAAATCATTTCTAAATCTATCTTTATCAAGACTTACAATTATATCATTTTTTTGATTTAGATCCCACAATCTACAATTATCAGGACTTATTTCGTCCCCGAGAATAATATTATTTTTAAAATCATAACCAAATTCCAATTTAAAATCTACAAGTTGAAGTTGAATATTTTTAAAAAAACTTTTCAAGATTACATTAATTTTTAAGGTTAAATTGATTATCAACTCTAAATCATGAGAGCTTAATATATTCATTAATTCAATTCTGTCTTTTGTAATAAGGGGATCATTAAGTTCATCATTTTTAAGATAGATATCAATTAATGGTTTTGATAATAAAGCTCCAGGTTTAATGGTAGTTTCTTTACACAAAGAACCATAAGCAGTATTTCTAAGAACAATTTCTAATGGAATTACTTTTATTTTTTTTTGCAATCATTGTATTTTCATTTTCAAGTTCAATAAAATGTGTTGGAATATTTTTCTTAATGAGAATCTCAAAAATTCTTGCACTTATTAAGCAATTAAGTTTGCCTTTACCTTCAAATTTTTCTTTTTTCAAGGCATTAAACGCTGTAGCTTCATCTTTAAATTCAATTTTTACTTTATTTGCATCATCATGAGTAAATACCTTTTTGGCCTTGCCTTCATAAATTAACTCATATTTATTTTTCATTAACTTAAAACCTCATTATCATCAGTAAAGTACTTTTTATAATTAACATAATTATTAGAGATCAACTTCAAATGATTTTAATTCATTTTAACTGATTATTCATCGAAACCTCATAACCTTAAAAAAACAAATATATGGGAATTAATTCATCTAGTTCTAGGAACTTTATTAGATTAGAAAATATTTTAATAATTGGAAATGGCGGGAGAGAAAACTCTTTGGCTTGGGCTATTCAAAAAAATGAATTAGTTAAAAAAGTTTATTTAGTACCTGGTAACGCTGGTTCAGAAAGAATAAATAAATGTGAAAGAATAAAAATTGATATAAATAATGAAAATGAACTAGTCGAAAAACTTGATTTTTTTAAGATAGATTTAGTGGTTATTGGACCAGAAATACCTCTAGCAAATGGATTAGCTGATTTTCTTCGAAAAAAAGATTTCAAAGTGTTTGGGCCTAATAAAGATGGAGCAAAACTAGAATTTAGCAAATCTTGGGCGAAAGAGTTTATGCAAGACGCAAATATTCCAACTGCAAACTTTTGGAAAGTCAATTCTCTAGAAGAAGCCAAAAAAATTATTAATTCATCATCAATTCCACTTGTAGTAAAAGCTGATGGTCTAGCTTCAGGTAAAGGTGTTTTTATTCCTAATTCAAAAGATGAATGCTTCAAAGCAGCAGAGACTATTTTTAATGGAAGATTTGGCAACTCTGGGAATGTAGTTGTTCTAGAAGAAAAAATTCAAGGACCAGAAGTTTCAGTTTTTGCTTTATGCGATGGGAAGAGATATACATTACTTCCAACAGCCCAAGATCACAAACGACTTAATGAAAAAGATAAAGGTCCAAATACGGGAGGTATGGGAGCTTATTCTCCTGCCCCTTTATTAACAGAAGATTACCTTGATAGAATCATAAAGGAGATAATTGAACCTACAATAATTGAGCTAAATAAAAGAAATATTGACTATAGAGGCGTAATTTATTTTGGGTTAATGATCACAAAATCTGGGCCCAAGGTTATAGAATATAATTGTAGATTTGGTGATCCAGAATGCCAAACAATAATGCCTTTGATGGATCAAAATTTTGTATTTCTTTTAGAAAAATGCTCAATGGGAAGTCTAACTGGTGATGAAAAAACTAATACTTCTGATAAGGTTAGTGGTTGTGTAATAGCGACCTCCAAAGGATATCCTCACGAATATAAAACTGGCTATCCAATAAAAATAGGTAAGATTGATTCAAATGATTGTCAAATTTTTGATTCAGGTACTTCTTTAAGTGAAAGTGGGAAATTATTAACTGCTGGAGGAAGAGTTTTAAGTATTGTCTGTCAAGATAAAGACTTCGATACGGTTTTTGAAAAAGCATACAAAAATTTAAAAGACATTCATTTTGAGGGTATTTACTTTAGAAATGATATTGGTCATCAAGTGAGAAAAAACTTTTCTAAGGAGAATTAAGCTTGTGGAGGATACCAATGATCGAGAAAGCAGAAAATATAACATCAATGATAATGAAGATATGAATATTAATTATTGGATTAATGGACTTCTCGCTTGGTGGAGTGGGTTCAGCTTAAGAACAAAGTTATTAGCCATAGCAACTCTTGTCGTAAGCCTACTAATGACAGGAATTACTTTTTTTGCATTAAATAGTATTCAAAGAGATGCAGGTATGAATGATACTAGATATGCTCGAGATCTTGGCTTATTGTTATCTGGGAATGTTACAGAATTAGTCGCTAATAATCAAAAAAAAGAAATTTCAAATGTAGCTGAAAAGTTTTGGAGATCAAGTCGAAACCTCCGTTACATATTCTTTACTGATGCTGAAGATATTGTTCAACTTGGGATACCGATCAGTGCAACACCAACAAGCTCAGACAGTCAGTTTCAGCTCACTCGAAAATTAAAACTACCTTCAGAATTGAAGAAGAGACCACAGTTCCCTTTAGTTAGGCAGCATGCTACACCTCAAGGTCAAGTAACAGATGTATTTGTCCCAATGTTGTGGAAAGGCAAATATCTAGGAACTTTAGCTTTGGGAGTCACCCCTAATAAAAAAGCACTAGCCAGTGCTGCCTTAACTAGAGAAGTAACCATTGCAGTTTTTATCTCTATTTGGGTTTTAGTAATACTTGGAGCTGTATTTAATGCACTGACAATTACAAGACCAGTCAGAGAATTAGTAAGAGGTGTTAGAGAAATTTCAAGAGGAAATTTTAAATCCAGGATTTCTTTACCCATGACAGGTGATCTTGGAGAACTCTTAAATGGATTTAACCGAATGGCAACTCAGTTAGAAAATTATGATGAAGCAAATATAGAAGAACTAAAAGCGGCACAAATCAAACAGCAATCATTAATAGCTACAATGGCTGATGGTGCAATATTATTGGACTCACAAGGCAAGATTGTACTTACTAATCCAACAGCAAAGAGATTATTTCGTTGGGAAGGAAGATTTCTAGAAGGTAAATATTTTTTAAATGAAATCCCTGAAATTTTATCCAACGACTTACATACAAATATAGAATCTATTTTAAAAAGGGAAAAGGAGAAGGACGATTTAAGATTCAGTCTAGGAGAACCAGCAAGAACATTAAGAATTGTCTTGCAATCAGTCTTAGATACAAATAAAGTTGAATTAAAAGGAATTGCTGTGACAATCCAAGATTTAACTAGAGAAGTTGAACTTAACGCGGCACAAAATAGATTCATAAGCAATGT
>CACLYZ010000031.1:0-5948 GCA_902611225.1 uncultured Prochlorococcus sp.
AACAAGAAGAATCTCAATAATTGGATGAATTTAACTAAAAAAGAAAGATATAACTTATCAAAACAAGATTCTGTTAACTATTTGGATAGAAGAAAACTTTTATTAGATGAAATTAGAAATGAATATAAAAAAATATCTAGAGAAAATACTGAAGAGAACATCAAGAAAAAATAATTATGGAAAATTTCTGGACTTCTAATAAATCTATAAATGGATTGAGACATTTTGTTTTAGTAAATGAGACAAAAGAAAAAGGAAATATAACTTTTTTAATGGTTTCTGTCCTTGATTCTGAAATAAATTTAGAAACTACTTACGAAGAATTAATAAATAGTGGAAATTGGCATAGGGGTTGGATTAATCTACCAAAGCTTCAATCGATAACTGAAGAATATTTTGACTATAAATCCCTCAAAAAAGGAGAAAGTATCGATGAGATATTTATTAATGAAGATTCTTTATTTAATATTTCTTAATTTTAAATAAATCTTTCAAATCTCTTCCTTTTATAAATGCTTGTTTTTTTGTTACTTAATAATTATTTAAAAGTTTTACCCCTTTCAAAAAAATAAAATTAACGTTATCAAGGATTAATAATATTTACTTTATCCAATGTTACGGGATATATGGAGCTCATCTGAGTTGAGCGCGGAACAACTAGGAATAACTGAAATTAAACTTTCTTTTTTACGGGAGAATGGAATACTTAAGCCTGGGATTCATTGGAAAAGCTCTCCACTCGGTCAAAAAAAACCATGGAAACCCAATGCTCTTTATAATGTAAAGATGTGTAGAAAAATAATTAATAAATTTGATTTTGAAGAATACTTTAATATTGCAGCCTAAAAATAATATATTTTTTTGATTGATTTGGATAAATAAAATCTCTATTCAATTAGATTTTCATCCTTACACTCATTTAGAGTGTTTTGCAAAGTTGGATATAAGTTAATCATATTTATATATTGTTTTGATTTTCTGTATGATTTTGCAGCCTTTTTGTAATGAACTTCCGATTTCATTTCTAGTGAAAATTTTCTAGAAGACTCTTGAAAAGTAGTCATAATAATAGATGTCTTATCCCATATTTAATAATTGTTTGGGAATGAGGCAATAAACAGAATGGTTTAATGAAACAAAACATCGTTTAATGTCAGCAAAATGAAATTTATTTAACTTATTTGAAATAGAAAATATTGGTTTATTTTATTAAACTTTTAACACTGAGAATAATTTTTCTTCATTAAATCTACCTTCTTAGCTCTTTAATTGCTTTATGGAGATTTTTTGTTTAGTAATTGTAAGGATTACTAACCTTTACAATTTTGTTATGAATTCAACTGTTTGGTGAAATATAAAGTATTCTCAAAACGTTTAAGCTAATCAATTCCTAAATGCAAACCTATGGAAATCCAGATACTACCTATGGATGGTGGGCTGGTAATTCAGGTGTAGCGAATCGCTCAGGAAAATTCATTGCTGCTCATGTAGCTCATGCAGGATTAATTGTTTTCTGGGCGGGTGCATTCACCCTTTTTGAACTTTCACGATTTGACCCAAGCGTCCCAATGGGGCATCAACCTCTAATCGTTCTTCCTCATTTAGCAACTCTTGGAATAGGGTTTGATGCTAATGGCGTTGCGATGGGAGATACTAAACCTGTTCTAGCGATAGCAATAGTTCACTTAGTTTCTTCTATGGTTTTAGCAGCCGGGGGACTTTTACATTCTTTACTTCTTCCTGGAAATCTTGAAGATTCTGATGTAGCAAGAGCTAGAAAATTCAATATTGAATGGGATAATCCAGACAAATTGACATTTATTCTTGGTCACCATCTAATTATTCTTGGTTTCGCAGTTATTGCTTTTGTCGAATGGGCAAGAGTGCATGGAATTTATGATCCAGCTATTGGTTCTGTAAGACAGGTTGAGTATGAATTAAATTTGGCCAAAATTTGGAATCATCAGACAGACTTTTTGACTATTGATAGTCTTGAAGAAGTAATGGGAGGACATGCTTTCCTTGCTTTCGTTGAGATTACTGGTGGTGCTTGGCATATTGCTACTAAGCAGGTTGGTGAATATACCAAATTTAAAGGTAAAGGACTTCTCTCTGCAGAAGCTGTTCTCTCATGGTCATTAGCTGGAATAGGCTGGATGGCTATTATTGCAGCCTTCTGGAGTGCTGCTAACACAACAGTTTATCCAACTGAATTCTTTGGTGAACCACTTGAATTGAAATTCAGTATTTCTCCTTATTGGGTAGATACTGTTGATCTTCCCGATGGTGAGTACACTTCAAGGGCATGGTTAGCTAATGTACATTACTATTTCGGATTCTTCTTTATTCAAGGCCATCTATGGCACGCTTTAAGAGCACTAGGCTTTGATTTCAAGAGAGTTACAAATGCTATCAGTAATATTGATAGCGCAACAGTTACTCTTAAAGATTAATTCTTAAATTTAATTACTTATATCAAAAGGCTCCAGATTAAGGAGCCTTTTTTATTTGAAAAATTTTGTTTATTAATTTAGATTTAGAATCATACATTTTTGAAATCATTGAATATTTTTTCTTTACAGAATAAAGATATTTTTTCAAATTCTCTTTTAATAAGTTTTTTTGGATTGTTAATAATATTTTTTTTGTTGATTTTTGGGAGGAAACTTAAACTAGCTGTGCAACTTGAGAGATTTGGATTACCGATAGCAGTTATATCAGGAATTTTAGGTATATCTATAGGCCCATTTGGTGCGATACACTTTTTGCCAAAAGAAACAATCAATGTTTGGAGTAATTTTCCTACTCCTCTTTTATCATTAGTTTTCGCAACTTTAATGATGGGAAGACCTATTCCGAATATAAATGGTTTAGTTAAACCAATTTTTAATCAATTTCTATTAGCACTTTCTCTAGGTTTCGGACAGTTTTTTGTTGGCGGTTTAGTTGTTAGATATTTTCTGCCTCCATCTATGGATGCAAATCCTCTAATGGGATGTTTAATAGAGGTAGGTTTTGAGGGCGGTCATGGCGCTGCATCAATAATTGGCGAAAGTTTTAATAAACTAGGTTTCCCGAATGGTTTAGATCTTGGTTTGGCTATGGCAACAATGGGTCTTTTATCCTCTTCAATATTGGGTAGCATATTTATTTTTCTTGGTAGAACTTTAGGTCTTTCAGATACTGAGGAAATTCTTGAACAAAAAGATAATCTAAAGGAAAAAAATAAGATAGGAATTTTTGCAGATTTAAGAATTTTTATAATAAATCTTGGATTCGCCGGATTGGCAATTTCTTTTGGTGTTTTGCTCCTTAATTTTTTAAGGTATATTTCAAGTTCTTTTGGTGATTTTTCGAAGGAAATAATTTTTTCACTACCAGTATTCCCTTTTATCCTTATAGGCTCCCTCCTCATTAGATATATTTTAGAGAAAACCAAAAATACAGAATTTATTTCAAACATTCTACAAAGGGAGATTGGAATTCTATCAACAGACTTATTGATTTTTACAGCTATGGCGAGTTTAGATATTGCAGTTGTTTTTGATAATTGGATACTTATTTTAGTGTTTACTATTTTCGGGTTATTTTGGAATTTAATCTGCATTGCTTATTTCGCATACTTTATTTTTGATGATTATTGGTTTGAAAAAAGTTTGATAGAGTTTGGAAATTCTACAGGTGTAGTAGCTTCTGGGTTACTTCTTTTAAGGCTTGCAGATCCTAAAAATATTTCCAAGACTTTACCTATTTTTACATCAAAACAGCTATTCGCTCAGTTAATTCTTTCTGGAGGACTATTCACAGTTCTTGCACCATTAATGATTTCTAAAATTGGATTAGATTATTGGACAGAAATTTGTGCTCTTATTACATTTGCAATTCTTTTTATTGCATTGATATTTAATAAAGTAGAGATGAAAAAGTTTCAATAAGAACCCTAGAATGGTAGAAGCATATATTTTATTCTAATGTCATTTACTCCCTACGATATACCACCTCAAGAAAATAAGGGGAAATGGTTTAGGAGTCATTTACTCGGAAGGGAAATAGAACTTGGTGAATTGTATAGTCTTGGATCAAATGATTTAGATTTGCTTATGGCGGAGACTGCAGAAATCAGAAGTGATCTTGATTTTAAGGAAAAAAATATAGGCAAATTTAGGACTGCAGGATATTTTTTGGAGTTAGCAAGAATAATTGAGAAAAGGAAGTTATTGGAAAGTTAATTAGATGGGAAATAATTCTTTCTAGAATATTGTCCCCATAATTCGTATTTATACATTAAAGATTTAAATTCTTTATTTTTCTCAAATGAATCTAACCAGTTTTTTATCGAGGGTTCAAAATAATTTAGCCTTTTTTGACTTTCACAAGCGATTCTAAATTGTCTTACAAAAGGCCAAACAGACCAATCAGCGATTGTGGGGCTATCTCCAAAAAAATATTTGTTTTCTGCAAGTAGTTCGTTCCATTTCTTTATAAATTTAATAGCATTTGTGAAATGAAATTCTTCATCACTATCTTTATATCTTGTGGCATATTTAAATCGATCTAAATGATATTTGAATTCGTTATCGTTTTCATTAATTATTTCAAAAATATCTTCCTTTTTGTTCTCAGGAAAATAAATTAATTTGATGTTTTCCTTTTTCGACTCTGAGAGAGCCCATAGGATGATTTCAAGACTTTCTTCAATAACTTCACTATTTTTTTTTATAAGAATTGGAACTGTTTTCGTCTTTGAATTATTTAAAAAATCTAGAGGTTTATTTTTTAAATCAATTTCTCTTATCTCTACTTTTATTTCGCAAATTAACAGGGCCCATCTTGCACGAATTGCATATGGACATCTTCGAAATGAATATAAAATATCGTTTTTCATATTGTAAAAACTTTTAATTTCCCTAATTCTTTTAGTATTATCTAAGTAGGAACAGTATTAATTTTACAACGCAAATGTCGGGATATGTTTACCTTATTAGAGTAGGAGACCTTTATAGGGTTGGGAAAACGGATAATCTTGAAAAGAAAATTAAAAAATTAAAGCCAGATGAATTATTAACATCAATTATGACTAAGGAGCCAGAAACTCTTGAAGCAAGATTATTAAGAAAATATAAGTCGCAAAGAATTCCTGAAACTGGTTATTTAAAGCTTTCTAAAAGACAAATTAAAGAATGTAAAAAGCAATTTGAATTAAAGGGTAGCTTACCTCACACTTTAGATGCTGAAGTTTCTATAACTCTATTTGCATCTTTTTTATTGTTTTCATTAGGTTCTTTTATTTTTAATTATTTAAATTTTGGATTTTTAAAATCTATATCTTATTCTTTCGGAATGGCATCACTACCAATGGTTATATTATTTATTACAGGTAGTTTTGGCGGATACTTTTCTGAAGATTTATCTCTTTTTTCATTGTTAACTAATCGAATAAAAGGTTTATTTATTTCAATTGCAATGCTTTCAATGGCTTACTTAATTTTTAATATAGGTTAAATTTCATAGTTACAATTTAAGGCGATTTCAAATGGAACTGATTGGGTAGGTAACTTAAGAATAGTTGAGCATATTTCAGCAATATCTTCAGGTTGTGTCATGCTTGATTTTTCTAAAGAAGAGATATTTTGGGCCATTTTTGTATTAACCCAGCTTGGGCAAATTGCAGAAATCCTTATATTTTTATCCCAACCTTTATTTTTCATAGTTTGGCATAATCCCATCAAAGCAAACTTTGAAGAAGAATAGGCGGCTAAATCACCTTTGGATCTTTTCCCACTCATTGAAACTAAAACAATAATTCTTCCTCTTCCAGAGGTACATAAATGATCCCAAGAAAGCCTACATAAATGCCAAATTGCCAAAAAATTGATATTTAATGTATTTAAAATATCTTCTTCATCACCATCTTTGTATAAGAAAGGAACTTTCGATAATACTCCAGA
>CACLYZ010000032.1:0-5422 GCA_902611225.1 uncultured Prochlorococcus sp.
AAATACTTCTGGAACTTAATTTTTCTAAGACAAAAGCTAGGCCCGCCTCCATACCTTTTTTTATCTCGATTGGGTTAGCGCCAGAAGCAATATTTTTTAATCCCTCCTGAACCATCTTCTGAGCCAAAATGGTTGCTGTTGTTGTTCCATCACCAGCACTCTCTTTTGTTTTGGATGCAACTTGTTCTATTAATTTCGCACCTAAATTAGAAATAGGGTTTTCAATCTCGATCTCTTTAGCAACAGTAGATCCATCTCTTACTATATCTGGTGAACCAAATTTCTTTTCTATTACAACGTTTTTTGCCTTAGGCCCAATAGTAACCTTTACCGCATTAGCTACGAAATTCACACCTTTTTCTAGCGCTTCTCTTGATTCATTAGAAAAACTTAATTCTTTAGCCATGTTTACTCGATCTTTTGTCTTATTCTAATCTCCCATAGAATCATTTTTAAGGGATATTTAATTAAGTGGGGAAAGCCGAATTTCTTTTAATAGGACATACAAATTAACTCAAATAAGAGTATCTTTAAGTTATGCAAGAAACAAATAATCTTATTTTTACTCTTACCGCAATCCTCGCGATTGCTATGACACTAATATACTTTCCTTTAAGATTTTTCTTAACATTAACTGCTAGAAGTCGAAGACTAAAACTTTTACAAAAAATTAGAAGGTTGAGAGATGAATTAGGCCAGCCTTATGAAAGTACATAACTAAATACTCATACCCCCGTCTATACTGATTGTCTGCCCTGTAATGTAACTTCCTGCATCACTTGAAACTAAAAATGACACTAAGTTCGCAATTTGAGTACAACTTCCTAATTTACCTAAAGGAATAACTTTTAGAATCTCTTCAGTATTAAGTTTTTGAGTCATCTCTGTTTCTATAAAACCTGGAGCTATTGCATTAACATTTATACCTCTTGAGGCAAATTCTTTAGCGCAAGTTTTGGTAAATCCAATAACTCCAGCTTTGGCTGCAGAGTAATTTGCTTGTCCAGGATTACCAATTATGCCAACAACCGATGAAATATTTACGATGCTACCACTTCTTTTTTTCATCATAAATTTTGAAGCACATTTTGTACAAAGAAAAACTCCTTTTAAGTTTGTATTTAGTACATCATCCCATTGTTCCGATTTCATTCTCATCAATAGTCCATCTCTAGTAATTCCAGCATTGTTAATGAGGATATCAATGGTGCCATTAATTTTGATTATTTCTTCGAAAGCTGAACTGACAGAATCCTCTTTTGAAACATCAAATTTTAATTTATGAGCTTTACCTCCTGAATTTTTTATTAAATTTACAACTTCTTCAGCTTTTTCATCAGAAGAAGAGTAATTAATAAAAACTTCTGCTCCCAATCGGCTTAGTTCTAAAGCAATTTCTTTACCAATTCCTCTGCTAGCTCCAGTGATTAAAGCAATTTTGCCTGATAATGAATCTTTATTGGACATTATGAAATTTTTATAATTTTCAATCGTAGTACTATTTGTGTAAAGATATTGCTTTTATTTATAATTGTCTAGAAAATATTAAGACCTTCTATTGTGCACTTTTTAATACCAGCTGCAGGGAGCGGTAGCAGAATGAAAGCTGGAAAAAATAAATTACTTATTGATTTAGAGGGAGAGTCTTTGATTTATTGGACACTTAAATCTGTATTCTCTGCAAGCTCAACAAATTGGGTTGGAATAATTGGGCAACCGAAAGATAAAAACTTATTATTAAATTCAGCTAAGGATTTTGCCCATCAAGTTCATTGGATTAATGGTGGTGACACCAGACAACAGTCAGTTTTTAATGGTTTAATTGCGTTACCAAAAGATGCTGAAAAAGTTTTAATACATGATGGCGCTAGATGTCTAATTAATCCTGAATTGATAGACCTTTGTGCCAAGCAATTAGATGAAAATGAAGCTGTAATTTTGGCTACTAAGGTAACAGACACTATAAAGATTGTTGATAATGAAGGTTTTATTAAAAAAACACCAGACAGAAATTATTTATGGGCAGCGCAAACTCCTCAGGGCTTTTTAGTAGATAGATTAAAAAAAGCTCATAAGATGGCAATTGATAAAAACTGGAAAGTCACAGATGATGCTTCTCTATTCGAAATGCTTAATTGGAAAGTGAAGATTATTGAAGGAACTTATTCAAATATAAAAGTTACATCCCCTATAGATTTGAAAATAGCAAAACTTTTTGTGAAGGACTTCTAGTTAAAAAGGTTTATCGATACTTAGAATGCCGTTGTCACCATTTAAAGTTGCTTCATACCCTAATGGGATGCATGCATTCCCTGATATGTGGCCTATTGGGAGATCAAAAAGAATAGGAAAATCGAACTCTTGAAGTCTTTCAATAATGCAGTTTTTTAGTAAATCTTTCCATTCAAGGTCGTAGGAATCATTAGAAAAACTTCCGAATCCAATACCCGCAATTTCAGAAATTGTTTTAGTCATCCTAAGGTAAGTCAACATGCGATCAATTTTATAAATATCTTCATTAATGTCTTCAAAAATTACTATTTTCCCTTTGCAATCTGGAAAGTGATTAGTACCAATTAAAAAAGTAGCAATAGTTAAGTTAGAAACTATTATCTCTCCTTTTGCTTTTCCACCTCTTAAAGGGATTCCTATTATGTCCTCAACATATCCCTCAAAAAGTAAATTTCTTAATCTTTCAAGACTCCACTCTGGTTCTTTGAAAAGGCTTGTAACCATGGGGCCATGGATAGAACCTATAAATCCTTGAGAATATTTAGATAGTAATAAAGAAGATGTATCTGAGAATCCAAGCATTAAACCATGCTGCCAAGAAGGTTCTTTTTCTAAAAGTCTTGCTGAACCCCAGCCTCCTTTTGCAAAAATGATTAGCTTACTATTTTGTGCTTTTTCAAGTTCTTCAAATCTAGTTAGATCATCGCCGGCAAAATAACCAAATTTTTTTGATAGAGAATTATTTTCATTAATTTCCAAACCCCAGTTTTTTAGGATTTCTATGCCTTTTTGAAAATTTTCGTCTTCATCAATAAAGGAGCCTGGAGCTAAAATATCTATTAAATCCCCTTTTTTTAATCTAAAAACCATATTTAGAATTTATGAGGCAATAATAATTCCTAATAAAATGACTCCTCCATAAATTGATTGATTTTTGAAGTGATTCCCAATATTTTTTATTGATTGCTTTTCCTCAGGAAATACTTTTAGTATATCTCTCTGCATTAAGATTGACGTTGCAAGCCAAATTGGCCAAAAAATAAAATCCATTTGATTAATAAATCCGCATATTGCGAGAAAAAAAGAAGTTAAAAAATAACAAATTTGAATGGTTATTCTTGTATTGTTCCTGAGGTTAACAGCGGAACTATTAATTCCAATTTTGATATCATATTTTTTATCTGCTAAAGCATAAATTGTGTCAAAGCCAAAAGTCCAAAAAATGGTAGCTAGCCAGCAAAATAATAAAACAATACTATTTAAATTGCCTTCATTTGCGGCCCACGGAATTAAGACAGCAAAACCCCAGCATATGGATAAGATTAATTGAGGATATTTAAACCATCTTTTGGCAGAAGGATAAATTAAAATTATAGGTAAAGCTAAAAAAGCAAGTGAAATGGAAAGGATTCTTCCAGGCTGAGGTAGTGACAAAGTTAAAAAGAAGCTAAATAAAATTAAAAAGAAAAGAATTGAATACGCTGTTTTAAGACCGATTTTATTTGCAGCTAGAGGTCTATTTTTTGTCCTAACAACTCTTTGATCAATTTTTTTGTCCCAAATATCATTAACCACGCAGCCTAATCCACTTACTAGTAGTCCTCCCAGTATTATTCTTAGCAACATTAAAAATGTTGGATTAGCATCTGGGGTTAAATATAAACTCCATCCAGCAGGAATAAGTAAGATCATTCTTCCAGTCGGCTTATTCCACCTTAATAATTCAAAAAAAGTACTTAATTTAATTTGTGGATTTTTATTTTGCATATGACCTATTGTATATTTCATAACTTTAAATAATTTTACTAGTATTAAGTGATTTCTATTATTTAATAATCAATGTTGGGTATATTTATTAATGGCTAAAAGATATCTTCGTCTTATAAAAAGAAATGATACTGAAACAAGATTTAAGATATTTTCAAGAAAAGCAAATTTTAGTAGCTTCCATAGATATTGGAACTAACTCTACACATCTCTTGGTAGCAGAAATTAATCTAGAATTAAAATCATTTTCAATAAAATTTACTGATAAGTCAACCACTCGCCTTGGAGAAAGAGATGAGGAGGGCAATCTTACTGAAGAATCAATCCAAAGGGCATTAGTTACTCTTAAGCGATTTAAGGAATATTGTAAAAGTAATGGAGTAAAACAAATAGTGACAGCAGCAACAAGTGCAGTTAGGGAAGCTCCAAACGGTCAAGATTTTATTAGAAGAGTTCTTGATGAAACTGATATTCAAATAGAAATGATAAGTGGTTCTGAGGAAGCCAGATTAATTTACCTTGGTGTTCTTTCTGGTATGTCTTTTGAAGATCAGTCTTTTGTAATCATAGATATTGGAGGAGGATCTACAGAATTAATACTTGCAGATAAAAAAGATGCTATAGCTCTTACCAGTTCGAGAATTGGTGCGGTAAGACTTAAAAATGATTTTTTAAATAAAGGTCCTATAACTTCAGAAAGATCGAGTTTTTTAACAACTTTTATTAAAGGATCTTTAGAACCAGCTGTTCGAAAAATAAAGAGTAGATCTAAGGGAGAGAAGCCTTTATCTATGATTGCAACCAGTGGCACTGCAACCTCACTAGGAAATTTGATTTCAGATGATTTGGGAGAATCTAAACTAAAGTTGCATGGTTATAAATTTAAAAGGGAAAATTTACAAAATGTATTGGAAAAACTAATTAAATTGCCAACTTCGGAAATCAAGAAAATACCTTCATTAAGTGAGAGAAGAGCAGAAATAATTATTCCAGGAGCATTGATATTAAACACCGCAATGGAGATGTTGAATTTTGATGAATTAATAATAAGTGAGAGGGCGCTTCGAGAGGGTTTGGTTGTAGATTGGATGCTCCGTAAAGGGATAATTAAAAATGAGTTAAATATTCAAGGTAATATTAGAAAAACAACTATAGTTCATCAGGCCAGAAAGTTTGGAGTAGATAATACAAGAGCTGAGAAAGTTATTGATATTGCCTTTCAAATATATGATCAGACTAAAAATATCTTTCATAGCGATAATGACCCTAAAGCTAAAGAACTTCTTTGGGCAGCTTCTAATCTTTATAATTGTGGGAAATATGTGAATGTTGGTTCATATCACAAACACTCTTGGTACTTAATAAAAAATTGTGAGTTGTTGGGATATTCTGAAGCAGAAACAAATATTATTGCTTCAATTGC
>CACLYZ010000033.1:0-4922 GCA_902611225.1 uncultured Prochlorococcus sp.
AATATATTATTCGCTTCGTTTATCGTGAATTTATTTTCATATAGAGCTTTACCTACAATTACTCCAAGAAGTCCGGAGTTTTCAAATTTAACTAACGATAATAAATCAGAAATTGAACCAACACCTCCTGAGGCTATTACTGGAATATCTGTAATTTCAAGGATGCTTTTTATGAATTCTTCATTTGTCCCTTCTAAAGTCCCATCTGTATTTATATCTGTAACAATAAAACTAGCAATTTTTAATGAAGAAAACTCCTTTACTAGATCTGTGGCAAAAATATTAGATTGTTCAAGCCACCCCCTTGTACTAACTTTTCCATCTTTTGCATCTATCCCAACAATTATCCTTCCAGGAAATTTATTTGATAAGTCTTTAACTAGTTCTTTATTTTCTATTGCAGAGGTTCCCATGATAACTTTCTCAATACCATAAGAAAATAATTCTTCTATCCTTTCTTGAGACCTTATACCCCCACCTATTTGAATAGGTATGTTAACTGTTTTTGCAATCTTTTTTATTGATTTATCGTTTGTTGGGGATCCGGTTTTTGCAGCATCCAAATCAACTATATGTATATATTTTGCTCCTTCGCTTTCCCAAAATTTAGCTTGCTCATGAGGCTCTTTTGTGAAGTCTTTTCTTTTATTAAAGTCGCCTTTAAAAAGCCTTACACACTTACCATTCATTAAATCAATTGCTGGTATTAGGTCCATAGAATCATCCTTTTCATTAATTACTTATTAGTAGTACTATTCAATATGTAATTCTATTTAAGATTACTACTTCAGTTAAATATTTTTTGAATATGAAAATTCTTGTAATGGGTGGCACTAGATTTGTTGGCAAGTCTTTGGTTGGAAAGTTATTAAGTAAAAATTATGATATTGATATTTTCACTAGAGGTAATAAAAGTAATCCTGAAAAAACAAATTTAATTAAGGGTGATAGAAATAATTCAGAAGATATCGTCAAGCTAAGAAAAGAAAAGTATGATGTTGTTTATGATATTTCTGGACGAGAGTTAGAACAAACGAAACTTCTTATAGAAAATTTAGATAACTCTTTCCAGAGATACATATATGTAAGCTCTGCAGGTGTTTATAAAGATAATTCTGAACTACCCTTATCCGAAGTTGATCCAATTGATCCAAAAAGCAGGCACAAAGGAAAGTTTGAGACAGAAAATTGGTTAAAAAACCAAAAAATTCCTTTTACAAGTTTTAGACCTACTTATATTTATGGACCAGGAAATTATAATAAAATTGAGAATTGGTTTTTTGAAAGGTTATTTACTAAAAAATCCATACCAATGCCTGGTGACGGTTCTTTAATTACTCAGCTAGGCCATGTTTCGGATCTAACTGATGTAATGATTAGGTGCATAAATTTTGAAAATTCCAGAAATAATATTTACAATTGTTCAGGTGAAAAAGGAGTAACAATCAAGGGTTTAATTTTTTTCTGTGCGAAAGTTCTTGGATTAAACCAAAATGAGATTTCTTTAAGAACATTTGATTATCAAAAATTAGATCCTAAGTCTCGAAAGGGATTTCCAATTAGATTAAATCATTATCAGACTGATATCTCTAAGATAAAACGTGATTTAGAGTGGGCGCCAACTTTTGATTTACTTAATGGTCTTAAGGATAGTTTTGTGAATGATTTTAATAATAAAAAGAGTGAGGAGTTTGATGAAAATTTAGATAATATTCTTTTTAATTCTTAAATAGCCTAATAAAGTCACTAAGGTTAGGATGAATCCTAACCAATAAAAAATTAAAGCCAAATTATTCAATAAGCTAATTTTTAATGGTGTAAAGAAGGTAATTACTGAAATAAAAAAGAAAAATGTTTTATATTTTCCTAATCTTGATGCTGGTAAACCGTTTTTTGTAGATTTCCTTAGGCTAGAGATAATTAATTCTCTAAATAAAATTAATGACAAAGACCAGAAGGGTATAAAATTATTTATACAAAGGAATGTCAAAGGAATTAAATAGAATACTTTATCGCTTAAGGGATCAAGGATCGCTCCTAATCTGGTTTTAAGATTAAATTTCCTTGCAATTAACCCGTCAAAATAATCAGTTAAACCGCCAATAATAATCAATATAAAGACATAAAAAGGTCTGTTAATTTCTAAAAAAAGTATTAATGGAAATACAAGGAAAAGGCGAGATATTGATAATAAATTGGGAATATTCAATGCCAAATTTTTAAGATTTTTTCTTAATAACAAATTAGTTTTTGTATATAAAAAATATATTACACTCTCAACAGGCTTAAATTTTAAGTAAAAATTTTAAATGGTTTTTGGTGCTAGGTTCTAATATTTAATTTAAATCTGAATCCTAAAGATTATAAACTCAACTTCTCTTTATGAATGATGATGTTTTATATTACAAAATTATTCCTTACATCTAATGCAGCCTCATAGCCTAAAGCTATCTCCAGAATCTGATTTGATAAATTCAATTAAAGAATATTCTTTATCGAATAATTTATACGGGTATGTTTCTGGAGTGGTTGGTAATCTTAGAACAGTTTGTATTCAATGCCCAGGGAATCAAGAGATAAATAAATTTGAAGGAAATCTTGAAATAGTTTCTTTAAACGGACATTTTAATAAAGGAGATGTTCATTTACATTTGAGTTTTGCAGATGAGGGATGTAATGTGTTTGGCGGGCATCTAGAGGAGGGATGCATTGTAAAAAAAGGTACTGATATATTATTACTTTCTTTTGAACAGAAAATTATTAATATCTCAAATCATGATTTAATCACTAATGAATCACGTGTAAAAGCATATATTTTAAAGGATTGTCCTTGGTCTAAAAGAGCAATTAGGTTACTTAATTCTTTATCTATCCCTCATGAAGTTACTTTAATAGACAATGATGAGAGCTTTCAAAAAATTATGGCTCAAAGTAGCCATAATACTTTCCCTCAAATTTTTTTGGATAATAAATTTTTTGGAGGATATGATGAACTTTCAGAACAAGCAAAATTGGATAACTTAATTTCATTTAAGTAATCTAAATTTTTTAACTATCACGATTAGTAAGCTTTTCAGCAACTAATTCGTCCTCTAACTGCTTTATTAATCTTGATACGAGACTTTGAAATTCTGGTTGACAACCTTTAAAAGCAGCTTTATGTCTTATTGGCTCATTTCTAGTTCTTAAATCAGTAAGCATTAATTGTAATGCGTCAATTTTGGGATTTATTTTCATAGTTTTAATTTATATATTTACATCTTTTAAATCATTTGCATAGCTTTTTTAAAAGATATCTTTTTATTATCTTTCGAACTTGTAACTTCTATTAATTTATTTATGGATTCTTTGTTTTTTAAAGAATCTATACAACACTGCGCAACTAATCTTCTTGGTATTGATCCATTAATTTGAGTATCTTCTTTTGAATAATTTATATTTTCTGATTTAATATCTTCATTTTCATTTAATCCTCCAGGTCTAATAATAGTCCATTCAAAATTTGAATTGCGTAGAAAGTTTTCACCTAATTTCTTCCAAATAAGAATTAAACCAAATAAGTTTAATGGGTGAAATAATTTACCAGTACAAAGAGAACTAACTAAAATAACTCTTTTAATACCAAGTCTTTTGCAACTCTCTAATTGCCTGTATACACCTAATGCATCAACCTTTGCAGGACCAGTTAAATCTAATGATGCTCTCGCTCCAGTCGCAATTATCAAAGCATCAATATCTTTTAAAGCTTCATCAAGTTCCCCTTTTTTGTCTAATGAAACCCTAATTGTTTCTAAACGCTTTAATCCTACTGAGACTTTTGAATTCTTTCTGATGATTTGCCTTACTTTATATCCTTTTTTAACTGCTTCTTCAGAAATTCTATAACCTGTTTTCCCCGATGCACCAGTAATTGCTATTTTCATGATTAAAAAACTAATCTTTATATTATATAAATTTCTTAAGGCTTTTTACATATAAATTTCTTTTTTCTTTTGGGATAAAGAGTGCGACATAAATAACATTTTGTTCCATCACAGCCTCTTGCTGTACAGTATTCTCTGCCATAAAAGATTATTTGCAAATGTAGGGTATTCCAATCATTAACAGGAAATATTTTTTTTAGGTCTTTTTCTGTTTGAACTACGCTATCGCCATTTGATAGTCCCCATCTTTGTGCCAACCTGTGTATATGAGTATCGACTGGGAATGAAGGTATTTTAAACACTTGAGACATTACAACTGATGCTGTTTTATGACCTACCCCTGGAAGAGATTCAAGCTTCTCAAAAGAATCTGGGACTGTACCATTATGCTTCTCAATCAATAATTTAGATAAGTTATAGATGTTCTTTGATTTTTGATTAGATAGACCTAAAAATTTTATGTATTCGTAAATGCCATTAATACCTAGCTGCATCATCTTTTCTGGATTATCTGCAACTTTAAATAAGCTTTTCGTTAATTCATTAACTTTCTTATCTGTTGATTGAGCACTTAAAACTACGGCGACTAGAAGAGTATATGCATTTGTATGATCAAGGGGTATTGGAGGCGATGGATATAGCTTTTTGAGTTCCTTTCGTATTATTTCTGCTCTTTCAGACTTTCTCATTAAATTTGAAAATTAAATGGTGTATAAAATTATACATGAGATAATTTAGGTGAATATTTTCTGCTAACTTAATATTTTTAATAATAAGAACTTAGTGAAAAATGATGCGTTAATAATTGATGATTTGCATCATAAATATGATAAGCGAGAATGTTCAAATTGGATATTAAACGAAATTAACCTGAAAATTGAAAATGGCGAATTGTTAGGGTTGCTTGGTCCTTCTGGTTGCGGAAAAACTACTCTTTTAAGATTAATTGCGGGGTTCGAATATCCCTATAAAGGGAGGATTTCTTTAAATGATAAGGAA
>CACLYZ010000034.1:0-4743 GCA_902611225.1 uncultured Prochlorococcus sp.
CTTTCAACAAATCAAAATCTGATGAAAGTAGATCATCAACAAAATCATCAAAAGTATCTGAAAGATGATTCACAATTAAAAATTATTTTTGCCATTATCATCGCATTAACAACAAAAGTCAACCAAATTTGAATATAAATTTTTAAATTTTTTAAAAATTTAATAAACAAAGACTAAAAATTAAATAATAAAAATAAACAAGCAAAATAACAGATTTAATATCAAGCTTAGGGTTTTTGAATTGAATTTCATTTATCTTGCTTTCCTTAATTTTATATCTCTCCTGATTAGCAATATCAAAACGACAATACACATATTTGCTAAAAAGAAATTTAAAGAATTCATCATCAAACCATTTAATATATTTATAGCAAGACAATTGATGTGCCAATTCGTAAAGAATCACTTAAAAAATGTTTAAAAGCAATAAATTCTTATAGCAATCAAATTTGATATTAATAGCTAATTTTAAATATTATTTTTTAATTAGCTCGAAGTAACCATTTTTATTTAATAAGTACTTATCAAACCAAAGGCTTAATAGATTGTCTAATCCTATTCCATTCATTTTATTTATTTGCGAAGTCTTGTAGTCTGAGAGTGCAAGCAATAAATACGGAAAAATCATATCAGAAACTCCTTTTGGCAGTTTTTCTAAAGGTACTCCATGCGCTCTATCCCATAAAATTTGCATATCCTGAGAGAACAAAGAACTCCAATAACTAAAATTACAATATAATTTGTCTGGAGGGAGGAGATTTACAGATAAGCCTGGGAGAGCTGAATTCATAGGAATAAATATTTTATAGATTAATTGAATTTAGAATTTTGAAATGATGAAAAATAATTTCAATATGCGAATCTCCTATATATATACTAATTTAATTTAACGTACAGTGTATCACTTAGCAACACCTTATTAAGTGTTATATTTATCCATCATTTCCTGAAATTTTAGGAATGATAAAAACTTTTTATAAGTTTGCAAGTCCAATGACTCCTGATTCTCTTCATTTAAATGGGTTGATTTACTAGAAATAAAATGATTTCCTAAGTTAGTATCAATTGAGGGTTTTGCATTATCTGTAAAGTCACCAGAATTATCAAATAAGTTTTCTGAATTATTGTCATTTGATTGATATGATTGAGCTACTTTACCATTTTTTTTATTAAATATACCTCTTACAGAAAGTGCTTCTTCAACCAAAATACTTATTATTTTTGAATTACTTAAATTGTTCTCTGTGCTCAACTTTTCAATTATTCTCATAACATCTTCTCTAGGAATAAAACCAACTCTTTTTTTCTTGGTAGGCATTTAAAAATTAATTAAAGTTCAGTACTTGACTGTAATAAGTGTTGCACTATATTCATTATAGGTCAATTTAATGCTAATGATTTTACCAACAACATTACTCTTAGGAGCCCTTGGATATCTTTTCTATACTTCAAAAAAAGAACTTTCACTAGATCACCATGAACTTATAGAAAACCAAAAAGAGAATGATGATTTGTATAAAGATTTGGAAGATTTATTTATTTAAAATTACTGTATATGCATTAAAGAACTTTGTTTCTTGACTAAAGATATACAAAAACTTAAACATAATTAGAATTATATTAAAAAGCTATTAATTCAATGACTGTCCATCAAGATTACGAAATAAAAATCAATCTAAATGAATTGATCGAGAAGAGAATTCCATGTTGTGATTTACTTCATCCAGATCATTGTCTAACGGAAAAACAAGTCTCTGAAATTGCACATGATATTCGTATGGATTTAAATTTGCATGATCTTTACAAGCAAGTGGATCAACATATTATGAATTATGTAAATGCAGCAGGAATTGATAACAAAGATCATTGGGTTGAACCTCATCTTCCAGATTTGGAGAGAGATTTAAAAGAAGAAGTTGGAATAGAATTTGATTAATCTTTTTTTCTTATAAAAGAAATCAATATATGTATTTTTTTTCCAAATCATCTATTAATTTATAAATACTTTTAGCCGATCTCTTTCTTTTTTTTAATATTCTCAATACTATAAATCCAATTAATAACGCAAAAATAGGTGTAAAAATAATAATTTCATAATTCATAACCATCAAACAAAATCCTATTATTTAAATTATTAAAATTTCTGTATCAATAAAATAGGTACTTTATACAAATATCCTTCACTATAAATAATTAAGATATTTTATAAAAAAGTGAATGGATACAAATTTTTTCATAAATTATGTAGAAATAAATTTTAATTCAATAAATATAATGATTAATTATTTTGCTTTAACAGTTACTGAGATGGGGATCGGTAAAGTAGAGTTAACAGTTATTGGCGCAGTAATTTTAATATTTCCAATTTTATTTGTTTACGCTTCTAAAAACCTTGATGCCAAGGGAGTTTTCGAATGGATGATGGAGAAACCAAATGATTGGATAGGTAAAAAATAAGACTCATACAATATACATTTTCTAGTTAAACTTCAAATTTTCTAAATCACTAATATCGAAATCATAAACTTGGCAATTATTTTCTAAATCATTAACTATTGAATTTTTTAGTAGAGAATAATCTATCAACATATTGAGTTTATTATTTCTAAATTCCTTATTAGTTTCTCCAGTAGCAAATGCCAAAGCTCCTTCATAAGAAATACCGAAGTTGGTAGTGTTGCAGTAAGTTCTAGTGAACTTGCTAGAAATCTTTTTAGTATACTTTTCAAGAGTTTTTGAAGAAGTATCTAATGAGTAAACTGGACTATTAAATAGAAAAAGCAAAGTTAAAGTGAATATCGCAAAAACTCTTTTGATCATAATATTTCAAAAATTGCAAATTTAATATAGTTTAAAATTTAACTCTGCCGACTATGTTTTATTAAAAATTATAGAAATTAAAAATTTATTAACCAGAACAACTATTTCATATTTTGGATGATAAAAACTCTCTAAATGAGTATTTTATAGTTTGAATTTTTTTTGGTAATTTTTTTAAAAAACGCCTAAATGATTTCGGCATAATAAAAAATCCATATCAATAATTAATAAATAACAAAAAATACATGGGTATTCAATAAAAAAATTATATAAAAATAAGTAAATTAATTATTAAATATATGGATTGAGCTATGGAAATGTATTTAAAGATGAATTATTTTTAAATTAAGTATTAAATACAAAATTAATATGGCACTACCAGAACTTATTTATGCTCCTATAGATGGCGGAACAATACATAGATATGAAATTAGTGGTGGAAAGAGAAAATTTTTAAGATTTATAGGTTGTTATTTGGGTCAATGTAATTTCCACAAAAATATTGATGATGCTATTGATTACATAAAAAATTTGAAAGAATCACAAAAGATACAAAAAACATTAAATAAAGATACATAGATACTATAGAGACTCAATATTTTTCAATAACTACAAAATTATTGCTACAAATAATAGAGAATTTTCTTTTTATAAGAAATTGATTATTTACTTGGGTTATAGTTCCGAAAGATAAACAGTCATTTAAAAAAAGAAATTAATTTATGGAAAACAGACAAATTAATTTTTTTAAATCAAAAGACTTTAATACCGTTCTTAAGCCATTTAAAAAAGGAACGGTAGTAAAAATTGACTCGTTTGATACTAGAGAAACTCAAAAAGATTTAAATATAGGTTTATTTGGTTGGTATGCAATTTGTCCCTCTAAAGAACTAAAAACAAATAAGCTATATTATTTTTCACTCTATGATGAGCCTCTTGTTCTTTATAGAGATGAAAATAAAAATGTTAGGTGCATTAAAAATATTTGTCCACATAGAGGGGCCTCCTTTTTTGGAGGGACATTATCAGATGGAGTAATTACCTGCCCATATCATGGAGCTAAGTTTTCATCTGGAGGAAGTTGCCAAAATCTTGACAGAATAACTTGTCGCCACATAGTTGATAATAACTACGATAACTACGCCAAAAGTATTCATTTATCCCAATACAAAACTTCAGAAAAAAATGGATATATTTTTGTACATTTTTCTAAAAAATCTGAGACTGATTTAAATAATATAAGTGAAGATACTCCTATAAGTAACTACGAATTATATGAAAATGGTTTTTCACATAAGGATTATGTGTTTGAGGAGGTATTAGTCGACTTCAAATGTGATTGGTCAAGGATTATTGAAAATCACCTAGATATCCTTCATATCTTTTGGGTTCATGGCGATACAATCCCAGATAAAGATGTGAATAAAAACGTATTAGTTAGTTTTAACCAGAAAATTAATATTAATCCCTCATACATTGAAAGTATTTATTATTACAAGAATGAACCTACAAAAGAATTTATTCGGATAAAGTACATACCTCCAGGAAGGATATTAATTTACAAAGGCGATCCTTCCTCATCAAGATATTTACAAGTTTTAGATCATATCCCTCTAGGAAACAACAAAGCAAGAGTGATAGTAAGACACTACAGGAAATTTCTACAAAATAAACTACTTAATAACCTCTTATTATTTAAAGAGACTCAAAGAAAGATTTTTTATAAGATATTCGATGAGGATTATATGATCTTAAAAACACAAACATATAATCACGATATGGGATTTATAAGTAAGGATGAAATAAAATTATTGGGAGAAGATAGGATAATAAATTATTTTTGGAAGTGGTACAAGAAGTCTGAAGATAAAGATGAACCATGGAAAAATATTAACAAAACCCAAAATCTTGATGTATATGACA
>CACLYZ010000035.1:0-4481 GCA_902611225.1 uncultured Prochlorococcus sp.
AAAGTTAACTTGGACGCATCGTTCTGATGGTTCAGGAACTACTAAGGCTTTCACAAACTCTATGGAAGCATTTTCACCAATATGGACTTTAGGAACTGGTAAATCAGTTAAGTGGCCAGCAGGCGTTGGAGCAAAAGGTAATTCTGGTGTAGCAGGTGTAATTCAAAACACTCCAGGAGCAATTGGTTATGTAAATCAGTCATATATTAAAGGTAATGTTAAGGCTGCCGCACTTCAAAATCTTTCAGGGGAGTTTCTAAAACCATCTGCAGAAGCAGGAGCTAAGGTTCTTAATGGTATTACTTTAGATGAAAATCTTGCGGGTAAAAATCCTAATCCAACAGCAAAAGGAGCGTACCCTATCGCTTCATTGACATGGATACTTGCTTACGAAAAAGGTAATGGTAGAAACACTAAAGCATTCAAACAAGCCTTTAATAAATTGTTAAGTGATGAGTATCAAGATAAGGCTTCATCCCTTGGATTTATCCCCTTAAAAGGAGATATTCTTGATAAGTCAAGAGCTGCCGTTGAAAAAATAGGTAGTTAAAAATTTTAATAGATGTCAAATTATCATGACTTTCATATACCTTTAAGTCCTCTTAAAGTCTTTTACAGCATTTAGTAGTAGATTTATAGAGATATTCTTTTTTTAATGGAAGAGAAATTAACTCTTTTCAAGAATCGTAAAAGATTCGGACTTGAAAAAAATATAGATTTAATCTTTAAAAATACAACCCTAGCCTTGTCTAGTCTTGTTGCAATAGTACTTTTTGGAATTATTTTAGTAGTCTTTTTTCAGTCATTTGAATCATTTTCAAGGTATGGCTTAAATTTTCTAGTAACTTCTGAATGGAATCCAGTAAAAGATGAATATGGAGCTTTTACAGCAATATATGGGACATTAGTTACTTCTCTTCTTTCATTATTGATTACTATCCCTTTAGGTGTTGGAACTGCTATATTTATTACAGAGAATTTTGTTCCAAAATTTTTCAGAGAAATAGTAGGTTCATTTGTTGAATTACTAGCAGCTATACCATCTGTCGTATTGGGATTATGGGCGATATTTGTTATGGAACCTTTCTTTAGAGAGTTTTTTGTTTTTTTACATAAATTCTTTGGTTGGCTTCCTTTATTTAGTTCGGAGCCTGCAGGTCGGAATTCACTTTTAGCGATAATAATTTTAGTGGTAATGCTTTTACCAATAGTGACCTCGATAGCTAGAGATAGTCTGAATCAAGTTCCCAAAAAGCTTAGGAATGCTTCCTATGGAATTGGTGCAAGTAGATGGAAAACTATATTTTCGGTAATTTTGCCTGCGGCATTATCAGGAATTATGGCAGGAGTTCTATTGGCGTTAGGCAGGGCAATGGGTGAAACCATGGCTGTAACGATGATTATTGGAAATTCTAATGCATTTAGTTGGTCACTATTATCTCCTGGATATACCATCTCTTCTATGCTTGCAAACCAGTTTGGTGAAGCCGATGGAAGTCAGGTCTCATCACTTTTTTATGCGGCTTTTGTACTAATGATCCTATCTTTAGTGGTTAATATCTTTGCTCAATGGCTAGTTAAGAAATTTAGTCTCAAATATTAGATGATTATGAATTCTCTTTATTACCAGAAAAAACTATCACGAAACGTAGGAGATAAATTCTTTACTTCTTTATCAGTTTTTTGTGCACTCATTGCAATTCTTCCTTTGATTTTTGTGGTTACATATATTCTTATTAAAGGGGGAGCTCAAATCACACCAGAATTATTTACTTTAGAACCAAATCCTCCTGGAGATGATTTAGATGCGGGAGGAATTAATCCTGCATTAATTGGGACACTAGTAATTACAACTATTGCTTCAATTATTTCCATACCAGTAGGTGTTGGCGGTGGTATATATCTAGCTGAATATTCAAACGGAGGACCTTTTTCAAAATTTATTAGATTCGGAGTTAATGTTTTAGCTGGTGTTCCTTCAATAATTGCAGGTGTATTTATTTATGCCTTAATCGTTTCAACAAAAATTTTATTTGGCAGTATGTACAGTGGTTTAGCAGGAGGTATGGCTCTTTCAATATTGATGTTGCCTACAGTTATAAAAACTACTGATGAAGGTTTAAAGTTAGTACCAAATGAATTAAGGTATGCTTCTCTAGGCATAGGAGCAAGTATGTATACAACAATATTAAAAATAACTTTACCCACAGCATTTAGATCTATTGCTACTGGGGTTGTGCTTGGAATCGCAAGGGCTGCAGGCGAAACAGCACCTTTGATATTTACTGCTTTATTTTCTTACTACTACATAGTAGGTTTTGAAGATTTGTTTTACGAGATGGGCTCATTAGCTGTCTTGATATATAATTTTGCCCTTGAACCTTATGATGCACAGAATAAACTAGCCTGGGCGGCTTCCTTTATTCTTGTGATATCAATACTAACAGTTAATATTTTTTCAAGGATATTGGCCGCTTTTACTGAGAAAACTAAGAGGGTATGAAATGATTAAAAACACTAAAAAGTCGCAAAAGAAAAACATTTTATCTCTTGAGGATGTTTCTATTAGTTATGGCACTTTTGAAGCGGTAAAAAATGTTTTTTTAAATTTTAAAGCAGGAGATATAACTTCACTCATTGGCCCTTCTGGTTGTGGTAAATCAACCGTTCTTAGAGCTTTGAATAGAATGAACGATTTAATCCCTAATTGTTCGTTAAAAGGGACAGTCCTCTTTGATGGAACTAATATCTATGACAAAAGAGTAGATCCAGTTGAAGTTAGAAGAAGAATCGGAATGGTTTTTCAACAACCTAATCCTTTTCCAAAATCTATCTACGAAAATATTGCATTCGGAGCAAGAATCAATGGCTTTACTGGTGACATGGATCAATTAGTGGAAAGTTCCTTGAGAAAAGCTGCTGTATGGAGTGAATGTAAGGATAAATTAAATGATAGTGGTTACTCTTTATCTGGTGGACAACAACAGAGATTATGTATTGCTCGAACCATCGCAATTGAGCCTGAAATAATTCTCATGGATGAGCCATGCTCAGCTTTAGATCCAATCTCTACTTTGAAAATAGAAGAGACGATGCACGAACTTAAGAAGAATTACACAATAATAATCGTTACCCATAATATGCAGCAGGCATTAAGAGTTAGTGATATGACTGCTTTCTTTAATGCAGTTGAATACGAAGATGGTGATGGAGGGAAAGTCGGCTATCTTGCCGAATTTGATTCTACTAAGAAAATTTTTAACTCTCCAAAAGAAAAAACTACTCAGGAATATATATCAGGTAAATTTGGTTAATTTATAATTTTTACCTTTAAAAGAATAATTTTTACTTTTTAAGAAAGCTTAGGGGTAGACAAACAGTATAAATACCTATATAGTTATCTCGAATTAGTAAGTTTATCTTTGAAAAACTACCCTTTTCTACCTTTCTTGATTTTTGCAGGGGCTCTCATAACAACTGCAACAATAGGATTGCCTGTATTTACTTCATAATTTAAAAGTATTTCTATTTCAGGTAATCTTATGGTTTCAATAATAAATAAAGAATTAATTGGAAGTCCTAATAAAACCTTAATAAAAGGAAATTTATTTGACTTTATAAAAAAAAGAGAGAATATGAATCTGTGTGGGAGTGAAAAATCTGTATTAAACCATTTTTAAAGTGGTTAATTTCTAATTTATTTATCATGGATAAAACTAAAGAACAGTTAGAAAAATTAAGAGAAGTAGCAGAAGCATCTCTTACAAAAACGGATGAACTTCAAAAAGTTCTTGCTCAAATCGAGGCTTTAATGTCTAGAGAAGAATCACAAACATTATCAAAGAAGAAATAATTGTTTAAAAAATAATTTTATTTTTTGTACTTTTAATTACACCTCTACAATTTCATTGTAGTTATTAATTGGGTATGCAGAACCCGTTCCAAAGTTTTCTGTTAGGTCTCGAGGTCTTACCTTCTTTAAGTAAAAGACCTCTTTAATTTGCCTGTTTTAATTATATTTTTATAACCTGCTTATTTAGTTGATTACTTTATAGATTTCTTTCAAGCAGACATTTACATCGAAAGATTCAGTATTTACAACTTCTAATCCTGTTTTTTCTGTAACTTCAACAGTGGCATTGCATTCGTCTTGTTTAAGAGCCATGTAACTTGGCTTTTTGTTATCTACATCTAATTCATCACTTAATTCAGTATCTTCCTTATATTGCTCCATTACGAGTGTAAGCGCCTCTATCTCAACAGAAAAATTATCATTTGCTTCTGTCTCAAATGGAAATAAAAGAAATGGAAATAAAATAAATGATATTAATTTTTTCATTTCTAATAAATGTGTTTATTTTTTTTATAACGTGGATTGTCTGCTAAGGAAAGGGTCATTAGCTGTATAAATTTTTTATTATCTACTTTTACTATTAGAAAGTAGATTTATTAAATTTAAATTAATTGATAAAAAAACTAAA
>CACLYZ010000036.1:0-4395 GCA_902611225.1 uncultured Prochlorococcus sp.
CTCTAATTCTTGCTTTTGCTCTTCCTGTTTCTCTAATTCTTGCTTTTGCTCTTCCTGTCGCTTTTTTAAAAGTGCATAAGCTTGTGCGGCCCACTCACGAGAATTATCAGAATCAGTATTAGTCATTCTTATCTATAGTTCGTAATTAAAATTTTCTAAATACTATTTATTTATATCAAATAATTATAAGAATTAAATTGTTTGTAATCTCCTTAAAACTCCATTAATAAATTTTCTTCCTTGCAAATCACTATATTTATTAGCTAAATTAACAGCCTCATCACAGGCAACAGCGACAGGTGTGTTCAAAAAATTAATATCCACGTAAGCTAGACGCAAAATATCCCTATCAATTCTTGGTAGTCTTTTTAATCTCCAGCCATCCATTACTTGATCGATATCAGAATCAATATTTTTAAGATTATTCATTATATTACAGATCCTTTGATTTACATCCTCTCTAATATCTATTTGACCGCTAGAAACAATTAATTTAGGAAAGTCTAAAGTGACAGAGAGTGTATTCATTACAGTTTCAATTTTTGTTAGAGATTTTTTTAACTCATCTCGAACATTCGAATAAGAGGAATCAACACCTTCTTGCAATTCACTATCTAATATTTTTTGTGAAGCATTTTCTAACTCTAACTCGCAATTATCTAATTCCTCTCTGCAATGGTTTATAAGAGAATCCAAAGCAGATTCAAAAATTTCTTCTATCTGAAATTTATTTAATTTAAAATCACCCTTATCTTTTATAAGGCCAAGAGAAATTAAAGATAATTCTCTAGAAAGGGATCTATTATGCATCAATTAAGAAGAAGGATTACTGGAAGCTCGTAATTGAGAAAACAATTTTGAAAAAGTTGGATTTGTGGTGTTATTTTTATCATCTGGATTCACTATCCCAGCAGAAATTATTGTTCTAAAAGCATCTTCAACAGAAATTTCCAAATCCTTAACAGAAGACTCGGGAACAAGTGTATACCAGCCTGTAGTTGGGTTTGGTGCTGTAGGGATGAAAACACTAAGTAACTTTTCTTCCGATTCTGGCTGTAGAGAGGGACCTACGTCTCCAGTCACAAAGCCTACACTATATAGTCCCTCACGAGGATATTCAACTAAAACAACTCGTCTAAATCTATTAGATTTATTACTTAAGAAAGTTTCTAGCAATTGTTTAAGGGTTTTATAAACCGCTCCAGCTACTGGAATTTTTGATAAAGTCCCCTCTCCAAATTCCAATAACCATCTTCCTACAAAATTTCTCGCCATCAAACCTATAAGCAAAATAGCTAATAAAGGAACAGTTAAACCTAAAGTGAGATTAATTAAATCTTGTAATAAAGGATTTAAAGTAATAAAAGGATTTAGTTGCTTTGGAACTGAAGTAACTAACGTTAAAACAAATTTACTAACTAATGATGACAGCCAGATTGTTGTTGCCAAGGGAATTACAACTAGCAACCCCGCGATAAGATCATTTTTGAGATCTTGTTGAAGCCTAGATCCTAAATTCGAATCTTGATTTTGATTAGATTCAACCAAAATAACCTATTTACTAAATTAAGTTTACTAATAATCTAACTGTTTTTACTAAGTTAGGATATATTTTTCTTAAATATATCTATTTTATTTATTAGTTTATTCTCCAAAAATAACTCTTAAAAGAAATGCTATAAAGAAAAAGATATGATTGATACGATTCAAAACAAAAAAGAAATAAGTAAAAAATTAAAAGAAAGAGCTATTTTTGAAGGTTTTGCAGTTGCCGGAATAGCTTCAATATCGGGTAGTTCGCGCATAAAATTAAGAACTAATGCATTAGAAAGATGGTTATCAAATAACTATCATGCTGAAATGAAATGGATGGAATCAGAAAAAAGAAAAAATATTGGCTCACTTTTTAAAGATGCAAAAAGTGTTTTAAGTGTTGGATTTAATTACATTAATTCACAAAACAAAAACAATAATTTCCTCAAGGTAGCTAAATTTAGCCAAGGGGAAGATTATCATAAAGTGATTTACAAAAAATTGAAGAATATTGGTAAATGGATCAATCTAGAGATTCCTGATTGCAAATGGAAAATATGTGTTGATACCTCTCCACTTCTTGAAAAAGCATGGGCAGAGGAGGCAGGTATTGGTTGGATAGGTAAAAATAGTAATTTAATCAGCAAAAAAAATGGTTCTTGGTTTACTTTAGGTTTTATGATTCTCACTAAAGATTTAATGCCAGATAAACCTCATCAATCACTTTGTGGAAAATGTGATATTTGTATTAGACATTGTCCCACAAAAGCAATAGTAGAGCCCTTTGTAATTCAATCAGATCTATGCATTGCGTATCACACAATAGAGAGCAGAGATAAAAGTATTCCAAAGAAAATAGAAGAGAATTTAGATGGATGGGTTGCAGGATGTGATATTTGTCAAGATGTTTGTCCATGGAATAAATCAGTGCCATACAACAATAATTTCGAAACTACGCCGAAAGAATGGATTAAAAATCTTAATATTGAGTCCCTTAATTGGGACGATAAAAGGTGGCAAGAAAATCTTAAAGGAACTACATTAAAAAGAATTAAACCATGGATGTGGAAAAGAAACATACAAGCAAATATAAAGCATAAAAAAATTAAAATATGAAGAGGTTTTTAAAAAAAGCAATCTGGATTTCTTTGATCTGTTTTTACTTTTTTCAAATAAAAATTGTTCGAGGAATAGTTCCCTATTATTATTTCCCAACAATAAAAAATTTTCAAAAACAAAGTTTATATATTGGCAAAAATGCATATCAACTACTTTACTTTGGTCAATATGAAGACAGTCTTAATTTAGCCAAATTAGCGGTAAAAATAAATCCAAAAGATGAAAAACTATGGTTGATTTTGGCTGAAGCACAAATAGCTAACAAAAAATATAAAAACGCAATAAATTCTTTAAATAAAGCAGAACAGATCAATTCAAAAAATAGCGAAATATATTTTGCCAAGAGTAATGTTTACTTAAAAATTTCCCAACAAACAAAAGCAAAAATTGCTTTAGGCAAAGGAATAAAGATTGAGCCTAATAATCACAATGCTATTTTTCAATTAGGAAATATTTTATTAATGGAAAAAAATTACTTGGGAGCTATTAAATTGTTTGATAAATCTATAAAAATTAAACCTGATTTCTGGCAAGCAATCAATAATAAAGGTTTGGCTTATTTTGAAAGAAACAATATAAATCTCTCAATCAAACTTTTTGAAAGTGCAATTTCAATTGAGGAAAATGCTGAACCTTTACTAGGCCTGGCCTCATGTATCAATATCAATGATACTAAATTAGCAATTCAGCTAGCAAAAAAAGCTTTGGCTAAAAATCCTAATTATGTCAATTATTATTATAGAAAAGAACAGCTATGGGGAGAAAAATTACAAACCTCTACAGAAATTCTTTTACAAAATGAACAACTAAAAAAAGATGTAATACTGGCAAAATCCAAAATAAGTGAATCATCTTAATGTTCAATACTGGTAATTATTTTTATACCTATTAGTCTTAATTTAGTTAATTAATAATTATTCAATTTTGCGCTCTAATGGATAAGAAAAAATTCACTTCTATCTCACTTCAAGAAGAAATGCAACGTTCTTATTTGGAGTATGCAATGAGCGTAATAGTTGGACGTGCTTTGCCTGATGCAAGAGATGGTCTTAAGCCCGTACAAAGAAGAATCATATTTGCGATGTATGAATTAGGTTTAACACCTGATAAGCCATTTAGAAAATGTGCAAGAGTTGTTGGAGATGTACTTGGAAAGTACCATCCTCATGGAGATCAAGCAGTATATGATGCATTAGTAAAATTAGTACAAAATTTTTCAACTAAATATCCTATTCTTGATGGACATGGAAATTTTGGGTCTATAGATAATGATCCGCCTGCAGCCATGAGATATACTGAGACAAGACTAGCTCCAATAGCTAATAAAGGATTTCTTGAAGAAATTGGATCAGAAACAGTAAACTTATCAAGTAACTTTGACGGTTCTCAAAAAGAACCAGATGTTCTTCCAGCACAGCTTCCATTTTTATTATTGAATGGCTCATCAGGTATTGCTGTTGGCATGGCAACAAATATTCCGCCTCACAACCTAGGAGAAATCGTAGATGGTTTAGTGGCTTTAGTAAAAAATAAAGATATAAGTGATAGAAAACTTTTTAACATTATCAAAGGACCTGATTTTCCTACAGGCGGAGAATTAATTTATAGTGACGCAATAGAAGAGCTTTATGAAACTGGGAAAGGATCTTTATCCATAAGAGGAGTTGTAGATACGGAAGAGATAAATTTAGGCAAAGGTAAACATAAAAAAAATGCATTAATAATTACTGAACTTCCTTACCA
>CACLYZ010000037.1:0-4124 GCA_902611225.1 uncultured Prochlorococcus sp.
AAGTGTTTCTTTGGTAATTTTGATTAAAGTACTATTTGCTTGATAATTTTTATTAGGAGGATTTATTTGATTTTTAATTAAAAAAATAAAAGTATATATCAACGGTAGAAGTAATGATGACGCTGCAACTAAAGCAATTATCTGGTTCAACCTAATAATTGGTTTTTTTACAAGATCCTCACCGCACAAGCCACAAATCAAATTACCTTTTGAGGATTGTTTTTGAAATTGATATTTAGGATTGCAATATGGGCAATAATATCGAACCATCTTAAAATTTTATATCTTTAATCATTATCTATAAAACTAGAATAAATTCATCTTATAAAAAAAAGAGGGCTTATTTAAGCCCTCTTTTATCTCTTACTTATATTTTTACTGAAGTTAATAACGCACCTAAATCATGGATCCTTGTTGCTAACTTCTATTAAGCTAATGCTCACCAAAATTAACTAATTGTCTTTAACTGGGGCAAAAACTCTAGAATTAAGCTTGTTTCTTAAAGGGCACCTAAACGATGCAGAAGAAGGAAGCTTAGACATTAATAAAAAATAATTGGAGCAGTTAATTAAATTAGTTCGGTTTATTCCGAAATTTCAGGCAGGCTATCGATCATTTTGAAAGACCTCCTAGAACTCAACAATATAAAATTAGGAAAATATTTCTCTAAAGACAATCCGTTTTTATACGCATTGCTTTTTAATTAAAAATGTCCGAGAGTAGTAATCAATCGTGCTAATTTTTTTGAGATATTTTTAGTAAGTTTTGCTTATTTCCTTTGATATTTAATTCGTCTATCTTAATTTTAAATAATTGAGGAAATCTTTTATGAATCATTCGAAAGAAGTTAGTAAAACTGATAAATTAAATCCCATAGATGAATATTTTCAATGTCTCTCATATTGTGATATTCACCCAAAAGGGATAGATAATGACTGTGAGGTCATTTGTATGGAAAGACATTTAAAAGCTAACTATTGGTAATTAATAAATTTCTACTTTTTACTTAAATCCCTTTGAAAAAAGGTTAGTACGAACTTTAAATTTCCATACATTTACAACACCTTTTGCATTGACTGCTGCAAGTGCGCAATCATCAGGTCTCCAAGATATTGCCCCTACTAAATCTCCTGCGAATGCAGCTCCAACGGGATCCCCATTGCCGTCATTTTTGAGGAAACTTGCGACAACAGAACCATCCCTAGATCCTGAGGCTACAAGCATACCTTTATTTGAAAAGGCTAGGCTCGAAATGGGTTCTGTATGGTGACATAGCTCTCCTGGCATAGTCCCTTCTGGACCATTTCCTATAAAGCTCCAAACTGTAATTCTTTCACTGCCACTAGTTGCTAATAATTTTCCGCTGTCATCAAAAGAAAGATGACTTGGTTTACCAGGGTATCCAGTCATTTCAGCATCCATTCCTGTTGATCTTCTCCAAAAATGAACTGAATTGTCTTGACTCCCACAGGCGACTATATCTCCATCAGGGCTTAATTCCATAGATACCAATGATCCTTGCCATTCGAGTTTTTGATTCGTTTTATTATTAACTATGTCAAAGAATGTCACTCTGCCGTAGCAAGCAGTTGCTAGCTCATTTTTATTTGACCATGTTATTGCACTTACTGTGCTTGGATGGTCTTCTGAGATCCATTTCTCTTCACCAATTTCATTAAAAACATATACTTTTTTTGAGGTAGCTATCGCTAGAAATAAACCATCATTAGACCACTTGAGGTGTTCTACCCAACCCTTACCAAGATTAAGTGTTTTAATAACTTTACCTTCCTGGCAATTACAAATTTGAACATTCCCATCCTGACCTGATGTTGCAAAAATTTCACCCTCTGGATGAATTGCCATTGCTAGTAGACCACCAGAGTGTGTATTTTCTTTTTTCCAGATAATTTTTCCAGTATCTCCTTCGAATGCAAAAATACCACCCGCAACGTCGCCAACAATAAATTGTTTCCCTTTAAGAGCCCAGCCACATGCTATGGCATAATCGCTAACTTCAGCAGTCCATCCTTCATGGAACATGCCTCTTGGGCTAAATGGTTCTATATCAGGCATTTATCAAAGCCTTCTTGCATCTCTTTCTCATTTAAATTTCTACCGATAAAAACAAGTTGATTTCTACGAGGTTCGTTACCCCATTCTTTGTCAGGTTGTGCAGTAAATAACATGTGTACCCCCTGGAAAACTATTCGCCTTGGGTTGCCTGAGTAACTTATGAAACCTTTAGTTCTAAATATGTCCACCCCTTTTTCTGAGAGAAGCCTTCCCATCCAAGTATTTAGTTTTTCTGGGTCAACATCTCCAAAACGCTCTATAGCAATTGAGCCTACTTCATCATCATGTTCATGCTCTGCTTGCCAGAACCTTTCAGTATTAAATGGAATCTCTTTATTTTCGTCACTTTTAATGACTTTCATATTAAATTCTTCAGCAGTGTGCTGTGTAAACAAACCTATTTTTGATGGCTTTTCTATGTTAAGGATGAAGGATTTATTTCCTTTATTCTCCAATTTTAGATTTACATGTTCTCCATATGGGACAGTATTTCCAGGCTCCAAAGTATTAGCATTTTCTGCATAAAGTCTTACGGAGGATTCAGCACCATCTTTAAGTTCTTCCTCACTCTCACCTTGGTTAACGAGAGCTACTAGGGACATTTCTGGATCGGGTCCTTCTTCCAGAATTAATTCATATTTACCTGGATCTAGATCATAAACACCCGTCCATTCAAAAGGATATTCTGGTTCAAGAAATGTTGGTCTGCGTTTAAGGATCTGATCGAGATCAAATGCACTTAGATTTAAGACTGTTTCAATTGGTACTTTGGCATTCTCGGCTCTAATAATGCGAGTCATTCGATTCATATCTCTCAATCTTGATTCAAGGGTATCTAATGCATCATCAGAGACTAAATCAGTTTTATTAAGGACAAGAACATCTGCAAATGCCACTTGTTCTGAACTTTCGTCACTCCTGCCTAACTGTTGATCAATATGTGCAGCATCAACTAAAGTCACAATTCCATCAAGAGTAAATTCAGAACTAATCTCTTCATCCATGAAAAAAGTCTGAGCAACTGGGCCTGGATCTGCTAATCCTGTAGTTTCTACTAAAACATAGTCAAACTTATCTCTTCTTTTCATAAGGTTGCCAAGGACTCTTATTAAATCGCCACGAACAGTACAACAAATGCACCCGTTTGACATCTCAAATACTTCTTCATCGGCATTAATTACGAGACCTTGATCTATACCTACTTCACCGTATTCATTCTCAATTACGGCTATTCTTTTCCCGTGCTCTTCACTTAAAATTCTATTAAGCAAAGTAGTCTTCCCTGAACCTAAGAATCCAGTGAGGATGGTTACGGGAACTTTATCTTTGATGCTCATTTACTGATTTTTACTAAATAAACAATAGCTTAATAATAGTAATAATAAGAAATGAAAACCGTTTTTATTAGAAAAATTTAATCTGAAAGTTTGTACCATTCAGACTCAAGATTGGAGCCAGATTCTTTATCACAGCTTCCACCTAATGAATCAACAATTGTACAAGTATTGTGAACAGCTACTGAAATCGTATTACCATCCATCATTAATCCATCAACAAATATTTGATTAGAAGCTAAAGGAACTGAACTTTGTCTACTTAAGTTTCTTAATAACTTAGATGCTGGAATTTGTTCAGGAAATAATGCCTGAACTTTCTCTTCATCTAACATTTTTAAAGTAGAACTTATGTTGTCTGGCCTTAAGCTTGAGGAGTCTCCAAGGAAGTCTAGTAAACTGACTGTCTCAAAACCAAATGCATCCCCGTAGTATTCCATCGCTTTGTGTTTAGAGACAATTACTCTGTTTTCCTCAGGAATAGAACTTACTTGTTCGACGATCCAACTATCTAAGCCTTCTAAGAGAGAATCAGCTTTTTCGAATCTTTCATTAATTAGTTTTCTGTCACCTCTATTAAAAACTGAAATATCTTTCTTTAAACTTTTGCTTATAAGATCTCCCATTTTTATGATGTTATGATCATCATGTCCTCCATGGTCTGAATGATCATCATGTCCTCCATGATCAGAATGATCATCTACTTTAGCTGAA
>CACLYZ010000038.1:0-3496 GCA_902611225.1 uncultured Prochlorococcus sp.
GATACCAATGTTAAATATCTATCATCTATTAATCCTTTTCCGCTTGGATCAAAACCTCTCCAACCAGCACCTGGAATATATAATTCAGCCCAAGCGTGTAAATCCAACTCAGAGGGTAATGGATCTTCAAAATGATAACCACTTACAAACCTACTTGGGATACCTATAGACCTGCAAGCTTCAACCATTAGCATTGCTAAATCTCTGCATGAACCTATACGTTCTCTAAGCGTTCTGCTAGCCGGCCATGCTGGACCAGTATGTCTTTTGGTATATTTAACCCGATCTTGAATAATTTCTATTAGTTGGTATGTAAATGATAATGCGTTGTTAATGCTTCCTGCTAAGGCTTCTTGGGCAAGTTCTACTGCAGACGGATCGTGTTGTCCATTTGGCATCCATCCCTCTAATGCTCCCTGTAAATCTCTGTTAATAATGCTTCTACAAAAAGGTAATGTTAAATCTCTATTTTTCACTCCATCAATGATGTTTGGATGTTTAATAGTTTCAACTTCGCTGATTGATTTAATAGTTAAATTATCTGTTAATCCATTGAATCTGATTCTATTAATCTCTTCTCCGCTGGCAGCAAGTAATGGATAAATAATTTCTGGTTCTGGAGTTATTTTTAATTCAAAATTCTTTAGCTTTTGGAATCCATTTGACCTTGGCTTTATACATAATCTATGCTCGCCTAATTGAACAGGGTCTTCGTATTTATATTCAAGTTTGTGAATGTATTTAATTCTCATTAATAAACTTATTAATTAATAAAATATTTTTCTTGAATGAGATCATTTAATTTATTTAAATCCATTTGCAATGAATCGATTGCCTCATGTAAACCATCATTGATTATATCTTCAATTCTGATATAACTCCACTTTGCTTTAAGCAAGCCTCTCATACATTCTAATTCTGAAGGATTTTCAGTAGATGGTGAGGTATCTATCGTTTTAAGTGTATTGCTTATCCCATCAAGACAGTATCTTACTGATCTAGGGAAAATTGGATCAAGTAAAAGAAATCTCGCAACTGAATTAGGCTTTATAGAATTTTGCACTGCTTTCCTAAACATTTGATAAGCTCCAGCTGAACGTAAAAGTGCTATCCATTGCAGCTCATCAAGAACTCCTCCAAGTTCATCTAAGCTGGGTAGGAGTAAATAATATTTAACATCTAAAATTCTTGATGTTTTGTCAGCTCTTTCGATTAATCTTCCAAGAATGCTAAATCTCCAGGCAAGATCTTTGCTTAGAGTCGCATCTGTAATTCCATAAAAAAGCTGACATTCCCTCCTTATTTCACTTAATTGTTCTTGTCTTGGCTTATTCCATATTGCCTCTCCTTCTTGCATATTCCAATATAAAATATTTATTTGTTCCCACATTTCTGTGGTCATGACATCTCTGATTTGTCTTGCATTTTCTCTCGCCATTTGAATGCAAGAAATTATACTATTTGGGTTTAAACGATCTCTTATTAAAAAATTAATAACGTCATCTGGTTTTTTCTCTGGGAATCTCTTATCAAAAGATTCTCTGTCACTCGAAGCATCAATTAAAGGGAGCCAAGGTTCGGCACTTCCTGGTGGACAATCTAATGACATAGCTTCGCTTACTTCCACGAAACGAGATATGTTTTCCGCACGTTCTAAATAACGATTTATCCAATAAAGAGATTCTGCTACACGACTCAAAAGCATATTATTTACCTACAACCCATGTATCTTTGCATCCTCCACCTTGAGAAGAATTAACGACTAATGATCCTTTTTTTAATGCTACTCTCGTAAGCCCGCCTGGGCTAACCCATGAATCTTTTCCTCTTAAGATATATGGTCTTAAATCAACATGACATGGATATAGTTCTCCATCACATAATGATGGCACAGTAGATAATTCTAATGTTGGTTGTGCTATGAAATTTCTAGGATTATTTTTAATTTTATTAGCGAATTCTTCTATCTCATTCATTGTTGAGTGAGGGCCAATTAACATTCCATAACCACCAGCTTCTGCGACAGACTTAACAACAAGTTTTGATAAATTTTCTAGAACATATTCTCGATCCTTTTGATAATGACAAATATAAGTTTCTACATTTTTAATAATAATTTCTTCATCAAGATAATATTTAATCATTTTTGGAACAAAAGAATAAATCATTTTGTCATCTGCTATTCCAGTCCCAGGTGCATTTGCTAAAGCAACATGACCTGCCTTAAAAACATCAAGTAATCCGCTAACACCAAGGCAGGAATCTTTTCTGAAATTAAGTGGATCTAAGAAATCATCATCAATTCGTCTGTAAATGACATCTACTCTTTTTAATCCAGAGGTAGTTTTTAAATATACATAATCATCATTACAAACTAAGTCATGACCCTGAACTAGTTGTATGCCCATTTCTTGAGCTAAATAACTATGTTCAAAATAAGCACTATTAAAAATTCCTGGAGTTAGTAGAACTATCTTGGGAGTATCAGTCCAAACAGCTAGTTCTTGAAGAGTTTTTAAAAGATATGAGGGATATTCATCAATTGGTTTAACTATTCTTCCAGAGAAAAGATTAGGGAAAATATTCTTCATGACTAATCTATTTTCTAAAAAATAAGCAACACCAGAAGGGCACCTTAAATTATCTTCTAAAACATGCCAATCTCCTTTTCTATCTCTTATTAAATCAAGTCCTGAAATTTGACACCATTTATTTAGTGGAGGTTTGAAACCTATCATCCGAGGTCTCCAACCTTCTGAACTCTCTATTAATTCTCTTGGAATTATTCCATCATTAATTATTTTTTGAGAGTTATAAATATCATCTAGGAATAAATCAATTGCCTCAAGCCTTTGTTTTAGTCCTTTTTCTAAAGTTACCCAATCATCTTTACTAATTATTCTAGGAAGTGGATCAAAAGGTAATATTCTCTCAGTACCTTTTAAACCAGTATCGTTTAATCTAAAAGTTGCACCATGTCTTAGTAATAATTTTTTTGCGGCAGAATGATTCCTGTTTAATTCCTCAAGTCCCATATTATCTAAGGATGAAAGAAGTGGAATCAATATTTCTCTAGCGGAGTTAACATTATCCTTAAAGTATTCATCAAAACTATTTTTAGGCTGATAACTTGAAAACATATATTTGATCGTTTAGTAACTTTTACTTTAGCTTTATATCTTTATTCGTATTTATGGCTACCAAAAATAATATCTCTTGACTCGATCTATATCATTATTTTGATCATTGAAGTATATTTTTTAAAAATCTAAAGAGCATGAATTCTAGTAATTGGCAATTTGTTTTTTTTAGATATTTTGCAAGCTTTCTTTTTATCCTCTCTCACAGTTTGCTGGTTCTTGATCATCTACCAGTAGGGGCAGCACTTCATGGACTTGGAGAAGTTTTTATTGCGCCTTGGGCTTTTAGGGAAAGAGCATGGGATCTTGTTGTAATTGCAGTTTTATTTTTCTTCTTCGATATCTGGGGACTGATA
>CACLYZ010000039.1:0-3432 GCA_902611225.1 uncultured Prochlorococcus sp.
GATGATTTTATTTTTGAGGTGATCTCTGGAATTATAAAACCTATAGGTTTCCTACTCTCATTTTATTTTTCAATTGACTATTTTTTTGCTGATGAAATAACTTTCATCTCTGTCTTATTGAATATTTTGAAATTATTTATATTAATAATCATTATAAAAGCTCTAAACAAAGTTTTAATAAGATCTTTAACAGAATCGACCTCTAAAATTAATGATTCCTCAATTAGTTCGATGGTATCTTCACTAACTCCATTGATAAAAGCATTAACTTGGTCTATTGGCTCAATTTTTTTCTTACAAAATATAGGTGTTCAAATGACTGCTATTTGGGCTTTACTAAGTGCAGGAGGTATTGGAGCAGGATTAGCTTTGAAAGATCCAGTTCAGGAGTTCTTTGAATATATAACAATTTTGCTTGATAAACCTTTTCAAAAAGGTGAGTTTATAAAATCTGATGGAGTCCTCGGAATGGTTGAGAGAGTGGGAGTACGATCATCAAGGATAAGAAGTATTAATGGAGAAGTAATAGTAATGAGCAATAGCGCCCTAACAAATGGAATAATTTCAAATTACGCACAAATGGAAAAAAGAAGGTTAGTGCATAAATTGGGAGTTGTTTATGAAACCTCTCCAAAACTTATGAAATTGATTCCGATAATAATTAAAAAAATAGTTGAAGAGACAAAAGATGCGTCTTTTGATAGATGTCATTTCACAGATTTCGGCGACTTCAGTCTTAATTTCGAACTTGTTTATTACATCCCAACAAATAATTATCTCGCCGCAATGGAAGCTCAACAATCTATAAATTTAAGAATTATTGAAGAATTTGCGATTAATAATATAGAGTTTGCATTCCCAACACAAACCTTAAATATTGAAAGTAACAAAGCCAAATGATCTACAAATCTCTTCACTTAAAATCCAGAGTTTTGAAGCCAACTCAGAATTATTTGCCTCATCACTAACCTTACTTTCAACTAATTTATGTTTTTTAAAAGATATAAGCTTATTACTTAAATGAACGTAACCAATATTATTTAAATTTGAATCAAAAACAATTTCAGAAAGTATCCTCCCAGCATTTTCTATACTTTCAGAAATTCCTAAAATATTTTTTGCAGCTTTAGAAAAAATTAAATATCCAAAGAGATTAAAACGCTTACTATATCTAAAAAAACCAAGATCATCATTTGGTATTACTAGACCAGGAGCCCAAGTAATTACAGAAATTTTACAAGATGAAATTTTTAATTTTTTTTCAAGTTCTTTAGCAAACAAAATATTACATAACTTACTATTTTTATAAGCTTCATCAGCATTAAAATTTAAAAATTGCCCAGTTACTTTTTTTGTAAAATTAACTAGGTTATCAAGTCCCGCTTTCTTTCCTATATTGCCACCTGAACTTTTGGGGTCGTGTACATCTGATGATGTAATAATGATTCTAGATTCTTCTTTATCTCTAATAAAATCTTTTAAGACATTTACTAAGTAAAAATGTGCAAGATGATTTACTGCAAAAGTTAGTTCTATGCCTTGTTTTGATACTTTAGGGTAAAAAGAGCCTGTATATTGCAATCCTGCATTTAAAACAAGCACATCTAAAAAAATCTTTTTACTAATAAAGTAATCTTTAATTTTTTTAATATTCTCTAGATCTGAAAGATCACAATTTTCAATAATAATTAAAAATTTGCTGAGGTAATTTTTATCAAAATGTTTCTCGATTTTTCTGAGAAATTCATTCTTTCTAAATTCGTTTTTTATTACAACATATAAAATATTTTTCGTCTTCAGTAAATTAATAATTGCAAAAAACCCTATTCCTGAATTACCTCCAGTAATTAGAATATTTTTATTTTTAATCATTTAAATTCATATATTTTTTTTATGATAAAAAAATAAATTAAGTTTTTTTTTTATTTTGTAATCTTATAAATTATTGTTAAAACACTGAAAACTTAGTCACTAGTATTTGAGTAATTTGATTATTATTAATCTACTCTTATTACAAATATTGGATGAAAAATATAATTCTAGGCTCAGAAGTAATAATTAGTTCCATAAATTTCTTTAATCACAAGATTTATATTTAATGTCAAAAGAAAATATGCCAGATGTTCTTGTTTTGGGTGCAGGGCCTGCAGGTATGGCTATTGCCTCAGCTTTAGGGAAGGAAAAATTAGATGTTGAAGTGCTTTCTCCAAATGGACCAGATGAGCCTTGGCCAAATACATATGGCATTTGGGGGAAAGAAGTTGACCAACTCGGGCTTCAGGATTTACTTGAATATAGATGGAAGAATACTGTAAGTTTTTTTGGGCATGGCGCTTTAGAAGAGCAGGACGACGAGAATAAAGCCACGGAACATTCACTAGATTATGGACTATTTGATAAGAAGAAACTCCACAATTATTGGTTTAACGAATGCAATAAGTCTTTTATTAAATGGCATCAAGGCTTTGCAAACAAAATACATTTTGAAAAATACAAAAGTACAGTAACTACAAAAGATGGCAAAACTTACTCTGCAAGATTAGTAGTAGATGCAACAGGGTATGATCCTGTTTTTCTTAAATTAAAATCCTGTGGTCCCTTAGCAGTCCAAACTTGTTATGGGATAGTAGGTAATTTTAGTAAACCTCCACTTAAGAAAGGGCAGTTTGTATTAATGGACTATAGAAATGACCATCTTAACGATGAGCAAAAAAAAGAGCCCCCAACTTTTCTTTATGCCATGGATATGGGGGATGGGAAATATTTTCTTGAAGAAACATCTCTTGGTTTGGTAAATCCTCTAACAATGGAAAATTTAAAAGAGAGACTAGAGAAGAGGCTTTCTTATCGAAATATATCAATCACAAGCATGCAGCACGAAGAGCTTGGCTTATTTCTTCCTATGAATATGCCAATCCCAGATTTCAAACAACAAATACTTGGATATGGTGGCGCTGCTTCAATGGTGCATCCTGCATCTGGATATTTAATTGGTAATGTTTTAAGAAGAGCTCCACTTGTCGCAAAGGCAGTCTCAGAAGCAATTAAAAACAAAAATCTAAGTACCTATCATATTGCTAGAAAAGGTTGGGAAACTTTATGGTCAAAAGAATTAATTAGGAAGAAATCACTTTACCAATTTGGATTAGAAAAACTCATGAGGTTTGATGAGAAACTATTGAGAGAATTTTTTGGCAGTTTTTTCCAATTACCTAAAAATCAATGGTATGGGTTTCTGACTGATACTCTTTCTTTAAAAGAGATTGTATATGCTATGTGCGTGATGTTTATAAAGGCTCCATGGAGTGTAAAGAAAGGTCTTATGATTATGCATGGAAGAGAATTTAAAATGTTACTTAGGATAATATTTCCAAATATATAATTAAAAAATGAGAACCATATTAATAAGTGGAGCCAGTAGAGGTATTGGAC
>CACLYZ010000040.1:0-3360 GCA_902611225.1 uncultured Prochlorococcus sp.
CCCAGCCCGAAAAGGCGAGCATGGAAGAAGGCCCATGTGGTAGCTATACCACCTACAAGGAAGTGTGTAACACCTACCGCACGTCCCTGAGTAATAGATAGAGCTCGTGGTTGAATGGTTGGTGCAACCTTTAGTTTATTGTGTGCCCAAACGATTGATTCGAACAATTCTTGCCAATATCCTCTCCCGCTGAAGAGGAACATTAAACTGAACGCCCATATAAAGTGAGCTCCTAAGAACATCAAACCGTACATGCTTATTGATTGACCATAGCTTGTTAATACTTGAGAAGCTTGAGCCCAGAGGAAATCTCTTAACCAACCATTTATGGTAATTGAACTTTGTGCGAAATTACCACCAGTAAGTCCCCAAACATCACTCTGCATTTTCCAAGAGAAGTGGAAAATAACTATTGATAAACAGTTATACATCCAGAAGAGAGCCAAGAAAACATGATCCCATGAAGAAACTTGACATGTACCACCTCTTCCAGGACCATCACAAGGGAATCTAAATCCTAAAGATGCTTTGTCAGGAATCAAGAGGTCAGCATGTAGGTTGGGATAACTGGTTAACAGTTCTTCCTCACCCTGCTGGATTAGCTCCTTTCTTTACTTTAAATTGGGGAGCTTATGCCCAAAATCCTGATTCTTTAGATCAAGTATTTGGAACAGCTGAAGGAGCTGGAACAGCAATCTTTACTTTCTTAGGTGGTCTTCATCCTCAAAGTGAAGCATTATGGCTTACCGATATTGCGCATCACCATATTGCGATTGGAACAGTTTTTGTAATTGCTGGTCATATGTATAGAAATACTTTTGGTATTGGACATAGCCTCAAAGAAATTACAGAAGCCCATAATACAAGACACCCTAATGATCCTCATAAAGGTAGTTTTGGAATTAATCACGATGGAATATATGAAACTGTAAATAATTCATTACATTTCCAACTTGGATTAGCATTAGCATCCCTTGGTGTAGCAACTTCTCTTGTAGCTCAACACATGGGTGCACTTCCCTCTTACGCTTTTATTGCTAGGGACTACACTACACAATCTGCTTTGTACAGTCATCATCAGTACATAGCAATGTTCTTGATGGTCGGTGCATTTGCACACGGAGCTATTTTCTTTGTAAGAGATTACGATCCTGAATTAAACAAAGATAATGTACTAGCAAGAGTACTTGGAACAAAGGAAGCTTTGATAAGCCATCTTAGTTGGGTAACAATGTTGCTAGGATTCCATACTCTTGGAATTTATGTTCACAATGATGTTGTTGTAGCTTTTGGTAATCCTGAAAAACAAATTCTAATCGAGCCAGTATTTGCTCAATTCGTTCAAGCTGCTCAAGGTAAGATGATGTACGGCTTTAACGCTTTATTATCTGATCCTACAAGTTCAGCAACTCTCGCAGCTAATTCATTACCAGGTAATCATTACTGGATGGATCTTATCAATAGACAAGATGCATTAAGTGCCTTCTTACCTATCGGGCCAGCAGATTTCTTAGTTCACCATGCTATCGCTTTAGGTCTTCATACAACTGCATTAATCCTTATCAAAGGTGCACTTGATGCTAGAGGAACAAAATTAATTCCTGATAAGAAAGATTTAGGTTATGCTTTCCCTTGCGATGGACCTGGACGTGGAGGTACTTGTGATAGTTCATCTTGGGACGCTATGTACTTAGCTATGTTCTGGGCATTAAATTTACTAGCATGGGTAACTTTCTACTGGCATTGGAAACACCTAGCAATTTGGCAGGGTAACGTAGCACAATTTAACGAATCAGGAACTTATTTAATGGGTTGGTTCAGAGATTATCTCTGGTTAAACTCTGCTCAACTTATTAATGGATATAATCCATTTGGAGTAAATTCCCTTTCTCCTTGGGCTTGGATGTTCCTATTCGGTCATTTAGTTTGGGCTACTGGTTTCATGTTCCTAATATCATGGCGTGGTTACTGGCAAGAGTTAATTGAAACATTAGTTTGGGCACATCAGCGTACTCCAATTGCTAACCTTGTTGGCTGGAGAGATAAGCCAGTTGCACTTTCAATTGTTCAAGCTAGATTAGTTGGATTAGCTCATTTCACGATTGGAAACATACTTACATTTGGGGCATTTGTTATCGCCTCCACTTCAGGTAAGTTTGGTTAAATTTCCCTTAAATAATTTAAATCACCACGTTTGTGGTGATTTTTTTTGTTTAATTTAATGTTCTAAATTAAGTTAAAATTGTGTAATTATTACTAGATATAAATGTCAGATATAAAACAATTAATTTCTATTATCATCCCTGTTTTTAATGAAAGCGAGAGTATTGGTCTTTTATTGGATGAGATTATAAATGTAATGTTACCTCATAAATTTAATTTTGAATTGATTGTTGTAAATGATGGTTCTAAAGATAATACTCATCAAGTATTAATGCAACTAACTCTCAAAATTAAAGAATTGTCAGTAATTTCCCTTCGCAAAAATTATGGTCAAACTGCAGCAATGTCAGCTGGCTTTGATAATTCTAAGGGCGATATTGTTATTACTTTGGATGGTGATTTACAGAATGATCCAAATGATATTCCTTTATTAATTTCAGAAATTAATAATGGCTACGATTTAGTTTGTGGTTGGAGGTTTGATAGAAAAGATAAATTAATTAATAGAAAGATACCATCAAAAATAGCGAATAAGTTAATAGCTCACGTAACAGGTTTGAATTTGCATGACTATGGTTGCTCATTAAAAGCGTTTAAGAAAGAAATTATAGAAGATATAAAGTTATATGGGGAACTTCACAGGTTTTTGCCCGTTTTAGCAAATATTGAAGGTGCAAGAATCAAAGAAATTAAAGTAAATCATAGGAGCAGGCAATATGGATCTAGTAAATATGGAATTGATAGAACTTTTAGAGTTTTAATGGATTTACTAACTGTTTGGTTTATGACTAAATTTTTAACAAGACCGATGTATGGATTTGGTTTTGTTGGAATTATAAGTATTTTCTTTAGCCTTGCGATAAGTTCTTATTTGATAGTTTTAAAAATAATGGGTGAGGATATTGGAAATCGTCCGTTGCTGATGTTTGCATTAATATTAGGAATTGCTGGTGTTCAATTATTTAGCTTTGGATTGTTGAGTGAACTTTTAATTAGGACATATCATGAAAGTCAAAGTCGTCCAATTTACAGAATTAGATCAATAAAAAGTGCTAAGCAAAATTGATTGTTTACTTGAACTGTCTTATTAATAAAGCTGAAATTTCAACGACTTCAGGAGAAATATCTCTTAAGCCTTTTCGTAAAATTGGTAATGTTGATTTATCAGCCAATTCTTCCGCAATTTTTAATGCCTTT
>CACLYZ010000041.1:0-3312 GCA_902611225.1 uncultured Prochlorococcus sp.
CAATAACTAAATTTTTCTCTTTCCCTTATAACTGTTTCAGTAATTTGCGCTGCTGCATTTTTAGGTGAAACTTTAAATAATCCTCCCTTTTGTTTTTTTATGTACGTATAAGCTGCATCCCAACTACTTTCATGATCATTTCCGCCGTCTCTCATAGTACAAAAAATTTCCGCTCCAAATGCACTTGCATTTACTCTTGGCGTAGTAAGGGTTAGAGGAGCGAAAATTACAAACGCTAATGGTATTAGTTTTTTCTTCGTTAATCTTTGCATTAGGGCTTTTACCTTCTATTTAAAAATATCTTTTATTGTGAATATGTCTATAGAAATTTAAGATTTAATCACTCCAAATATATTCAAGCATTTCACAACTAAAGGAAGAATTAAGAGTACAGTGATCAATCTGACAGCATGTAAAGTTGCTACGGCAGGCCCAACTCCGTATTCTGAACCTACAAGACTCATTCCACTAATTCCTCCTGGGGCAGCTCCTAGAATTGTTGTAATAATATCTATTTTAAGTAATCTACTTGTCCATAAACCAATTGCTAATCCAGTAATAACTAAAGTAAAAGTTATTAATATCGCTGGTCTCCATAAATTTTGAATATCAACTAATGAGTCTTTTGTTAATGATGTACCAATGACTGTTCCAATACCGATTTCTAAAATTGTTCTTGTTCCGATTGGCCATTCTGCGATGTCGACTTTGCCACTTATGCTAAGTATGCTTGCGCCTATTAAAGCACCTGCTAGAGGAGCCGCAGGAATACCTGTTTTTAGAGCTAATGCTCCAAATATACAACCTGCAAAAATATAATAGATTAGATTTATGTTAGGCATTAATTTCAAGGATTTTTGAACATAATATTAGAAAAAATTATTTTTTTTAAAGTTTATAGTCAAATAATATTTTTAGTTTCCTCTCGTAATGTCCCCTTTTGTTGGCATAATATTAACTAAAGCATGAATTTTTATGTCTTCACAAATTTCATATAAAGAAAATAAGAACCGCATAAAGAAAAGATTATCTTTTTTTGAGGGTGGACACCAGCTCGAAAAATTAGAGTTTGCCCTTGCAATAGCTCAAACAAACGGTGATGAAAAAAAATCAATCGTTCTCAGAAAAAAGATTGTTGAATTAGGTGGTAATGTTGAAGAGCCAGGAACTTAACTTAATTTCCCTCCATATACCTTGATACCACAACTAATGCTTCACCAGCTTGTTGCGATGTAATTTTACCGAGATCAAGTAGTGTATTACTTATAGCAGAAACTACTGTAATAATATCTCTGTCATTAACATAACCTAAATGCCCGACTCTAAATATTTTTCCCTTGAGGTGATCTTGACCACCAGCAAGTAAGATATCGAAATTATTCTTTATTTTTTTTCTAAATTCTTCAGCATCTATGCCTTCGGTTTTTATTGCAGTAATAGAAGGACTTAAATATTTTTCATCAGCAAATAATTTTAGATTTAAAGCCTTTGCAGCATTGCTCATCGCCAATTTATGTTTATTGTGTCTGAGAAAAATGTTATCTAAGCCTTCTTCTCTCATCATTTTTAAAGCTTCATCTAAAGCAAAAACCAAATTAACTGCTGGAGTATATGGATTACTGTTACTTAAAAGACTTTTTCTGTAGGATTTTAAATTTAAATAAAATTTTGGTAAATTAGATTTTTCTGCAGCTTCCCATGCTTTTTGGCTCATTGCTATAAAACTGAGCCCTGGAGGTATCATATAGCCCTTTTGTGATCCTGAAGCAACGATATCTAATTTCCATTCATCTACTGGTACATTGCAAGCTCCAAGACTTGTAACGCAGTCAACAATTGATAAAGCTGTATTGTGTGCGCGAATATATGAACTAATAGTTTCTAGATCATTTATTACACCTGTTGATGTTTCAGAATGAGTCAAAATAACCGCCTTTATTTCTTTTTGTTCATCTTTTTCTAATACCGTTTTGAATGCTTCTGGATCAAGTGGAGTCCCCCATTCGGAATTAATTTTTATTACTTCCAGTCCAAATTCTTTAGCAACTTTTACCCATCTTTCGCCAAATTTTCCATTTTCTCCACAAATTACTTTATCTCCTTTACTTAAGGTATTTATTATTCCAGCTTCCATTGCGGCAGTTCCACTACCAGTAATTGTTAGAACATCATTTTGTGTTTGATGAAGCCACTGTAAATTTTTAGTGGTACTTTCTACGAGATCTTGGAATTCTTTACTGCGATGGCCTATTGGATGCTTACTTAATGCTTGTAAAACTTTTTCCGGAACTGGTGTGGGTCCTGGAATCATCAATGATAATTTTTGTTGTATGGCCACTTTTTGTTAAATAGGTCATTCTTAGATTAGTTCTCATTATATATTTTTCAATTACTTGATTTGAAAAAAGGATTTTCTTTACCTTTGTGGGTTGCTGGAGCTGCTAGATCAGCATTAAAAAAACTAGTAGGGTTGCCATTTGATAATTATGAACTAATAAAAATTCCTAATGAACAAAAAGAAATAAAAATTGAGATTCATTCTGTTGGCTTACTTAAACATGACTCGCAAGCATTAGGAATTTCCTTTGCAAAGTCTGGCTTAGATCTTGACATTACACAAAACTTAGAAATATGGGCAATAGCCTCTTTAGAAAAAATTTCTTTTAATAATTTTGTTCAAAAAAATCCAATAAATCTTATTGCAGGATCTGGTGTAGGTATCAACGAGAATACTTCAGCGATATGCATTTCTGATTTTGCTAAAGAAGTTTTATATGCAAATTTATTGGATATTATTCCGAAAGGTTTTAATTTGAATTTAGAAATTGTTTTCCCAAATGGGGAGTTTTTAGCTGAAAGAACTAGTAATCAGTCATTTGGTATTGTTGATGGATTATCTATTATTGGAACTTCTGCAGAGACTTATGCGAGTGCTTCACCTGATCAATTAGAGGAAGCTAAAACAAAGCTAGCGAATTTGACTAAAAATGATTTTAAGGGGAAAGTTGTTTTTGTTATTGGTGAAAATGGTTTAAATTTGGCAGAAACTTGTAATGTTGAGTTGCCAATTATAAAAGTTGGAAATTGGATAGGACCTCTAATAGTGGATGCTGCAATTAAAAAAGTTAAAACTGTAATTCTTTTTGGTTATCACGGAAAATTAATTAAACTAGCAGGGGGTATTTTTCATACACATAATCATTTAGCTGATGGAAGAATAGAGACCCTTGTTTATTTAGCCGTTAAAGAAAAAGTACCATCTGAAATAGTAGTTAAATTATCTGAATTAAAAACTCTTGAAGATGCCTTATT
>CACLYZ010000042.1:0-3059 GCA_902611225.1 uncultured Prochlorococcus sp.
TCTTGGATCTTCTGGGGCAGGTAAATCAACTTTACTAAGAACAATAAATCAATTGAATCCATTAACTTCAGGAGAGTTAGATTTTTTTGATTTAGGAAAAATAAGAAATAAAAAAGATCTTCAGAATTTAAGAAAAAAAACTGGGATGATATTTCAACAACATCAGTTGATTGAAAGAAATACTGTTTTCCAAAATGTTTTAACTGGTCGACTTGGATTTCATTCACTACTTAAAAGCATTTTACCTCTTCCAAAATTTGATCAAGAACTTGCTCTCGATTGTATAGATAGAGTTAACCTCTTAGACAAAGCGCTTGTAAAAGTAAAAGAATTAAGCGGAGGACAACAACAAAGAGTTGGAATTGCTAGAGCTTTAGCTCAAAATCCTTCGTTGATTTTGGCAGATGAACCAATAGCTAGTCTTGACCCAAAAACTTCCCATCAAGTTTTATCGATGCTTAAAGATATTTGTAAGAAAGATAATATATCCGCATTAACTAGTCTTCACCAAGTTGATTTTGCTAAAGAATATGGAGATAGAATTATTGGCTTAAGTCATGGGAAAATAGTTTTTAATGGTAAATCAGATCAACTTTCAGACGAGATTTTAAAAAATATTTATTCATCTTCACCAATAACAGAAGAAACAAATTTTACCTCAAATGAAGTGGTAATGGTTTAAAACCACTTCATTAAAAAAAACTTAAACAAAAAAATGAAACTTAAATCTCTTTTAAGCGTTTTTACTATTTCTATTGTGGCGCTTACTTCGGCATGCTCTACGAAAAATGCTGGACCAAGTGCTGATCCTGATAAGTTAATTGTTGCATTAATTCCTGATGAAAATGCTGCAACCGTTATCCAAGATAATCAAGGTCTAAAAGATTACTTAACTGAAGCCTTTGATAAGGAAATAGAGTTAGTTGTTACTACTGATTATTCTTCAATGATTGAAGCAGCTAGAAACGATAGGTTGGATTTAGCTTACTTTGGACCTTTATCTTATGTTTTAGCTAAAGCAGTAAGTGATATTGAACCTTTTGCAGCAAGGATTAAAGGAGGAACTAAGACTTATAATTCCTGCATAATTGGAAACACTAAAAAAGGTGTTACTAGTTTTGATGATATCAAAGGCACTACTTTTGCTCTTGGAGATCCAGCTTCAACCTCTAGTAGATTATTCCCTGAGTTAACTCTTGCTGAAAATGGACTTACTAAAGGCAAGGATTTTCAAGGAGTTTTTCTAGGATCACATGATGCTGTTGCCTTGGCAGTTCAAAATGGAAATGCTCAAGCAGGAGGAATGGCATGTCCGATTCTTAAATCCCTAAAGAAGAAAGGTGTTATTGACCCTTCTAAAGTAACTACTATTGCTGAATCTTCTCCTATTCCTCAATATCCATGGACAATGCGTTCAACTTTATCTCCTGAATTAAAAGAAAACATAAGAGTTACTTTCTTAGAACTAGAAAGTGACAAAGTCCTGAAACCATTTAACGCTGATGGTTTTGCATCTATAACTGATAGTGATTACGACGGTATTAGAAAAGCAGGCAAACTTCTAGGTCTTGATCTTTCTAAGTTTGTTAAGTAAAAAATCACATTAAAAATACAAATAAAAAATTATTAAATGGATAAATTTAAAAGAATTTTAGAAGTCGAAAGGAGGACTTGGAAAAAACAATTTTTCAGGGTTCTCATAATTTTGATATTTGTATTTTCTTCTTTAGCAGTTGTAGGTCTTTTCGATTTTGAAAGGATAAGTACAGGCATTCCGGCAGTTTTAAAATTACTGCCGGAAATGTTCCCTCCTGATTTCTCAAGAGCTGGAACTTGGTTTAAACCTTTAATAGACTCTTTGGCAATGAGTATCGCAGGAACTTCGATTTCTGTTTTTTTATCTTTACTTCTATGTTTTTTTGCTGCAAGAAATACAACGATAAATCCAATATTTTACAACTTAGCAACACTAATTTTAAACGTTACAAGAGCTGTTCCTGAATTAATTTTGGGTATTATTCTAGTTGCAATGATTGGCTTTGGTGCTCTACCGGGGACATTGGCATTAGGTCTTCATTCTGTTGGAATGTTAGGTAAATTCTATGCTGAAGCTATTGAGCTTTGTGACAAGGAACCTATAGAAGCAGCTAGAGCTTCTGGCGCAAGTGATCTACAAGTTATTGTGCATAGCATTCTTCCTCAAGTTTTTCCTGCTATGGCTGATGTTACTTTTTATAGATGGGAATACAACTTTAGAGCTTCAATGGTTGTGGGTGCGGTAGGGGCTGGTGGTATAGGTTTAGAGATCATAAGTGCTTTGAGGATAATGGATTATGCTCAAGTATCAGCTTTATTAATAGTAGTTTTAGTCGTAGTAACTGTATTAGATAGCATGAGTAACTATCTCAGGAAATCAGTATCTGAATAATTCTCATTAAATGAAGAAGGTTGTTATTTCCAATAAAGTTCATACTGAAGTTATTGAGTTATTAGAAAAAAATTTTGAAGTAATTAGTAACCAAAATGATAAACCTCTAACTTATGAAAAATTAAAGTTCTTATGTAAAGATGCACATGGTGTGATGGTATTCATGCCAGATAGAATTAATAAGAACTTTTTAGATAATTCAAAAAATTTAGAGATCATCTCTGGAGCACTAAGAGGATTTGACAATATTGATTTGGAAGAGTGCATAAAAAGAAATATTAAATTTACAATGATCCCAGATTTACTTGCTTCGCCAACAGCAGAATTAACATTGGGACTTCTTATTGGTTTATCAAGAAATCTACTAATAGGTGATGAATATGTTAGGTCTGAAAAGTTTAAAGGTTGGGAACCAAAATTCTTCTCAAATGGAATTGAAGGAAAAAATGTTTGTCTTCTAGGTATGGGTAAATTAGGGGTTGAAGTGGCTAGGAAGATTAAAGGTTTTAATGTAAAACTTTTTTATCATGATTTACAAAAATTAGATTCAATAGATGAACAACAACTAAACACCAAATATCTGGAATTAAATGATCTTTTTGAGAAGGCTGATTATTTGGTTATTCTTTTA
>CACLYZ010000043.1:0-3026 GCA_902611225.1 uncultured Prochlorococcus sp.
TAAATTATCTCAATATTTAACTAATCAATGATAGGGAGAAAGTGATTCATCTCAATAAAGGTAACCCATTTCCTTTGGGGAGTTCTCTAACTTCACAAGGGGTTAATTTTTCCTTAATAGCCACAAATGCAGAATATGTAGAAATCTTATTGTTTGAGAAAGAGGACTCTATTTCCCCAAAAAGCATATTCAAATTAGATCAGACTCATAATAAAGGTCCTTACTGGCATGCGGAAATAAAAAATCTAGATGAAGGTTGTATTTATGCTTTTAGAGTGAAACAAAAAAATAATGAAATTAATAATAACTATGAAAAAAAAGTATTACTTGATCCATGTTCAAGAGGTATTACCGGATGGAAAAGTTATAAAAGAGAAAATGCATTAAAAACGCAAGAAAACATTAATTCTTGTCTTAAAAGCGTTGTTTGCGATAGAAAATTATTTAATTTTAAGGATTATCCAAGACCGAAACATTCTTGGGAAGAAACAATTATTTATGAACTTCATATCAAAGCTTTCACTGAATCAACTGATAAAGATGAAAGTTGTTTTAAGAAATTTTTAAAAAAAATTCCGTATCTCAAAGAACTGGGTATTACAACAATTGAATTACTTCCAATTTTTTGTTTTGATCCTACTGATGCCCCAAATGGTCTAAAAAATTTTTGGGGTTATAGTCCAATTAATTGGTTTACTCCGCATTTTGAATATCTTTCGAATGAATCCGCCGAAAAGAATAGAGAGGAATTTAGAAGATTTGTAGAGGAATGTCATAAAGCAGAAATTGAAGTCATCTTAGATGTTGTATACAATCACACTTCCGAAGGTGATTCAAAAGGGCCAGCAATATCTTGGAAAGGTATAGATGAAAATCTTTATTACTTTATTGGAAAAGATAAAAATTATCAGGATGTCTCCGGCTGTGGCAATACTATTGCAGCAAATAGAGGATTAGTTAGAAAACTAATAATTGAATCATTAAAATGTTGGGCGAGCGAATTAGGAGTTGATGGTTTTAGATTTGATTTAGGAATTGCCCTATCAAGAGGAGAAAATCTTTCACCGCTTGATAATCCTCCAATTTTTGAAGATATAGAATGTGAACCAGAACTTATCGATATCAAGTTCATAAGTGAGCCATGGGATTGTGGCGGTTTATATAAATTAGGTGATTTCCCATCTAAGAATACTTTTACTTGGAATGGTCATTTTAGAGATGACTTAAGGAGATTTTGGAAGGGGGATAAAGATACAGCTTGGAATATGAGCGATAAAATAAAAGGTACGCCATCTATTTATAAAGAAGATAATATTTTCCCAAAGTCGATAAATTTTATTACTTCACATGATGGATTTACTCTAAAAGACTTAGTAACTTTCAATAGAAAACATAATTTTGCCAATAGAGAACAAAATAGAGATGGAGATAACCACAACAATTCTTGGAATCATGGAACAGAGGGACCAACTACAAACTTTTTAATCAATGATTTAAGAAAAAGACAACAAAAAAATCTTATTCTTAGTTTACTTATATCTAAAGGTGTTCCAATGATACTTATGGGTGATGAGATAGGAAGATCACAAGGCGGGAACAATAATTCCTGGTGCCAAAATAATTTATTGGGCTGGATGAATTGGGAATATGGTCAACAAGATTTGGAATTATTAGAATTTGTTAAATACATCATAAAAATCCGAAAAAAACTAATAAACATTTTCAATCCATCATTCTTCCCTAATAATCCAACCAATGAACATTTTCCAACATATCATTGGCATGGAACAAAGTTAGATAAACCCGATTGGAGTAGTTGGTCTCACACAGTTGCGTTTAGCATTAATAAAGGTAATACTAATCCGCTGATCTGGATAGGTTTAAATGCATATTCAAAAAGTATCGATTTCCCCTTGCCGAAATGTAAATATAATTGGTTAAAAGTTATTGACACTAGCATGTCTGAGATTTTTGAACCCTTAACTATTAATGAAAACTCTGTTTCAATAAAGAGTAGAAGCTCTTTATTAATCATTTCAGAAGAAGTATTTGGGGCAAAAAATAATTTATTCTAAAAGCGGGCGGCGGGAATCGAACCCGCATCTTCAGCTTGGAAGGCTGAGGTTTTACCACTAAACCACGCCCGCATTAAGTAATAGAATTACCATTGCAATAATACATTATCAAACAATCAACAAAGTAAAAAGATTGGAAAATTCACACTCGAAAAAAAATATTTCTAGATCAACAACAAGATTAATGTTATCTTATGGGCTTGGAGATGCAGGGACAGGTTTAGTCGCGACGCAATTTGGTTTTTTTCTTTTCAAATTCTTTATTTCTGCTGGTTTACCGGTAATAATTGCAGGATCATTATTAATGTTAATAAAGATATGGGATGCAATAAATGATCCGTTAATTGGATGGTTAAGTGATCGTACTAAATCAAGATGGGGGCCTAGAATCCCTTGGATGGTAGCAGCATCTGTTCCTCTTGGTTTCTCTTTAGCTGCGATATGGTGGACACCAACTGGTTCAGTGCTAACCAAAACTATTTACTATGCCATAATTTCTATAATCGTAATGACTGCTTATACAAGTATTAATCTTCCCTTTGCAGCTCTATCTACTGAAATTTCTGAAAAAACAGCAATAAGAACAAGACTAAACGCATCTAGATTTACTGGCTCAATAATTGCAGGACTAACTGGTTTAATAATTGCTGGAGTTGTATTAGGTTCCGAAGGATCTGCAAATAATGAATATTTTTTAATGGGCAAAATAAGCGGATGTATTGCAGTTGCTGCAACATTAATTTCTTGTTGGGGATTAGCTCCATTCGCAAAAAAAGCAAGAAGGCCTTCAGGAAAAGTTGAAGCCATAACACTTCAATTCAAAAGGATCTTCAAAAATAAAAAATTTCTAAAAGTTATTACTCTTTATATTCTTCTCTGGTGCGCATTACAATTGATGCAAACGGTAGCGTTAATCTATGTAGAGGATGTACTGAATGTACCTACATATAT
>CACLYZ010000044.1:0-3023 GCA_902611225.1 uncultured Prochlorococcus sp.
AATGATTAAAAAATTTTGAAGTTCTGTTATATTTATAAAAACGATTAAATTCTAATGATCTTTCAAATAGGCTGGGCAGCATTGGCTGCTATTTTTACTTTTTCAATTGCCATGGTTGTTTGGGGAAGAAATGGGGACGGATCCATTGACATATGATTTCATTTTTAACTTATGAAGTCTTTTTAAGTAAATTTCTTATCTTAACATCGTTTGTTTTGCTCATATTCATAACATTAGCTGTAATTTATATATCCTATGTCTCTTGGAAAGATAAAAAAAGATTAAAAAAATAGTTGTTATTTTTTATGGTTTTTTTTTCTTATCCTTAATTCTGAGTTCTTCAATTAATTCTTTTGCTTGTTCCATTTTTGATATGCTGCTTTTGTAGATTCCAATATCTTTTTCTGCTTTATTAGCAGATAAGCTTAACTTCTCAAAAATATCAGAGGTCATCTTATTTTTATCTGATTCATTTTTCTCTTTGAAATCTTGGGAGTTTGAAATTAATAAATATATCCCTAAGTTCAAAATCCTTGAAGGATAAAGTTTAGAATTACTTTTCTCTACTAATAATTTTAAAATATCTTTAGATGTCTTATCCTTTAATTCTTTTTGAGACTTTTTAGATATTTCATTAATTTCTTTCGCCTCAAAATTTGAAGAACTGCATAAAGATTCAAAAAGTAGATCCAAGTGTTTTTCAGGTTGATATCCTTTCATTAATTCTTTGAATGTTTCGGTGAGGCCGACACAAAAGAGATAATCTTGCGTAAATTCATTTTGATGGTTCAAAAGATTAAGTTCGACAAGCATTTCATCAACTATTCTTTTATATAAACCTGGAATGACGTAAGGAAATTTTTCATGAAATAACTTTTTGCTATCTGAAACAGTCAATTTTTCTTTCAATTTTTTATATGTAAACCTTAATAAGGTTAGCGTATGTTGACTCAATATCGTTAATATCTAATAAACAGATAAATATTATTATGATCCCTTTAGTTTTAGAAGAATCGGGCGGTAGTGAAAGAGTCTTTGATATTTATTCGAGACTATTAAGAGAGAGAATAATCTTTTTGGGAGAACAAGTTACTAGTGATACTGCTAATAGAATTGTTGCTCAATTATTGTTCCTCGAGGCAGAGGATCCAGATAAGGACATTTATATGTACATAAATTCACCTGGCGGATCCGTATATGACGGATTGGGTATCTTTGACACAATGCAACATGTAAAGCCTGACATTCATACAGTTTGTGTTGGCTTAGCAGCTAGTATGGGTGCATTTTTGCTTGCGGCAGGTACTAAAGGTAAAAGAAGCAGCCTTAGACATTCAAGAATAATGATTCATCAACCTCTTGGAGGTGCTAGAGGGCAAGCTAGTGATATAAGAATTCAAGCAGATGAAATTTTGTTCTTAAAAGAACGACTAAATACTGAATTATCAGAAAGAACTGGAAAGGATTATGACACTATCAAAGAAGATACTGATAGAGATTTTTATATGTCCCCAAAGGAGGCTGTTGAGTACGGTTTAATTGATATGGTTTTAGATAAGAAACCAATAAAAGTTTAACTTAGTAATTGAGGTGTTCTCTCTTTCTCAGGAATTTTGGTGAATTTGGAGAGAATACTTACAAATTCATCACCATCTAACGTTTCTTTTTCGATTAATAGGTCAACTATCTTATCCATAGCTTCTCTATTTTTGCTTACTATATCGTAGGTTTCTTTATAACATTCTTTGACCATTATTCTTACACTTTCATCTATTTGTTTAGAGATTGAATCAGAAACTTCACTTCTAGTCATTAAATCTCTACCAACAAATACTTCTTGATTACCACTTTCTAAAGCTATCGGACCTAAATTACTCATTCCAAATCTTGTAACCATTTGGCGTGCCATTGAAGCAACTTGTTGGAAATCACCTCCAGCTCCTGTTGTAATTTCACCTTCTCCAAAGACCACATCTTCAGCAGCTCTTCCACCTAAAGCACCCATTATCCTAGCTTTTAACTGTGCCCTGCTAACAAGGGTTTGTTCATCATCTGGGGTAAACCAGGTTAATCCTTTAGCTTGACCTCTTGGAATGACGGTCACTTTTTGAACAGGATCATGAGCTTTAACAAGTGAACCTATGAGAGCATGGCCAACTTCATGATAGGCAATTAATCTCTTGCTTCTACCATCTGTTAATGGAGAACCTTCCATTCCTGCGACAATCCTATCTACAGAGTCATCAATTTCTGAGATACTTATGGAGTCTTTTCTCCTCCGAGCAGTTAATATAGCAGCCTCATTTAATAAATTTGCTAAATCTGCTCCTGTAAAACCTGGTGTTCTTCTAGCAATGCTTTCAAGCGTTAAATCCTCTTGAAGTTTCTTATTCCTTGCGTGAACTTCCAGTATTGATAATCTGCCCTTGATATCAGGTGCATCTACAGTTACCTGTCTATCAAATCTGCCTGGTCTCATTAGGGCTGAGTCTAGAACATCGGGCCTGTTTGTGGCTGCAATAATTATTATGCCACTATTACCTTCGAAACCATCCATTTCAGTAAGTAATTGATTGAGAGTTTGTTCTCTCTCATCATTACCTCCACCAATACCTGCACCTCTTTGCCTTCCGACTGCATCGATTTCATCAATAAAAATTAAACAGGGACTATTCTCTTTAGCTCTTTTGAAAAGGTCTCTAACTCTACTAGCGCCAACACCAACAAACATTTCAACAAATTCAGAACCTGATAATGAAAAGAATGGTACACCAGCTTCACCTGCAATTGCTTTAGCTAAAAGGGTTTTACCAGTACCAGGAGGTCCTACCAATAAAACCCCTTTGGGAATTCTTGCTCCTACAGATGTAAATTTTTCTGGTTTTTTCAGAAAAGTGACAACTTCTTGCAAATCCTGTTTAGCTTCATTAACGCCCGCAACATCATCGAATACAACTCCTGTTTCAGCTTCCATTGCAAATCTTGCTTTAGTTTTACCAAACTGCATTGCTTGGCCAGGACCT
>CACLYZ010000045.1:0-2892 GCA_902611225.1 uncultured Prochlorococcus sp.
CTGAGAGAATGGTGTGATAACCAATCCAAAAAATTTGATGATGAAAAATTTAGTGATCTTTTTTATGAGCAGTTAGAATCCACTTCGAAAAAATTAAGTACTTTTTCAAAAAAAATAGGTAAAAGTATTGAGGATTTAGATTTAGATGATTTAGTACTTCTAGTTGAAAAACGCTAAATTCCCTTTTATTAACTGATCCCGAAGAAAAAATATATTTTTGTTGAGTCGTTAACAAATTCAGGTAATAAAATTTAAAAAAAAAGAAAATTAATTTACATTTCAAAAAGATCTGAAAATTAATTAATTTCTTTGATACCAATTGTTTTGAAGAGAAATATCATTTTTGAGAATTTTTTAGTAGTCAGAGGATCCTGACGACAGGCCAAAAAGACACACAATTTCTAAAAAAAAAGAACATACTGATCCCAAACAAAAATGGAGAATTTAAAGTGGCTGATGGGATCATGAATAAAGATCAATTACTCTCACTAACCCTCAGACAATTACGTCAAGAAGCAAGTAAATTATCGGTTCCGCTCTACAGTCGCAAAACAAAAGCTGTTTTAGTTGATTTAATTCTAAAGTATCAAGAAAAATCTACAAATAAAACATATACTACAACTCCTGTTTCAAAATCTGAAGAAACTTATGAGTCCAATGCTTTCAAAAGTAGTGATGAAGTTAAAACAAATGTAGTTTTCTTACCCCGAGACCCAGATTGGGCTTATGTTTTTTGGCAAATTTCTGATGCAGATAGAGAAAAAGCACAATCTTTAGGTGCTAATAAATTATGTTTACGATTATTTGATGCATCTGGTTCTGAAGGAGGCAATTTGAATCAAGGAACACTAAGGGAGATAGCAGTTGATAGTTACAGTACCGAGTGGTACTTGCCAATCCCACTTGCAGATAGAAATTATAAAGTTGAATTAGGTTACAAATATGGTTTTAACTGGATGTCATTGGCATTTTCTTCGATAAGCCATGTTCCTGGGTCTCATCCTTCCGAGCAAATTCTTGATAAATTTGTACCCTTTAATTTAGATTCTACTTCTGAGTCAATCCCAGATATTTCTAATCCTTTTGTTTCAGAAGAAAATGGTATGCATGAAAGGTTATACCAAGCAGCAACAAACATTCCTCTCAGAAGAAAAGTTGGTTCTGAAGAATTTATGGAAAATGTAAATTCAACAAACCTCAATGCTAATCTTACAGATTCAGGTGCTGGTAAATGGTCATCAGGTTTAAATGATTCTGGAAGCGGAATTGTTAAAAATAGATCTTTTTGGCTCGTTGCTGATGCTGAATTAATTGTTTATGGAGCTACAGAGCCTTCTGCAAAACTTACAATAGGTGGAGAAGATGTACCTCTAGCTGCAGATGGTACTTTTAGAATTCAAGTTCCATTTAGAGACGGGACTCAAAAATATGATATTAAAGCTGTTGATGTATCTGGTGAGCAAGAAAAAAGTATATCAATGAAATTTGATAGAACTACACCACTTGACGATACTAATGAAAAAGATAATGCTGAGACTGAATGGTTTTAATAAATTAAATTAATGCTGAAAAAAATTGTAGCTTTTACTCCATTGTTTGGGGCATTAACGTTTCCACTAATAGTTCCAATTACAATTTCTAAATTTGGTGTTAACTATGGAATTCTTAGTGCATTATTAATTTCTTCATTATGGTTTATCGCTATGTTAAGAACTTCCGAAATGCCTCATTAATTTAGTTAGATTTTTGGAAGTTTCTTAAAAATATGAATCAAGTTAGTGTAATTAATATCAATTCTCCTTTTCTGGATCAAAAACCAGGTACCTCTGGATTAAGAAAAAGTACCTTAAAGTTTCAGGAAGAACATTATCTAGAAGTTTTTATTGAAGCAATCTTACAATCATTAGAAGATTTAAAAGGTTCAACATTAGTAGTTGGTGGTGATGGCAGATATGGCAATATTGAAGCAATAGAAAAAATTGTCCAAATATGTATTGCTCATAAAGTTCAAAAGGTTATTGTTCCAAAATTCGGTTTATTATCTACTCCTGCGACATCACATTTAATTAGAAAAGAAAAAGCTATTGCTGGAATTATTCTTTCTGCAAGCCATAATCCTGGTGGGATTGATGGCGACTTTGGAGTTAAATTGAATATCTCTAATGGTGGCCCAGCTCCTGAGATAATTACTAATAAGATTTTCAAGGCTTCACAATTACTAACTAGTTATAAAATTTGTAAAATTCAATTACCTGATTTTAGTGAATATGGAACTTATCCTTACGAAGAAACTACCTTAGAAATTATTGATGGATTAAAAGATTATTCTAATTTGATGGAGAAAATTTTTGACTTTGATCAAATTAGTGATTTTTTAAAAAAGGACTTCTCGTTAATCTTTGATGCAATGAATGCGGTTACAGGTCCATATGCAAAAAATATTTTTGTTGAAAAAATGGGTCTTGCATCTGATTGTGTTATGCATGGTAACCCCTTAAAAGATTTTGGAGGTTTACATCCAGATCCTAATCTTACTTACGCATCCCACTTGGCTGATTTGTTATTAAATAAAAAATCTTATAGTTTTGGTGCTGCATGCGATGGAGATGGCGATAGGAATATGATTTTAGGAAGTGGATGTTTTGTAAATCCTAGTGATAGCCTTGCAGTTATCACTGCTAACACAAAATGTGTCCCTGGTTATAAAGATGGTATTACAGGTGTGGCACGATCCATGCCAACCAGCTCAGCGGTTGATAATGTTGCTCGAGCATTAAATATACCCTGTTTTGAGACACCTACTGGCTGGAAGTTTTTTGGAAATCTTTTAGATTCTAATTTAATTACTTTATGTGGAGAAGAAAGTTTCGGAACAGGTAGTAATCATGTGAG
>CACLYZ010000046.1:0-2884 GCA_902611225.1 uncultured Prochlorococcus sp.
TCCTAAATTTATACATCTTACTTTAAAGTCAGAGGGGCCTATTAAAGAAAAGATTGCGCTTGTTGGGAAGGGTTTAACCTTTGATTCGGGAGGATACAATCTGAAAGTAGGAGCATCTCAAATTGAAATGATGAAATATGATATGGGCGGAAGCGCTGCAGTTTTAGGAGCAGCAAAAGCACTTGGAGCAATAAAACCAAAGGGATTAGAAATTCATTTTATTGTGGCATCTTGTGAAAACATGATAAATGGATCTGCAGTACATCCTGGAGATGTAGTTAAGGCATCTAATGGTAAGACAATTGAAATAAATAACACTGATGCAGAGGGTAGACTCACATTAGCTGATGCTTTAACTTACGCATCAAATTTAAAACCAGATTCAATAATAGATCTCGCAACTTTAACAGGAGCTATTGTAGTTGCATTAGGGAATGATGTAGCTGGATTCTGGAGCAATAATGATGATCTAGCAAATGACCTAAAAGCCGCATCAGCCCAGTCTGGAGAAGAATTATGGCAAATGCCCTTACAAAAATCTTACAAAGAAGGTTTAAAGTCTCATATAGCTGACATGAAAAATACAGGTCCTAGAGCAGGTGGCTCAATAACTGCTGCTTTGTTTTTAGAAGAATTCTTTGATAAAGAGATTAAATGGGCTCATATTGATATTGCCGGGACTTGTTGGACTGACAAGAATAAGGGAATTAACCCATCAGGTGCAACCGGTTTTGGAGTTAAAACTCTTGTTCAATGGATTAAAAATAAATAACTATATTTAAAATCATTCAGTCCAAAGATTTATTGACCTAGCGTTGTCCCCCCATAATTTATCCAACCTCTGATCTCTCCCACATGAGAATCTATAGAACTTATATTTCAATTCATTTCTCTCAGCAAAATCCTGATGATATTCTTCAGCTAACCAAAATTTACCTTTTGATTTTAGTTCTACAGATATTTTTTCATATGGCACTCGCAACTCATTAGAGGCCGAAAGAATTGCATTTTTTGCATCACTTTCCTCAGTTTCATCTTTGAAAAAGATTACTGGCCGATAAGAATCTCCACGATCACAAAATTGACCCTTATTATCCAAAGGATCAATATTTCTAAAATATAGCCTAAGTATTTCAGGTAAAGTTACCAATTGGGAATCATAGTCCACCAAAACCACTTCCTGATGTCCTTCATGATTTTCGTAGGTAGGATTTAGTAAACCTCCACCTGAATAGCCACTTTGTACAAAATTTATCCCCCTTAATGACTCTAAATCATGTTCTAAACACCAAAAACAACCTCCTGCAAGAATCAATTCCTCTGCAAAAGCATTTACGGGGTTAACGAATATTGAAAGAGCAATTATAAAAGGTAAAAAAAATTTCATTCTTTTATTATAAAGTTCAAATAATAGAATTAATAATCTCTTTAGCAGCTCTCTGGACTACGCCCTCTTCACCTAATTCTTTTTTTAAAAAAGCATAACCTTTTTTTATTTTTATTTTTTCTGATTTCCCCTCAAGAATCCTACAAGATTTATTGAAGATTTTCTTTTCATTAAACTCTTTCTGTACAAACTCAGGTATTATTAATTTATCAACTAACAAATTTACAGGGGAAATAAATCTAACTTTGAAATTGAGAATTTTTTTTGCGATAAAAGCAGTAACTCTACTTACTCTATAACCAACAATCTGTGGGATTCCATATAAAGCTAATTCCATATTAACTGTCCCAGATTTGCAAAAAGCAATTTTAGTGAGCGAATAAATATAAGGCTTTAATTTTGCACTATCTTTTTGAGAAATCACATTTCCTTTAACTTGATATTTCCTAAAGGCTTTTTTAAATATTTCATCAAAAGAACTCCGACAGGAGGGAATATAGACAATCAAGTTTGAATATTTTTGTTGTAATTTTTTAGCCGCTTTCATAAAAGTAGGTAATACATATCGTAATTCTTGAGGTCTTGATGCTGGCATCAAAAGCAGGATATTTTGATTAGAGCGAAGGTTAAGAATAGTTCTGGCATCCTTCTTTAGAGGAAGTTTTTTTGTTAAATCAATCATTGGATGTCCAACCCAAAAAACATTGCCGCCCCTCTTTTTGTAGAATGTTGCTTCTTTCTTAAAAATTGCAAAAATCTTATCAGAAAACTTTATTAGATTTGTTGTAGTATTATTGCCAACCCTCCAAGCCCACTCTTGAGGAGCAATATAGTAAAAAATTGGAATTTTAGTCTTCGATCTTTTTAATTTAGTACCAATTTTTATATTGGGTCCCATATAGTCAATCAAAATTAAGCAATCAGGAGGATATTTTTTTAGTAATTTGTAGAACCTCTTTTGAATTATTATTGTTGGAATAATAAGAGGTAAAGCCTCCCAAATTCCTATTGCACTAATTGATGTAGTATCTTGAAGAATTTTTACACCTTCTTTCTTCATCCTTTCCCCTCCTAATCCGCAAATTTCTAAATCAATAGATTTTTTTTTAGCTTCATCTAATAATGCTTTTGATAACAAACTTCCGTGCAAATCTCCAGATACTTCTCCAGTACTTATAAATATCTTTTTATTCATACATTCACTAAAGGCATTGGTCCTCGTCTTTCTTTAGATATTGACTCTTTTAAAAAACTACATAATCTTGAAGATGAAATATCTAATTTTCCTTTTATTACTTTTTCTAATGAATTTGAAATCGCATCATTAGATTTAAAAAGTATATTCCAAGTACTTTGAAGTAATTTTAAGTCAAAATCTTTATTTTCCATTAAACCACTTCTCTTAATTCCTATTCTATTTAAACCTCTCAATCTTCCTGGATGCCCTTCGGCCAAACAAAAAGGAGGTACATCTCTATCTACTCTAGTCATCCCGCC
>CACLYZ010000047.1:0-2732 GCA_902611225.1 uncultured Prochlorococcus sp.
CTTGATCTCAGGTTCTATGTCTATATTTCCGCCACTGGTTCTGATTGTTAGAGCCGCTGCATCTGAAAGAGTGATATCTGCCGTTGCACCATCTACAAAGGAGATGTTTGCATTAGAAGCAGTGAAAGTTGGAGCTGTTCCAGTAATCAAGATGGTGTCACCTGTATAAGTCTGCGAACTTGAACCGGAATGATAATCAACACCGGATAGTGTCAATGTACCTGTATCGCCATTACCAACAGCGATTACTGCCGCACCGGCAGCTGCATCTGCTCCAACAGTAGATAAGGTTATATTTCCTGTTCCAGCTGAGTTAATGGTTAAATTACCAAGCGTTCCATCAGTTCCGGCACCAACGGTTCCATTGATTGCTACAGCTCCACTTCCACTGGCAAGTTCTAAAGCACGAGTCTGGCTGGCTTCCGAGTTAACTGTTGAAGAGAAGTCAATAGTACCGTTACCGGAAGTCAGGGTGCGGGTGCCTCCTGCTATAACAACAGCACCATTAAGGTCGATAGATGCAGCATCTGCTCCTCCACCAGTACCGGCTGCTGTTGTTATATCTCCGTTTAAGGTGATAGTTGAACCAGTGATAATTACGTCATTGATATCAGTATCGATACTCTGAACATCTACAGTTCCACTACCTGCGTCAACAGTGAAATCTGTTTGGTCATCACCATCTCCAGCTGTTCCATCAATATTGGGAAGAGTAACATTTGCATTTGCAGCAGATGTGTCAATCGTTAGATCCTTAAGATCTGCAAGAACCATGGTGTCATCTGTTCCAGAACCTTCATTGAAGGCAACTGCTCCTCCGGCAGTAAGTGTAGGATCACTTCCTGTGAACTGGAAAGCTCCAGCTCCACCATCACTGGTTACCGTTAAGGCTCCACCAAAGTTATAAGCATTAGCGCCACCATTACTGAAGATAATATCTCCACTACCTGAGAAACCGAAAGCTGTTGCTCCTGTCACACCAGCAGCTCCGCTTCCATCTCCAACTTGAGGAACTGTAAAGCTGATATCACCATCAGTGGCGTTAATATTTAATGTCGTTAAGGCCTGGGTAGATCCAATTGCTCCACCTAGAGTCAAAATACCGCCTTGGGCTGTATCTCCAGCAAGGATGATCAGATCATCATCATCTCCACCATTGACACCGTCAATTGTTGAAGCGAAATCAACCAATCCGTCATGAGTTGCGTTATCAGTGTCAATAGTGACATCACCGCTGATAAAGACCTTACTATTGATATCCAAGTCAGCAAGTGCAGCATTAGCCAGTGTGATATTTCCAGTTAAAGTAATTCCATCTGCCGCATCCAGAGTAAGCTTACCGATCTCATCTGCAGATCCGACCGCTCCAATAGTTATTGTCTCAGTCGCAATAGTCTCTCCATCGTTATCGCCGTCATAATCATCGTTGGCATTAATAGTTACATCGTTATCTCCAGAATCAGCTCCCATGATGGAGTTGATTGAAATCGCTCCACCATCACTTCTAATAGTCAGAGGAGTAGAAGCGGCAAGATTGATGACGCCAGTATTAAACTGAGTCGCATCAGCCTTTGTCAGAACTGTTGTTGCACCACCACCTGAGAAGGTTATCGCCTCACCGGTAGAAGTCGCAGTTACAGTTAAGGCTCCATCAACGGTGTATACGGTTCCGTCGAAATCAACACCAGCTGAAGCTGTATTACCAATTGTCGTTACTCCCTCAACACCGTACTCGGCAGCTCCTCCAATACCTGCGATATCGATCTGACCAGTTCCACTGCTAGATCCCTGAGCGTTAATAGCCAAGCCTCCTAAATGAGCGCTAGCTGTTCCACCAATAACACCACCAATATCAACAGCTCCAGAACCGGAGGTGATTGTCAGAGTCTGATTTGTAGCTGAATTAATAGTTGAAGTGAAACTAACTGCACCATTATTTGATGTGGAATCTGTATCAATCAGGATTGCTTCTGTCAGCAGCAATGCTGGTCCAGTAATGGTTACAACTCCAGATGTCGCTCCTGTCTCATCACTGTCCACAGCTGTTGTGATATCGCCATTAAGTGTTATCGAAGTAGAGGAAGTTAGAAGTACATCATTAATATCTGTACCGATATCCTCAATACTTAGAGTTCCAGAACCTGCATTCAAGGTGACATCTGTCGCGTCATCTCCATCACCAGCAGTTCCCAGGATTGGAACACCAATCGCAATCGCACCGTTAGTGCTTGAAATTGTAAGATCCGCGGCATCTGCAAGGTCAATACTTCCGTCAGCTCCACCATCTACGAAGGAAACATTGTCAGCACTTGTTGTGAAGGTGATGTCTGTTCCATTCAGGTTGTAATCATCAGCTGTGAATGTCTGCGCTCCGGATGTGTTGTAGTCTGCACCGCCCATTGTGATGCTTGCAGTGTCAGCATTACCAACAGCGATTATTGCCGCACCGGCACTTCCGCTTCCACCGATTGCTCCAGTCAATGTGATCGCACCGGCTCCGGCAGAACCAATAGTCAAGTTACCTAAAGCACCATTTGTTCCAGTACCGATAGCACCTGTGATTGTCGCAGTACCTGAGGTGTTTGCGATGGTCAATGCACGAGCTGCAGATCCGTCCTTAGTATCTACAGTTGAAGTGAATTCAATATCTCCGCCACCACTGGTTACAACTACATCGCCGCCATCAAGGACAACTGCACCTGTCAGGGTGATATTGGCATTGTCTGTGGTGA
>CACLYZ010000048.1:0-2701 GCA_902611225.1 uncultured Prochlorococcus sp.
TCTCCTGTGGCTCCAATTGGCTCATTTGCATTCAAAGCCTCCAAAAAAGCACTCTCATCAAAATCAAATTCATCAACAGTTCTTTCTAATTGAAAATCTGTGTTTTGCTCAGAAAAATTAATTGGTCTATTTAAGTCTTGTTGAGTTAAATCTTGTTGAGAAATATCAAAATCTTTAGTGTTTTCATTACTGTCATCAATTTCTTTTACTGAATCATCTTTAATGATTTGAGGTTTGATTGCGATATTTTCTTTTTTAATTTCTTCTTGCGAATTGGGTTGCTCATTATCTATTTCTTGAAATTTTTTTTGAGTATCTTTCTTGCTTATGTGAAGTACCTGAAGAGGTTTTTTATTGCCCTTTGCTTGGATATTATCTTGGGCATTTTTATTTTTGACTCCCATCGTAGGTAAAATAAGAATAATTAATTATTAACATACTCTAAATGTTAGTACTCAAAATTAAAATTAATGAACTTTAAACCAATACCTAATAATTTTGAACATTTAAATTGGCAAGAAATTGAGAGTGTTGCAAGAAACAAAAGATCCACAGTGATTTGGCCATTCGGTGCTGTTGAGCAACATGGACCGCATTTGCCTCTTGCGACAGATAGTATTTTTGTTGATGAAATTATTAGCGAAGTTTTTAAATTATTCACTGCTGATATTCCATTAAAAAAACTTCCAACTCAATATATTGGGTTTTCTCCAGAACATAAGGGTTTTGCCGGGACAATTTCACTTTCCTCAAATTTAATAATTTCAATGATTAAAGAAGTCGGAAGTCAATTGTCTGAAATGGGTTTTAAAAGATTGATATTGATTAATGGACATGGAGGTCAAATCTCACTATTAAATACAGCTGCAAGAGAGCTAAGAAGTTTCTCCCCAGATATGGCAGTTTTCCCTTGTTTCTTATGGAGTGGTGTTAATGGATTAAGTGAATTGTTAACAAAAACTGAGATCGAGGATGGGCTTCATGCTTCTTTAGCTGAAACGAGTTTGATGCTCGCTTTAAAACCAGAATTAGTAGGCGATGAACGCCCAAATGAGTGTATTAATGGACCAATCCCAGAAGGCTGGAGTCTGGAGGGGAATGCACCTACTGCTTGGCTTACTCATGACTTCAGTAAATCAGGTGTTATTGGAGATAGCAGAGGAGCAAATGAGTCTTTAGGAAAAAATTTAAAGGAATTATTGATTAATCATTGGTTCAAATTAATTATGAATCTGATGCAATCAGATTGGCCAAACAATTCATAAATAAGTTTAAGTAAAAAATGTGACTTTACAATTGAAACTATTTTCATGATATTTAAATAAACTCTCTATAATCGTGTAATATTCATGCATAATGAGCTAAAGATTACTGACATGCAAACTCTAGAATCAAATAAAAAAACTATTGAAGAATCGACAAATCCGATTTCTTTAGATTTGCCCGACTTCACCGCAGATTCTTATAAGGATGCATACAGCAGAATAAATGCAATTGTTATCGAGGGAGAGCAAGAGGCTCATGATAATTACATTTCAATAGCAACTTTAATTCCAAATGAGTTAGAGGAGTTAACAAAATTGGCGAGAATGGAAATGAAGCACAAAAAAGGCTTTACTGCATGTGGAAGAAATTTAGGTGTAGTAGCTGATATGGAATTTGCTAAAAAATTCTTTTCTAAATTACATGGTAATTTTCAAGTTGCTCTTGAGAAAGGAAATTTAACAACGTGTCTTTTAATACAAGCTATCTTAATTGAAGCATTTGCAATTTCTGCTTATAACGTCTACATAAGAGTTGCAGATCCCTTTGCAAAAAAAATAACAGAGGGAGTGGTTAAAGATGAATATCTTCATTTAAATTATGGTCAAGAGTGGCTTAAAGAGAATCTATCCACTTGTAAAGAGGAATTAATGGAAGCTAATAAGGTTAATCTTCCGTTAATTAAAAAGATGTTAGATGAAGTAGCAGATGACGCATCAGTTTTGGCTATGGATAGAGAAGAATTAATGGAAGAATTTATGATTGCATATCAAGATACATTGATGGAAATAGGTCTAGATAATAGAGAAATTGCAAGAATGGCTATGGCCGCTATCGTCTAATTAATGAAGGATTTTAATAATTAATCAATCCTATTTAAGTAGTTACCTCTGTGCTATTGTTCATAACATCGTTTAGAAACCATTTATAAATCTTAAATGTTTGGGTTAATAGGCCACTCAACCAGTTTTGAAGATGCAAAAAGAAAAGCTTCGATGCTAGGCTTTGATCATATTGCTGATGGCGACTTGGATGTTTGGTGTACTGCTCCTCCGCAGCTTGTTGAAAATGTAGAAGTTAAGAGTGCTACTGGAATAGCTATTGAAGGTTCTTATATAGATTCGTGCTTTGTTCCTGAAATGCTTTCTAGGTTCAAAACGGCTAGAAGAAAAGTACTAAATGCAATGGAACTAGCTCAGAAAAAAGGGATTAACATTACCGCATTAGGAGGATTTACTTCCATTATTTTTGAGAATTTTAATCTTCTACAGCATAAACAAATTAGAAATACTTCATTAGAGTGGGAAAGGTTTACTACTGGTAATACTCATACTGCCTGGGTTATTTGTAAGCAACTTGAAATAAATGCGCCTCGCATTGGGATAGACCTTAAAAAAGCTACTGTTGCTGTAATTGGTGCTACTGGTGATATTGGTAG
>CACLYZ010000049.1:0-2334 GCA_902611225.1 uncultured Prochlorococcus sp.
TTTTGCGACACAAATGTTGGGAACTTTGGGAGCTGGATTGTCTAACTTTCCTTGGTTATCTGCTTCAATTTTATTTCCAATTGTTAGTGCATTTGTGATACCTTTTTTCCCAGATAAAGGGGATGGAAAAGAGGTCAGATGGTTTGCATTGTCTATTGCATTAATAACTTTTTTAATAACTGTAGGTTCATATATAAATGGCTTTGATATAAGTAATGAAAATGTTCAACTGAAAGAAACTATTAGTTGGCTCCCTGATTTAGGTCTTACTTGGTCTGTTGGCGCTGATGGCATGTCTATGCCGTTAATATTATTGACTAGTTTTATAACTGCTTTAGCAGTTCTTGCTGCATGGCCAGTTAAGTTCAAACCAAAGTTATTTTTCTTTTTGATATTGGTTATGGATGGTGGGCAAATCGCTGTTTTTGCAGTACAAGATATGCTTTTATTTTTTCTAACTTGGGAACTTGAGTTAATTCCAGTTTATTTATTACTGGCTATATGGGGCGGCAAAAATCGACAATATGCAGCAACAAAATTCATTATTTATACAGCCGGAAGTTCTATCTTCATCCTTTTGGCAGCGTTGGCAATGGGTTTCTATGGTACAGAAATTCCTAACTTTGAGTTTTCTCACTTGGCAGCTCAAGATTTTAGTCAAAAATTCCAAATATTATGTTACGTAGGGCTGTTAATTGCATTTGGTGTGAAACTACCAATAGTACCTCTTCATACTTGGCTTCCAGATGCTCATGGAGAGGCTACAGCTCCTGTTCATATGCTTCTAGCAGGAATTTTATTAAAGATGGGAGGATATGCTCTTTTAAGATTTAATGCACAATTATTACCCGTTGCTCATGCTCAATTTGCCCCATTATTAATAGTCCTAGGGGTAGTAAATATAATTTATGCTGCATTAACTTCTTTTGCTCAAAGAAATCTTAAAAGAAAAATTGCATACAGTTCGATAAGTCATATGGGTTTTGTTCTTATTGGTATAGGGAGTTTTAGTAGCCTTGGAACAAGTGGGGCTATGCTGCAAATGGTTAGTCATGGATTAATAGGTGCAAGTTTATTTTTTCTTGTTGGTGCCACCTATGACAGAACAAAGACTCTTAAACTTGATGAAATGAGTGGTGTAGGACAAAAAATGAGAATTATGTTTGCCCTATGGACTGCTTGCTCTCTAGCTTCCCTTGCTTTGCCTGGTATGAGTGGATTTGTTTCCGAATTGATGGTATTTACAGGATTTGTTACTGATGAAGTGTATACACTTCCGTTCAGGGTAGTTATGGCCTCTTTAGCTGCTATTGGTGTAATTCTTACTCCAATTTATCTACTTTCAATGTTAAGAGAAATTTTCTTTGGCAAAGAAAATCCTAAATTAATTGAAGAACGAAAACTTATAGATGCAGAGCCAAGAGAAGTTTATATTATTGCTTGTTTACTTTTACCGATTATTGGAATAGGTTTGTACCCAAGATTAGTTACTGAAAGTTACATTGCATCTATCAATAATTTGGTCGATCGAGATTTAACTGCTGTTAAAGGTACTGTAAAAACAAATATTTTTTCAGGAACTAAAACAAATGACATCCTAAAAGCTCCAGCAATATAATTTTTTAAATTAATGCAATATTGTTTGGCATTAAATAAATTAAAAGATATCTTATGAGTAGATTTTATTTATCTCAAAATATCTTATTTCAATCCTATTGATAGGCAACAATTAGGCCCAAGATTGTTGATTAAGTTTCTTCAAGACGCCGCAGGGAAAGGTGAGCTTGATCCATGGGATATTGATGTAATAAGTGTAATTGATAGTTTTTTAGAGCAATACTCACATACTTTTAATCAATCACCAAATAGTCAAATCTCATATCATAAGGATTTAGCTGAGACCAGCGAAGCATTTTTTGCGGCTTCCGTACTAGTTAATCTTAAGGCTCAGGTTTTGGAATCCGATGTTTTCAAAGAAAATTCTTCCGATTTTGAAGAGCAATTTGATTTGGACGATCAAGATTGGATTGATAAAGAATTTGATATTCCAAAATATCCTGAAAAATATCTAAGGAGAAGATCAATTGCACAACCTATTCTTAAACGTTCAACTACATTGAGTGAACTTGTAAGTCAGTTAGAGTCCATAGCAGAAGTTATAGAAAGCCAAGATCTTCTGCTCATGAAGAGAAAAAGAAATAAAAAATATTCTGATAAGGCTTTAATTTCTCAAGTGAAGTCATTAGCGCATCGCGAGAAACTTCCAGAAACTACTAAAGCATTAGGGAAATTTATTGAAGGATGGGAAAAAGCATTACAATGGATAGATTTTGA
>CACLYZ010000050.1:0-2307 GCA_902611225.1 uncultured Prochlorococcus sp.
TCTTCATCATCAAAAATACTCCATGAAATCAATGGTATACCTATTTCACTCAAAAACTCCTTAGTTTCAGGGTATTGAAAATGAAAGATTTTATCTTCTGCAATTGCGATAGGTTTACTTTTGTCTATTTTAAAATCTTTAAAATTGAAAGAATTAAACATTTTCTTTTGAGGAGATTTCAGAAATTTAATGAGAGAAAACACATCAAGATTTCTTTCGGCGAAATTTGCAAAATATTCAACATCAATTTTTTTTCCATTATCCATTGGAGATATCAAACCTAAATTAGCTTTGTTTAAAGTTATTTTTGAATCAGATGGTAAAAAACCAAGAATTTCGATATCTTCATTTTTAAAAACTTCTTTGATTAATTTCTTATGTCTATCTGAGTTAACGTTGTTAAATATAATTCCTGCTATTGACAACTCACTATCGAAATCTCTAAAACCTCGAATAGTCGCCAAAAGAGAAGCTACTTGACCTCTTGCATTAACAATAAAAATTATTGGAGCATTTAGAAGTTTAGAGATATTTGCTGTACTGGAATAGGTTGTTGACCCTAGTCCATCAAACAGACCCATTGCTCCTTCAATTAACGAGAATTCATATTTCAAAGAATGTTTAAAAAAACTTTCTTGAACCCATTCCTTACCACTTAAAAAAATATCTAAATTCCTGCAAATAGGTTGGCCAATTGAGCTAAGTTGTTGTTGATCAAGATAATCTGGGCCAACCTTGAAAGTTTGTATCTTTATACCTTTTGAGAACGCCCAACAAGATAGCAAAAGAGATAAAGTAGTTTTCCCGCTATCAGTTGAAGGAGAAGATATTACACAAGGCATCTATTAGTTATTCAGACCATTAAATATTTGAAGAGCTATTTTAATAGAATTTTCAAAAAGAGGACCGGTATTACCTCTACTACTTCCCAATAATTTACTAACATCGTACTCTGATGTAGAAAAAGAATTTGGAACAACTTGTTCTATTAATTCCATATTAGCCATTCCCCCTGCTTCAAGTCTCATACATTCCACTGATTCACAGCCAAGTATTACACAAGTGTTATTTTTTTGAACCTCACTAATTTTTGAAATCATCCTCAATCCAATAACTTGTCCTAAATGAATACTTGGATTTCCCAAAGGTAAGGGATTAATTGATGTAGAAATTATTTCGCCATTAATTCTTTCAAACTCTATTTTTGTTGATTCTGTATCCCTTTCAACTCTTAGAAAAGACCAACCAAGTTTATCGCTAATCCATGAAATCAAAAACAACGCTTGAATCAAATGATCTCCTGCGATATCAATGTCAATATCAGTAATATGATCTAAAATTGGTCTCCTTGATGGCGGATCAAAAATCATTGCCAATGATTCCCTCCAATTTTTCAATCTAACCCAATTCAAATCATTAATAGCTTTATTTGAATTACTTAATTGATCTAAAACTTTTAAACATCTTTGAGGCGATCCAAGAGCGGTGTCAATTATTAACCTTAGACCATAATCAGTAAAATATTCGAAGATTTCAGGCGACTCATCCAAGCTTCCATTCCACCACAACCATGAAGGCAATTCATCAATAGATAATTCATCAATTATTTTTAATCCTTTATTAAATATTGAGGCCGAGCCCCCTCTAATAACAACTAAATCCCCACAAATAGGTTGCATAGCTGAGGTATCACTTAATGGACAGTAAGCGGATACAAAAGTTTTGATATCTGAATTTTTATTTAATGTTGGCGCTAGAGTTATTAATCTTCTTGGATTCAATGTACTTATCGTTGATTCAAAAAATTGTCCCCTAAAATCTTCAAAGACTTTATTAGATAAATTTTCCTTCAACAAATTCAATAATTCTTCGCTATTAAGTGAAGTAGTGATGGGAAGTCCTTGATCTAATATAAATTTTTTAGCAACTGCAATTATCTCTGGACTTAGATTTCCAGTAATTGGTCCATTTACTAATCCTTTTTGAACCAAACATTGTTCTAACCAAGCAGGCTGCCAGACCATTAATGTGAAAGTATTAGCTCCACTATTATCTTTATCTTCTGAAATCCATAATTTATTAAGGTAATTAGAAATTTCCTGATAAGGAAGCTCTAAAGGGGTTTGTAGTGTAAGTTGAGGTTTCATTTTTAGGGTCTACGCCAGAAAATATTATCTTTTGAAATTAATTGATCTGACTCAGGAGGTCCCCATGTCATAGATTCATAATTATAGATAGGTAATTTCCAAGGAGAATTATCCATCAATTCTATTAATGGCGTGTAAAGTTTCCAGGCTGCCTCTACCT
>CACLYZ010000051.1:0-2246 GCA_902611225.1 uncultured Prochlorococcus sp.
CAAAAATGATTTAAAAGAGATAGGGGCTGATGGTTCTGAAGTTCCATTACAAGTTGGTGCTGTTGTAATGCTGCCTGATGGCTTTAAACTTGCTCCACAAGAAAGATGGACCGAAGAAATAAAAGAGGAGACAGAAGGGGTTTATTTCACTAACTACAGTGAAGAGAAAGATAATATCATTATTGTCGGACCTTTACCTGGCGATACCAATAAAGAAATCGTTTTCCCTGTACTTTCCCCTGACCCATCCACTAATAAAGAATATCACTATGGGAAATACTCGTTACATATTGGAGGCAATAGAGGTAGAGGTCAGGTATATCCAACTGGAGACAAGAGCAATAATGTAGTATTCACTTCTTCCATTGCAGGAACTATAAATTCAATAGAAACAATTGAAGATGGTAGCTATCAAGTAAATATAGAAAACGAAAATGGTGAAATAACTACTGAAGCAGTGCCTGTTGGTCCTCAACTTATCGTAAAAGCTCAAGATAAAATTAATGTAGGTGACCCTCTTACTAATGATCCCAACGTTGGTGGCTTTGGGCAATTAGATGCTGAGGTTGTACTTCAGAGCCCTTATAGAGTTATTGGATTGATTGCATTCTTCATTGGTGTGGGCTTAACACAAATACTTTTAGTATTAAAGAAAAAACAAGTAGAAAAAGTGCAAGCAGCAGAGGGTATCTAACTTTCTCTAAATGCTTATACTTCAAGCTTTTATAAAATCTCCAGGAGAAACTTTTTTAAATTTAGGATTTATAACTGTTAGATGGTACGGACTTCTTATTTCGGTTTCAGTTTTAATAGGCCTATTTGTCTCTAAAAAACTAGCAAAGGCGAGAAATATTAACCCAGAGTACATTAGTGAAATACTTCCATCATTAATAATCTCTTCAATAATTGGAGCTAGAGCTTATTACGTAATTTTTGAGTGGAGGCAATATAGCGGAGAAAACTTTTTTACTTCTTTTGAACTATTCAATAACATCATTCAAATACCTTCTTTTCTTGCAGTTTGGGAAGGAGGCATAGCAATCCATGGAGGTCTAATTGGAGGATTAGTATCTATAATCTATTTCTGTAAGTCGAAAAAAATTAATTTAAAAACCTTTATAGATATATTAATACCCTCGATTATTCTTGGACAATCAATAGGAAGGTGGGGAAATTTTTTCAATAATGAAGCCTTTGGAGTTCCTACAAATTTGCCTTGGAAATTATTTATACCTATCCAAAATAGGCCTTTAGAATTTATTAATTATGAGTTTTTTCATCCTACATTTCTCTATGAGTCATTGTGGAATCTTTTGATTTTCATTGTCCTTATTATTACCTTTAATAAACAAAATAAAACAGATTTTTTCAGGCCTGGCTTTATTAGCTGTATTTATTTAATAAGTTATAGCTTTGGACGATTCTGGATTGAAGGTTTAAGAACTGACCCACTATGCATTGGTGGACTTCCACCTTTCTGTGATGGCGGTATAAGAATGGCTCAATTTATAAGTATTTTTCTATTTTCTTCTGGATTAATTGGAATATTTTTTTTAAGATTGAGAACATATAGTGGGAAAAATAGAAAGAATGGATAACAAAATATCCTTTGTTGGTGTTGGTCCAGGCGATCCAGAATTATTAACTTTAAAAGCATTAAAAAAGATAAAAATTGCAGATGTCATTATTTGGACTGATTCTCTAATTCCTGAAAAGATTTTAGATTCTGCTAAAGAAGGTTCTGAAAAAATAAAAACGAGTTCACTTAACTTAAAGCAAATCACCTCAATTATGATAGAAAAATTTCAGACAGGGAAAACTGTTGTAAGGTTGCATGATGGAGACCCTTGCCTTTTTGGAGCAATTAGAGAGCAAATCGAAATTTTAAAAAACGAAAAAATTGAAATCGAGGTTGTTCCTGGAGTAAGTGCTTTTCAAGTTGCTGCAGCATATCATGAAGCTGAGTTAACCATCCCTGACATAACACAAACAATAATTTTAACTAGAGCAGGAGGTCGAACAGGGATGCCCGAAAAAGAATCTCTGAAAGATCTTGCGAAACACAATTCCTCTATATGTTTATATCTAAGTGCTAGGCATGTGAAAAGGTCTCAAGAAACTTTACTAGAGTTTTACCCTCCAGAGACTAAAGTGATTGTTGGATTTAGAGTATCTTGGGATGATGGTTGGACATCATTAATAGAATTAAAAGATATGGAAAAATTTTCTATTGAGAAAAAACTAAT
>CACLYZ010000052.1:0-2039 GCA_902611225.1 uncultured Prochlorococcus sp.
CCAATAAATGGTCTTTGCTTATAATTCAATGCCAAGTGCATAGCATAATTTTGTGTTCCTTGGATGAAATCCTTTGTCCCATCAAGAGGATCAAGAACCCATATCCAATCTTTATTAGAATTAAATTTATTAGAGTATTCCTTTACATTCTCCTCACTTAAAATTTCCCAATCAATATCCTTATATTTTTCATTTATTTTTTGGATTATAAGATCATTTACTTTTAAATCCGCTAATGTGACAGGAGCTTCAACATTATCATTTTGAAGAATATTGCTTTTATTACTTGAATCTTTTAGTATTTGAGAATAATGAAGCAAGGTTTCAGAAGCCTCCCAGCTAAAATTCCTCAAGTCATTAATGAGGGTTTTGATATCTAAACCAGATGGTAAGTTAATCACTAAATGAATATTAAATCTTTATCGTCTCACAAAAGTCATGAACCTGAAAGAAGTGTTTTATATATTGTTGGTACTCCAATAGGAAACTTGAATGATATTTCATTTAGAGCATTGAATATTCTTAAAAATGTTTCTCTTATCGCGTGTGAAGATACCAGGCAAACAAAAAAAATAATGAGCAAATACGAATTTACCAATAATTTAATAAGCTTTAATAAGCATAATTCTCTTAATAAAACATCAAAAATAATTGGTGATCTTAATTCAGGAAAATCAGTCGCATTAGTTAGCGACGCTGGCATGCCAAGCATATGCGATCCTGGCGAAGAACTAATCAGGGATGCAAAATCTAATGGTATAAATATCATTTGTATTCCTGGACCATGTGCAGCACTAACTGCCATTGCTTCTAGTGGGATGCCATCTTCTAAATTTACATTTGAAGGTTTCCTCCCCAGAAAAAAGTCTGAAAGAGAGGAAATTCTCTTGGAAATTAGTAAAAGTGAAAAAACGACAATAATATTTGAGTCCCCTCACCGTCTTAAAAAGTTGTTGGGCGAATTAAAAGAATTTTGTGGCGGAGGAAGGGAGATTCAAGTATTTCGAGAATTAACAAAAAAGTTTGAGGAGCATTTAGGGAAAGATATTGATGAAGTTATTGAATATCTTGAAGGGAAAGTGGTCTTAGGTGAAATTACAGTTGTAATAAAAGGTATTGATAAGAAAAATAGAAAGAGTGAATTTGATGAAATTGAATTAAAAAAAGAAATATATGAATTGATAAATGCAGGTTTGAACTTATCAGAAGCTTCTAAATACCTTGCCAAGAAGAATAATCTAACGAAGAGAGTGATTTATGATATGTATAAAAATCAAAGTCATTTAAAAAATTAACAATGTTATTTATTTTAAAAAAATCATTATTTATATTAATATTCCATTTTTCTTTGTTTTTAATTTTAATGGTTGGAATTCAAAATAATTCTAGGAAAAACAAGGTTAATCTAATTGTTAATGAGACGGTAAATTTACCAATAGGTTTTATAGTAGGCATTAGTTTTATAAGCGGTTCAATTACGGGAAATCTATTAGGGCTTAATATTAGAGAAAAGGAAGGTGAAAAAAATTTATAAAGCTATAAGTTGATCATCACTAACTATTCTAGTAATACCTCTAGATTGTAAAAATCGAGCAGCAATTTTAAAAACATTACTATTTGGAACTTTAATGACTTTTTGTTCTTTTTTACAAAATCTTTTTGCAATTTTCAAATCCAAATAAATTGCAATTGTTTTTCTGTTTAATTCATCTTTTGCTAAAAATTGCCAATCAGGGTAGTCTTTCAGATATTTAACTTCTAATTCAATTTCTTTATCCACAATCATGTATACAATTTTTGGCAGATTTACTTCATTAATTGAGACAGATGATAAATCTTTTTGTAAAGAATCTTCTATTTCAAAATTCAAAGGTGTTATTTCTGTAAAAGGTGTAATGGATGAAAAATCTTTTAATAAATTATCTTCTGCGAATTCATTGGAATTTTCATTTTCCGAAAAATTATCTCTTTCAAATGCATGTTTTTCATTATGAGAATTTATAGATTGATTAGTTGTTTTACTCTGATCACTTAATTCT
>CACLYZ010000053.1:0-2039 GCA_902611225.1 uncultured Prochlorococcus sp.
ATTGGAGCTACAACTCTAGATGAATATAGAAAACATATTGAAAGAGATGCTGCTCTAGAAAGAAGATTCCAGCCTGTAATGGTAGGGGAGCCATCCATAGAAGATACAATCGAAATTTTGAAAGGTCTTAGAGAGCGTTACGAACAACATCATCGTCTAAAAATTACTGACGATGCCCTAGAGGCCGCCGCTCATTTAGGTGATCGTTATATCTCTGACAGATTTTTACCTGATAAGGCTATTGACCTCATCGACGAGGCTGGAAGTAGAGTTCGTTTAATAAACTCTAAACTTCCGCCTGAAGCAAAACAAATAGATAAAGAACTAAGACAAGTCCAGAAACAAAAAGAAGAATCTGTAAGAGACCAAAATTTTGATCAAGCTGGCCAATTACGCGAAAAAGAGATGGAATTGTCTGCAAAAATTAAAGAGGTTTTGGACAATAAAAAAGAATCTACGGCTGGAGATCAATCTGATGCTGATAATCCTGTAAAAAGTGATTCAAAACTTTTACAAAGTCCCCTTGTTAGTGAAGAGGATGTAGCACATATTGTTGCTTCATGGACAGGTGTTCCTGTTCAAAAATTAACAGAAACTGAATCAGTCAAGCTTCTCAATATGGAGGAAACACTTCACCAAAGACTTATTGGACAAGATGAAGCTGTAAAGGCTGTCTCAAGAGCCATAAGAAGAGCAAGAGTTGGATTAAAAAACCCTAATAGACCCATAGCAAGTTTTATCTTTTCTGGTCCTACCGGTGTTGGTAAAACTGAATTGACTAAATCATTAGCTTCATATTTCTTCGGCAGTGAAGAAGCAATGATCAGATTAGATATGTCAGAATTTATGGAAAGACATACAGTTAGTAAACTTATAGGCTCGCCTCCTGGTTATGTTGGTTTTAATGAAGGTGGTCAGCTAACTGAGGCCGTCAGAAGACGTCCCTATACCGTTGTTTTATTTGATGAAGTTGAAAAGGCACATCCAGATGTATTCAATTTATTATTGCAATTACTTGAGGACGGAAGATTAACTGATTCCAAGGGCAGAACTGTTGATTTTAAAAATACATTGTTAATAATGACCTCTAATATCGGTTCTAAAGTAATCGAGAAAGGTGGTGGAGGACTAGGATTTGAATTCTCAGGAGATTCAGTTGAAGATAGCCAATACAATAGAATTAAATCTTTAGTTAATGAAGAACTTAAGCAGTACTTTAGGCCTGAATTTTTAAATAGACTTGATGAAATAATTGTATTCAGACAACTAACTAAAAATGAGGTGAAAGAAATTGCTGAAATAATGTTGCAAGAAGTTTTTGCAAGATTAGAAGAAAAAGGCATTAAACTAAGTGTTACTGATGCTTTTAAAGAAAGACTTGTTGAAGAAGGTTATAATCCTTCATACGGAGCAAGACCTTTGAGAAGGGCAGTTATGCGTTTACTAGAAGATAGTTTGGCGGAAGAAGTTCTTTCTGGAAGAATAAAAGATGGAGATAATGCTTTAGTTGATATAGATGATACCCAAAAAGTTACAATAAATATTTCTTCTGAAGAATCTTCTCAAGAGCTAGCAGGCGCTAACTTCTAATTATTCAAATTTAAAATGCAGTCAATATCTCCAGAAACTATATATAGGGGAAATTATGCTTGGGAAGAATCTCTACCTCAAATTACTAAATTAACTAAAAGTCCATTAATTCTTGGTAGAGGAATTCATACGAAAAATCTGAGAAATAATATTTCGATTGACTTAAAAAATCTAAATCTGACTGTTAATTCTGCTGATTTACAATTTGATTGTTGTTCTGAAGATATTTCAAGAGTTAAGAATATCATTTCAAATAATAATAATGATTCTGTTATTGCAGCTGGGGGTGGCAAAGTTCTAGATTCTGGAAAATATATAGCCGAGTCTCTTAATATACCTTGTATTACAGTCCCCCTCAGCGCTTCTACATGTGCAGGTTGGACAGCCTTATCAAATATATATACAAAGGATGGTCAATTCATAAAGGATATCGCATTAAAATCCTGTCC